>CAJKLD010000007.1 GCA_905200645.1 uncultured Phascolarctobacterium sp. | reverse complement strand
CTTAATTGTAAGCAAAGGTAAGTTCTATGTCTATTTTTTTATGAATTGAATTTGCGCAACTTATTATACGTTATCGTTTTGGATTTGGGCTTCAAGACTTCAAAGCCCTTGGCTTTATAGATTTGTAGACACCGCCTAATGGTGCGCTTCGAGCAGTCGTTGTTCAGGGCTATCTGTACTTCCCGTAACAGCGTGCCAGTATGTTCTTAATGGTATGATAATTTATAGTAGGAAGGCAACGGAAGCAATATATACTAATCCAGAGAACTGTAATTATAAAAATTTCTTAATTTCAAACTATGTTCTATCGCTTCTTTTGATGGTTTCTTCATATAATCACCATACCTCATGGTCAACCATTTATCATATTCTTTAGGTACTCTATACATACTGTTTTCGAAGTATGTATATATAAATTCATTATATATACTTTTTTCTACATATAACTTATCCCCTATACATAGAGTACCAACATAGCTTGCATCATTAAATGAGTGTTTTTGTGAAAGATAATGGATGAATTTAATAATACTGTGGATACCTACCGGCTTACTTAGGCAAGCTAAAATAAAAATGACAATATTCTTTAATATGCTTCTGGTTGCATCATAGTTAGCTGTTTTTGCTTTACATATATAATTTAAGAATTTTAAAATATAAAGATTGATTATATAAGTAATATATATATCGGAAACCCCATCAATTGGATATATTTCCACACTAATTCTTTTTAATGGATCGTTCTCATCTAACGTATAATCAGTAGAATTAATCGTATTAAGATCCTCTAGAATAGCTATACGTGATGTAAATTTATGATTTATACTAAAATACTGTAATCTGTAGTTTTTGACTTTATTGAACTCAGGATATATACTAATAAATTTCTGAAAATCTGGTCTCGGCATCATAATATCAATATCATAATCCCATGGTATCATTTTTTTCTCTCTGATTGCGCCCAAGAGGCTTCCATACGCTAGAAAATATGCTATATTATTGGCTTCGCAAAATCCTGCTAAATGTTTTAGAATAGCTATTCTAAATTCTTCTTCTTGTTTTTTATCTAAATTCATTTTAGAATTATCCCCCTTACTTTAAAATATAGATATACAAGTTCTTCTAATCTAAATAGATAAAGTATAACAAAATATGAAATTACAGAAATAAATATGATCAAGATCTGATGTGCATGAAAATAATTCAAAAACAGATTCAAAACAGCCGTTAAAAGCAATGAAATTAAGATTTTAGATACTTTAGGCAATATAGGATTGAAAGAATACTTCAAGTGTTTTTTTAAAGAAATAATCATTAAAAAAGAAGATATGGCATAAGCAAACGATGTTGCAATAGTAATTCCTATTATTCCCATAAATCGTGATAGAATAATACTAGCAATAATATTAACTAAAACAGCTAATATACTATTTTTTGTAGGGTTTTTTGTATCTTGGAACGCAAAATGAATTTTTGTGAATATTTCTCTTAGAATTAAAAACGGTAATCCTATTGCGTAACCACACAATACAAGGTAAGTATTATATATAGCATGATTGTCAAAAAGCCCATATCCATATATAATTCGAACAATATAGTATCCATTAATTATAATTAAAAATGCTATAGGCATTATTAAAATATACAAGTAAATTATACATTTATCAATTGTCTCTATAAGCTTTTCGAATCTGTTATTAGAAACAAAATCTGATGCATACGAAAATAATACAGATATCACACTTGTTATAGTTAATGCGCATAAGCTATCAAATAGTGATTGACCATATGATAAAGCGGACGCACTACCTATTGAAAAACCAGTAGATAGAAATCTATCTATGGTTTTATTGAATTCATATATACTATTCCCTAATAAAAGAGGAAATATTGAAAATAACAAGTTTTTTATATAAAAATTATTTTTTACATTGGGCCGTTTGAATTGAATTAGTTTTTTTATTGAAAAGAATAAAATAACTAGTTGAATACCATATCCTACCAATATTCCTAGTACTAAACAGTCTAAATAAATTAGTTCATTGAATAGAAGGACGCTCAAAATTATACAAACACTGATGATTACACCTAAGCTCTTGCTATATGTAAAAATTTTGTTTGCCTCCATAACGGAACCAAGAACTGTATTTATACAACCTAAGGTAAGAATAGGTAAAAGCAATACGAAATAATGCGATATATCTTTAATTGAAATCTGTGATGAAGGACTAACTAAAAGTGATGATATACTGTCTGAATAATAAAATAAGATTATAGACAAGCCTATAGTTATAATTAGAAACAAGAATAAGGCGTTTGAAATAAAAGCTGACAATTGGTGAGTTTTTATTCTAAGTTTTTGACAATGTGGAATAAGAACAACGTTGATTGCATAGAATATAGCATACGTTATACTTGTTATTAGTCCAAAGGCTAGGTAAAAAGCATCAGTTTGAGCGTTCGCACCAAAGACTGATGCGATAACTATTTGTTTAATAAAACCTATTGCTTTAGTCATAATGGCTAAAACAACTACAATTAAAACTGAAGAACCTAAACTGCTTGATCTAACCATTTTTTTGTTTAAATGCATAAAGCATACATTCTCCATATATTTATTAAATTAAGATATTTTATCACTAGAAAAATTGATTGCCTTTGTTATTGTTTCACTTTTTAATACCATAATAAACAAAAAAGGAAAACCATAAGTATATTCTCCATTTGCAAACATGAATGTTGCACTAATAATTATTAATAAGACCATCTGTAAATTTTTAGAATAATTCTTGAACCAAATACATAAAGATGTTATTAATGCTGAAAGTCCAATACATCCGGTTGTGATTATGCGATTAGTCAGTGTTATGGTATATCCTAAGTCCTGTTCATCATATGGTGTATAAATTGAATAATATCTAACAAAGTTCTCTACATTATTTAATCCAATTCCAAACAATTGACTGAAAAAATCCATGTGACCAAAAATAATAAATCCACGTATAAATCTTGCTCCCAAAGATCCTCCAGAAAATAATCTATTGATTAAAAAATCAAAATTTCCATTTGCATATAATGATGCAACAATAATCAAAAAACAAAAAGATATGATTATTCTTTGAGTGATTGTTAATATTACTTTATTTCCTACAAACAAAAATGAAGACCATAAAATGATTGCATAAAGAACTCCCATATTTGACGTAGATAGAAGTAATGTAATTGATAAAAAGACTGCAGAAAAAATACGCTTTTTCATTCCTAGGTTTTTTATATAATGATTATTGTCCTCAGAAAATAGCAATATTGCAATTAATGGTGCTATATAATCTGCGTAATAACTTGGTTCAGTAAAAATGGAAGCCGGCCGGAAACCAAAGATGGAGAAATAATCAAATGCAAGAATACTGTCAGAATAAGAAAACAAAAATTCAGAAAATGTTCTAGGAATTGGTAATAAATATCCCCATCCGTAATAAAGAACCACCTGCATAAATAGATAAATAGCTGACATCATGCCAACAATAAAATAACATTTACTTGCTCTTTCAATATTAAAACAAGAATAAGCAACGCTTATTAATGTAATATAATATACTATTCTTGCAATAACAGTACAAGCATCTTTCCATTGAAAAAAATCATTAAATGGAGACGTTATTAAAGTTAATAAAATGGGAATACCATAAAATATAAGGATTCCCTTGGGTAATCTGAACTTTTTTAAAACTAATATATTCCAGATAATGAAAGGTATTAGTAATAATTCCCCTAATGAAATATAAGGCAATATTGATGCTAATTGGGCAAAAATTGGCAAAAGCACTATTAGATATGTCATAGGTTTATATTCCTTTACGTAAATATATTTTGCTTTAAAGCAAGAAGAGCAAGAAGAACAAAAATGCTAAAGTTTAACAAAATAAACATTCTTGCTTTTTGATTATGTTCAGCTATCCTTAAAGATGTACACAATAGATAATAATACGCCCTTATCCAATTCTTGATGCGTACAATAGGTTTTTTGTTGCCTTCATTATGTATCAATAGTGAATTATTAGTAATTAGTCGATCTAATTCACTTAAAGTTAATATGGTTATATTGGGGTTATTATCTATTAATGTCAAGCATTTTTTGTATTTTATAATATTGTTCTTCCACAGTTTAGGATTATTAGGATCATGTCTCCATCTTATTAAAGAAAAACTATGTAAGAACAATGAAATAATATAACCATGATATTTAGATAACTCTTTTGTTATATATTTAAATTGGCTATATACCATTTCCATATCTAGCTTATCAAATCTTTTTAACCAAATCGTGTCAGAGGCCAAGAATGATGTAACAGGAACTTCAATAAGATTTTTGTATCTACAAGGTTTATCCGCTGTAAATTCAGGTTTAATTCCACACCATTTTTGGCCCATAAACAACGAAAAATCATATTTATACCCTAAATCATTAATAATATCCAGCGTATCATAGTTAGCACTATACTTACCTGCTCTAAAGGCTATAGGTCTACTTTTTAATATCTCTAAGTATAAGTTAGTACACTTAGTAATTATATTTCTTTGTTCTTCTTTTGAATACTCCCATAGAAACATTCTATTCTTATCAGCCATATGATCAGGATGAATATGCATTCCAACATCGTGTCCGCGAGAACTAATATGTTCTGCTACTTTGGCAATTTTTTCTCTACCATAGTCCCATGCCTCCGCAAAATCTACAAAAAACAATACTTTTGTATTATGCTCTTCAGCAATATCCATTATCAAGTCTATGCCTGCAAATGTTCCGTTTCCAAGTTCTCCCCATATTAACTTGTCAATTGGATTATTCCCATCATGACCTTCCGTATCTACGGTAATTATTGCATAATTCATAAAATCACTCCATAATTTTTTCCAATGAATCTAAAAGAAAAGTATTGTAGACCTTTAAACTTACTGACTGTTTGTTTATCTTGCAATTTTTGCAATAATTATTGTAATATCTCTTATCTGTAGATTCCTTTATTAATTCAGAAATTAATTCTGTGTTATCTTTATGATCTACCATAGCTCCTATTCCCATTTTAGTTACTAACTCTGATAAATAGGTGTTTTTGGCTACAATTATTGGAACTTCACACATCATTGCTTCATATAGTTTGTTCGGTAAGGCAACACGAACATTAGCCATATCCGCGTCATAAACTGCATAAATACAATCAACCATTTGATACATTTGGCATATCTGTTTTTCGTAGTCAAAAGGACCTATATACGTAATATGGCTATATTTCTCGCATTCTCTTTTAAATTTATCTCCTTCGCCATCTTCACCAGCAAATAAAACTTTTACGCCAGCTTTTTTAGCAGCATCAATAAGCATATGAAGTTGTTTTTTATACCTTATCCATCCGATAAATCCTACGGTAAAATCTTTATGGTAAACTTTTTTGTATTTTTTAAATGTATTCTCTTCTGGCATATTAGGCATAAAGACTACTTTTGATTTATCAATAAAATTTTTATAGTATACATCGTAAAACTTCATAGAAGTTAGTACTAATAAATCTATATTTTCGCAGTATTTTTTTTCAATACATTTTAATAATTTGCTTAAAGCTAACTTTGCTCCATATTGTTTGTCAACAATCAGCCGATGGAGGTCAGCAATTTCATAAATTATTTTAACATTTACATTGATATTATGTTTGTATTTATATGCTATATACAACATATCTAAATTTCCTACATAAATAGCATCTGGATTACATTCTATCAACCTATTATATGAAGTTCTTATAAATCTAATTAACTCTGGAATTCTTTTTAATGGATTAGTTTGATTCGCTGGTATCTGTACTTCATTAATAATAGCTCCATCAATAGAAGGTTTTACATTATATGCATTTTTATTCCAGAAAATAACTCTTAAATCATACTTCCCTTTTAAAATATTTATTCTTTTAATGTACCTATTGTCAGGTTTATGTGATATTAAAAAACAAAGTCTCTTCATTTCACTCAATCCCAAATTTACATCTTAGCAGTATTATTAGTAAATCTTAAGACTGCCAAGGAGTAAATGGTTTTCCCTCCAATATATTTGCTATTCTCTCACATGCATTTCCATCTCCGTAGGGATTAACAGAATGCGCAATGCTCTTATAAACGTCTTGATCGTCTAATAATCTAGTAAACCATTCATAAATAATGCTTTCATCTGTTCCTACTAGCTTTAACGTGCCTGCTTGAACACCTTCGGGACGCTCCGTTGTGTCTCTCATAACTAAGACAGGTTTCCCGTAAGAAGGACATTCTTCTTGAATTCCTCCTGAATCGGTTAAACAAAGATAACATCTAGCTTCAAAATTGTGACAATCAAAAACTTCTATTGGTTCTATGATATGTATTTGTTTACAATTTCCTAGTTCTTCCATTGCTGCTTTTCTCACTATAGGATTCATATGTATAGGATATACAGCTTTAACATCAGGATGCTCGTTTAATACTCTTCTAATAGCCCTAAACATATTATGCATCGGTTGACCAATATTTTCTCTTCTATGGGCGGTTATGAAAATCATTCTCGATTTACCAATCCATTCAAGCTCTGGATGATTATAATCATTACTAACAGTATATTTCATTGCATCTATAACAGTGTTACCTGTAACGAATATACTATTTGCATCTTTGCCTTCCTTAATAAGATTATCTCTAGATATAGAAGTAGGCGAAAAATGATATTTTGCAATTAAGCTTACAGCCTGACGGTTAAATTCCTCAGGAAATGGACTATAAATGTTATGGGTTCTTAATCCAGCCTCTACATGACCAACTGGTATTTTTAGATAAAAACATGCCAAAGCAGTTACAAAAGCTGTTGAAGTATCTCCATGAACTAAACATATATCAGGTTTTATGGATTCTAAAACTACTTGTATCTTTGACAAGATAGACGTAGTAATATCAAAAAGTGTTTGATTGGATTTCATTATGGAAAGATCATAATCTGGTACTATATTAAAAATTTTAAGCACTTGCTCAAGCATTTCTTTATGTTGACCAGTAACACATACAATTGTTTCAATATTTTTTCTTTTTTTTAACTCAAGAACTAACGGGCACATTTTTATGGCTTCAGGTCTTGTGCCAAAAACAATCATTACTTTTTTCATAGTCATTAATCCTCTTTTATACTACACTCCGCAAATTTTTCTTATTATAGGATAAGGCATTATAACAAATTTTATAATAAGAAAAGTTAATAAAATATCAAAAAACAGAATTCCAGATACTAACAAAACTGCATTAGTAATTCCAAAAATCTTACACATAACTATCCTAATGAATGTCATAAGAAAACCATTGAAAATATAGAGTTGCAAAGAATATTGTCCACATTCAATCAAAAAGTCTTTGATTATATCTATATATTTACATTTAGTAATCGAAATACCATAAGAAACATATAGAACAGCAAAAGACAATATACAAGCATTTATAAATCGAAAAAAATAATTTGTCTCAATAAGAGGTTTTAACACCACAAAGAATAAGCAGGATAAAACAGTCACAATAATGAGACTTTTACTTTTTATTATTTTTTTCAATATATGATTGCTACTTAATATATTTCCAAGCACAAAGTATGTCAAATGATACATCAAAACAGTAAGCTTAAATATAGCTATATCGGGTAAAAAATTAACAATAGATAGAAGTATGATAATTAAAACAATTTTGCAAATACTATCTAAGTGTTTATCTATCACGGGATAAATTAAATATACCAAGAAAGATACATATAAGAACCAGTAATTGCCGCCATATAACAAAAATTTAATAAATCCATAATTTATAGGTTCTATGCCATTAATTGCCCCCCCACCAAATGCTTTTAAAAACATTACTATAATGCCAAATGTTATATAAGGAACTAATATTCTATGGATTTTTTTTGATATATACTTCTGGTATTCTTTCGTTTGATATACTAAACCCGCTATTAGAAAAAACAATTCCATATGAAATTCATAAATAAACGACTGTATTCTATAGCACCACTCAATTTTACTTATATCAACTGGATATGAAATAAATGAATGTCCTAATATCATCAGTACTGCTGCAATACCTCTAGCAATATCTATCTCTTCTATTCTATTATAAACTTTTTCACTCATCTAGTACTCCTTAAATATGGTAAACATTAGGCGTTGTAATAACGTTATGACAATCTAGCACTATTTTATTCTTTAATTTTTGCATATTATTGATTATCTCATTATGTTTAACCATAACTACAACCATGTCGACTTCGTTTAAGAAATCTTCCAATCTATGATATTGATTTTTTACTACATTCTGAACTATATATGGATCATATACTTTAAGTCCTGTAGCCAAATGTCGTTCTTGACTCTCTAGTAGTTGTAATGTAGGAGATTCGCGCATATCATCCACATTTTCTTTATATGTCAAACCATAGAGACCCACTCTTGTAATATCAGTCATACCATTCTCTTTCATAATTTCATAAATTCTATTAAGAACAAAATCAGGCATACTATCGTTAATTTTCATTGATTCACCAATTATTTTAGTAAGGCTAGGATAGTCACCAACTAAAAACCATGGATCGACACTGATACAATGCCCACCAACGCCAGGTCCAGGTTGGAGAATGTTGACACGTGGATGCATATTACATATTTTGATAATTTCATAAACATCCATTCCATCGTGTCTGCAAATTTTTGCTAACTCGTTAGCAAAAGCTATATTGACAGCTCTAAAAGTATTTTCAACTACTTTCGTCATTTCAGCGGTTTTTATATCTGTAACTACTATTTCCCCTTGACAGAAAGACGCATAATAGTCTTTTACCTTTTCACCAATCGCTACTTCATCTGCGCCAATAGTACGATTATTGTGTAGCAATTCGTATACCATATTACCAGGAATAATTCTTTCTGGTGCGTGAACTAAATGAATATCTTCTCCAATCCTAAAACCATTTTCTTCTATAACAGGTCTAACGAATTTATCAATAGTACCTGGAGATACTGTAGATTCAATTACAACAGTAGCACCTTTAGGGCATACTTTCATAACATCTTTCACTGCTGCTACAACATAGCAAGCATCTATCTTTTTACTAAATTTATCGTAAGGAGTTGGTACAGATACAATATAAGTATCTGTAACCTGATATTCAGTAGTAAACTTAACTCCTGACTTAACAGCCGTTTCAAATAATTCATCAAGACCTTTTTCTTTAAATGTAGTGTGACCGGCATTTAATGTATCAACAAGTTTCTTATTGTAGTCTGTGCCAATCACTTCTACACCGTGCGCCGCCATCATCAAAGCTGTAGGTAATCCAATATACCCTAGTCCTATAACATTAACCATTTTTATGCCTCCTGATCAAATAATTTAATATTAGTTATGTAATTAATTGATTTTTTTATTTTGATTTCGGAACATATAACTTTTGACTCTTTAGTAATTCCAAACTGTTCCGCAATACGACAATCGTTTAGATATAGCTTATTAGTAGTACTGATTTTATGTAGTACATCGATCTGTACTTCGTTACTATTATTGACTGTAACTCGTCTTTCAGGATTGAGATGGTAGCGAATAATACCTGTACAGTTTTCACTATTAGCATCAAAACTATCATCCACTGTCAAACGACAAGTTTTCTTATTTATGATTAGTTTTCTTATATGGACCATTTTTTGTCCTAAGACCTTAGAATACCCATCATATTGTGCTTCAAGAAGGATACTGTCGCCTTTGTCTTCAAATTTTACAATTTTAGTATACCCTCTCCTTGCCACTCTAAACGCACTCCATATCTCCGCATTACTTACACTGTTAATTTCAACAGTGTTATGAGCCAATGTACTTCTGCATTGCTCTCTTTCTTTGCCCGGCATATAAGTAAAGACACCACTGTCAACAAACAATGGCTTATCATCTATTGTGACAAGTATACTTAATGCATCAGCATGTGTATGGCCTAAGTTATAATCAGGTCCGTTATCCCCTACATCGAAAAATATAGAAACCCTGTGATTGTTTGTTATAAAATTACAGATATAAAAACCAGTATTATAAAACATTGATTTTTCTTCGAGATTTTGCAATACCGTATTTTTAGGATACGACCACCTAGAACTATAATCTCCTTCTATGGATTTACAAGTATTCCAACCAAAATAGCGTGATACCGATAAAAAATCCTTAGCTAAAAACGGATAATCTATAGCAGCATCATTTACTAATGGTATGTTGCCATCACACATAATCATAGAATTAAGGAATACAAATGGCTTATAAACAATTTCCACCATCTTATAGTAGTCCTTGTCTTCCAAATCATGCATTAAAACTGCTGCTTCAAAACACTGCTGTAAAGACTCTACGTGATACGAAACACTACGCTCGTAATGGCCTCCGTCATCAAGAAATTGCTCTTTTGTTTCTTCAAATAATACTTTTTTGCCAAGATTATACAACTCATTAATTTTTAAGAAAGCTCCAGCATACATTAGTGCTCTCGCTTCACTTAATAAGTGGTTAGCTCCTAATTGATACTCTAATGACTGCTCAAGTTCATGAGCTTGTGAGTATATGGAATTTACATACTTGCTAACATCCCTTTTTTCGGTGGAGTACTTTGAAATGAAACCTATCCAATGCATTATCCTTTCCGCTATCACATACGGATTCCATTTATCTCCTTTTATTAGTGATTCATTCTGATTAATCCAATCATCAATAAGGTCAAATCCTTTAGCAATATACTTTACTTCTTTAGTAATAGAATAAGCATCAGATAGCCATAAGAGAAACTTAAATGAATTGAGTTTAAAACATACTAACCTGTAATTATTTTTTTTTACATCCCAGTCAATAACAGAATCATACTCTAGCTTGATTTTACTAATAGTTTCAAACTTATTTAGAAGGATATCATTAGCTTTATTTAATGATTCTGGATTAGAATATATACAACTATATAGATAGTATATTGGTCTATAACTATCTATACTATCGCTCTGTTTAGGATACCTATTTAAGTGTCTATTTCTTACCATATAATACAATCTATATTTCCATTGTCTGCAGGTCATATATTTGACTGTATTAATTGTAAGGAGGAACTTGTTCATCTAAGTGTCACTCTTTCTCTGTAGCAGATTTAAGAACATCTAAATACTCATATGCTAATGTTTTTCTTGAATAGTACTTTGCAACTGCTTCGGCACCATTCTTCCCCATCTGTTCTAATACCGCTTTCCAATCGCCTTTGGAAAAAAATTCTTCTAGAACAGCTAAGTCACTCTTTACTGTATCAGTTAGCACAATTCCAGCATTATACTTACGTATAATTTCGGCAGCTTCACCTTCAGGGCCGATAAACAGAACTGCTATACCCCTACCCATTATCTGAAAAATTTTTGATGGGATTGTATCTTTAAAACTATCACTCTTTTTTATAGTTACTACCGATAGTTTTGTGAGACAATAGTATTGTTCTAATTCATCAGAACTCATACCATCCATGAGATTTATATAGTTTTCTTGATTATTCTGTATTTCTGCTCTTATAAGAGATTTTTGTGCACCTTCGCCAATTATTAGATACTCAAAATTAATAACCTTACTTTTTATTACATCTGAATAGGCAAAAGTATCTACAATGTTTTGAGAGATACCTAATGTACCGTAATAACTTAAAACTAATTTAGGTTCATTCTTTTGTTTAGCTATATTTACGTCAACGCCATTTGTAATGACATGAATTTTATCAGCCTTAATACCATCATTGATTAATATATTTTTGAACCCATTTGTTACAACGACAACTTTTTTAGCACGTTTAGCTAGGAACAACTCTAAAAATTTCATACCTATTACAGTTATGTTACTCTCTTTTTTTCCTGTAGCAATCATCTGCTTGTATGTTATATCTCTAATTTCAAATACGAAAGGTTTAGAATATATAGCAGAATAAGCCCATCCAAGTAATGCTGCAAATATTGTGCCAGATGATCCTAGCACAACATCATATTCTTTACCTATTTTCTTGCAATTAAAGCAAATGTTGTATAGCCCAAACAAGAAAAAACTTAATGCATTTTCCAGACGATTAAGCATACTTGTATTTGGCTTTATAATAAGTTTACTTCTAAGTACTTTTACTCCTTCTATAGTTTGTTTTACAAGAAGTCTTACTCTATAGCCATAGAAAACTCTTCCAGTTGGATAATTAGGAAATGCCGTAAAAACAGTAACACTATTACCGTCTTTAACCCAATTTTCAGCATTATCAGTTGCTCTAAACGAAGCAGCTATCGATTCAGGTTTATAAAATTGAGAAAAATATAAGATTTTCACTACTTGTTCCTCGCCTATGTTTATTATCTAAAATTTTGTATTTTAAAATATTTTTGTCGTTTTTTAAAAGATTTACCATAAATATCCATTAAATACATACTCTGTAACACCTTTTTTATAATAATCATGAAGAATATCACACAGCGTCCATTCATTATCAAGTATTATCTTGTAAAAGGCATCGAGAGAGTTTTCAGATATACTAATCAATGGTTTTTTTGTGCCAAGAAAATCAAAACATTTTTGTAGCAATTTCGTTCCGACTCCCTGACCTCTATATTCTGGAAAAACACGAAAAGTACAAATTTTTTTCTCCCTTACTGTGTCTTTAATGATTGCTAATCCAGTTAACCTTTTGATTAACTTATCTCCATCAATAATGTCCGATATAGCAAATATTAAGCGTCTACCGTTTCTATGATGCTTTATATCAAGCTGAACCTTGAAAAAATACCATTTATAAAAATCAGGATAAGTAGCCTCAAGATCTCTTAGCTTATCAAATGTATCAAAATTGTCACCTGTAAACTTCTCTAAAATCTCGGTAAGGTCTGCTTGGTTATCGGTTGAGGAATAAATGGCTGTATAAAGTACTTCTTTTCTACCCATTTGCCAGTACCATCCTATCAGGCTTCATCCAAGAACTTTTTTAACTAAGAATCTAATAATGTCATAAACTAAATTTGAAAACGCTGCTAAACCTACTGCATATAAGCAGTACTTTATAACAGTGCTATATACAATTTTCTTATATTTTAGCTTTAGCAAAATAACCATGTTTTCTACTGGACAGGAAATAACTCTAATACCATTATTTATATCATCGTCAAGCCTTGCTCTTTGTTTACGCTTAAAATGGTAAGCGATAAAATTATCATCTAACTTATCTATATACTTATTCCATATATCCTTTTCTAAAAGACGACAATCATACGAATTTCCTTCAGCGCTTACCTCTTCATTCACTTTTCTCATCACCAAAAGATGAATTGATTTTACAAAGAACACTGACCCAATATTGAATTGGTTTCTTACTTCATCACAGCAACTACGTATATCATTTATTCTCAAATCCATAAGTTCGATAGACTCTAAGTACTCTTTGAATATATTGATATTTTCTATTTTCTTATTAATTAAACGCAAAGACTCCTTCGTAGTGGCTACTCTAATCCTAAAATAATAGGATTTGATACCCTTTGCTAAGCCAGTAGCATTGTCCAATAATGTTCCAACCTTTAAACAGATAATTGTTCCTAAGCTTACTTTTTTATCACGTGGATCATCTGGTTTAACCTTTTCCCTATTACAGGATTTAATAATTATTTCACTGGTGTCATTTAATGAATAAACTATAAACTTGTCGCTTACTTTATCATTATCCTGATCTTTACAATCTGCTCTTTGAACAATATAATATTTCGCTATGCCTTCAGTTACGGAATAATCTTCGTTGAATATCGCATCAATTAAACAGTTGTTGGAAATCTTTCCACCTAAATCTTTTATATCTTCGGGTTTTGATTGGAATGGGCAATAGATATTAATAAAATCTACATTGCTTAGGTCATCAATTTTAATACCGAAATCGAAAAAACATAAATCTGGATTAGTCTCGTAATTCAATTGACTCCAAAAATTGACATGAATATCTGTCTTGACTTCATCATTCTTAGTTTTGTCTTTCTTGTTGTACCATACGGCAAAACTTCTCATTCACAACAGCTCCCATTGAAGTACATGAAGGACTGAGGTGCCTTAAATCCACGAAACTCAATATATGGATTTATAGGCTTCTCAAACAACTTAGTAGCAGCAACATGGATTGCATACCCATTTACGTTATTAGAAAAATAGTTTTTATATGCCGATACATCAATTCCAGCAAATTTACAAGTCTCATTCCATAACTCAGTTGGCTCTCCATGTAAAACATAATCAACATCGAAGTAACCAATGATTTTTTTAACAGGTGAGCTTGAGTAGACATAAACTCGTTTAAATGGCTGCTTTGGAATACGCTTTCTAAATTCATATCTTTTTATACCCAAGAATATTTTGTTAGCATACTCTGGCTTTATAGACATCAAAATTGCCATTGCTTATTCCACCCTTCTGGTATATTAATAAGCGCCTTTTTTCATCAACACTACGCCAATTGTTTTCCAGAGTATCAAAATATCTCCAATAATGCTCCTGTTTTGAATATAAACAGCGTCCAATGCAACTCTTTCATTATATCCCAAATCGCTTCTACCACTTACCTGCCATAACCCAGTTATACCTGGCTTTACAGTGTAGTACAGCTTGGCAGTCTCGCCGTAATATTTATCCAGCTCCTCTTGAATAACAGGCCGCGGGCCAACCAGACTCATTTCGCCTCGCAAAACGTTGAAAATCTGTGGCAGCTCATCAAGGCTGGTACGACGCAACACCTTGCCAATCGGAGTAACTCGCGGATCCTCCTTCAGCTTGAAGTCCCGTTCCCACTCCTCGCGAGCAGCAGAATTTTCAGCTAAATATTTTTGCAACATCTCCTGAGAATTCAATACCATACTTCTAAACTTATAGCACGGAAAAGGCTTACCATTCTTACCAATGCGCATGTGGGCAAAAAACACCGGACCTGGATCCTCTTTTTTTATTCTGTATGCTACATACAAAAGCAAGGGACTAATTAATACTGTACCTATTAACGTTAAAATGTAATCAAAAATTGTTTTAATATAATTACTCATCCCACAAAATCTCCTACAGGTTATTTGGTTTCCCCTCATCTACTCTTTTGATTGTTTATTTGTACTATTTATATTATGTTTTTCTACTGATTCAGCTATACCAATTTAGATATCTCTAGTTCTTGTGCTAGAATACCGCTCTTATTATACCTCTTTTTAGAGGCTCTAGTCAATGTGTGACATGTTTATGACGCCATTGTAAAAAGACTCATTAATTTTTACTTATAGGTATACAATGACTTATATAGGCGTCATATATTAAATTTTATAAATATCGGGGGGGAATTCATTACAGTATTTAAATATAAAAAAGTGTAACAATTACCTAAAATAATGTATACTATATAGAATTTTAGCATTATAAGGCAGAAGAAGAGGAACCGCGGCCAAGCCCATTTTAGATTATCATATTTTTAATTAGATTTTATCACCTTTTCGTATGTTGTCACTACCCCTTTATGTTAAATCATATAGGTATACATTATTTTTGGCTGCTTCAGGCATAAAGAAGCGGTTAAGGTCCTCGGGCAATTTTTCGATCGTATCAAATTTTAGTAATACTTTACTATATGCCTTGCCATAGTATAACTCAACCTTGGGGGATATTCCGTCAACAAAGCTATGGATTAATCTTAGTTCTAAGGGCAGGCTATTATCTCTAACCTTTTTATACTCTTTCTTGGCAGAGTTATATTTATCTTCGAATGCCTCTAATCTTGCTAAATCGTCAGGTTCTTTAGATGCGTTATATTTCTGCTCCAAGACATACTTAGCTATCATGTAGTAGTAATAACGAAGATAGTAAGCAACTTCGATGTCTATTATATCTACTTCGCAGAGTTCTCCTAGTCTTATTAGTTTTTCTACGCATCCGTCGGGGTATATACCACCTTCTATACTAGGTAATAATTCTTGCTCATATTCTATATCTAATTCTTCTTCGGTAAAATGAGAATAAGGAGCGGTAGAAAGAAGAGAAGATGTTCTCGCGGCCGCGGAGTCTTTTTCTATCTTAGCATTTTCCTCTACTTCGTCAGCGGTAGACTCAACAAATTCCGTATTCTCGCTTTTCTCGGAGTTCTTATTATCCAGACTAGTATCTTTCGCTGCTTCGTCTACCTCTTCTACGCCCTCTTCTTTCTCTACTGATTTGGTATAATCCCAAGGTTCATAAGCCAATTCGCTAGTATCTTTAACTTCTTTCAACCTGGTTAATTCTTCCTCCTTTACTAAAAACTTCTAGGCGCCCTTTGTTTGGCTCATGATTTTAAGCACCAATTTTATTTTGTCAAGCACTTTTTTTAATTAAAATGCTGCAAGCTATCTTTTTAATACTTTATGTATTAAAAGAAGAGTATGCGGCGTTTTTTGTTAACCAGCAAAAATATATGTATATCTTGGCGTAGCAATATGGCACCATCCATAGCCGGAATAGATGCCTAATTCTATTTGGTTTTCTAACCCGTTATACCTAGCTGCGGCCTTAATAGTTTCCGCTAATTCTTCTGCGGAAGCGTCGGTATCAGCTTCGTGAATATCGGCCGCGCATCCGAAGAGATGATTCGAATTCGTCACTCCGCCGACTTCGGTGTTGACTTTTCTAGTTCTATAGCTAGATTTATATCCTGCTTAGGTCCAGTTGATTACCCAGTTCGGATTCCAGTTTCGAAGCATATCTAGGATTCGGAAGAGATTAGCGGTATCTTCGTTCTCAGTTACTAGTCTTCTGTTTTCGTTGTCTTGAGCATATTCGTTTTCTCGTCTGTCTCGTTCTGAGCCGCGGGCACTTTTTCTTCTGTTTCCATGAATTCGTCCATAATATGAGCATTTCTCCTTATTTTTCTAATCCATTCGAAAAAATCGACGCGTAAAATCGTTTCTACGGGCCTTTTATTCATAGGTCCTTATGAAACCATCTACCTGAGTTACTTTGACCTTGACGAATGCTTCTTCGCTAGATTCGACTTCGGCGTCGAGCGCGTTTATCTGAGAATAAGCTAAAGCAGGACTTCCAGGCGGACAAGCCGAACCGGAAATGGTGCACAGATTTCACATATCTGTTCCTAAAAAATGGGGATGTGCGTTATAACTGTACCATCATAGATCTCCATGACAGAAGCGTGACAGCGAGTATAACGGACCGCCATATCACCAGCGAACTTGCGGTCCGCACGCTGCAGAAAGCATTGGAATCCCAGCGTCCGGAAAACGATAGTCTGATCCTGCACAGTGACCGGGAAAGCCAGTATACGTGAAAAGCTTTCATAGAGTTCTGCGAATCTGCCCATGTGGCCCGGAGCATGAACCAAGCCGGATATCCATATGACAATGCGCCAATGAAGAGGGACTTCAACACTCTAAAGAACGAATGTATAAATCTGTACAAATTTCGGACGGAGGAACAATTGTATCAGACCGTGGAGGAATTCGCCTATGTTACCTACAACCATGTGCGCCCGCACAGCGGTGCGAAGCACCATTGATAAAAGCTAACAGCTCCGATAGCATCCAGGCAACAATCCAATAAATTTTTTAGCCACAAGTGTTACAAAAAGGCTTGACCACTACAGCTCTCTGCCTGAGAATTAGGAAAAAGCGTTCTCTGCTTTTTATTAGAGTCTAGGGCGGCGAGGTTAACGTTTCTCGCGTCTAGGAGCTTAGTATCTGCCATTTTCCGAGCTCTGCTCCTCCTTTGGGATTATTAGTATTTTAGTATTGCCTGGTTAGGATTCTACCTATATCATTACCTGATAGATATATATTTTTCAGCTTTATGTATATGATACCAAAAGGAAAAAGAAGGGAGTTCCGGCCCGCGGCTAAATCCCTCTTCTAATTGATTAGCTAATTTTTTCGTATAGGCTAATAGATGTACTATCGAAGTAGCGCTCGATATACTCTTTAACCTGGTCATTAGTTATCTTATCGCTATATTTCTGTTCTAGGTCGTACATTTGCTGGCTCAGGTTAGCGATCGTACTTTCTAGGCTACATATTTTGCTTAGTAATTGATTATATTTATCGTCCATGATTATTTAACATTATCGTAGAGCTTGAGTCCAGTCTGCTCGTAGAAGTTTCTTAGTCTAGCAAAAATATCCTTTAAAATGGTGGAATTTTATTTTAGCTTGTAGAAACAAAAATAAATCTAAAACAATTACACAATTTACGCACTAATGTTTGACTAAATAGCTTCTATTTGCTATAATTGTTTTAAAGAAACCATAAACATTTGATTGGAGGTATAAAATTATGGGCAGAAGGAAAGCATTACCTAAAGATTTTGATGGTAATTATACTGAAGATATGTTATCTGAACGTCAGCGTCATATTTTAAAATTTGTGCGTGATTTCATCAATGAAAAAGGCTATCCCCCGGCTGTTCGCGAAATTGGTGCCGCAGTAGGTCTGTCTTCCAGCGCAAGTGTACATAATCATTTAAAAAGATTGCAGGAATGCGGCTTTATTCAGCGTGATGCGGCTAAACCTCGCGCTTTAGAATTGATGAGTGAAAGTGATGCTTGGAGAAACAAACTGCTTGTTCCCGTACCCTTTGTTGGTAAAGTAACTGCCGGCATCCCTATTTTAGCAGTAGAAAATATTGAAGAAACCTATCCCATACCTCGTGATTTGATTGGCTGTGACGAGGATGTATTTATGCTTTCTGTTTGCGGCGACAGCATGATTAACGCAGGTATTCTTGACCACGACTATATTATCGCTCGTAAGCAAAATTTTGCTAATAACGGTGATATTGTTGTTGCTTTAATCGACGATGAAGAAACTACTGTTAAACGCTACTTCCGCGAGTTACGTTCCGTTCGTTTACAGCCTGAAAATGATAAATATGAACCTATCATCGGTTCTGATAATATCAAGGTTTTGGGGAAAGTAATCTCTGTGTTCCGTATGCTTTAAGTTAATACGATATTTACACGATGTCAACATGATATTTAAATGACGTCATGTTGATGTTATATATTAAGAAAACAGCTCTTATATTAGAGCTGTTTTCTCGTTTTAGATTTTAAGTTGGAGAAAATTTTGTTTCAAGGAGATGTTATTGTGCTTCACCCTTCTACTGATATTATTCTTAACGCCAATAGTTTTTATGCTGCTGATCAAAGAACAGTAAATTTGAAGCATTTGCTGCGCGCTGTTTATAATTTACTTAGCGAGGGCGCTACAGTGCCTATACCTATTTCTTCTGCTTCAGAAAATCAAGGACAAATTGCTCTAGTAACGCATACCGCTTCTGATAATCTAGTATATGTAGCTGCTTTTTCCAGCGTAGACGCCTTAGATAATATCGGGTTAAACAATTTACAATATACTATTATTGAACGTCCTTTAGTAAATTATTTTGAAGCAGTTCTGCAAATGAAAGGTATTGCAGGTATTGTTTTTAATCCTACCTCCCCTTTTCCTTTCACGATGAAGAAGCAAATTATCCACGAGTTACTTTCTCAGTTAGTAAAGCAGCCGCCAAAAAATAGTCTTTCTGTTTTATGTGGTGATATTACAGAACTTGCCTATGACGCAATTGTTAATGCTGCTAATGCGTCCCTTTTAGGAGGCGGCGGAGTTGACGGTGCAATTCATAAAGCTGCCGGTTCTAAATTACTTGAAGAATGCAAGTTACTCCATGGCTGTGCTACCGGCGAGGCCAAAATAACTTTTGGCTATGATTTGCCCGCTGCTTACGTTATTCATACCGTGGGTCCTATTTATAACGGTAAAGTAAGCCAGCGCTTAGAATTAGCGGATTGTTATCGCAATAGTCTTAATTTGGGCAAAAAATATCATTTGCACAGTATTGCTTTTGCGGCTATTTCTACCGGTGTTTATGGTTATCCAATAGACGAAGCTTGTCGTATTGCTTTGCTAACGGTCACTGAGTGGCTTAACGCTAACCCTGATTACGGTATGGAAGTTACTATGGTCTGCTTCAACAGCGCCGTGTACGATGCTTACACAAATATTGTCGAAGCTGCCAAACGTGGCGAATTAGAATAAAATTAAAACCGATGCCGGAAACTTTAAGCAGTAACAGCATCGGTTTTTTATGTCTATTTTTATTTGTTAAGCATGGATAATAGCGTTAAATCTTTCCTTATTAGCTTCAATGGGCTGCTTGCCGCCAACTACACAGATTAGTCCTGTGCTGAGCATATCCTCTACTACCTTGCCTAAAGCCTGCAAATCAGCATTAGTAACGTCCAAAACCTCGTTACGAATACGCTGGCGGGTAGCTTCCGGTAGCTTTTTAATATATTGCAAAGCAACCTGATCAATACGCATAGTATTAGTTAAGGGTGTATCCATACTGCTGATGGTACCAATGACATATTTATCCAGCTCTCTGGCAGGAAATTCAACGGTTTTCAGCCAAACAGGCAAAGCCTGATATGCGTCCAACGTTTTACTAAGCTGCGGATCGCGATAGGAAGCAAATACACCTAAGCCGTTCAGCTCAAAACGCGCCGTAGCACCGTAAGCTCCGCCCTGAATACGAATTTTGGTCCACAAATATTCGTAGCGTAAAATAGTTTCCAAAACGCGCATTGCGCCTACATATTTATGGCCAAATTTAGCAAAATTACCGCCTGCGGCAACGTACTGCACCTTGCCTGCAGTGGTTATACCTTCACTACAACTCGGAGCCGGAATTTCGGCAGGCGCGGCGGCAATTTCAGCGTGCGGCAGCTTGCGAGAAAAGGCTAGGCACTGCTCTTTTACCAGGTCCCTATCTTCTGCATCACAGGAGTAAACCAGCATAAATTTGCTCTGCTGGAAGAAAACTTGCATAAGCTTTTGCAGTTTACTCAATACTTTAGCGCCTTCTTCTGCAAAGTTTTCGTACAGATTTTTCAAAAATTGGTAATAGCTGAATTGATCATGTTCATTAGCGCGGGCGCCTTTGGCGCAATAAGAATACAGTCGAGAAATAGCTACGGTTTGACCGCGATTGAAGAATTCATCGTCCCAATCGGTTTTAATTTCAGAAACAAGCTCTTGGAAGCGTTTAACATTGTCTAAAATAGATTCTAAACCAATGGCTTGGAGTAAATCAAATACATGAGGCAAATTTTCCAGCAAAGCTTTAGCCTTAACAATAAAATATAAGCGATAGTCATCTGCATCCTCGGCAGCAGAAATAGCGCGTACATCAAAGGTTATACCACCGGTGTACATAATGCCGTAGGTTGACAACTCTTCATAGGTATAGCGTTGCGTGTTGAACTTACCTAAAATATCTGTCATTAAAAAGCACAAGGACATCTGCTCGGCTGTTACACCGCTGATATCAAAATACCAGTTGGTATAAGCAATTTTATTGGTTTCGGCAGGAACATAAATTAGGCGCTGCTGTTCCGTTCCTTCCTCTATTCTGTTGATATGCTCTGTTTCTCGGCGGATATCACTGCGCTGCAAAATAGGAATAGAAGCTCTTGCCGCTTCGCTGTCAGGCTCGGCCTGCAAACGGTGCAGCTCAGCACATTCAAAAATAGTTTGCTCTAGTTGCTTTTGGCTCATACCGGCTTTGATGTCTGCCATTTTAGCAGCTGTTTTAGCTTGGTCTGCTTCTTCTTTACCAGGCTGAGGCATCAAGGTGACGATAACCTTATGTGTATTGTCTAAAAGATAATTTTCAATAAGATTTTCATAAAAATTATTCTGCAATCCCTTGCGCATAGCTGTTATAGCATTCTTATAGCGTAAGCCGGCAAGCGGGTTACCTCCGTAAAGCCAATTATCCAGTATGCCTAAACCATAAATTAAACCTTTAGGATAAGGCCCGTAATCAGCTTCACGCAGCTTAAATTCAGAAGCATTCAGTGATGCTTCCAAAAGCTTTTTATCTAAACCGTTGATTGTAAGATCCTGCAAGGTCTTATAAATTATACTGATAAATTTATCTTTATCCTCTTTTTCACTTCCGGAAGCGCGAATACTAAAAACAGGCTGCTGCAAACTGCCTACGTAACTGCCGCTGATATTTTGACCTACGCCTGCATCAATTAAAGCACGACGCAAAGGTGAAGATTCGCTTTCCAACAGTACGCTTTCCAACAGGCGCAAAGACATACTTGTCAAAATATCCGTGGCCTTACCCGTAACTATGGAAAGCTCGTGGTAGGTTTTGTTTTTTAAATCTTCATTTTTATCCACAGGATAAAATGCTTCTATTTCTTTAGTGCGCAGCAAAGGCTCTTGTAAAGGAATTTCGCTGTGTACTTTGCCGGTTTTAACAAAATGAGATAAATATTCTTCATCTAAATACGCCAAAGTAGACAAAATATCCATATCGCCATAAAGATAGATAAATGAGTTTTCCGGACTGTAATAGGTTTTATGAAAGTCCAAAAAAGCTTCCTGTGTCAATTCAGGAATGGCCTCTGGATAACCACCGGATTCAAAGCTGTAGCATGTATCAGGAAACAACGCCTTCATAGCTTCGTTTTCCAAAAAAGCATCAGGAGAAGAATATACGCCTTTCATTTCATTATAAACTACGCCGTTATAACTTAATTCTCCTTCAAGAGACTCTAAATTATAGTGCCACCCTTCTTGGCGCAAAGTGTATTTATTTTCGTATATCAAAGGATAAAATACGGCATCCAAATAAACGTCCATCAAATTATGAAAATCTTTGTCATTGCGACTGGCAACAGGATAAACTGTCTTATCCGGATAAGTCATAGCGTTTAAAAACGTATTAAGCGACCCCTTCACCAAATCTACAAAAGGCTCTTTAAGATGATATTTGCGGGAACCGCAGAGAGATGAATGTTCTAAAATGTGCGCTACACCTGTATCATCAGCAGGTGGCGTGCGGAAGGCAATAGAAAAAACCTTATTATCGTCATCGTTAGCCAAATATAATAAACGAGCGCCGCTGTAAACGTGCTCCATAATGTAGGCTAGGGAGTGAATTTCTTCTATAAAGCTGGATTCTAATACTTTGAAGCCGTGATAAATTTTATCTATTTCTAAATTCATAGTAACCTCCTACAATCAACACGATATAATAATTATAGCATAAATCTAATGCTAATGTATAAAAAAGTCTGTAAATTATCAGCATTATCTTGCAGATAAAGTCAGCAATACTTGCATAAATTAAGTTTTTTTCCTATAATATTATTAGTAGAAATTGGAGGGATTTTGATGGAAGAAGTACGTTTTACCTTGCGGATACATCCAATAATCATGAATAAACTTAAACATATAGCTAAAAATAACGGTCGTTCTGTCAACAAAGAAATTGAACAAATTTTAAAATGGGTTGTTGATGATTATGAGCGTAAATGTGGACGCATTGTCTTAGCTGAAGAAGAAATACCTAAAAGCCATACACAGCTTAAGCCAGCGCCAAAAAGACCTATGGATATGCTCTTTAAATTGGATAAATGATTTAATTAACACGAAGTTCCACCTGTTATATAGGTGGAGCTTCCTTGTTTATAACAAAAAGCAGGTTTTCAATTTTGAAAACCTGCTTGCTTCCTTGGTGATCCAGGAGGGATTCGAACCCCCGACCCACGGCTTAGAAGGCCGTTGCTCTATCCAACTGAGCTACTGAACCATATTAAATTGGAGCGGGCGATGGGAATCGAACCCACAACATCAGCTTGGAAGGCTGAGGTTTTACCACTAAACTACACCCGCAGTTTTGGTCGGAGTGGCAGGATTCGAACCTGCGACACCCTGCTCCCAAGGCAGGTGCGCTACCAAACTGCGCTACACCCCGAACACAAAAGATATTATAGCATAGAGAGTATTAAAAGTCAAGGCTTACGTCGCGCTCTCTATATTTTCTTCTTAATTATAAAACGCTTATCTGCTTTTTGCTATAAAAAAGCAGATAAGTCATAGACTTATCTGCTCAAAATTCTTTTTATAATACGCGGCAGGCACCATAATAACGAGCGCCCCAATATCCGGTAAAAGCAGAAGATACAGTTACACCTGTGCTGGAACCGGCATGAATAAAGTTGCCGTTACCGACATAAATACCTACATGAGAAGCCCCCGGTTCATAAGTAGTATAAAAAACCAAATCTCCGGAACGAAGCTGACCCATAGAAATTCGTTTGCCAAAATAAAACTGCCCGTCAGCCATGCGCGGTAAATGAATACCTGCGCGGGCGAAAGCGTACTGAGTAAAGCCGGAACAGTCAAACCCATAAGGAGAAGTACCGCCAAATACATAAGGTGTGCCGATAACACTATATGCTGCACGCAAAATATTTCTTACTATGCTTTTACTACGGTTAGGAGGCATTTCTTTATTCATCAACGCTTTATAAGTAGCTGCCCCTACTATACCGTCTACTTCAAGACCATGCGCAGTTTGAAATTCTTTGATAGCTTTCTCTGTTGCCGGTCCAAATTCACCATCTATAATACCAATTGAATAATTTAATTCAACTAAACGCTTTTGAATAGCTAATACTTCTTCACCATCATCACCACGTTGAAAGGAAGCAAAAGCACTAACCGCTCCCATTAATGTAAATAGAAGAGTTAAGCATAATGTTATCACTTTCTTCTTCACCAACCACGTACACATCCCTTCGTCTTATAATACACATATATTATAGCACAAACCGCAGTGGATGTAAAATTTAATTTTGCAATTATTTCCCGCTTTTTTCACTTTCATTTGCTGATTTAATATGACGGGCAACTAAATATAGTGGCCTATGCTTGATTTCTTCAAAAATGCGGCCAATATATTCACCTAAGATACCAATACCTACAAGCTCAATGCCGCCAAGAAACAGCACGCTGACGGTTGTTGTTGCCCAACCGGGGACAGCATCGTTGCTAATAAATTTTACGTAGAATACATGCCCTAAAAGTAAAATGCTGGTAATGCCAAATATTAAACCAATATAAAACGCCCAGCGCAAAGGAAGATTAGAAAAGGCAGTAATGCCATCCAAAGCAAAGTGCAGCATTTTGTGCAGACTGAATTTAGAGTGACCGGCAAATCGAGGCGGAGCAACAAATTCCAATACCTTGACATTAAAGCCTAAGGTATTAACTAAGCCGCGAATAAAACGCGCACGCTCACGATATTGTTTAAAAGCGTCCACAGCTACTCTATCCATTAAACGAAAATCACTGCCGCCGGGAGTTATTTCGACTTTGGAAAGCGTATTGATGAGCTTATAATAAACAGTGGATGTTATTTTTTTGAAAAAAGTAGCATCCTTAGTGTCCATACGTTTAGTTTGAACGATTTCGCTTCCCTGCTCCCAAAAACGCAGCATTTGCGGAAGCAGCTCCGGCGGGTGCTGCAAATCGCCGTCCATAGTAATAACTGCGTCGCCGTCGGCGTTGTCCAAGCCACAGGTCAAAGCCATTTGGTGACCATAATTGCGGCTGAGCAAATAAGCTTCTACGTGACTATCTATTTTGGATAGCTCGTTTAAAATGCTTCTGCTAGCGTCTTTAGAGCCATCATCAATAAAAATTATATTGTAAGCATAAGTCTCGGCCTGCATGACAGCAGTAGCGCGTTTATAAAATTCGTGTAAATTATCTTCTTCGTTAAAAACAGGAACAACTAAGGAGATTTTTTTCATATACATTAACACCGTCTTTTCAAACCTAAGAAAAAAGCTGCCATAAAGGCAGCCGTTGATTCGATTGAGTACTCAATAAGCCGAGTTCTGTTCCGCAAAGCGGTGACAACCATTTATCTAGGCCTACAGTTACCTGTAAGCTCAAGCGACACAACCCGGAAGGCTCAGCGGGCCGCTTCATCCCTTCCCTATTTGGTCTTGCTCCGGATGGGGTTTACCTAGCCAGTCTGTTACCAAACTGCTGGTGCGCTCTTACCGCACCGTTCCACCCTTACCTGCCTCAGCAGGCGGTACTCATTTCTGTGGCACTATCCCTAAGATCACTCTTGCCGGACGTTATCCGGCATCCTGCCCTATGGAGCTCGGACTTTCCTCATCTGGCTTAAAGCCATCCGCGGTTGTCTTTCGTACTCAATAAATAATTTTATCACAGAAAATTTTCTGAGTCAATAACTTAACCCTATAATTAAGTTTACCAGCAAATAATGAAGTATAACTTAAAAAGTAAAGAGCCTGCTACCATAAGTAACAGGCTCTGTTTGCTATTGTTCATTATGCTTGCTTGCGCTCGGCAATAATTTTTTCAGCCATTTTTGCGGGCACATCTTCATAATGGTCAAATTTCATTTCAAAGGAACCTTGACCTTGAGTAATAGCGCGCAAATCAACTGCATATTCGGTAATTTCTGCGTACGGAACTTGAGCGGTTACAACACTCAAGCCTTCTTCAACGCTCTGCATACCAAGAATACGACCGCGTTTTTGGTTCAAATCGCCAATAACGTCGCCCATCATGGAATCTGCACAGGTTACATTCAAAGTGTAAATAGGCTCAAGCAGAACCGGCTTGCATTGCTCCATAGCTTTTTTGAAAGCAATATTGGAAGCGGTTTTGAAAGCCATTTCAGAGGAGTCTACCGGATGATAAGAACCGTCAAGCAGAGTAATGCGCATATCAACTACAGGATAGCCAGCCAAAATGCCTTTTTCCATGGATTCGCGCATACCCTTTTCAACGGCAGGAATGTACTGACGAGGAACGGCGCCGCCGAAAATCTTATCAACAAATTCAAAGCCGCCGCCGGGAGTCATAGGCTCCATTTTAATTACAACATGACCGTATTGACCATGGCCGCCGGATTGCTTCTTATGCTTACCTTCAACTTCGGCAGTTCCGCGAATGGTTTCGCGATATTCGATAATCGGAGCTTTGAGCTGTGCTTCAACGCCAAATTTACGCTGCATACGCTCCATAATGATTTCGATATGCTGGTCGCCCATACCGCTGATTAAGGTTTCTTTGGTAACAGGGTTTTTAGTTACGATAATGGTCGGATCTTCATCCATCAGACGGGTTAAAGCAGACATAATCTTGTCTTCGTCGCCTTTTTTCTTCGGATAGATAGCTCTAGTGTACATTGGCAGCGGGAATTGAATTGTCGGGAATTCAACTTCGGCGTTTTTATCGCACAGAGTGTCGCCGGTAGAAGTATATTGCAATTTTGCAACAACACCAATATCGCCTGCTACTACCTCTTTCATAGAAATCTGCGTTTTGCCGCGCATGGTGAATACATTGCCAATACGTTCTTCTTGCTCACGTCTAGAGTTGTAAACCATGCTGTCAGCTTTGATAGAGCCGGAGAATACGCGGAAGAAGCTTAAACGGCCTACGAACGGGTCAGAGGTGGTTTTGAATACCAAAGCTGCCATAGGAGCGTTAGCATCGCGAATTTCTTCTTCACCGGTCTGCTTGTCCATAACAACGAAGTCATTCAAAATTGCCGGATAGGTAAAGTCGATAATAGCGTTCATTAAACGACCCAAACCAATATTCTTGTAAGCGCTGCCACAGAGCATGGGATAAATGATGGCTTGACGGATGCCTTTAATCAAGCATTTCATGATATCTTCATCGCTAATGGTTTCGCCTTCGAGATACCGCATCATGCATTCATCATCAGCTTCAACTGCAGCCTCTACCATTTTCTCATGTGCTTCTTCAGCAGCTTGTCTAAATTCTTCAGGAATTTCGATTTCGTCGGAGCCATTGCCGTTAGCACGATATGCTTTCATTTTATACAAATCAATAATGCCCTCAAATTTATCTTCTTTACCCAAAGGTAACTGCAAAGGCAGAACGTGCTTGCCAAATTTAGCGCGCAGATTATCTAGGATGCTGTCAAAATCAGCATTTTCACGATCCATTTTGTTTACGAAAATAATACGCGGCAAGCCAGCTTCTTCCGCCAGCTTCCAGCATTGCTCAGTGCCAACCTGCACGCCACTGGTAGCACAAACAACGATTAAAGCGCTGTCCACTGCTCTGAATGCGCCTTTAACCTCTGCTACAAAATCAGCGAAGCCAGGAGTATCAATAAAGTTGATTTTGGAATCACGCCATTCCACAGGCGCCAAAGTAGCGTTTACAGAAACCTTACGTTTAATTTCTTCGGGTTCGTAGTCAGTGGTGGTAGCACCGTCTTCTACCTTACACATTCTTGTAATAGCACCGCTGCGATACAATAAAGCTTCGGTAACAGACGTGGTTCCTGCTCCACCATGACCCACAATGGCCACGTTTCTAATTTTATCGCCAGTATATTCTTTCATAATTAAGTCCTCCTTTAACAGACGAATTTTAATATACTTTTTCGCTAAATTTACGGATTATTCCTGCCAAGCAGACCTTTTTTTACTTATATTTTTGCAATTAAGATAAAAATGTAAAGTAATTAACAGTTTTGCTTGTATGCTGTATAATTCTAATTAAACGTATAGGTATTTTAATTATGCTCTTGAAGCTGTCTATGTATTGCGGCAAATTTTTCGGTTGTATCTTTAATTTTATCAGCTCCTAAAATGCCGCTGATAATTGCTGCACCGTTAGCGCCTGTTGATAAAACCTGGCTGTAATTCTCTGCGTTGACGCCGCCTATACCAACAATAGGCAATTTTACGGCACTACGAATTTTACGAAGATTTTCTAAACCCAACATAGAAGCGTCAGCTTTAGTAGCAGTGCCAAAAACTGCACCGCAGCCTAAATAATCTGCACCGGCAGCTACTGCTTGTAACGCTTCTTCTACATTATGTGCAGAAACGCCGATAATGAAATCTTTACCAACTATTTTTCTTACTGCTGCGCAAGGCAAATCACTCTGTCCGACATGAACACCTGTCGCGCCTACCGCTAATGCTAAATCAACACGGTCATTGATAATCAACGGCACCAAATATTTATCACATAAGCTTTTTAAAGCCAACGCCTCTTGATACATAGAACCGCCGTCCTTATGCTTAGAGCGATATTGCACCAGCGTTACTCCTCCTTGCAAAGCTTTTTCCACGCATCGCAGCAGCGGTCTGCCCTGCAGACAGACATCATCTGTAACTAAATATACGCTGTAATCAATTTGCGGTTTACTCATGATACTTTTTCTTCCGGTTTGAGGTTGACAAGATTCCATTTAGTGGTTACGTGGTAAATGCAGTCGATAAGGCGTACCTTAAACATGCCGGGGCCGTCCTTTTTTTCCAAAAAGTTGGCAGCCAGCTCGGCGCTTTGTCCCATAATAACTACGCCCAAAGCAGCGGCAACCAGCATATCCTTAGTTACAGCAGCACAGCAGCCTACTAAAGTAGTTGTCATGCAGCCGCTGCCTGTAATATCCTGCAACAGCGGATGACCGTTGTTCAAAACAACTGCTTGCTTGCCGTTGGAAATATTATCAATAGCGCCTGTAACGGCAAAAACACAGTTAAACTTTGTGGCTGCGTCCTTAGCAACCTTCAAAGCTACGCCTTCCTCAGTCTGCCCTTCAATATTGTCAACACCTTGACCGTTGGCAGTACCGTTTAACAGCGCGCTGCATTCACTGCAATTACCGCAAACGATGTCTATACAGCCGTTATTTAACAACCGCAACGCAAAATTCAGCCGGAATTTAGACGCCATAACGCCAACCGGATCCAAAATTACGGGAATACCTTTTGCTTTAGCAGCAGTAACGGAGCGCTCCATAGCAATTTGTTTGTTAAAATTAAGCGTACCGAGATTTAATATTAAAGCGTTGGCGCCGGCAGTAATTTCTGCTACTTCCTCCGGTTCGTCTGCCATCACTGGTGAAGCGCCAGCAGCTAAAGCAGAGTCAGCACAGCTTTCTGCCGTTACGTAATTGGTAATCTCATGTATAACAGGTCTTTGCTTGCGCAGCTTATCAACAAGTTCGCCAAAAGTATTCGTTAAATCCATTATTCTAAAATACCTGCCTTTCTGTAAAGGTCGACAAAATGATGCGTGGGGCCGCAACCGCTGCCTAATGTGATACCATGGGCGATAGCTTCTGTAACATAAGCCTTAGAGGTTTTAACTGCCTCTTCTAAACTCATACCTTTTGCTAAATTAGCTGCTAAGCTGCTGGATAAGGTACAGCCTGTGCCGTGAGTATTTTTAGTAGCAATGCGTTGGCCTGCAAACCAAATTTCCTTTTGTCCATCAAAAAGCAAATCGTCAGCAGTATCGTTTAAATGCCCGCCTTTCACCAGCACTGCCTTGGCGCCTAGGGAAATAATCTTTTCTGCCACCGGACGCATAGCTTCTTTAATGCTTACCTGCATACCGCTGATGGCTTCCGCTTCCGGTAAGTTAGGCGTTACTAAAGTCGCCAGTGGTAAAAGTTCTGTAATTAAGGTTTCACAAGCCTCCGGAGCCAGTAAAGGATAGCCGCTTTTAGAAATCATTACAGGGTCAAGCACGATAATTGGCGGCTGATATTTGCGCAAAGCCTTAGCAATAGCCTTAATAGTTTCCGGTCGCGAAAGCATACCTATTTTTACTGCGTCCACGCGAATATCGTCAAACACTGCGGCAATCTGCGCTTCCACAATGTCCGGCGCGACATCCTGCACCTTGGTAACGCCGCAGGTGTTCTGTGCGGTAACAGCCGTGATAACGCTCATGCCAAAGGTTCCGTGGGCAGCAAAGGTTTTTAAATCAGCCTGAATCCCTGCGCCGCCGCTGGAATCGCTGCCGGCAATGGTTAATAAATGTTTAAGCATGAAAAATTCCTCTTTTCAGCAAAAGACCGAGGACGCACTGCATCCCCGGCCTATAAATTTTATTTCAAATAAGCTTATTTAAAGATTAGAGTACTGCTTTTACTTTAGCAACAAGATTTTCTACAGTAAAGCCGTATTTTTCCATCATTACGCCGCCGGGTGCAGAAGCGCCGAAAGTAGTAATGCCAAGCACATTCTTTTCGCTGCCGGTATAACGGCTCCAGCCATAAGGAACGCCTGCTTCAACTGCAAATTTAACAACGCCTGCAGGCAATACACTTTCCTTGTATTCCTCACTTTGAGCGTCGAACAAATCCCAGCTGGGCATGGAAACTACGCTGGCAGCAATGCCTTCCTCTGCCAATTTGGCTTGCGCCTTCAATGCCAATTCAACCTCACTGCCGGTACCAATGAGGATAACCTTAGCTGCTTCCTTAGCGGGACTTAAAACGTAAGCGCCTTTAGCCGCGTTTGCGTGAATAGTAGCAGCATATTCATTCATTACAGGCAGGTTTTGACGGCTCAACAAGAGACACGTGGGTTTTGTTTTGTTTAAAACAGCCTGCTGCCAAGCAACAGCGGTTTCCAAAGCGTCTGCCGGACGAATTACGCTGACGTTAGGAATCAACCGCAGACCCATGGTTGTTTCAATAGGCTGATGAGTAGGGCCATCCTCGCCTAAAGCAATGGAGTCATGAGTAAGTACAAAAATAGATTGAATGCCCATAAGCGCGGCCATACGAATGGTCGGACGCAGGAAGTCTGCAAACACTAAGAAAGTACCACCGAAAGGAATAAAGCCGCCATGTAAAGAAATACCGTTTAAAACGGTACCCATAGCATGTTCGCGCACGCCAAAGTGAATGTTGCGACCTTTATGATCAAGCTTAGAAAAATAACCGCTATTTTTCATGACTGTTTTATTAGAAGGACCAAGGTCAGCACTGCCGCCTACTAAAGCAGGAATCTGCTCTGCCAGCTTTTGAATTACATCGCCGGAGGACGCGCGGGTTGCACTTTTAGCAGTGTCTTTAAAAATAGCTTCCAAAGCTTCTAAATCAATATTAACGTTACCTGCAATGCGGGCTGCTAATTCTTCTGCCAATTCCGGATAGCACATTGCATAATCTTTCATGAGGTCATTCCAATCGGCTTCTGCTTTAGCGCAGGCAGGAAGCTTAGCTGCAAAATGTTCTTTAGCTTCCGCGGGAACATAGAACATTTCCTGCGGCCAGCCGGCTTTTTCTTTAGTAGCAGTCAAAGCGTCTGCTCCCAAAGGCTCACCGTGGCAGGAAGGACTGTCTTGTTTAGGACTGCCGAAACCAATATGAGTGCGGACAATAATCAAAGACGGATGAGCAATATCAGCTTTTGCTTCTTCAATTGCTGCAGACATAGCTTCGATATCTTCAGAATCTGCTACGCGCAGAACCTGCCAGCCATACGCTCTAAAACGTGCTTCTACATCTTCGGTAAAAGCAATGGAAGTATTACCTTCAATGGTAATTTTATTATCATCATAAAGATAAATCAGTTTGCCTAAGCCTAAGGTTCCGGCCAAGGATGCCGCTTCAGATGAAACTCCTTCCATTAAATCACCGTCAGAAGTCAAACCATAGGTATAGTGATTTACAACAGGAAAATCAGGCTTATTATATTGGCCCGCTAACATTGCTTCTGCGATAGCAAAACCAACGCCCATAGCAAAGCCATGACCTAAGGGACCGGTAGAAACGTCAACACCGGGAGTTAAACCGTATTCCGGATGACCGGGAGTTTTACTCCCCCATTGACGGAAGTTTTGCAGTTCCTCCAAAGGCAAATCATAGCCTGCCAAATGCAGCATAGCATAAAGCAAAGCGCTGCCGTGACCGGGAGAAAGAATAAAACGGTCGCGGTTAAACCAATTCGGATTAGCAGGATTATAGTTCATATAACGATCCCAAATAGTATACATTAAAGGAGCAGTACCCAGAGGAAAGCCGGGATGACCGGATTTAGCCTTCTCTACTTGGTCTGCTGCTAAAAAACGCAGAGTATTTACACAAGCTTGATCAATCTTTTGCATCGAAACAACCTCCATTACATAAAATGCCTACAGCTATTATATCATGTTTTAATTTCTTGTACAAAGTTTTCTTTTTAGATTATACAGAAAAACCGGAGACTAAAAGCCTCCGGTAAAATTTTTAGTGTTTTCTTTTCTTCAATTCTTCAAAAAGCAGCTCATTGCGTACACGAATGTAAGTGCCTTTCATACCCAAGGATTTAGTTTCAATGAGTCCGGCGCTTTCAAATTTACGCAGAGCATTGACAATCACAGAACGGGTAATACCTACGCGGTCAGCAATTTTAGAAGCAACCAGTAACCCCTCGCGGCCATTAAGCTCGCCTAGAATATTACCGATGGCTTCCATTTCGGAATATGACAAAGTATCGAAAGCTACCTGAATCATTGCTCTTTTACGTATTTCGTCAGCAACCTGCGCTTCTCTGTCGTGTAAAATTTCTACTCCCAAAACAGTAGCTGTGTATTCTGCCAACAGCAAATCCTCATCGTCAAATTTAGCATCGTATTTGGCAACAATCAAGGTGCCGATGCGCTCTGCCTTACCATAAATAGGTACAACCGTAGTCATTTTATCTTTAAATATACATTTAGTGTTAGCGACAAAAGAACAATTTTGATTTTCGTGAGGAATGTTAGCAAAGGTTTCCCTTACTCCCATAATAAATCTTAGATAATCTTCAGGAAAGGAGTTATTATTCAAAACCTGCTCCCGCATAATATCGCATTCAAATTCATGGATTAAAGCATAACCCTTGACATCGCCGTCAGCTCCTACAATATATGTATTAGCTTTAATAATATGGCATAATAATTGGGCAATGGCATTATATTCTACTTTATCACCATTTTGCAGCAGCTTGTTGATTTTTCTGGTTTTTTCTAATAATTCCATAATAGCCTCCTCAAAAAACGAAATTACGCTCTTGGATGATTTGCTTTATAAACAGACGCAATGCGTTCTGTAGTTACATGAGTGTAAATTTGTGTAGTGGACAAATTAGCATGACCTAAAAGCTCCTGCACGGCACGTAAATCCGCGCCATGAGCCAAAAGATGAGTAGCAAAAGTATGGCGGATAGTGTGTGGACTGACGTTTTTTTTAATAGCAAGCTGAGAAATATATTTTTCCAGCACACGCCGCACACTTCGGTCAGTCAGCACACCGCCGCGGCTATTCACAAAAATAAAATTATGCTCCTGGACGCGGTATTTTTTCATGAGCTCAGCTCTATAAGGATAATAGGCAGCTAAAGCATTACAGCAGCTGTGCCCTAACGGCACAAGGCGTTCTTTATTACCCTTACCTAATAAAATCACAAAACGGTTGCCCAAATCAATTCTGTCTAAGGTTAAGCCAACCAGCTCGCTGACGCGGCAACCCGTAGCATACAAAAGCTCTAAAACAGCTTGGTCGCGTCTGCCCAAAGGCTTTTGGTCAGGCATATTTAAAAGCTCGTTAATTTCTTCTTCATCAAGAAAAGTTGGCAATTTTTTATCCAGCTTAGGAGAATGAATTTTTGCCGTAGGACTGCTGTCAATAATATTTTCCCTCACCAAAAACTTGTAAAAGGAGCGTAAAGCCGACACTCTTCTAGATACGGTTCTGCGCGCGTATTGCTTACTGTTTAAAAAAGCTAAATAAGCGCGTATATCCAAAGGTCCTACCTTTTCCCAAACAAAGGGTTTATGCAAACGCTCCTGCATGAAATCCGCAAAGCTCTGCAAATCTCTACGATAATTGCTGACGGTCAGTTCGGAGTTATTTTTTTCCACCGCTATATAAGTTAAAAATTTTTCAGGATAATTGCTTAAAGTACTGACCATCAATCTGAAACCTCTTTCGTTATATCCTATCACATATTTGTTGTGAAAACAAGAACGTTTTTATATTCTTCTCAATTTTCTAATTCATTGCCCCATATACAAAAAACAGTGCTCCCTTAGAAGCACTGTTCATCATTGAAGCAGTTATGAAAAATTTACACTAGATATAATAAATTATCTGTGAAAAGTTGTCAAGCAATTTGAACTCTAATTTATTCTGCATTTTCAAAAGAATTTTTCAGCTCTGTAAGCAAATTATCCAAGGCTGCTAAAGCACGAGCAGCAATTTGCGCGTTTTTTTCTTTTTTCTTACGCACGCGCACTGTCAGCGGCGGAAGCAAGCCAAAATTTACGTTCATAGGCTGAAAATTTTCAATAGCTTCGTTACTAATGTATTTTGCCAAGGCACCATGAGCTGTTTCTGCAGGAAACATAATTCGGGACAAGCCTAGCTGCGCGCGTGCAGCGGCAATGCCTGCCATAAGACCTGAAGCAGCAGATTCGACATAACCTTCTACGCCGGTCATCTGCCCCGCAAAATAGAAGCGTTGGTTTTGGCGCAGACAGAAATGCTCATCCAAAAGGTGTGGCGAATTGAGATAGGTATTTTTGTGCATAACGCCATAACGCACAAATTCGGCGTTTTCCAAGCCTGGAATCATACCGAAAACACGCTTTTGTTCTCCCCATTTCAAATGAGTTTGAAAGCCAACGATATTATATAAAGAAGCAGCAGCGTTATCCTGACGCAGCTGCACAACGGCGTAAGCCTCTTTGCCATTGCGCGGGTCAATCAAGCCAACAGGCTTTAAAGGACCAAAACGCATGGTATCCTCACCACGGGCAGCCATTTCTTCAATAGGCATGCAGGCTTCAAAAACATCATGCTCAAAATCCTTTACGGGAGCGCTTTCGGCCTTGCACAGCTCCTGCCAAAAGGCTATATATTCTTCCTTGGTATAAAAGGGACAGTTTAAATAATCTGCTCCGCCTTTGTCATAGCGGGAAGCACGATAAACTTTATCATAATCAAGAGAATCAGCTGTTACAATGGGCGCAGCGGCATCAAAAAAATGAAAATATTCCTTTTGCAGCAGCTCTTGAATATTTTGCGACAGCGTATCAGAAGTCAAAGGTCCGCTGGCAACAATGACTATTCCCTCTAATGATTCTAATTTGGTAACTTCTTCATAAATTATGGTTATCAAAGGATTATTTTGAATTGCCGCGGTTACTCCTTGGGCAAAACCATCCCTATCCACTGCTAAGGCTCCGCCGGCAGGTACTTGATGCTTATAAGCCTGCTCCATGACCAAGGAGCCTAAGCGGCGCATTTCTTCTTTTAACAGTCCAACCGCATTTTCCAGATTAGCTGCACGGAGGCTATTGCTGCATACCAGTTCTGCAAAAAAAGCGGTTTTATGAGCAGCGTCGCTTTTTACGGGACGCATTTCGTGTAAGATTACGGGGATACCGTATTTTGTCACCTGATTAGCAGCTTCGCAGCCTGCCAATCCGGCACCGATAATATGTATAGGTTGCATGTAATTAAAATTCCTCGCCGAATAAAAAATTAAGTATACGTTTTCAGCCTTTTGCTGCTGTTGCTCTTCTAGCTTTCGTAGTCTTGGTTTTAGTTACGGCAGATTTTTTGACAGCAGCTTTAGATTTCGCTTTAACTGTGTTCTTAACTGCTGTTTTAGCAGCTATGGTTTTGCCGGCAGGACGTGAATTGGTGCATTCAGGATTACTGCAATATTTATGTCTGCGTCCGCTGCGCTCAGTATGTTCTACCAGCATGTGACCGCATTTTTCGCAAGCTTCGTTAAGCGGCAAGTCCCACGTAGTAAAATCACAAGCAGGATATTTTTCACAGCCGTAAAAGATTTTACCGGTTTTGGTTGTGCGTTCTATAAGCTCGCTGCCGCATTGGGGACAAGAAACACCAATTTTTTTCAGCAGCGGTTTTGCATTGCGGCATTCCGGAAAACCAGGACAAGCTAAAAATTTACCAAAGCGCCCTTCTTTAATAACCATCAGGCGACCGCATTTTTCGCAGGGCACATCACTGACCTCCGGCGGCACAGGCGGCAAAGCAGGACATTGATTGTCAAAACGTTCTACGTCCTCTCTGAAAGGAACGTAAAATTTACGCAGTATCTCTACCCAATCTGCTTTATTTTCAGCAATTTCATCTAAATGATTTTCCATTTCCGCAGAAAAATGAATACTGATGAGTTTATCAAAATACTCTGTAAGCATTTCAGTAGTTTGTTTGCCAAGCTCTGTGATTAAAAGTTTTTTACCTTCCTTGGCAACATAACCGCGCCCAATAATGGTTATGATTGTAGGCGCATATGTTGAAGGACGCCCGATACCCTTTTCCTCCAGCTCTTTAATTAAGGTAGCTTCGGTAAAATGCGCAGGCGGCTCGGTAAAATGCTGTTCCGCAGGCAAAAGCTTATGCAAAAGCAGTTCTCTGCCGGCTTCAATATAGGGTACGCTTTTATCCTTTTCTTCATCAGTCAGCTTAGCGTTAAGCGCTAAAAAACCGGGAAAGCGCAAAATAGAACCTGTGGCGCGCAATTCATAATCTCCCGCTCCGATTTGCAGCGTCGTAGTATCGTAAACTGCATCACTCATTTGGCTGGCAACAGCACGCTGCCAAATTAATGTATAAAGTTTGACCTGATCCGGAGTTAAATGTCCGGCTATCTCCTGCGGTGTACGCAGAATACTGGTAGGTCGAATAGCCTCGTGAGCATCCTGTGCATTTTTTTTTGCGCTGTAATGATTTGGTTTAGGCGAACAATATTCATTACCTAAATTATTTTTAATGTAATCGCGAATTTCGTCAATCGCTACATCAGCTATACGCACAGAATCCGTTCTCATATAAGTAATAAGACCTACGGTGGCTTTACTTAGAGAAACGCCTTCATAAAGCTGTTGGGCAACCATCATAGTTTTTTTAGCGGAAAAATTAAGCTTTTTATTTGCTTCCTGCTGTAAATTTGAAGTAGTAAACGGCGGCACTGGATGACGCCTGCGCTCCTTGCGTTCTGCCTTATTGACAATATATTTTGCCTGCGCCAACGCTGCTTCGGCGGCATGTGCCTGCTCGGCGTTTTTCAGCTCCAGCTTTTTCCCTTTATATTTTACAGTTTCTGCCTCAAAAATAGGTGCTTTAGCGTTTTCACGCAGCTTAGCGCTCAATGTCCAATATTCCTGCGGTTCGAACTCTTCAATTTCTTTATCGCGGTCTGCAACAATTTTTACGGCCACAGACTGCACGCGACCAGCGCTTAAGCCTTTGCGAATTTTACGCCATAATAGCGGACTTAATTCATAACCTACAATGCGGTCTAAAATACGTCTTGTCTGCTGAGCATTGACCATATCCATATCAATACCGCGGGGATGCTTAATAGCGTCTTTAACAGCGTTGTTAGTAATTTCGTGAAAAACGATTCGGCAGCTGTTATCCTGCGGTAAATCAAGAATATGCGCCAAATGCCAGCTAATAGCTTCGCCTTCGCGGTCAGGGTCAGTTGCCAGATAAACCTTATCGGCTTTTTTAGCTAAGGTTTTCAGCTCTTTAATCAATTCGCCTTTGCCGCGGATATTTATGTATTTAGGCTCAAAGTTATGCTCCACATCTACGCCAAAAGTACTTTTTGGCAAATCACGCAGATGTCCCATAGAAGCCTTTACTTTATAATTTTTTCCTAAAAATTTTTCAATTGTCTTGGATTTCGTAGGTGATTCCACGATAACAAGATTCATTGTCATTTTCTATCCCCCTACCTACGGTAGTATTGTTGAGCTTGATTTTGCGCAATCAGGCCTGCTCCCTGTAATTCCAAAAGCTCCATGCCTACTGAAGCAAAATCTGCGCCGCTTTTCTCGGTCAACGCTTCTAATGAAAGCGCTCCTCCCTTTAGCAGCGCCAGTAATTGCGCGCCCAATTTGGTGGTCACAATATCAGGAGTAGCTTTTTTCTCCTGTTCAAGATAATCAAAATTAAATATTGAGGGCTGAAAAATTCTCTCGTGTTGAGCTAATTCCCAGCTTGCTTTGTCTTCTAAAATATGTTCCGGTCTGTCGACAAGCTTCGCCCCAGTGCGTATCAATTCGTGACAGCCGATACTGGTGCGGTCAAAAATATTGCCCGGTACACAGTAAACCTCTCTCCCTGCGTCGGCGGCCAGATTGGCAGTAATAATAGCACCGCTCCTTTTCGCAGCCTCTGCAACCAATACGCCTTGACTTAAGCCTACAATAATGCGGTTACGCGCTGGAAAATTATAATTAAAAGGCGGTACTCCCGGCGCATATTCAGTAATAACTGCTCCTCCTTGAGCAACAATTGCAGCATACAGTCCGGCGTTTTCTTCCGGATAAATTATGTCCAAGCCGCAGCCAAGCACCGCTACCGTTTGACCTCCGGCAGCTAAGCACGCTTTATGAGCAGTAGTATCAATGCCGCGAGCGCCGCCGCTGATAATAGGTATCCCGCAGCGGGCAAGCTGCTCGGAAAAATATGTTGCGGCTCGTTTGCCGTATTCCGTGCAGGCACGGGAGCCTACTATTGCTATACTATAGCTGACAGCAGGCAGTCTGCCCTTAACGTACAAAACTAAAGGAGGGTCTGCAATTTGTTTCAAGCAGTTAGGATAATCTGCGTCAGCGTAACTTACAAGCTCTACCTTGTTCTGTTTGCAAAAGTGAGCTATTTTTTCAGGTAATTTGCTGCGTCTATGTGATATAAATTTATTAATTGCAGCTTCTGTTAATAAGCCTGTGCTTTTTAAAGCTGCTGCATCCGCTTTAAAAACTGCTCGCGCGCTTCCTAAAGATTCCACAAGCTGTGGTAAAGCAGCCCTACTAATTCCCGATGCGCAAGCGCAAATTGCGGCTAAATATAGTGTATCCATATGTTTGTCCTCCCGTACAAATAATTTACTGATGTAAAATATTATGTAAGTCAGGACCAACTACACGCCACAGCCTTCATAACATGCAATTTTCTTCATTATAAAGAAGAAAAACGTATAGGTCAAGAGCTATTTTATTTATAGCTCACATCATTGGTGAACATTAACTCCCAAACCATACGTTTAACTCACTTTTTACTGTTTAGTTTTTCTATAACATATTCGCAAATTTTTTCTACAGCGTCAGCTTTTTCGTAGACAGGCTTAGCTATTTTACCGCTGTCGCCGCCGCAAAGCAGCTTTACAGCTTCAATCAGGGACGGAACATCTTTTGCTACCTGCGCGTGGTAAAAACGTTTTAAAAAGTCAGCGTTGCCTTCTTCCTGCCCCGGCAGCGGTTTATAAATAATAAAATCCACGTGAGAAGCTAACACCTCGGCAGAGGTCAAGCCGCCTGCTTTGGTGATGACCATATCCGCCGCCGACATCATAGCCGGTATATCCTCACGAAAACCGTAAATTTCTATATTATCATTGTTAGCATAATTTTTCTGCAGCAAAGCTGCCAGCTTTGTATTACGTCCGGTAATGGCAACAATTTTCAGCTGTGGAATTTTCTCTTGCATTAAAGATTGCACGATATTTTCCATGGGCAAAAGGCCTTCGCCGCCACCCATCAGCAAACATACCTTTTCCCTTGAATGCCAACCGTAAAGACAGCGATTTTTTTCTCTGTCCTGCTGCAAAAATTCCTGTCGCACGGGAATGCCAAAAGCCTGCACGTTAGCTGTCATTGTTATTTTACTGCGCAATCGTTCATCAGCAATAAAATAAGTATCTACGCCTTCACAAAGCCACCAGCGGTGAACAGTAAAGTCAGTCACTACCGCTCCCAGCCAAAGCTGCGGATAACGCCCTTTATAATAGCACATAATCCCTGCAGGCGTAGCATGAGTGGCTATTACTGCATCAGGGTGTACTTTATTCAAAAAGCTGCTGCCTAATTTTGCCAGTAATCTATTTAATAGGCTGCGCAGCCATAAAGAACCTCCCTGCTTATCTCCCCATTTATAAGCAAGCTCGTAAAGCCACGGACATTTGCTTAATATCCATAAATAGCTGCGCAAAAAGGCTCTGCCCAAGAAACCAGGGAAAAAATCAAAAATATTACCGTGAATTACCTCTACATCAGCTTTCTGGCGCAAAATCTCTCCTATAGCTTCGGCGGCCAACTTATGCCCTGAACCGATTGGCGCTGATAAAAGCAACACTGTGTATTTTTTTCTTTGCGTATCCATAACCTACACCACTAAATCGACGTTTCAAAAAGAAAAATAGTACAAATTTTTTGTAAAACGCTTGAATAACAAACGCTAATATTGTATCATATTTTCAACAACATTCAATGCTGGAATGCTAAATTAGAAGAAAATTTTTGGGAGGCCCTAAAAATGACAAACAGATTGCCTGTGGAAAGCTTTCACTTTCCCGTAGAACAAATTAAAGCTGGTTATTATACTGATGCTTATTTCATGCGCTCCGCAGAAATCTTAAACGGCGACAATTACCATCCTCGCGTTTTAATGCAAATTTTTCCCCGTGCCAATGTAGTTGTTTGCGGTATCGACGAGGTTATTGCATTAATTAAGACTTGTGCCTTCCATCCAGAAAATATTGTTATCCATGCTCTTCATGATGGTGAAGAAGTAGAAGAATGGGAAACAATTATGACTATTGAAGGCGACTATGCAGATTTCGCTCATTTGGAAACATTGTACTTAGGCATTTTAGCACGCCAAAGCCGTATTGCCACTAACGTGCGCAAGGTTGTGAAAGCAGCCAACGGCAAACCTGTACTGTTTTTCCCTGCTCGTTATGATATATATCAAACCCAGGAAAGCGACGGTTATGCAGCTAAAATCGGCGGTATCAACGGTTTTTCCACTGATGCGAATGCTTTAGCCAGCGGAGGCAAGGGCTTAGGTACTATTCCCCACGCTTTAATCGCTTCCTATAATGGCGATACCGTTGCCGCAACAGAAGCTTTTGACAAATATGTTGATTCTTCTATTGCACGCATTGCTTTAGTCGATTTTGATAATGACTGTGTCAATACTTCTTTAGCTGTTGCACGTAAGCTGGGCAAAAAGCTGGCAGGTGTCCGTCTGGATACTTCGGGTAGTATGGTTGATAAAAGCCTGTGGACACAGATAGGCACTTTTAAGCCTACCGGAGTATGTAAAGAACTTGTATGCAATGTGCGCCGTGCCTTAGATGCCGAAGGTTTTAACCACGTAAAAATTATAGTTTCCGGCGGTTTTGATGCTGCCCGCGTTGCTGCTTTTGAAGAAATGGGCGTTCCCGTTGATACTTATGCTGTTGGGTCCTCTTTTTTCGACGGCAATATTAACTTTACTGCGGATATCGTTAAAGTTAACGGCAAAGACTGCGCTAAAGCTGGTCGTAAATATAATCCTAATACCAAAATGGAATTAGTAAAATAAATTTTACTAATTTTGACGTCCAAAAATAAAAGCACTGGGGAACTGCCTCAGTGCTTTTATTATCTATACGGAGGTGATTTTTATGAGTTTAAATGCTACTCCTGCCGCAGAACGTATTCATATAGGTATTTTCGGCAGACGTAACGCCGGAAAATCCAGTCTTATCAACGCTATTACCAGTCAAAATTTAGCAATTGTAAGCAAACAAAAAGGAACTACTACTGACCCTGTATATAAAGCCATGGAGCTGCTGCCTTTAGGTCCTGTCATGATTGTTGATACTCCTGGTATCGACGACGAAGGCGAACTTGGTAAACTTCGCATTGAAAAAGCTTACCAGGTGCTTAATAAATGCGATATAGTGCTTCTAGTTGTAGATGCACAGATTGGCTTAACCAGTGAAGACACAGCTTTGTGGCAGAAGGTACAAGAAAGAAATTTACCGGCTATCCTCGTTTTGAACAAAATTGAATTATTAGAGGAGATGCAAAAAGCGCTTTTAACTGTCAATGTAATGAAGCTAACCAAACATTGCCTATTAGTCAGCGCTGAAACCGGCGAAAATATGCGCGAACTAAAAGAAGCCATTGCGGCCTTAAAGCCAAAGGAAACGGAGCGCCAGCTAGTTGGTGATTTGCTACAGCCTTTAGACGTAGTAATTTTGGTAACGCCTATTGACAGCGCCGCTCCCAAGGGACGCTTAATTCTGCCCCAGCAGCAGGTACTGCGTAATGTGATAGATAATAACGCAGTTGCTTTGGTCGTGCAGGAAACTGAATTGGCACAAGCGCTGTTAAAGCTGGCTGAACCGCCACGCCTGATTATTACGGACAGTCAAGCCTTCGCTAAGGTAAGCCAAATAGTGCCGCCGTCCATTCCCCTTACCTCTTTTTCCATTTTGATGGCGCGCTATAAGGGAACATTATACAACGCAGTGAAATCGGTACGCGCTTTGGACGAAATTAAAGACGGTGATAAGATTCTCATCAGCGAAGGCTGTACCCATCACCGTCAATGTCAGGATATGGGCACCGTGAAGCTGCCTAACTGGATTCGCAGCTATACTCATGCCGAGCCGGAATTTTGCTTTACCAGCGGTACGGAATTTCCCACTGATTTAAGCGCTTATAAGCTTATTATTCATTGCGGCGCCTGTATGCTTAATGAAAAGGAAATGCTCCACCGCAATAAAACAGCAGCTGAACAAAATATCCCTATGACTAATTACGGCATAGCAATTGCTTATATGCACGGAATTTTAAAGCGTACAGTTTCTCCTTTGCCGGAAATCGCTAAGCTGTTGGAATAATTTTGTTCCAATAACTCGAAAAAGAAATTTATGAGCAAAAATTATCAAGCCTCTGCTGAAAAAGCAGAGGCATTTTTGTGCGAATTCTAAATTCTTTTTCCCATTATATTATCCGTAAAAAAACAGCCTAACAAATTCTTTAGAAAATCGTTAGACTGTTTTATTTTTATGGATTTGTCAAAAACTTGCAGTATAGCTCTGCTTATAAAGCCATCTTGCTAGCTATTATTTAAAATAGTTTACACCGCTTTGGAAAATCTTTTGATCCTTATCACCGGCAATGTTACGGAACAGACCGGGAGCAAAGCGCTCGCTATGTCCCATTTTGCCCAAAATACGTCCGTCAGGACTAGTAATACCTTCAATAGCATACAAGCTGCCATTGGGATTGTAAGGTGTATTCATAGTAGGAATGCCCTGAGCATTTACATATTGGGTTGCTACCTGCCCATTGGCAAACAACGCTTTAATAACTGCTTCCGGCGCATAGAAACGACCTTCGCCGTGAGAAACTGCCACAGCATGCTCCTCTCCCGGTTGGCACATAGTGAACCAAGGAGATTTGTTGGAAACAACTCTCGTAGTAACGATTTGAGAAATATGACGGCCAATGTTATTAAAGGTTAAAGTTGGAGATTCACTGGCCAAATCGCGAATCTCACCGTAAGGGACTAAACCAAGCTTAATAAGTGCCTGAAAACCGTTACAAATACCCAGCATTAAGCCGTCGCGGTTCTCTAACAAATCGCTGATTGCTTCTTTAATGCGCGGATTGCGGAACATAGTAGCAATAAACTTACCGCTGCCGTCAGGTTCATCACCTGCGCTGAAACCGCCGGGAATCATTACAATTTGCGAATTATTGATATATTTAACCATTGCTTCTACTGATTCATCAATAGCAGCAGCAGTCAGGTTACGCACAATAAAGGTATTGGCTTCTGCACCAGCTGCTTCAAATGCACGAGCGCTGTCATATTCGCAGTTGTTGCCGGGAAAAACAGGAATAAATACGCGCGGTTTAGCAATATTTACAGGCGCAGTCAAAGGCAAATCAGCTTTGTAAAGTGGCATATTTATGTCCGCAGGCTCTTCTACCTTAGGCAGGCTGTCAGGGAAAATTTTCTGCAAAGGCTCACGATAAGCGTTCAAAACCTTATCGGCAGCAATTACAGTATCGTTGATAGCAATACCTGCTGTAGCTGTAGTATGACCAAGCACTAAATAGTCTAACCCTGCAAAAATTTCTTCCGGATCAGTGCCGGCAGCCAGCTCTAATACCATGCCGCCAGGCTGTAAGGTAAAGAGGCTTTCCGGGTCATGAAAAGGTTTAATAAACTCAAAGCCCAGCTCGTTGCCCATCGCCATGGTGGTAACAAGAGCAGCGATACCGCCCTCTTTAACGGCAGCGGCAGCTTTAATTTTACCTGTTTCCATAGCATTATGTACGGCGGAGAGATTTTTGCGTAATACGTCAAAGTCCAAAACCTCGGCATTATCACGTGGACAGGATAAGAAAATTACTTCATTACCTGCTTCTTTAAACTCGGCGCTGACTGCCTTATTGCCGTCAATTACGCCTACAGCGAAAGAAACTAAAGTCGGGGGAACGGTTTTATCCATAAAGGTGCCGCTCATAGAGTCCTTACCGCCAATGGCAGGCAGCTCCAGCGCGTCCAAAGCAGTAAAGGCGCCTAATAACGCGCTAAAGGGTTGTCCCCAGCTATTAGAGTCATGAAGCTTGGGGAAATATTCCTGTAAGGTTAAACGCAGCTTAGCATAATCTGCACCCAAAGCTACCGCTCTGACAACGGATTCTGTTACTGCATACATAGCGCCGTGGAACGGACTCCAGCAGGCAACATTAGGATTATAACCGCAGGCCATCACAGAAGCAGCGGCAGTATTACCATGCAATACAGGAATTCTTCCTACCATGCCCTCGCTGGGAGTAAGCTGAGTTTTGCCGCCAAAGGGCATCATAACCGTGCCGCGGCCGATAGTGCTGTCAAAACGCTCGGACAAGCCTTTTTCGCTGCACACATTCAAACGGCTCATATTTGCCAGCCAGGCAGCCTCTAAATCAGCTGCTGCGGCAACTTCTGCCGGAACCTGTTCAAAAACATTGTCAGCTTGCTCTTCATTTACAGTAACATTAGTGTGCTGAGCAACGCCGTTAGTATCTAAGAATGCGCGGGAAAGGTCAACAATTTTATCACCGCGCCAGAACATTACCAAACGCGGTTCTTCAGTAACTTCGGCTACTACGGTAGCCTCTAAATTTTCTTCATCAGCGTATTTTATAAAAGCGTCACGGTTTTCTGCTTCAATCACTACTGCCATACGCTCTTGAGATTCGGAAATAGCCAGCTCGGTACCGTCCAAGCCTTCATACTTCTTCGGAACTTTATCCAAATCAATAATCAAGCCGTCAGTTAATTCACCAATGGCAACAGATACACCTCCAGCACCAAAGTCATTGCAGCGCTTAATCATAGCCGTTACGGCAGGATTGCGGAACAAGCGTTGAATTTTGCGTTCGGTAGGCGGATTACCCTTTTGCACTTCAGCGCCGCAACTCATCAAGGAATCAATAGTATGCTCCTTAGAAGAACCTGTTGCACCGCCGCAGCCGTCGCGTCCGGTTTTACCGCCTAAGAGAACTACAATATCACCGGCAGCAGGACGTTCACGTCGAACAGCGCTGCGGGGAGCTGCACCCATAACGCCGCCGATTTCCATACGTTTTGCTACGAATTTATCGTGATAATATTCTTGAACATGACCGGTTGCCAAGCCAATTTGGTTGCCGTAAGAGCTGTAGCCTGCTGCTGCACCGATAGTAATTTTGCGTTGGGGCAGCTTGCCGGGCAGAGTTTCGCTGACGGGAGTACGCGGGTCTGCGCAGCCTGTTACGCGCATAGCCTGATATACATAGGAACGTCCGGAAAGCGGATCGCGGATTGCGCCGCCCAAGCAGGTAGCAGCGCCGCCGAAAGGCTCAATTTCGGTAGGATGGTTGTGGGTTTCGTTTTTAAACATTACCAACCAATCCTCTGTCTTTCCGTCTATTTCAATAGGTACAACAATGGAGCAGGCATTGATTTCTTCGGATTGATCCAAATCCTCCAGCTTGCCCTCCTTGCGCAGCTTTTTCATACCGATGACAGCAATATCCATCAAGGTTACAGGACGCTCGGTATTTTCGCCGTACACCTCGTCGCGGGCAGCCATATATTTGTCATAAGCTTCCTGGACAGGCTTGGTAAAGGTGCCGGGAACAATGTCCACATCCTCAATTTGCGTCATAAAGGTAGTGTGACGGCAGTGGTCGGACCAATAGGTATCCAGTACGCGAATTTCCGTAATAGTCGGTTCACGGTGTTCCTCGTTAAAATATTTTTGGCACCACAGCAAATCCTCCAGGCTCATAGCCAAGCCCATGGATTGGCGCAGTTCCTCTGCTTCCTCTTTAGTCATAGTCAAAAAGCCGCTGACATTTTTAACCTTTTCCGGCTCCTCGCAAGTGCTGATAAGCGTTTCCGGTTTAGCCTGTTCGGCTTCTCTTGCTTCAACAGGGTTAATGCAATATGCTTTAATTTTTGCCACGTCTTCGTTAGTCAGCTTGCCTGCGAGAATATAAACCTTAGCGGCAGCTACCATAGGACGTTCTTTTTGCGTAATAAGCTGAATACATTGTTCGGCAAAATCCTCACGCTGGTCATATTGACCCGGCAGCAGCTCTACCGCAAAGGCCTGCTCGCATTCAGCTAACTCCAAGCTTTCTTCCACTACCGTATCAACGGGAGGTTCAGAAAGCACCAAAGCCTTAGCCATAGCAAATTCTTCATCGCTTAAACCCATCACATCATAACGATTAACGATGCGGATATTTTCCAAAGCAGCCATACCCAAATTATTGCGTAAATCTGTCAGCAATCCATGAGCTTCAACTGCAAAGGCATCCTTTTTTTCTACATAAATTCTTCTGATATTACTCATATACACAGCCTCCAATCTAATATTTCGAGGTGATTACATACAGTTTCGTATATATTTTAACACATTTCGCCTATTTGTCCAATATCCCGGCACAGAATATTCGCCTTAAATCGAACGCTTTTTGTAAAGTTGGTAAAAATAATTCGTAAAAAAGCTGTGCCCTCACAAGGAGAACACAGCTCGTAAATTTTAAAATTGTTGATAAATACCGGCTGCTCTTTTTTTCGCAGCAGTTTTGGAAATATATGTTCCACGCACTACCGTAAAGCCTTTTTTTGCCAACAGGCTTTCAATATATGCCAAATGCGGACAAGGCGCTTTATGATAATTGTCGCTGACCATGCAGCTGGATAAATGAATTATTACCTCAAAGCCATCCTCTTGAAAGCGGCGCAATCTTTTACGCAAATTTTCCAGCTTTACAGAAAGTCCGGCGCCACAGCAGCCGCCGCAGGTAAAGGACATATAGCGGGTATCTGCTTCATAGCCTGTAAATTTTCCTTCCCTACTGTAAAAAGCATGGGTGCAGTTATAGCCGCAGCAGCGTTTTTGTACTTGCTCGCATTGAATAATTACAACCAGCTTGCTCATTTCATCATACCATATTCCTTAAGAATAGCATCCAGCTTAGCTTCGCAGTCAGCGCACAAGGGGGTCAGCGGCAAACGCGGAGCGCCTGCATTGATACCCGTAACCTTGGTAACGGCAGCCTTAATAGGAATAGGATTGCTTTCCATAAACATAGCTTTAGCCAACGGTACCATTTTTTTATTCAGCTCTGCCGCATCCTGCACACGACCTTCGCTGTATGCCTGCATTACATCTTGTAAAATTTGGCCGTTGCAGTTGGCCAATACGGAAATCAGTCCCACAGCGCCTACAGACATAAAGGGCAGAATCAAGCCGTCATCGCCGCTATAAATGGAAATTCTTTCGGGCAGCACTCTGTATAAATCGGCGGTTTGCGCAACGTTGCCGGCGGCTTCTTTAATAGCCACGATATTATCAAATTCTTTAGCTAAGCGGGCAACAGTTGCCGGAGCAATGTTAGAACCGGTACGACCGGGAACATTATAAACAATAATAGGCAGCTTAGTAGCCTTGGCCACAGCGGCGAAATGTTGATAATAGCCTTCTTGGGTAGGTTTATTGTAGTAAGGACCAACTACCAGCAAGCCATCCACGCCGCAGGCTTCCATTTTTTTCACCAGCTCAATAGTGCTGGCAGTACAGTTAGTTCCTGCACCGGCAACAATAGGAGCACGTCCATTAATATGCTTAACGATAGTCTCCATGAATTTGATTTTTTCATCCATATCCATGGTCGCAGCTTCGCCGGTAGAGCCTTCGATTACCAGTCCGTCAGTACCGTTAGCCAGCAGCCAATCTGCAAGCTGACAGCCCGCTTCATAATTTACACTGCCGTCTGCGTTAAAAGGAGTTACCATCGCTGTTAATAATCTACCAAAATACGGTTTCTTCATAAAACTTTACACCTCATTTTATTTATATATAACAAATATGTTTAGAGCTTAAAAGTTTCGTGCAGAGCGATACAAGCATCAACCATGCACTCCTCTCTGATAATTGCAGAAATAGTGGTGTCGGAGTCGACAGTCTGCAAAATAGAAATATTTTTTTCGGCCAAAGCGGAAACAAATTTTGCCATAACGCCGGGCACGCCGCGCATACCGCTGCCAACAACAGTCACCTTAGCGCATTTATCATTGCACTGGTAGTTAAATCCTGTTTCTTCTAAAACCTTGCGGGTATGCTCCATATCAGGCGTAAAGACAGCAAACATGGCCTCTTTTTCTGAAAGGTTCAAACAGCCTACGCTGATACCGGCCTCTGCCAAATCCTCAAACAGCTTGCGGCCTGCAGCAAGGTCTTGCGGATTGAGCGTAATGCGGAACTGTACCAAATCGGTACGGTTAGCTACGCCGCTGGCAATACTTTCGTGAATGGCAACCTCGCTGCCCTTAGAGCGAGCGGAGCAGCCACTGGCGATAAGCGTGCCGGGAGCGTCGCTGAACGTAGATTTTACATATAAAGGCGTATTACTTTCCATGGCGATTTCTACAGCGCGGGGATGAATAACTTTCGCACCGTTGTAAGCCATCTGGCAAACTTCCGCATAAGAAATCTGCTCCAAGATATTGGCGCCCTTTACTAAACGTGGGTCGGCAGTCATAATTCCTTCAACATCCGTATAAATTTCTACACATTCTGCTTTCAACGCAGCGCCTAAAGCGGCCGCAGAGGTATCACTGCCGCCACGGCCCAATGTAGTAAATTTAAAATTATTTTCCGTCATGCCTTGGAAGCCACATACCACGGGAACGACGCCTGCTTCAAGCATACGCATAAGATAAGAAACCTTAATATTTTTAATGCGCGCTGCACCAAATTGCGAATCGGTAATAATACCTGCCTGACCACCGGTCATGGCCATAGCGTTGATACCGTATTTTTGGAAGGTGGCTGCCATAACGCAGGAAGAAATAATTTCACCGCAGCACATCAGCAAATCCATTTCCCGTACATTTACGGAAAGGTTTACTTCCTTCAACGTATCAATCAAGGTATCGGTAGCATAGGGAGCGCCCTTGCGTCCCATAGCAGAAACTACTACTACCGGCGCAAAACCGTTGTTGATAGCCTGCTGCACCTTATTTTTTACGGCCAGACGTGCTTCTTCACTGGCTACCGAAGTGCCGCCAAATTTCTGTACAATTATTTTCATTTTAACAAGCCTCCATTATATCCAGCCATTGTTAATCATAACTTCTGCAATCTGCAAAGTGTTGAGAGCAGCGCCCTTGCGAATTTGGTCGCCTACTATCCACAGATTAAAGGTATTGGGATTGGATTCGTCGCGGCGCAGGCGGCCTACAAAGCAATCATACTTTTCAGAGGTATATAAGGGCATAGGATAAACTTGATTTTGCGGATCGTCCATCATCTGCACGCCGGGGAACGCATCAATAGCCTTGGCCATTTCTGTTAAATCAAGGTCGTGCTCAAATTCTATATTGACGGACTCACTATGACTGCGGTAAACAGGAACGCGCACGGTAGTAGCTGTAATACGCATTTCCTCATCGTGCATGATTTTTTTAGTCTCGTTCACCATTTTCATTTCTTCCTTGGTATAGAGATTATCAAGGAAAACGTCAATCTGTGGAATCAAGTTAAAAGCAATAGGATAATGCTTGGCCAAAGATGCAGAAGGCAGAATATGAGCTTCCATTTCGCGACCCTCAGCATACGCTTTGGTCTGGTCGGTCAATTCGTCAATACCCTCTTTGCCGGCGCCGGAAACCGCTTGATAAGTAGAAACAACTACACGTTTAATGCGCGCCATATCATACAAAGGCTTCAGCGCCATTACCATTATAATGGTAGAGCAGTTAGGATTGGCAATAATGCCTTTATGCTTCAAAATATCCTCAGGATTTACTTCTGGAACAACCAGCGGAACCTCAGGGTCCATACGGAAGGTACTGGAGTTATCGATAACAACGGCACCGGCCTTTACAGCATAGGGTGCAAATTCTTTGGAAATACTGCCGCCTGCAAACAAAGCAATATCAATTCCGGCGAAGGAATCCTTGGTGGCTTCTTCTACAGTATATGTTTTGCCCATAAATTCAATTTGCTTGCCTGCACTGCGTTTAGATGCCAACAGACGCAGTTCCGCAAAAGGGAAATTACGTTCTTCAATAAGCTTTAAAAATTCCGTACCTACTGCACCGGTAGCACCTAAAATTGCAACGTTATACTTTCTCATAAGCCTTCCCCTCCATCTAATTATAATAATTTATCCAAACCATAAACTAAACCGATTTTATCCATAATTTTGCGGCAACCCAGCGCCACGCCCGGCATATAGCATTCGCGGCTTACAGGGTCGGTACTGATATGCAGTGTCTCTCCCTGTCCGCCGAAGATAACCTCTTGAGAAGCAACGTAACCCGGCAGACGTACACTGTGAATTTTCATGCCTTCGTAATCGGCGCCGCGAGCGCCAGACATAGTTTCGTGTTCTTCCGGATGTCCCTGGTGCATAGCCTTGCGCACCTCCGCGATTTTCTGCGCCGTAATAATGGCGGTACCGGATGGTGCATCCAGCTTGTTATCGTGATGCTTTTCAATAATTTCCACATGCGGAAAATATTTAGCCGCTTCACACGCCAACTTCATCATCACCACTGCGCCTAAAGCAAAATTAGGAGCAATCAGCACAGCCGTGTTGTTTGCGCGAGCCAATTCATCAACCTCTTGAAGATTTTCCTCGGTAAAGCCTGTTGTGCCAACTACCGCATGCACGCCCAAAGGCAGCATTTTACGCAGACTATCCATAACAACGTTAGGGCGGGTAAAATCAACAACTACGTCAGGAGAAGAATTTTTAATAGCATGGACTAAATCAGTATCAATGCCAAAGACAACTCCGTCAGGCAAATTAACCGCCCCGTCTTTACAGTCAACCACATTTACCAATTCTAGATCAGGTTCTGCCCAAACCTTTTTGCAGACCTCGCCGCCCATACGTCCCAAAGCTCCGTTTACCAATACACGAATCAAAAAAAATCACTCCTTATCCTGGTTTATCAATTAATTTAGCATATTAAAAGAAAAACCGTTGAGATGTAGTCTATCTCAACGGTTAGCATGCTATACAGCAATTACAAGCATACCTGAGATAGCCCTCCGCTGATTTTTCAGCGACAGTCCGGCAGCTTTCGCTGACGGCCCAGCACAATAGCACGGCTGCTGTTGCACTTCGGCGTTAGCCCTTTCGCTTGCTTCTAAGCTCCCGCTCCACAAGTTACTTTTGCTTTCCGCGCCTCTATCTTAATGGTTGTTCATTAGCAAAAATTATATTATGCAGATTAGACTTTGTCAAATAAAATCTTAGAATTTTTTTAAATTGAAATGATGTGTAAACATTTTACAAAAATCCATATTTGCATATTTAAGTATATTTATTTTAGGCTTGTAATTCTTATTTACTCGTGCTGCCAAAACCGCCGCCGCGTACTGCTTTAGCTACTTTTTCGTCGCCGTCTGCAGTCAGATAGTTATAAAAAATTCCCTGCGCTACACGCTCTCCCCGCGGCAAGGTTACGGCTTCTTCGCCCATATTTAACAGCGCCAGCATAATATGACCTTCGTTATCGGCGTTATTATAATAATCGGCATCAATAATGCCCACATTATTTACAAGCATAAGATGTTTTTTAACCGCCATAGAACTGCGGATGTGCATACCCAGCCATTCACCTGCCTGCATATAAGCTTTTACACCGGTAGGCACGAGCTTAAGCTTGCCGGGCTCCAGGATAACTTCTTCCGGCAGGCAGAAATCATAGCCTGCGCTCAGTTCCGTTTTGCGCTCCGGCATAGGAAAATCTACTTGAGCATATTTAGTAATTTTTTCAAAACCACGAATTTTCATTTTAACTGCTCCTTTTATAAAAAAGGCTCCCCAAACTGGGGAGCCCATTTAGCTTTTATTTTTGCATGCCTTTCATGAGCACTGCTTTTCTGGAAAGATTAATGCGGCCTTTGTTGTCGATTTCGGTTACTTTAACAACAATTTCGTCGCCAACGGATACAACATCCTCTACCTTGTCCACATGCTCGGTAGAAAGTTGAGAAATATGTACCAAGCCTTCCTTGCCGGGCAGAATTTCTACGAAAGCGCCAAAGTTCATCAAACGAGTAACCTTGCCGGTGTAGATTTTGCCGGGTTCAGCTTCTGCGGTAATACCGTTAATCAAATCAATAGCCTTGTTAGCGGATTCGCTGTTAATAGCGGCAATGAAAATGCGTCCGGTATCATCAATATCAATCTTAGCGCCGGTTTCATCAATAATCTTTTTAATGGTTTTGCCGCCGGGGCCGATTACTTTTGCAATTTTATCCGGATCAACGTGAATAGTGGTAATCTTCGGGGCGTATTTGGACAGCTCTTTGCGCGGTTCGCTGATACATTCCATCATCTTGCCCATGATAAATTCGCGGCCGCGTTTTGCCTGCGCCAAAGCTTGAGTGAAGATATCTTTGTTGATACCGTCAATCTTAATATCCATTTGAATAGCGGTGATACCCTTTTCGGTACCTGCTACCTTAAAGTCCATATCGCCCAAAGCATCCTCAAGACCTTGAATATCTGTCAAAATGGTAAAGTATTCGCCATCTTTAACCAAACCCATAGCAACACCGGCAACAGGAGCTTTAATGGGTACGCCTGCATCCATCAGGGACAGAGTGCTTGCGCATACGGAGCCCATGGAGGAAGAACCGTTGGATTCCAAAACCTCGGATACCAAACGAATTGCATAGGGAAAATCTTCTTCAGAAGGAATAACCGGTTTCAAAGCCCGTTCTGCCAAAGCCCCATGGCCGATTTCGCGGCGGCCTGGGCTGCGCAGCGGTTTAGTTTCACCTACGGAATACGGCGGGAAGTTATAGTGATGAATATAGCGTTTGGTTTCTTCTGCTCCCAAGCCATCGAGAATTTGAGCTTCACGCAGAGGAGCCAGTGCCAATACATTCAAAATTTGAGTTTGTCCGCGGGTAAACAAAGAGCTGCCATGAGGACGAGCCAACAGACCTACTTCGCAGGTTACAGGACGAACTTCGTCTAATTGACGGCCGTCAGGACGAATCTTGTCCACAGAAATAGTACGGCGAACAATTTTCTTTACCAGCTTTTGAGTAATATAAGCAACGTCTTTATCGTTGTCAGGATATTTCTCTAGGAATACTTCAGCGATCTCTGCTTTAACTTTAGCAACGTTTTCTTCGCGCTCCAGTTTGTTAGCATCCATCAAAGCGTCTTTTAATTTTTGAGCGCCGTATTCTTCAATTTCGCTTACTAATTCAGCAGGCGGAACATAAACAGGCACTTCCATTTTTGTTTTACCGATTTCAGCAACGATTTTTTCTTGAAATTCAACCAATTCTTTAATTACGCCGTGGCCAAACCAAATTGCATCCAGCATGGTTTGTTCAGATACTTCTTGAGCGCCCGCTTCAACCATCAAAATAGCGTCCTTAGTACCGGCAACTGCCAAATTCAATTCAGAAACCTTAGCTTGTTCAACAGTAGGATTAACGATAAATTGACCGTCAATCATGCCAACGCGCACACCGGCGATAGGTCCTTCAAAAGGAATATCCGAAATAGACAGTGCGCAGGATGCGCCTACCATAGCAGGCATATCGGGAGCGTTGTCAGGATCAACGGAAACAGCGGTAGCAACGATTTGTACATCGTTGTGATAGCCGTCGGGGAACATAGGACGAATAGGACGATCAATCAGACGGCTGGTTAAAATGGCCTGCTCGCTGGGACGACCTTCACGTTTAATAAAACCACCGGGAATTTTACCTACGGCGTACATTTTTTCTTCAAAATCAACAGTCAAAGGGAAAAAGTCAACACCCTCACGCGGGGTTTTAGTGCCGGTAACGGCAACTACTACGGCAGTATCGCCATAGCGTACTAATACAGCGCCATTAGCTTGTTTTGCGATCTTGCCGGCTTCAATAGTTAAAGTTCTGCCGCCAAGCTCCATGCTGTAACTATGCATATTTTTATGCCTCCTCTTAATTTTTCACACATTGTGTACCTGCATATTATTCGCCACTAATCCAAAAAATCCTCTTTTTTAACAATATTTTTTTTAATTTTACATAAATAAACGCAGGATAAAAACTAACACAGCGCCAATAGCTGCAAAAACAATAAATGTTGGCAGCAAAAAGAAAACTAAGGCCAAAATTCCGCCTAAAATAAACAGTGTCATTAAAATACTGCTGCCGCAGCCCAAGCTGTGCACTTTAATATTAGGCCTCTGGCTACTCTGCCCGTTATAATTTTTATTACCATAGCTATTTTCGTCATACTGCCTGTTGTTATTATCTTTAATATTTTTATTATCAATAGTTGTGCCGTCTTCTTCAATCGTCACACCCTCAAAGGTATCGCGCTCATTGGGAGAAAGAACTTGAGCATCTACTTCAAAACGATAATGGCAATAAGGACATTCCACAACGCCTTTATCTACTTCTCGTCCACAAAAACCACATTTCATAGAATATCTCCTTTTATTTTATCAACAATAAGAAAAACAAGCTTTCCTCATTAAGGTAACGCAGATCATGCACATCTAAACCAAGCTCTCTGCTGATATCTTCGTAAATGCGCAGCAGCGCTTGCACTGACACGCCTCCACACATAAGTGCAATTTGCTGCGGTTTATACAAATAGGCGCCAATAGTCTGCACAAAGGCATAAATAATACCTGCCGCCCAATTTTCCGGCATAAGAATTGTATTTACATCTTTTTGCGAACAAGACACATAATCGCTCCACATTTGCTGCGCTAAAGTAATATCATACAAGCTGAAAGAATATTTGCGCATACAAGCAGCAATTTTTTGCGCAACAGCATCCTGAAGCAGCAACGCCGGCTGATAATTTTGATGCAAATCAGCTTTAGCGCTTATATTTTGCGACCAGATAAAGGAATCCGCTAGCATAGCCATGTAACGAGAAAAGATGGGAAAATTTTTAATAAAATCTCTCCATGACATTTCTCCGCCAAAACGCACAGCAGCTAAATTTTTTGCCTGCTGCATGCTTTGCATAAACTGCGCCAGCCTGCGTCCCGGCAAATATATTCCCTGCATACAATCCATAATCATCGTTTGATTATAAAAAATATGTGCTGTAAAAACCATATTTTTTATATCCAGAGATTCGTCTAATGGCAACAGCAAAAGATAATCTTCCTTAGTAAAAATATTGACACAACTATATAAACCTTCATCCGTTTTGCCTGTGACAGTAAAAAAAACAAACTCTGCTTGCAAAAGCTCGTACAAAATATCTCGGTTAACTTTGTCGCGCTGCCTAAAATCAGTTTCACCGAATACATCATAAAAATACTGGATTGGCGTTTTATCATTTTCTATCATGCGGTATTCAAAGAAAAAGTAATTCCAAAAATTATTAGATAGCTCTTCCTTGATAATTTGTTCAGACTGTGAATTTCCGCCCAGCAGTATTTTTATATAAGAGTAGATAAAATTTGCCCGTTCTAAGTCTTGTTGATACCTTTCATTCGAAAAGAAAACGTGCATATACTGCATAAGCGCATCTATGCGTTCGCCTATATTCAGAAAAATTTTGGCAGGCAAATCCGGCGTCAAACAAATACCATACTGCTCATAACCAGGCAGCAAGCTTCCCTCTTGGTCTAAAATACGCAGCTGCTTATCAGCTAAAAGTATTTTTTCAGCTTCAACAGGAGCTTTATCGCTGGTAATAATACGCTTTCTTTTCAAATGCATATATAAATCGCCAATCGTATGCAAAAAAGCTTCTGCTTTGAAAGGCGTCAGTTCAAAGCCCGAAATATTACGAGTGCACCAGCTTAGACAGTCGATGAAATCATCTTTGGTCATATCGCCTAAAAAAGTTCCCGAGTTGCCTAAATAGATACAAAAAATAGTAATATTTTCCCATGCCTCAAAGAGTTCATCCTCGCTGGCTCCCTGCCATGACTTGGCGCGCAAAAAATTTTCTACATAGCTTTGACGCAGTACGCTATTCCATTCTTCATCCTGTGTATAGAAATCATTTACTAAATCAAATATGTTTTCCATTATTGCTCCGTTGTAAGTATAATCATTTTCTAAGAATATTATAGCATAATTTTATGTCAATTCTATGTTTTTGCGTTGTTCTGATATGCAGCACAAGAAAATTTTCGATATTTAAGGCAATAAATTAGGCAAAGCAAGCGTGAACTTCACGATAAACCTCTATAAGCGGCACATTATTTTTTTCTGCGGCTTCAACGGCGCTATTGTATTCAACATAGTAGCGGCTGTCACGGCCTTGGTCACACACTTTTACCTTAACTGCGCCATACATAGTCTGTACTATTTCCTCGTAACGCGGCAAAATACTACGCTCCATTAAGGTATGGCGAATGCCGATAGTGCTGGTTTCAGCAAAAATAATTTTTTCCATTGCTTCTTTACTTTGCGGCTCACATAAAACTTGCAGTTCATAGGCAGGTCGCTGTTTTTTCATAAAAACAGGCACATAGCTTACATCTAATGCGCCGGCAGTCAGCAAGCGTTCCATAGTGTAACCAAGCAGCTCTCCAGTACAGTCGTCAATATTAGTTTCTAGTTTACAGACAGTATCTACATGTAAACCGGAAAACTCTTTTTTATTTCCATCATCAATAATCATTGCCCGCAAAATACTGGGACGCTCATAATTACGTTTACCTGCACCTAAACCAATGCTTGCAATAGTAAAGCTTTGTGGCAATTCGGCGCAGGTTCTTAATGCAGCAACGGCAGCTGCTCCTGTAGGCGTAACAAATTCTCCTTCAACAGGCAAAAGCTTCATAGCAATTTGATATTTTTGCAAAATATTAGCGACTGCAGGCACAGGGACAGGCAGTACGCCGTGCTGACAGCGCACAGTTCCGCGCCCTTCGCACAACTCAGGAACGATTACCTCTGTAATGTGCAGACTGTCCATACATACAGCAATTGCGATAATATCAACAATGGAATCAATCGCTCCTACCTCATGAAAATGTACCTCATTTTTCGGCACAGCGTGAGCTTTAGATTCGGCTTCAGCGATAATATCAAATATTTTAACTGCCATAGCTTTAGCAGCATCGGTCATGGAAACATGCTTAATAATTTCCATAACCTCGTGCAAGCCGCGGTGTTCATGTTTATGATGATGTTCGTAGAATACATGATTATGCTCGTGACAATGTTCGTTGCTGTGACTATGCACTGTTTCATCGCGATGTTCATGATAGTGTTCTTCGCAATACTGGTCATGCCGGTGCTCATAATCATGACTATGTATAGTCTCATCGAAATGTTCTTGTTGTTGCTCATGACAATGCTCGTGAGGATGGTGGTGTACTTGCACATGATCGTTCATTCCATGCAGATAAGCCATATCATGATCATGATTTTCGTGTTCTTCGTCTAGCTGTACATCAAAATCACAGCAGTCCACTCCTGCTTTTTTTACGCGGCTGATATTATACATAAAGCCATTGGCAGGTATACTGGACAAGGCTTCATCCAACGCGCTGCGGTCAGCTCCTAAATCAAGTAAAGCAGCAACCAGCATATCTCCGCTGATACCTGCGTTACATTCTAAATATAAAGCTTTCATAAATTTATTCCCTCCTTATAAAGCATTTTGTCTACTGCTTTAATATTTCATTCATACTGCCTGTGCGATAGCCTAGAAGATCCAAAGTTACATAACGAAAGCCGTATTCTTGGAATTTACAATAAATTTCCCTGCGAATTGGTACCGTAGTAGCTAAAGCAAGATGTTCCGGTAAAACCTCAATGCGCGCCAGTTCTCCGTGTACTCGCACGCGAAATTGTTTAAAGCCTAAAGTAAAAAGCAGCTGTTCCGCTCTATCTACGGCCTTTAGCTTCTCTATCGTAATTTTTTCACCATAAGCAAAGCGTGAAGCTAAGCAGGCAAAAGACGGTTTATCCCAAGTTGGTAAAGCAAATTTTTTAGATAAACAACGTATTTCCGCCTTCGTAAGCTGCTCCTCGCGCAAAGGACTATGCACCTTCAGCTCTGCCAACGCCTTTAGCCCCGGCCGGTAATCATGTAAATCATCTAAATTAGAGCCTTCACACAGCACTGCTCCGTTTTCTTCGGCTAGATGCAGAAAACTAGTGAACAAATTTTTCTTGCAGATATAACAGCGATGAGGCTGATTTTCTGCAAATTCCGGCACAGACATTGGATTAAAAGTAAAACCTATCTGCCCGATACCCAATTGCTGGCAAAATTCTGCACTCTCACGCACATCTCGTTCCGGAATCAAAGGAGAGCAAGCTGTTACTGCCAAAACATTTTTGCCTAATGCTTCCTTAGCGGCATAAAGCAAAAGCGTAGAATCAACACCGCCGCTAAAAGCAACTAGCACTTTATCCAGCTTTTGCAAATTTTCAATTAGCTTCGCATATTTTGTCTCTAAATTCCGCATCAAATATGCCTCGTTTCCTTTGCATTAAGCTTGTCAGCCACGCACCGCCAAGCGGTTAATTTGCGTAGCAATGTAGCCTGCGCCATAGCCATTATCTATATTAACCACTGATACACAGTTAGCGCAGGAATTTATCATTGTCAGCAAAGCAGATACGCCATGAAAGCTGGCGCCATAGCCAACGCTTGTAGGTACAGCAATAACCGGGCTGCGAACTAAGCCGCCGATAACGCTGGCCAACGCTCCTTCCATACCTGCTACAGCAACGATACAGTTAGCCTTTTGCAAATCATCTACTTTATCTAATAATCTGTGCAGACCGCTGACGCCGACATCATAACAGCGCTCTACTTTAGAGCCAAAAAATTCTGCCGTCTGCGCTGCTTCCTCGGCTACGGACACATCCGCCGTACCGGCCGTACAAACAGCAACCAAACCTTCGTATTTTTTATCTGCTTTCTCTAGTTTCAAAGTTTTTCCCACATGGTCATAAACAACATCCGGCAAAACTTGGCGTACTAATTCATATTGCGCCGCCGTAGCGCGTGTGCCATAAACTTCCCCGTTCTCGGCAAAAAGCCTTTGATAAATCGCCTGCAAATAAGCGTCCGGCTTATTAGGACAATAAACAACTTCCGGAAAGCCCGAGCGAATTTCTCTATAAGTATCCAACTTAGCATAACCCATATCCTCATAGGCTTTGCGGGCAAAATACTGTTCAGCCTCCGCTACGGAAAGCGTGCCATGCTGTACACCCTCCAGTACGCTTCTAGTGTCCACTTAAATTCCTCCCTTTATAGCAAGGACTTAGTCCGCAATACGAACTAAGTCCTGTTATTTATCATTTTTAATTATAATGTAACTTGAGCTTAAAGTAAATTTTTGACAACAGCAAGCTCCATTTTGTCAGCAGGAATAATTTCATTATGTAAAACAGACATATCTTTTAACGCTAGCATACGCTCCGGAATTTCCACACCGGTTTTCTCATGCAGCTCTGCCAAATTGGCAAAAGGATCGCTGCCTGTCGGCTGCGCGTCATTCAAAGCATCTAAAACGCTGTCGGCAAATTTATACGGACTAGCAGTAGACAATACTATGGTATAAGTGTTGTCGCTGGTCAAGAAACGATATTTTTCCAAAGCGCGCCAAGCTACGGCAGTATGCGTATCAAGCAAATATTTATAATCGCTGTAAATACGGCCGATAGCTTCCTTTGTTTCCAATTCATCAACCCAAGCACCAAAAAACTCGCTCTGAATACGTTTTAAAACGTCGTTATCTATTTGGTACAAGCCTTCAGTATTCAGACGCTTCATATAGTCTGCTACCTGTTCGGCATTTTGGTCGGTAACGCTGTACAGCAGGCGCTCTAAATTGCTGGAAACAAGAATGTCCATAGACGGAGAAATGGTTTTGAAAAATTCACGGCGTTTGTCATAGATACCGGTATTGATAAAGTCTGTCAGCACCTTGTTGCTGTTGGAAGCACACAAAAGCCGCTCAACAGGGAGTCCCATCAGCTTAGCATAATAGCCTGCTAAAATATCACCAAAATTACCCGTAGGCACTACAAAATTGATAGGCTCGCCCAATTTAACTTTGCCGGCCTGCATCGCATTAACATAAGCGCTGAAATAATAGACAATCTGCGGTACTAAACGTCCCCAGTTAATGGAGTTGGCAGAAGAAAAGCTGTAACCGTTTTTCTCCAGCTCGTCACCTAAAACAATGTTATTAAAAATTTCTTTAACGCCGCGTTGTGCATCGTCAAAATTACCTTCAATGCCAAAAACCTTAACGTTTTTGCCTGTTTGAGTAATCATTTGCCGTTTTTGAATATCGCTGACACCCTCGCAAGGATAAAAAACAATAATCTGCGTCCCTTCGACATCCACAAAGCCCTCTAAAGCAGCCTTACCTGTATCACCGGAGGTAGCGACAAGAATAACTACTTTGTTAGTTTCTCCGCTTTTTATCATAGAACGTGTCAGCAGATGGGGCAGAAGCTGCAAAGCCATATCCTTAAAAGCAGAAGTAGGACCGTGCCATAGTTCTAAAACGCCGGTATTGGCGTTTACTTGCACTAAAGGAACAGGATTTTCACCAAATTTTTCCTTATCATAGGCCGCATTAACACATTCGCGCAGTTCTTCCTCCGTAAAATCGGTAAGATATTGCAGCAAAACGTCAATGGCTCTCTCTGTATAAGGCTTATTGCTCATGGCCTTAATATCTGCCAAACGCATGGTAGGAATATGCTGCGGTACAAACAAGCCGCCGTCCTCTGCCAAACCGCGGGCAATTGCATGAGCGGAAGAAATTAAATCTGTTTTCCCTCTAGTACTTACATATAACATAATGTAAACCTACTTCCTTTTAAGTAATCTTCTAACCATTCTCTAAAATATTTTCTAGGCTTAAAACCATTTATAAGTTAATCATATCATAGATTGACTTTTGGTACAAGAATTTTAGTCAAAAATCAACGGCGCTACGGTTGCGTTAGTGGCACGCTGTAAATCTGTAGGTGACGCTAAAATCTGCATGCCCCGCTGTCCGGCGCTAATAGCAATCTGCGCCCACACATTGCTTGATTCATCCATATACACAGGATAATTTTTCTTTGCACCTAAAGGCGAACAACCACCGCGAATATAGCCGGTCAAAGGCAGTACCTCTTTTAAAGGTACCAGCTCTGCCCGTTTATTGCCGCTTACCTTAGCCAAAGCCTTTAAATCAAGTTCACCGTCTCCGGGAATAACCGCGAACATTACGCCATTTTTATCACCACGCACACACAAGGTTTTGAAAACCTGCGCCGCAGGCATACCAACTTCATGCGCCACATGAATAGCATCCAAATGTTCCTCATCAACTGCGTATTCTATAAGTTGGTAATCTATTTTCAGCTCGTCCAGTTTGCGCGCCGCATTAGTTTTTTTATTATGTTTCATAGGAAACCCCCCTCTAACTCTAGAGAAATTACTACATCTCTGCTATAATAGCACTAGATATACCTTAAATGCAAATTTTTTCAGAAAAATGCGGAAGGAATTGAAAGTGACTATCAAAATTATTTGCGGACAGCTGGAGGTTATTGCCGGGCGTCCGGACCTTAATTACGAAAAAATTATTGAAGCAATCAAACGGGCTTGCGCACAAAATGCCGACATATTGCTTTTGCCGGAAATGTGTCTGCCAGGTTATCTAATCGGCGATATTTGGGAGCAGCAAAGCTTTTTAGATGATTGCGAATATTACATGCGGAAGATTATTGCTGCCAGCAAAAATTTATGCGTTATCTTTGGCAGCGTTGCAGTGGAAAAAGATAAGCTTAATGAAGATGGCCGGGTGCGTAAATATAATGCTGCCTTCGTCTGCCAAAATTGTAAGCCTTTGGCTGGCTATCAAGGACGCAGCTTTGTTATTAAAAATTCACTTCCCAATTACCGTGAATTTGATGACTGCCGTTATTTTTACAATCTGCAAAAGCTCTGTGCTGAAGAAAAAACTTCTATAGAACAAGCATTGCAGCCTATTGAAGTGTCTATCCGAGGCCAAAAACTACGTATCGGCATTATGCTCTGTGAGGACGGCTGGACGGAAAATTATCATATCAACGTTCCTCAGACCTTAGCTAATAATGGCGCGCAAATTTTATGCAATCTTTCCTGCTCTCCCTATACGTTGGGTAAAAACCGCAAACGCAACCGCCTTTTTGGCGCGCAGGCGCAAACGGCAGGCATTCCTTTAATTTATTGCAACAATGTGGGTATTCAAAATAACGGTAAAAATATTTTTACCTATGACGGTTGTTCCTCTGCTTATAACAGCGACGGCACGCTTGTTACTTCTGCGGGCATGTATGACGATACCTTGCTGCCTATAGCTTGGGACTCTGAAAAAAATACTCTTACCTCCAAATGTGTTCCGGCTATGCTGCCGCAGGAACCGCAAGCTATTTATCAAGCTTTAAAGTACGGTACAAAAAAGTTTTTACAGCAATGCGGCATAAAAAAAATGACCGTCGGTTTATCCGGCGGTATAGACAGCGCTGTAACTGCTGCTATGTATGCAGATATTTTAGGAGCAGAAAATTTACTGCTGGTAAACTTACCTTCACAGTATAACTCCTCCACTACCCGTGACTTAGCGCAGCAAATGGCTGGGGCTATAGGAGCAAATTATGCCGTGCTGCCTATCACCGAAAGCTATAAACTAACAATAAACCAATTGACTGATACGCCTGTGACTAATTTAACAACAGGTAAAAATTTTTATCTTCAGCTTAACGATTTAATAAAAGAAAACATTCAGGCCCGCGACCGCGGCGCACGTCTTATCGCCGCAGCCTCTGCCGCTTTTGGCGGAGCTTTCAGCTGCAACTCTAATAAAGCAGAATTGGCTGTAGGTTATGCTACTTTTTACGGTGATATAGCCGGCGCTCTAGCCATGCTTGGCGATTTATGGAAGTATCAGGTTTATGCTTTAGGACATTATCTTAACGAAGAAGTCTTCAAGCGGCAGATTATTCCCGAAGCAATTTTTACTATTCGTCCCAGCGCGGAACTTTCTGCCAGCCAAACAGTTGGCACAGGCGGAGATCCCTTATTTTATAATTATCACGATTATCTCTTGCGTGCCTTCATAGAAAACTGGCATAAAACAACGCCTGCCGATATTCTGCGTTGGTATAAGCAGGGTATTTTATCACAAGAGCTTGGCTGCACGGAAGAAGCTTTGTTAGAAGCTTGTCCCAATGCCTCCGCGCTAGTCACCGATTTAGAGCGTTGGTGGAAGTTGTTTGCCGGCTTTGCCGTTGCTAAACGTATTCAGGCACCTCCCGTACTCTCCTTGACTAAGCGTGCTTTTGGCTATGACCATCGCGAATCCCAGCTTTCTCCCTATTTTTCCCGCGAATATTATCAGCTGAAAGCAGAATTATTACAAAACGTTACAGTCCATAACTAAATTTTTTTGAAATAAATCATATAAAATAAACCCTTAAAATGCAGCGATGCAATGGTTTTGCTTTGCTGCTGTTTTAAGGGTTTATTTTTATGGATTTACTTTATGCTTCAATTTCATCGTAAAGCATTTTAATTGCCGCGTCAGCTAAAGCGCCAATACTGGACACACTGCGTTCCTGTGGCAAGCCGGAAGCATCATATCCTAGAGGCAGTTCCGTGCAGGCTGTCATTACCGGCACATCTTTTTCGCGCCACAGCTCCTCGACCAATTGACGCATTAAAGCGCCTGCTTCTTTAAAATTATTAGCCTTTACATAGTTAATAACCTGCTGCGCTTTATCGCTTTGCTCCTCATTGGGAATAAACAGCTTTAAGTCATGCTTAGCCGCATATTTTTGGTACAAACCGCAGGCTCTTGTACCTTTAGTGGAAAGCATCCAGGCACCGTCAGGTGCAATTTTCTTAGTAGCCAGCACAGTAGCTTCAATAATATGCATTAAGGGAACAGGGAGTTCATCAGCAAATTGGTCGATAAAATAATGCGCCGTATTGCAGGGAACAGCCAAAACATCTGCTCCCATAGCGCAAAGCTGCATAAGATCAGCTTTCAGCTTGGGCAACGGCGATGGCCCCCGACCAAAAATAGCACTTCCGCGATCAGGAATATCGCAATCACCAATCATATAAACAACAGGATGCTCTTGGTCAATAGCCGCAGGACTTTTAGCTGCTAGCTGACGCAAAAATTCTGCTGCAGCCGCCGGCCCCATGCCGCCTAAAACACCTAATTTTTTACCATTTTTAACGTATTTTTTCATTACAAACTCCTTATTTTTGCTCTAACAAATAGATGTCGCTGATTTCCTCAACGGTAGTCACATTGGTAGGTATCTGCTTAGTTTTTTGTACGCGCCGATATTCCAAACCACGCACTAAAATATATTTATGCTGTCCGTTACGCAAGGCTTCAGATAAAGCTCCCGTTTTTGGCAGCATTTCTATGCCCGGCTTACCGGCATAATACATAAAACCCGGACGGAGAAATTTATCTACATACACGGGAACTGACTGCTCGCATTGCTCTAAATATACTCCGCTCATAGTTTTGACACTAAAGCGGTTAGCAATCACTGGCAGAACAAAGGCAAAGACCACGCACATAGTAACCACACCAATAAGCGTGTGCAACCAACAAGACATTTCAATATCGCGGTAATACCACAAAGAAAATACTGCGCCAAAGCCTAAAATTACGGTCAAAACACCCAGCATAATTAAACTGAAAGCTGTTTCCGGCAAATATTGGCTGCCGATTATCCAGCCTGCTCCCAACAACAAAAACATCAAGCCGCTGCCCAATATCCAAGCATAAAAAGTAGTATTGTGACGCAGCTTAACCAGCATACGCGAAATATTCCAGCCTATAATTACTGCTAAAGGCGGAAACATGGGCAGAACATAAGAAACCAACTTAGTCTGACATACAGTAAAAAATACAAAAACAAAAATCCACCAAACATGATAAAGTAAAAGCTGACGCATATCGTCTATGCGGCTTTCACAAATAGAGGCTTTTATTGCCTGCATCAACATTCCGGTCCAAGGAAACATACCTAAAATCACAACGGGAAAATAATACCAAAAGGTTACGCGGTTAGCATGTTCCGGCGTGGTAAAGCGCGTAACATTATGAAAGCCGAGAAAGATATTGATAAACTCCATACCATGTACAGTATACATAGCGTAATACCAAGGAGAAGCAATTAAAAAGTACAAAAGCAGTCCGCGAATAACATGCATTCGCAGAATTTCGCGCAGCTGTCCCGTTACCGCCAAATATAAGAAAATAATCGCTCCGGGAAAAACTATACCTATGGGACCTTTAGTAACCGTAGCCAATGCCATACAAGCATACATAAGCCAATACTTTTGATGGGCAAAGCTTAAAATAGCACCGGTCATAAAAAACAAAAGCGTTGTATCAGTAACTGCTGCTTTACCCATATAAAAGAACTGGATACAGCTAGTCAGCACCAAAGCAGACCAAAAACCAGCTTTTTCGTTGAACATTTTCGTTGTCGAAACATAAAGCATCATAGCTGTACCGCAGGCCATTAAAGCAGCAGGCAGACGGGCAGCAAATTCGCTAAAGCCGAAAAGCATTTGGGAAATAGCAACCAACCAATAGTACATAGGCGGTTTGTCATACCAATAGCTGCCAAAAATCCGCGGCGAAAGGAAATCGCCAGTTTGAAGCATTTCTCTAGCAGTTTCCGCATAAACAGGTTCGTCAGGATCCAGCAGCGGTACGCCGCCTATACCGAACAAAATAGTAAAAAGCGTCAAGCCGCCAATAATCAGCAGACTGTTTTTTTCAAGCTGTTTCATCAACTCTCCCCAATCTTATCAAGATAATCTTTATAGGTACGCCTTATACCCTCTTGTAAATCCATAGCAGGCACAAAATCTAAAAATTTTTGGCAACGCTCATTATTTAGCACCGAGCGAAAAATGTCGCCTTCACGCGCAGACGCATAAGTAACAAGGAAATCTTTGCCCACAGCCTGACGAAAAGCGGCTAAAAGCTGCTGTAAAGAGGTTTCTTTGCGGGTAGACACGTTAATAGTGTGAAAGCCATCAAGACAACAACCACGCCACAGTGCTTCCGCAATATCACCGGCATAAACAAAATCGCGCGTCTGTAAACCATTGCCAAAAACTGTAACGCCTTTGCCTGCTGCCAAAAGCTTACAGAAAATGCTGACTACGCCGCCTTCTCCGCCTGCCCCCTGACGCTCTCCATAAACATTAGCAAAACGTAAAACAGCAGCGCTGATACCATACAAATCATGGTACATCCGCAGATAATGCTCGCTGGTCATTTTGGTAATACCATAACAGGACATGGGCAGCAGCCGTTCGTCTTCATTTAAAGGAATATTTTTATTATCTCCATAAACTGCTGCGCTGGAAGAAAATGTAATATTTTTTACACCGTATTTGCGACAACATTCCAATATATTTAATAAGCCTAATAAATTTGTTTGGCAGTCTTCCAGAGGATGCTCTAAAGAATAAGGCACCATAGTTTGTGCCGCTAAGTGAATCACGGCATCAAAATCTTCTTCAGCAAAAAGCTTTGAAAGCTTTTTATCGCATACATCTCCCTGCACGAAACGCATTTGAGCGGGGATGTGTTCTTGCCGTCCACTGCTCAAATTATCGTAAACTATAACTTCTACGCCAGATTTTTTTTCTAACAAATGCAATAAATGCGAGCCGATAAAACCTGCCCCACCTGTAACCAATAATTTCATTTATTATTAATTCCTCTTGCTGTTAAATCTAAAAAAATTTTAACAGTGCTTACTTAATTTTAGCTTTATTTTTCTGAGGTATTACCTTAGTCTTACTTTTAACTGATGCCACATTGAGAACATCACTGCCGAAAGCACGAATTGTAACTACTGCACCTAACATAAAGGGCAGATATTCCGCGGTAAAACGCCATAAAACAGCTAAAATACCCTCTAAGCCCCCTGGCAGAATATTAGCAAAAAGCATAACAAAACCAGCTTCAGCAATGCCGCTGCCGCCAGGCGTAGGCGAAAAATACAACACTAAATTTATCAGTACCATTCTCCCCATAACCTGCGTCAAGTCGAAATCAACATTTAATCCGTTCATATAAGCAGGAACGGTAGCATAGATAAACAGCAGGCTGATACCTGATTCAATAAAAGCACGCAGAACCATTATAGGATGGTTGCCCATTACAATAACAGCTTTTTTAAACTGCTGATACCAAATATAACAATTTCGTCTTGTAGTATAAGAAAGTTTGCGCGTAACTAAAAAAATAATTTTCTCAGGATAGCGTGTATGCATCAAATAAATAGCGATTACCGGCAAGGACACAAAAGCCACTGATACGATAGTCAATATTGACGCAGGCATCCATTCCACAATATCCTGATCCCAATGCAGAACTATAGGCACTAAAAGAATCAAGAAAATAATGGACATAATAGTGCGTACCAAAATAACTACCGTTGATTTTGCAACAGGCACACCTGCCTTGCGCATAAACATTACCTGCGCGATAGCGCCGCCGCTTGCTCCTGGCGTTACCAAAGCTAAAAAATAATTGCTTAAAACTACGTTAATAATTTGGCGCAGCGTAAGCTTTTCGTCTGTAATATCTGCTAAGGTTATTAAACGAAGACCGTCAAACAAAAGACCCACAGCAAGGCAGCCTAAGGCTAAAAGAATGCACTTAGGCTCAAACATTGTCAGATAATCTAACGTTCTTATATCAAATGTAAAATAAATTACTGTTGCGGATATGAGCAGCACAAAAATAAAGAGTGCCCCTAAACGCAGCAAAAGCTTTTTGTTCATGAATCTAAACCACCATCTTGATAATGGCAACTCTATATTACAAATCACCAAAATTTATTAATTGGATATTCTTTTCGCGCAATAGCTGCAAATTTTTCTTATCTAAGTAAGCTGCAAGCTCTGTTTCCCAAGTGTAACCCCAAGTAAAAAGCTTACCTAGAGACGCTGTTTCCAAACCAGGATGCGTCATAATTTCGCTGGTTCCCTCCGGCAGGGCTTGAAGAATATTGTTCACCAGCTCTGCATTCAAATGACCACCTGCCAGCATGCCAAAAAAATGCTCCGGATGCTTAATCTTACGAGCATCCATTGCAATAGCCGCCATCTGCGCACAAAAGCTAAGCCCGCAACGACCTATTTTGCGGCCAATACCTGCTTGAAAGCCGCCGCTGAAGGTATACCCTTCTTTAGGTATACGTATCCTTTCTATATTATACTCATTACAGAGCTTTAATACAAGTTTATTTATCAAGGGAAGCACATGGGTATGCTGATGACTGTCTATATGAGTGATATTCAAGCCGCTAGCCAAAGCTTTTTCTATTTGTGCACGCAGTTCTGCTTCTAATTCATCACTTTTTACCATACCAGAGTAAAATCTTTTAGCAAAAGCAACATAATCAGGCAAAAATAAACCATGCTCATCAAGCAAAGAAGCTATTTGTGCAGATGGCAGAACAGGCTTAACGCTGCCAACCAAGGTTAAATGAATGCCAATACCAAGTTTAGAATTTGTTTTAGCCAATGCCACTGCTTCATCATAAAAAGGAGCACTGGGCATAATAGATGTGCTGGTAATAAAGCCTTCCTGATAGCCCTTAATAATTCCTTGATTTATCAAAGGATGCAGGCCAAAATCATCAGCGTTTACAATCAATTTTTTCATTTTTAAAGTCTCTTATAATTAGAAAAATGCAGCTTGACATAATTGCGCAGAGATTCCTTGCCAAATTTACCTGCTAAAGTACGCGCACAAGCCGTCGCCGCATCACTGCCGCCTTTTGGAAACTCCAGCTCTCCTGCCTGCTGAGCCAGTTCTTCCATAGTATGTAAAAAACGCGCTCTGGCCAAAACCGACGCAGCCGCAACTGCTAAGTTACTCTCTGCCTTAGGCTGCTGACGCACCGTACAGTTAGGAAAGCGTTTTTGCAGCTGCTGAATATTTACGGTAGAAGTAGTAAACTGGTCAATCAAAGCCTGATGGCAATCTGCATGCCGCTCTAATACTTGGCTTAAAGCAGCCACATGTCCATAACCTAAAAGCTGATTTAGTTTTCCGCCTTGGGCAGCTACCTGCTCATAACGCAAGTTATAAATTTTAGGTTTAAGCTCCAGCACACTGTAATCAACCACAGTAGCTTTAATCACGTCTTCCAGTTCTAAAATTTTTTTATCAGCAAGCAGCTTACAATCCTTAACTCCTGCAGCAGCAAGCTTCGCAGCAGTTGTATCGTCTACCACTACAGCAGCTACTACTAGAGAGCCAAAAAAATCTCCCTTACCCGATTCGTCACTGCCGGCCCAAAGTCCTTGAGGAAAAGCTCTTAAATTATTAGTGTCAGTTTCAGCGACGTTCTTACCCAAACCTGTAGCCTTTTTCTGATCAGCAAGCAGCTCACGCACCTTATTCTCTAAAGCGCTGTCGCCCGTAAAAACATACGTCAAGCCTTTTTTCCCATTATAAATGTTCAAAGTTAACTTGGCCTGAGCAATCTGCATAACAAATTGATGCCCGTAATTAATCTTTTTTTCACTGACTATATCTAATACCTGCGTAATATTATTTCTTATACTATCTAAATACTGCGCAAAAGCACTATCAGTTAATTTTGTCATTGTTAGATATGCTCTCCCCGTTCAACGTAATGCTTAGACTTCCAATCTTCAAACAGCAAATAAATCAACGGTACAACTACCAAAGTCAGCAACGTAGATGTCGTAAGGCCGCCGACTAAAACTACGCCCATGGATTGACGCAGCTCAGCGCCTTCGCCTATACCTAAAGCGATAGGCATCATGCCTAAAATAGTAGATAACGTTGTCATCAAAATAGGACGCAAACGCAAAGAGCAGGCCTCTAAAACTGCTTCTTTCAGTTCCATACCGTTCTCGCGAGCTTGGTTAGCATAGTCCAAAAGCAAAATTGCATTTTTGGTAACCAAACCTAATAGCATGATGAAACCTATCATACTCATCATATTAGCCGTTTGTCCTGCCACCAAAAGCCCCAGCACAGCGCCTATCAGCGCAAAAGGCAGGGAAGCCATAATAATCAGCGGCTGCGAAAAGCTTTCAAATTGAGCAGCTAAGGTCATATAAACCATAACAATAGCTAAAACCACGGCCTTAGCAATTTCTCGGAAAGAACGCGCCATATTATCTGCTTGACCAATCATTTTATAGCTATATCCTGGCGGCATATTCAATTCCGGAATATATTCATCTCTGGCTTTATTAATTAAATCGCCGGGAGAAACGCCCACTGTATTCGCATAGACAACAATTTGGCGCTGCTTATCCTCGCGTTCGATACGAGTAGGACCACTGCCGTAGCTAATATCGGCTATGTCACCTAAACGCACAAAGGTACCATTGGAGGACGAAACACGCAAATTGCTGACATCGTTGATATCAGTGCGCCTGCTCTTATCCAACTGCAAAATAATATCATAGTCATTATCGCCAACGGTAAAGCTGTTAGAGGTACTTTTACCCATAAATGCCATTTCCACTACTTCGCCTAAAGAAGTAGCGTTAAGTCCTAATTCACTGGCCTTAGCATGGTCAAGACGAATGATAATTTCCGGCTCTTCATCAGAATCAGAAATATCAACGTCAGCAGCACCGGGAGTATTACGCAGCTTATCTGCTAAATCTAAAGCATATTGCTTTAATTCTTTGATATTACTGCCGCGCAAACCTATCTGCACAGGACGGCTGTCTCCACGACCGCCGCCTTGATTGGAAACAACAGCAACCTTTAAACCTTCAACATTACCAAAACGTGCACGCAGTTCGTCCATTATCTGCTGCATTGAACGTCGACGTTCCTCAATAGGCTTTAAACGAATATCTAAAGAGCCTTGGTTGACAGGATTACGCCCATTACCAATGTTCAAGGCTACAATATTTACTTCTGGCAGACTAGAAACATATTCCTGCATAGGTTTAGCTAAATCTACAGTTTTGTACAAGCTGGTACCATAAGGCGCTTTAAAATTTACGCTAAACTCGCCGGAATCATAGGTCGGCTGAAATTCTGTTCCCAAAAACGGCAGAAGCAGCATATTGATGCCCAAAGACAAAACACAGATAGCAACAACCTTTTTAGGACGCTCTAAACACCATGCCATAAGAGAATTATACATTTGGCGTACACTTTGAAAGCCGTTCTCAAAAGCATCTAAAAAACGTTGCAAATATTTATTGCGGTTTTTATCGCTTTCTTCCTCTGTTTCTACTTTAATCCAATAAGCAGAAACCATAGGTGTCAGCGTAAAGGCTACCAAAGTAGAAAAGGCAATAGCAAACGCTACCGTTAAACCAAACTGTTTAAAAAACTGACCAATAATTTCACCCATGTTACCGACAGGTACGAAAACAGCAAACATTACGCAGGATGTAGCCAAAATTGCCAGCGTAAGCTCCTCGGTAGCTTTGCGGGCTGCCACAAAAGGCGTCTCTCCCATTTCTATATGACGGAATATATTCTCAATAACTACTATAGCGTCATCTATCAACATACCAATAGCTAAGGACAAGGCCATCAGCGACATATTGTTTAAGGTAAAATCCATTACCTTCATCATAAAGAACGTAGAAATTACTGCTGTAGGAATACACAAACCGCCTACAATAGTAGCGCGGAAATTACGCAAAAACATATAGGTAATCAGCAAAGCCAAAAAGCCGCCGAATAGAATAGTATTCCATACATCGGCAATATTATCACGAATATACTTTGACTGGTCGCGCACCTTTTCCACTTTAATATCAGGAGGCAGATTGCTTTTCTGCAATATTGCCATTTTAGCATTAACATTATCAGTTACATTTACAGTGTTGGTTTTTGATTGCTTGCGCACAAAAGCCAAAACGCTGGGTTCGCCGTTAGCGCTGGCAAAGGTATCCTCGTCCTCCCAATCATCTAAAACGTCGGCCACATCGCTGATATAAACGGAGCGTCCATTATAGTTGGCTACTACAACCTGACGAATATCATCTACTGTGCTATATTTGCCAACCGTGCGGACAGTCAGCTCCATATCATTATTTCTTGCTTTGCCACCTGGAGTATTATAGTTGTTTTTATTGATAATGTCTCTAACTGTTTGATAGGAAATACCGTATTCAGCAAGCTTTTGCGGCTGTAAGACAATACGTATAGCACGTTGGCTGGCGCCTAAAACAGTTACTTCGGATACACCGTCTACCATTTGCAGCTCATCTTTGATATTATCTTCGATAATACGGCGAATTTCGCCGCGGCTGCGAGAAGCAGAAGAAAAAGTATAGGCTACAATAGCGCGTGCATTCAAATCAACGGTTTGCGTTACAGGCTCGTCAATATCGTCCGGCAAAGCACGACGCACACTGGAAACCTTTTCGCGCACCTCGCTGGCTTTAACCTGGGGGTCAACGCCTAAATTAAATTCCAAAACCGTTTCGCTGTATCCCTCTAAGACTGTAGAGGACAGAGTCTTGATACCAGATACCTGGCTGACGCGGTTCTCAATGGGCTTGGTAATCAGAGTTTCCATTTCCTCGGGAGAAGCACCGTCGTAAGTAACACGCACACTGACAATAGGCAGATCAACGTCAGGATTTAAATCTACGCCAATCTCCGGATAGCAGCGAATACCGAAAACTACCAAAAGCAAAACAAACATGGTAGTAAATACAGGCCGTTTAATAAATGTACCTATCATAATTATTTACCAGCCTTCTCCATTTTGATTTTACTACCTTCACGCAGTTTGTTTTGTCCTTCAATAACAATAACTTCCTGCTCATTCAGTCCACTGAGAACTTCGGCAATTTTATCATCCGTATATCCAATATCCAAAACCCGGCGCTGAATAACACCTTCCTCATCAGCAACAAAAACTGTCTGCTGATCATCACGCATAACGATAGCATGAGCAGGAATAGTCAGCACATTTTGCTTGGGCTGAGCAGTCAAAAACACATTGGCATAAATACCTGCCAAAAGTCCCTGGCTGTTATCAACGCTTACCTCCGCAGCAAAGGTATGCGAAGGCAGATCAGCTACAGGAGCAATACGAGTAATTTTACCCACAATATCTTTATCCGGATAAGCAGGCAGTTTTATCTGTGCCTCGTTACCTACACTAACACCAAAAACCTGTCCCTCGGGAATATGAATAACAGTTTTCAGCGTACTAATATCTGCTACTGCAAAAATTGCTGTACCGGCTTTAGCATAATAGCCCTCCTGATAATAACGTTTTGCAATAATACCATCAGCAGGAGCAGTTAAAACAGTAGCATCCGATTTGGATTCCATGCCCTGCAAATTACCACGGGCAGCCTCCAGTTTAGCCGCCGCATTATCACGGGCAAAACGGTAATTATCCACTACTTGCTCTGACACGGCGCCAGACGCATACAGCTTTTCATAACGAACTAAGTCAGTTTCTGCTCTACGCAAATTAACCTGTGCGTCCAGAAAAGCTCCGCGAGCGTTCAACAAATCAGCGTTGGTATCTACTTGCTCCAACACAGCCAGCACTTGACCTTTGACGACGGCATCGCCCTCCTGCACATAAACCTTTTCTAAACGTCCGTCTACTTTTGCAGCAATCTGTGCCTGCCATTCCGGATCCAGACTACCGCTGAAATTCATTTGCGGAATAATAGTTTGACGCATGGCATGTCCGGTTGTCACAGCAATAGCAGTAGTACGAGACATTCTTGCTGCTCTGGCTTTATCATTTTGAATATTACTGTAAATACGATAGACAATTATTAGACAAATAGCAAGTAGAATCCCCAAAATTATACGCACTTTACGGTTCTGTAAATTCATTATATTACTCCTTCTGTACCGCTATAAAATATACGCTCTTAACAGATTAATAATCTATAGATATATATTTTATATTATACAGCGAAAAAGCAGTTATGTGCAAGCAAAAGCTAACTCCAAGCTTTGTTATTTTTGCTAACAGAAAAAACGCAGGCCCTAAGACCTGCGTTAAAAATATATTTTAGGTTTTAAATCGTTATACATCACCAAACCGGTAGAAAAAAGTTCTAACAAAGTATAAATTGGTGGGCCCAGTAGGGTTCGAACCTACGACCAGCCGGTTATGAGCCGGCGGCTCTACCACTGAGCTATAGGCCCACAAAAGCAACCTAATATTAGTATTATATTATAAAAGCCATAACATGTCAAGAGTTATTCCAAAAAGTCTTTCAGCTTTTTACTACGGCTGGGATGACGCAGCTTGCGTAAAGCTTTGGCCTCTATTTGACGAATACGCTCACGAGTTACACCAAAATGCTGGCCTACCTCTTCCAAAGTGCGGCTACGACCGTCTTCAAGCCCAAAACGCAGCTCCAGCACACGTTTTTCACGCATGGTCAAAGTTTCCAAAACTTCCTCCAACTGTTCACGAAGCAAGGTAAAGGAAGCAGCATCCGCAGGTGCAGGCGCGTCATGATCTTCAATAAAATCGCCAAGATGAGAATCTTCTTCTTCACCAATAGGTGTTTCCAAGGAAACCGGTTCTTGAGCAATTTTCATGATCTCACGCACTCTGTCAACGGTAGTATCCATTTCCTTAGCAATTTCCTGCGGCAGAGGTTCACGGCCTAATTCCTGCAAAAGCTGACGTGATACACGGATAAGCTTGTTAATTGTTTCAACCATATGCACCGGAATACGAATGGTGCGGGCTTGGTCAGCAATCGCACGCGTAATTGCCTGACGAATCCACCATGTTGCATAGGTACTGAATTTAAAGCCTTTGTTGTAGTCAAATTTTTCTACTGCTTTAATCAAGCCTAAATTGCCTTCTTGAATAAGATCTAAAAACAGCATACCGCGTCCTACATAACGCTTGGCAATACTTACAACTAAACGCAGATTTGCTTCAGACAGACATTTTTTAGCATCATTTCCCTGTTGGCGCACGGCTTTCAACAGCTTATCAAAATCTTCTTCAAGATCCAAATACCGGCCGGTTATTTCAGCACTCTTTTCTCGCCCGTCGCTTAAACGACTTTTAACTTCTTCTAAAAGAGTTTTCAGCTGATAAAGATTATGCACATCCTTATCACTGGTAGGGCGCTGAATAACCAAACGGTCACATTCAGGAATTAAGCATTTTTGCTCCGCCATCAAACGCTGCAAATGCAATCTTTCGTCACGAGTAAACTCAAAAATAAGCTCTTCATAATCTTCAAGCTTATAAGTATTGCCCTCTTCTTGACGGCTTTTAATCATAGCTAAAACTTTAAACACAGAACGCATATTAGTCATATGCCATTCATCATGCAGATAATTTTTGATTTTAACAACTAATTGTTCCGTATCGTCAGTACCGCTGAAAACAGGAACATCTAAAGTAATCATTTTTCCGCGCAAAAGACGTTCAGCCTGACGCCCCTTATCCATGCGCTTAGCCAGCTTAATTTCGTCCTCGCCTACCAGCAGAGGCACACGCCCGATTTCTTTCAAATACATACGCACCGGATCATCAATACTGATACCCTCCGGTACAGTTAAATTGGCCAGCTCTGCTTCGGAAATATCTTCGTTTTCGCTAGTTTCGTCATTATCGACAACCGGTAAAATATCGTCTGCCGAGATAGCGTCCTCAACAACCTCTATCCCTTTTTGACTAAGTATTTCACAAAGCTGGATTGTTTCATCAGGAGACAAATCCATAGCGCTGACAGCATTATTTATTTCACTATAAGCGAGAACACCATTTTGAGCTTTACCCTTTTGTAGTAACTCATCAATCTGTTCCTGTGTTAACTGTCCATTATTTTCCATGGTGTTCCCTCCCTCCATATTATTTAGTGGATTCTCACTTTCCATAGAGCTTTTTGATTTCATCCTTTATCCTTTGTGTCTCCATTAGCTCATGCAAAAAACGTTCGTCTGCTAACCTTTCGTATTCATCTGCCAACAAACGATGTTTTTCATATTCCTGCTCTAAAAATTCACGCTGCAGCTGACGCAGGCAATCTTCTACAAACTTTTCTTCATCCCCTTGCGGAAGCTCTTTTGTCCTAATGCCTGCTAAAACAGACTGCGCCGTATCATCTAGAGCATCATTTAATTTATCAATAGTAAAAGCATTTTCTTCCTGTAAATTTACCATATGCTGGTATATCTTTGCTAAGACAGTATCAGTCCAGCCGATTTTATCCACTATCTCCTGGCACTTTGCCGTTAACCAAGGATATTCTAAAAGCACTGCTAATAGCTGCTGCTCTGCCTGACAGCCAACATTTACAGGTTTAACAGAAGTGACAGGCACATATACGCTTTCGCTCCCAGCTCGGCTTTTCCTTGCTGCCTTACGGTATTCCTCTACAATAAGACCTTCGTCAATAGTAAGCCTTTGTGCCAACCTGCGGATATGCTCTGCCGCCTCAATTTCGCTTTTACATTCTAATAGGAATGGTAGTATATTCGACACAGCATCGACTTTTCCTGCTAAATTAGTCACATCATTTTGTAAAATTGTTTCTTCAATTTGAAAATCAATGCCGTTTTGTGCCACTGCTATGACCTGCACAAAGGCATCTTTGCCATGAGCGCGAATATATTCATCCGGGTCTTTGCCTTCAGGTACGCCTGCAATACGCACTTTTAACCCGGCTTCCCTTGCAATGCTTACTGCTCTTACAGAAGCTCTGCGTCCCGCATTGTCGCTGTCATAACAAAAAACTACTTCGTCGGCAGCACGCTTTAAAATTTTAGCCTGTTCCTGAGCAAAGGCAGTTCCCATGGAAGCTACAACATTTTCAACTCCTGCCGCGTGCAGACTGATGGCATCCATATATCCTTCCACCACAATCGCCTGCCTATTGGCACGAATGGCCTTCAATGCTACATCCATAGCAAATAAAATGCGCCGCTTATTAAACCACTCTGTTTCAGCAGTATTTAAATACTTAGGCGTGCTATTATCTAGTACGCGTCCGCCAAAGCCAACAATGCGCCCTTTATGGTCTTTAATAGGAATCATTATCCTATTCCTAAATTTATCATAAAATTGCGTTTTACCTTTAGCCGTCAACCCTGCCGCCAGCAATTCATTAGGTTGATAACCACGTCGCCCTAAATTTGCCACCAAAGCGCCAAAGCTGTCTAAAGCATAGCCTATCGAAAAGCTATCTATTATTTTTTGATCAATACCGCGCCCTAACAAATAAGACAACGCTGGCTTACCGTACTGAGTATTCAAAAGGCAGGCTTGGAAAAATTTTGCCGCTGTTGCATTTGTCTCGTAAATGCGTTCTCGCTGCTTCTCGCGCTTCATTTCCAAGGCCGATTTCTGCCGTTCCGGAATCGGAATACCGTAACGCCTGGCAAGTAGCTTCATAGCATCCATAAAGGCACAGTTTTCAATTTTCATGATAAATTTAAAAATATCTCCGCCCTCATGACAGCCGAAGCAGTAAAACATATTTTTAGCGGGATTTACAGCAAAAGACGGAGTTTTTTCACCATGGAAAGGACAGCAGCCCCAAAAATTTTGTCCGCGTTTTTTTAATGGTACATAACCAGAGATAACCTCTACGATATCAGCACTGCCGCGCACCTGCTCTTTAAAGCTTTCAAATTCTCCTTCCATTACAACATGCCTCCACTGTGATTTTACACATAACATATATTCAATGCTTAACAGCAAAATCCTCTTTTTTCTTGAAATTTTTTTTAATTTAAGTGAATTACACTTGCAGTGCTCTCTAAAACGTACTATAATATTTAGTACGCTAAATTTATATTCATTACAATTCCATCTTACTGACTATTTTAAGAGGTAATAGAACAATGAAAAAAATTTTTTTATCTATCATGATGCTGCTAATGCTGCTGCCTACAATCTGCTTTGCTGCTGACCCAATCATCAAAAGCGACAGCAGAACTTTTAATCCTCTCAAAGGAATTTATGACCTGCGCGGTAATGTTTTTGTGCAATTCCCCGTTAAAGAAACCACACTTACCATTAACGCTGATACCGCTCAAGTACATCTTTACAATATGGAGGTTCACGGTCAAAAAAATATCACTTTAAGCTTTGGCGAGATGAGCTTTAAATGTGATAAAGTAGACGTTTATCACTCCGAAAGAACTGCCTATGTTTCCGAAAATTGTATTTTTCAGGATGGCAGCACTAATATAACGTCTGACAAAGGCAGCTACTCCTGGAAAACCAAAATCGCCGCTTTTCAAGGCAATGTCAAGGTAAACGGTCAGCCACATGACGGCGATATAGCCTACGATGTAATAACGAAAAAGCTCATTGAACCATAAAAAAGCCGAAGCATTTCTGCTTCGGCTCAGACTGTCGAAAAAGGTCGCCGAGAGGCGGCCTTTTTTGATATAATTAAATA
>CAJKLD010000006.1 GCA_905200645.1 uncultured Phascolarctobacterium sp. | reverse complement strand
GCAAAGCCCAATATGATAATTTGAAAAGACGAAAGGCGGCGCTTTCTGCAAACCATTTCTTCCGACATCATTCTTACTCCTTGTGAATTGCGCGATAGATTTATTGTGCGCAGGCCAAACATACGTCGCATTGCCTGACTGTGACATAGGATACCCGATACGTGCTCAGCTCGGAGACCGTGATCTCCAAATTCTGCACAGTAAAGGAATCGCCTTTGATGGGGACTCTATTCATCTGCTCCATGACCCAGCCGCCGACGGAAACACTGTCCGATTCCAGCTTGACGTCAAAGAATTCCATAAAATCCTCCAAGCTGACGGAGCAGTCCACACGGTAGGTGTTCTCGTCCAGCTTTTCAAAATCTTCTTCCACTTCGTCGTGTTCGTCCCAAATTTCACCAACCAGTTCTTCCAGAATATCCTCCATCGTAACAATACCGAGCGTGCCGCCAAAATCGTCTACAACGACGGCGACATGGGACTTCTGATGCTGGAGCATTTTTAGAATGTCGCGGATCTTCGTGTGCTGATAGACGAACAGCGGCTCCGTCATGATCTCCGCAATGGGCTGATCCGTCATCTTGCCGTTGATATAGAAGTCCTTCTGATGAAGAACGCCGACGATCTGATCGATGGTATCCCGGTAGACCAGCAGACGGGAAAAGCGGGACTGTGTAAAGGCTTTGGCAATTTCCTCATGGCTTTCGCCGATGTCCACGGCCTCCAAGTCAATTCGATGGGTCAGAATTTCTGCCGCCGTCAGGTCGCGGAACTCAAGGGCGTTGCGCAGCAGCTTACCCTCGTTTTCGTCAATTCCGCCGTCCTGCTCCACGTCCTCCATGAAAAGGAGCAGTTCCTCGTGGGACATTTTGGCGTTGTCGTCCGTCTTGAAGAAGCGGGAAACCAGCTTTTTCCACTGGGAGAACAGGAAGTTCAGCGGCGTTAGCACCCAGATCCAGAGCCGGATGAAGGACGCGCTGAACATGGCAAAGCGCTCCGGCGTGTCCTTTGCAATGCTTTTGGGGGTGATCTCGCCAAAGATCAGGACAACGACCGTGACTACAATGGTGGAAATGGTCGCACCGATGTCGCCGTAAAGCCCTACGAACAGAAGTGTGCCGATGGACGCTAACATGATATTCACAATATTGTTGCCGATCAGGATGGTGGAGATCAGCTTATCATAGTCTTCGGACAGCTTGAGCGCCAGCGCTGCCCGCTTGTTTCCGTTATCCGCCAACACTTTGAGGCGGGTCTTGTTCAGGGATGAAAACGCCGTTTCTGTGGCGCTGAAATAGGCGGACATGGCAATGCAGACCACCATTGCGAAAATGCTTCCAAAATAATTCATTTCAAACTCCTTTATTTTCTGTTCGTATTATCGTACCAAGCAAAAAAGACACACCTATACCCGATACCGCAGCAAAGGGCGTAGATATGCCACATACGAACAGACCATATAAGAGCGGTTACCGTTATCGTCGCTACTGTCGTTTTCCACGAATTTCTTCCTCCTTTTTGCTGTGTGCTTATATCATAGCATTTCTCCGGTGTAGATTCGGTAAAGAAACAGGTGCGGCGCAGGATCCCCCTGTGAGGAATCTTGAAGCGCTTCCGCTTATGCGCTATAATAAGCCGCAATCAATTTCAGGAGAAGCATGATGAAGAATCGACAGCGACAAAAGGATATTTTATTTTCGGTCATCGTCTTTTTCAGCGCCTTTGCCGTCAATTTGCTCATTCAGAAGCTCTTTACCACGCAGACGCTGGTGCCCATGATCTTTGTATTCGGCGTGTTTCTGATCTCGCTGAAAACCAACGGGTATTGCTATGGCATCGCCTCTGCCATCGTCAGCGTGTTTGCGGTGAATTTCGCCTTCACCTATCCCTATTACACCTTTGACTTTTTCGTAGAAGAAAGCATCTTATCCGCTGTCATCATGCTGGTCGTCGCCGTTTCCACTAGTACGCTGAACATTCGCATCCGCGATCAGGAGAAGCTGCGCTCAGAAAACGAAAAAGAGAGAATGCGGGGCAATCTGCTGCGGGCGATCTCCCATGACCTGCGCACGCCCCTCACCTCCATATACGGGTCATCCTCCACGCTGATCTCCAAGTATGACGCGCTGCCAAAGGAGCAGCAGCTCAAGCTGTTGGGAGAAATTCAGGAGGACAGCGAATGGCTCATCCGCATGGTTGAAAATCTTCTGTCGGTTACAAGAATCGACGGCGCGAAAGTGGAAGTCGTGAAGACACCCACGGTTCCGGATGAGCTGATTGACTCGGTTCTCATGAAGTTTTCCAAAAAGCATCCGAATCAGAAGGTCATCACGCAGATACCGGACGAGTTTGTGGACATTCCCATAGATTCGCTCCTTATTGAGCAGGTGCTGCTGAATCTTCTGGAAAACGCTGTATTCCATGCAAAAGGTATGACAGAGCTGACGCTTTCCGTTTCTCTCGTGGGAGACAAGGCGGTATTTGAGGTTGCTGATAACGGCTGCGGCATCCCGGAAGATGCGCTTCAAAAGATTTTTACCGGGAGCTATGAAAAGTCTGCCGCGCCGGTGGACGGGACCCGCCGCAATATGGGGATCGGGCTTTCTGTGTGCGCCGCCATCGTCAAGGCGCACGGCAGTGACATTACCGCAGGAAACAGAAGTGGCGGCGGTGCGGTATTCCGCTTTGCTCTGGAAAGAGGGGGTGAGGACGATGGGCAATAACAAGTACAAGATCCTGATCGTAGAGGACGAGGCCAACATCCGAAGCTTTATCAAAGCCAATCTGGAAACCAGCGACTATCAGGTGCTCTGCGCGGAGACCTGTGCGCTCGGCATAATGATGTACGCCTCCCATCGTCCGGATCTCATCGTTCTGGATCTCGGCCTGCCGGATCGGGATGGTTTGGACTTGATTCAGAAAGTCCGGGAATCGGACACCGTGCCCATCATTGTGCTCTCCGCCCGTTCCAATGAGAGAGACAAGGTGGAGGCGCTGGATCTGGGGGCGAATGATTATATCACGAAGCCCTTTGGCACGGAGGAATTACTGGCCCGTATCCGCGCCGCTCTCCGCAGCCATCGGCACAGCGAAGAGAATGAAAGTACCCCTGGCGGGAAATTCCGCCTTCAGGACTTGCTGATCGATTACGATACACGGCAGGTCTTTGTGGGCAAAGAAGAGATCGACCTGACCCAGACGGAGTACAACATCATGGCGTTTCTCTCTGTTCACGCCGGAAAGGTGCTGATGTATGCCGCCATCATTCGGGCGGTCTGGGGGTATTCCGACTATGGCAGCGTCAAGAAACTGCAAGTCAACATGAAGAACATCCGCAAGAAAATGGGCGTGACGCCCGGCGAAAAGCGCTACATCATCAATGAGCTTGGCGTCGGCTACCGGATGCTGGCGGAGGATGAAATTGTTACTGATTCCTTTCTTTGACGAACATAAGTTGATTCTACATAATTTCAATTTTCCTTCCGATAAATAGCAGAATAAGGATCAACCGCCCGTTCCTTTCGGAAACGGGCGGTCGCCTTAGCGTTTGTGATCCCTGCACACCAGAATTGTCGGCTGACAGCAGTAAGTTTGAATTAGTTCCTTATCACTGTTAAGCCAACATGTACGGTTCTTTGTTTATTTTCCTGCTGCCAACACGCGGGTGAGCGCGTCGATATTTGCGCTTAGCTTGTCGATTTTGTTTTCCATGCGGATTAACAGATAGCAGCTTATCAGCATAGGAAAACCGTAATCTGCGGCGGCAGTAAGCAGTTTTTCCATTTCCATAGCTATCATCCTTTCGTTAATTAAGGCTCTCTGCTACAGCAGAGAGCCTTGCATTTTGCTGTTACAGCAGCACGGTGTATTCGCAGGTGTGCTTGCGCGCCTCTACGATTTCGGTCAAATCGCCATAAGAGCTGTCGAAGATGTTTTTGTCAATCAGCAGCTGCATGACAGCGGTAGCTTCCTCCAAGGTGACGTCCTCGCGGGGGTCGGCGACGGTAAAGATTTTCTTTTTGTCTTGAGCAGTCTTAAAGACTAATTGCAGTTCCATAATAGTATTCCTCCTTGAGCTTTAATAAAAGTTAGATGGATTCGGTCAAAACAGATTTTTCCGTAACGGCGATTTCGCCTACTTCTTTAGCCATAAGGCTGCCAAGTCCATTAGCAACCGCCAGAATATCTGCTTCAGCTGCGCTTTCTTTGACCTTGTTGTAGGTGCGGGGTTTGAGTTTGTCGCTGCCATCTGCATTTACACCGTCCTTTACATAAATGTTCAGTGCGCGTTTTACCATAGTTTTTTCAATTGCCATTGTTCATAACTCCTTTCAAATCTGCTTATTCCCAAAACAGCGGCACCTGTAAGGCAGGCGCGTCTTGGGGAGCGGAAGCTGCGCCGCTGCGCTCTGCGGAGGCAAGCCTGGTGCGGTACCTTTGGGCAAGCTCCCGCAGGTACACGCCGCCTTGACGAAGGCTTCCCTGTTCGTCCGGCAGCCAGAATAAATCCCAGCGGGTATCCGGGTCGCTGCTGCCGGGGCCGTAGCCGTCGCGGTAGGCTGCTTCGCCGTGGGTCATGACGGTTTCGCTGCTGATGGCAAGGCCAAGCCCTACGCACAAAATAGCTATGACCCAGGCTAGGGAGCGCAGCTGTCTGGCGGTGGGTGGCATAGTGCCGAAATTAGGCTTAGCGCCTGACCAGCCGGCATCCAACGCGCAGCAGAGGGCGATACCTACCGCACCGCTGTTGCGCTTGTAGGTGTGGGGCTTGAGCTGGTTAAGGGTGGAGCAGGTTTTGTATACCTGTCCGTCCGCATCAATATTCAGATGATAATCATCAAAAAATTGGTGATAGCGGCCTGCCGTCCAGTGCAGGTACAGATGATGAATACTGCCTGCGGTGTTCTGCGCCAGCATTAGCAGCTCCTGGGAGGTAATGCCGGGGGGATTATTTATCTGCATGGCTGATTTCCTTTCTGCCGCGCTGCTCTGCCTGACGTTTAACCGGTGTGCGTCGGCAGGGAAGAGGGTGCGGCGCTTTTGCTTTTTGATTTTTACCCTCTCGCTTTAGTAATGGCAGAAAAGGCCTGTTTTCTTAACATCACCGGAAAAATATTTTTATAAAAATTTTTGCTGAAAATGTTAAGAATTACGAGCAAAATTGCCATTATTAGGGTAACTTCTTCTTTCCGTCTCTTTTTAGAATTTTTTCTCTCACCTTTCTTCTTGCCCTCCCTCCAATCTGCGTATTTACGTTAGTAAATACATCCATAGTCATCAGCTTCCTAAGCGTTCTTAAAGCACGTTTTTCTAAATAATAGGCCGCCGTATAGGTAATGCTCTGCTCGCTGCAATATTCCGTCAGAGACATTTGGTGCCTGTATAAGGCGTCGATAATATCTCTTTGCTTTTTGGTAAGGCATCGCAAAATATCGGCAAAAAATTCTTTGTCCAACAGGTCGTTAATATTATTTTTGCTGTATGCGTCGCCGGCAGCGCTGCCTGCTTCCAAATCCTCCAGCGGCATAATTACTGTGGGCGTGCTGCTGCGTGGATAAGCCTTGTGCATTAGTTCAAAATGCAGCTGTTTTTGGAGAAGCCCCGGCAGCAGGCGATACTTATTGCCGTGATAGCATTGGATGGAAGTCAGAAAAATTTCCCAGGCGATGTTTTCGCTGTCGTCGCCTAATTGGGCAATAATGTGGCTTTTGTGGGATTCAGCGATAATTAAAGGCTTAAAAGCTGCGCACAGTGTGTTAATGGCGTGCTCGTCAAGGCGCTGCGCTACTTCCACAAGATTTTTTAATTCAATGGCGGTGAATGAGGTGAGTTGTTTGTTGGTTTGCATGTTTTTCCGTCCTTTCGTGCACGGATGGCTTGCACCACCGGTGCCTAAAAATGACGGGCCCGTCTTACTTGTCGACGCATACATAATAACTCTTAAAATTTATAATTGCTTGTAAATAGAGCTATGTTGCATTATAATATAGGCGATAACGCTTATTAGTGCTTTTGTCACGTAGGAATAAGCTTGCGGTTAAAGAAAGACTGGCGAAATTGTTATGAAATGTGTTGCAAACAAGGATTTTTGGTATAGCTTTGGTAAAGAGGTTGCTTTATGGAGATTTGACAACAGAATGACGCAGAAGGAATTTGCCCAAAAGTGCACCTTGTCTACTTGGACGGTTAGCAATTTGGAGCGGGGCAAGCATGAGATTTCGCTGGATACTTTTATGGAGATGGAAAGGGTTATCGGGATTTATGCCTTTTATATGCTGATTAAGTCGCGTTATGGCAGCGATATGGTCAGCCTGCAAAATATTGATACGGAAGCGATTATGCAAAAGCTGCTGGAAAATTTTTTAATGCTGTTAAGAAACGACGGACCTAAGGACAGAATTGCCTTTTACGGGGAGCAGAAGCTGCGCGTGCACAAGCTCAAGACGAAATAGGGGCCGAACAAAAAAAACGCTGCGTAAAAGGCAGCGGTGAGTGTTGTTGCCTGCGTAAACATGGCAGATGTGGTATATTATAAATAGAAAGACAACCGCCCACAAGGTGGGTTGCCAAAGTATAAAAGGTAGAGAGTCACCCAAATACCTGCCAAAGGATGTAGGGGTGGCTTTTCTATGTTTAGATTACTTTTTGTAGTTCAAAGAAATGAACGTAGTTTCTTCGGAGCCGCGTTTTTTTGTCAAAAAGAAACCACCTGCTATGTAGGTGATATAAAAGGCTTTTAGCTGTGCGTAAAAAATACTTTATTAAATTTATTGTTTAGTTTTTAGCTTCCTTGACTGCGGTTAATAGTATCCTGTTGCTGTTCGTGAATTGATTATTAATGCAGCAGCACATCGTAGTTATTTGGATAATGGCAATATTTAGATAGCAATTTTTGATAGTGGAAATTTTAGGTGGAGAAACAGAACTGCGCGTTACTATTTATCGCAAACAGAAAACGGGACAAAACGCGGGACAGACTAGGGTAGCAGAAACAATATCGGGACAAACTGCGGGACAAACTAAGGTAGCAGAAGAAAATAAATTGTTAGCTGTTTTGGTAAATAACTCGGAAATAAGTGTTAGAGAGATAGCTGAGCAGCTTGGTTTAAGTAAATCCGCAGTATCAAGATTAATGTAAAAACTAAAAGAAAAATTCCTCCAATGTTGAATAATGTAGTTCGCCAGCTGCATTATAAAAGGATTGGAGGAATTTTTTTGTGCTTTAATTTATGCTGTTGTCATTCACAATCGTATAATTTACGGTTGTACCTTATACCTTTACGCTTCCGTGATGATAACGCCGGTGCCAAGACCGCCGTTATCGCTGCAAATAATTTCCTTGAGCTGCCGGATATCCTCGTTGCGCAAGCGGATGCAGCCTTCGGAGGCCATGGTGCCTATAGAAGCGGGATCATGCGTGCCGTGAATACCGATACCAACCCAGCCTGTATCCAGCGACAAAAACCAAGGACCGTAGGCTCCCTCAATAACGCCCTTGCCGTCGCCAAAATCGTGGGTCCAGTAATGAGCGGGACACACTTCCTCTACGCGAAAGGGAGCCTGCGCCGAGGGTACGCCTATTCCTGCTCCCTCGTAACGAACAGGAATAGCGGCCGCGTTGCCCCAGGAGGTAGGCGTTTTATTATCTCCCTCGCGCTGCTTGTCGCCGGGATTTTTGCCGACGGCTATGGGAAAGCTGCAAATAGCTTCTTCCAAGCCTTGCTGATAAACGTCGAGACGATAGCTTGATTTATGTACATGAATAAGATATTTGGCGCTGCCAAAAAGCGACGCTGCCGGAGCAGTTGCTTCCGCTATTGGCAGAAACATGCTGCACAAGAAAAACACCGCTAGCTGTACCAAAAATAATTTAGATCTTGTTTTCATTATTACACCTCCGGAAAGATTGTGGCTGAAAAATTTTTACTAATAGCCTCTGACAGAGGCTTGCTTTGCTGATAACAGAATATGCGGCTAACCTCTGCCAGCATAATTATAACAGCAATTTACCGTAAAAGCCCCACCCTAAAAGAAAAATTAGGGTGAGAATAGGCAAAAGCCTTATCCGAAGCTGATTATTTGGCATTTCCCACCCAAAATAACGCCGTCGGGGTGGGGCGTTCCGACAAAGTTTTTGTTATATTGTAGTCAGGAAACATAGAATAAGGAGGTAGTTGTAATGAAAAAATGGAAAAAACTTTTAATAACAGGCTTAGCCGCTCTCAGCGTAATGTGCTCTGCGGTGGCAGCTCACGCGCAAGTCGGTAAGGAAGCTGCCGCACCGGTAATTTTAGACGCGGATATGGTGGACTGGTTGGACGACGGCGCGGCAATGCTGATGCTGGCAAAAGCGCCGCAGACAAATCTTGTGGGCGTAACCGTTGTGTTGGGCAACACTTGGGTAGAAACCGGTACTGCCAGCGCGCTGCGTCAGTTAGAAGGCATTGGCGCCGCTGACGTTCCCGTGTACATGGGAGTCAACAAGCCTATACGCAGCGAACGCTTTGCCTCTATGGCAGAAGAAACAAGGCTTTGGGGACGCGGCAAGGACAGCCACATGGGCGCAGCCGGTTATCCGCAGCCTGCATCCTGGCAGGAGGCCTATAAAAATAATTACGGTGAAGAACCTAAATATGCTCCGCAGGCAATGAGCGCTCCAGACTTTATTATTGACGCGGTTCGTAAACGTCCTCACGAGATTACCATCGTTACAATCGGCAGCGGCGCCAATTTGGCGGCGGCCGTGCAGAAAGCTCCCGACATTGCTCCGTTGGTAAAGCGCGTTATTTATATGGGCGGTAACTTCTTCCAGCAAGGCAACGTAATGCCTTATGCGGAATTTAACGTTTGGATTGACCCCGAGGCCGAAAAAGCGGCTTTCCGCGCGCCCTTTGGCGAACAGGTTATCGTTCCCTTAGATGCTTGTGAAAAAATTCATATTACGATTTCGCGCTACCAAAAAATTAAAAAAATGATGACTAACCCAATTTTTGCAAGCTTACTGAAAAATCATTGGATGACGCCGCTGTTTGAAAACAAGCAGCTTCCCGACGACAATTACGTTTGGGATGTGCTGGCAGCCGCTATTGCCATTGACCCCACCGTTATAGAGGAAGAGGTTACTTATCCTGTAGACGTAATTGACCAATATGGCCCCGCTTACGGAACGACCATGGCTTACAAAGGCGCAGGTCCGGAGGGAACTCAAGCGGCGCGCATTATTCTTACGGTCAACGAAAAGAAAATTTGGCAAATGCTTTATAATCTGTGCAATGAGCTGTAAACTTCTGCTTATGCAGCCTGCAAAAAATTTGATGATTTTAAAAAAGGAATATTATCATGAAAAAGAAGCTTTTACTTTTAACTGCGCTTGCTGCCGTGCTGGCTGTGCAAATGCCCATTGCCGAAGCCGTCAATTTAGGTAACATTGGTAATATAGGTAACAGAAGCTATAACAGAACTTCTACTTCCAACAGAAACATTCTTGACAGAATTGCCAAGCAGGCGGTGGACAAGGCTTCGAATAAAACCGTTGTCTTGCAGAGCCTGCCGCAAACCGCCAATGATGTAGCGGTAGGCACGGATGCCCAAAAGGTCGCCGCTTTGGCTGTTGCCGCTTTGGCGCGCTATGAAACCAGTCCAAGCGATTCCTATGCTATGCTGAATGTTTTGTTAGGCCCGCGTCCGCTAAATGGCGCAGACCAACAATTTATTCAAGACCGTTTTCGCGACAGAGCTTATTTGATGCGTTCTTATTTTAAGGGCGCTACGCCGAATAATGATTACACTCCTGACAAGCCTTATAAGGTGGAGGTGCAGACCAATAATTATACCTTCCAGCAAAACGGCTACGCCCGCTTTTTGCTTGTCAGCGGCGGCGCAGACAGTCCGCGTCCGCTTACCTTGAGGAAAAAGGAGTCCACCGGCGAATGGTTCCTGTGGGATTACAAAGCGCTGTTGACGGGCATTAGAGTGCCTAAGTCCCAGGATCCTTGGGCATAACGTTTAAGGAGCAACACTATGGAAGCGAGCAAATTCACGGAATTACGCCAACAGATACGCAATGCCGGTCGTGAGCAGAAGGTGGCAGGGTCTCCTTTGTATATTGCCTGCCAAAGCTGCGGCGCTCCGGCGGAATTTGATATTATTCACCAAAATTACCATTGCCCCAACTGCGGCGCGTCTACGGATGTCAATACGTCTTTAGAGTTTGTTAAGCAGTGGCGCAGTCGGCAAGGGCATAAGCTGATGCAGGCGGAAGGCTTGGCGGCGCTGCCTAAAGAAAGCGTCTGCTGCGACAACTGCGGCGCCGAAGTAATTCTGCCGGCAGGGGAAGCGACGGCCAAATGTGATTTTTGCGGCGGTAAGCTGGTACGCAGGGAATTTAACCAACAGGAATTTTTCCCCGAGCTGCTTATTCCCTTTTATATTACGGGGGAGGAAGCCAGGCAGCAGCTGGATAAATGGCTGGCGGAAAATAAGGATAAAAAAGAGGCAGCGATTATCAGGCAGCATTGCAAAAAATTAGCCGCCTATTATCTTCCGTATCAGGTGGTGCAAGGCTCGGTAAGCTGCAAGATTTTCCGCGACGGCAGCCATAGAAAATATAGCTGTGAGGGTTATGTGGAGAACGTAGCGGTTAATGCTTCCAAGCAAATGGATAATGCGGTGCTCAACGCTATGGAGCCCTTTGATTGGACTAAGGCGCAGGCCTTTGAATACGGCTTTTTGGCAGGACAAAGAGCCAAGCTGCAGGATTTACCGGCGAAGGCCTTGGAAAAACGCACGCTGGAGGAAATTCAGGAGGCGTATCTGCCGACAATTGAAAAAACTCTGCAAACAACAGGCTTAGACGTATTTTCCGGCTTTAAAGGCGAGCCCTGGTCGCTCAGCGCGCTTTTGCCCGCTTATGTGTGGCAGGGGCAGGGGTTGAAGCTGGCTATTAACGGTCAAACGGGGCGCGTTGCCGTGAAGGTCGATAAAAAAATTAAAACCCGTCCCTGGTATATAGAGCCTTTAGCTTATGCTTTAGGCGCAACGGCAGCCTTTTATGCCCTGCTCATGCTGTTGGGCGCAAGTGACGCTCATCTTTTGGCGGGAGTTTTGGGAGCCTTTTTGACTGTTGTTTTACTGGTGGCCTTTGGCAATGAGAGCAAAAGACGCCTGAAAACAAAATATCTGCAATCCCAGGCTGTGCAGGCGGTCAGAGAGCAGGGAGACAAGCTGGCGCTGCACAAGGTAGAAGCTGTGGAAACATTAGTACCGCAGTTTGTAGAAAAAATTAACGGCAAGGATACCTTCGTTAAGCTTAGCTTTTATAGTCCCGCCCGTCTGACGCGGCTGATGAGCCTGTGCTTAGGGCTGAATATTCTACCCGTGCTTTTGGCGGAGTTCTTTGGCTGGGCAGCGGAGGGAAAGGTTGATTATACTATGCTTGCCGCTTGGTGGTGCATTTGGGTACCGCTGACGCTGGTGTGGTTTATCAAATTATCCCGTTTAAGTATTTTTGATTTCCCTATTATGCAAATTATACAGCCTGACGGTGCTTTGGGTGCTACCGTTACTACTCCCTTTGGCAAGGCGGTGCGCGAGGAAATAGGCTTAGGCTTTAAATGGCTGTGGTGGGGCTTGATAGCTTTTGCCGTGCTGGCGGCTATGCTCGCCGTAGCAGAGTAAAGGTATCGCGGTGGTCAAGCAGGCGGTACAGGTCTGTTTTGGCAGATAAACGCGGTAGGATAAAAAATTTAGTAAAAAGAGGGAAATAAAATGTTGAAAAAAATTGTGTTAGTATTAGTTAGCTGCACTATGCTTTGCTTTGCAGCCTTGGCGCAGGCAGCCAACACTTATGACGCCGGTGTATACAAGGCGTGCAAAGCAAAGGGTTATACCGTTTTTGAGGACGATAAAATGGATGCCTGGGATATTGCTCTGTACGATTATCTGGCAGATAATGACGATGCGCGGGACGTTAATTTTTATCCTTTGAGCGTTGGCTTCGGCAAGGGTGAAAACGCCGTTGCCACTAAGCGTATTATTGTGTTTCGCCAGAATGGAGCGGACATAACGGTTGTCAACGAGTATGCCGTAAGCGACAACGGCGAAATTGCTCTGCGTGAGGGCGATACCAATAGGGTGGTGCGCGCAGGTAGCTATGAATTGACCCGCAACTTTTATGATACGGACAAAGCCAATGTTATTACCTATTTGGAAGGTATTCCTGAAAGCGGTCTGCTGAATGCTTCTAAATATAATTATACCTACCAGCTTGTGCGGCTGAACGGTAGAACGGCTGCGTTCATCAATGCAGAACTGCTGCCGCTTTTTGACCGCAGCTTTAAGGGCGGCTATGCCGTTACCGCTTTCTCTAAAAAAGGTGACATTGTACAATGTTTGATTGTTGACGACGGCGTACATAATATTTATAAGAACGGCGGCGAGCCCGGCTGGCAGCATCTTTACAGCGACGAGCCCGTGGGCTGAGAGCCGTTGATTTGATACTGTAGCTGCTTAGAAAATTTTTTCAACAACAAGCAAAAGCTTCGGCTGTACGTAGCGTTTACGCCAGCCGAAGCTTTTTTGTTTAGTCTATTAAGCTTTGCCTTATGCCCAGGGGTCGTCGGCAACGGGAACGCGGATACCGGTTAAAAGCGCCTTATAATCCCACAAAAACCATTCGCCGGTAGAAGCCTTTTTCCTCAGAGTAAGCGGACGCGGAGTATCGGCGCCGCCGCTGGGAATGAGAAAACGAGCGTAGCCTTCTACATCATAGGTATAAGGATTGGTCTGCACCTCCACAGCGTAGGGCTTGTTGGGCGTGTAATTATTATTGGGGGTTGCGCCTTGAAAATAAGAGCGCATTAAATACATTTTGCCGCGAAAACGATCCTTAATAAACTGCTTGTCAATACCGTTTAACGGTCTTGGTCCCAAGAGCGCATTCAGCATGGCATGGGCGTCCTCCGGACTTTGCTCATAACGCGCCAAAGCGGCTACGGCTAATGCCGCTACCTTGTGCGCGTCGGTTCCTACCGCTACTTCTGCCGCAGTTTGAGGCAGGCTTGGTAATACTACTGTTTTAGCATCCATGTTTTTTACCTTAATCCTTTATTAAAGTTTGAGCTAAGCTGCTACGCTTAGAATGATGGCTCACATAACCAACCTGACCTTTGGCGTTGATGGCCTGACTCCAACAGAGCCTGTTTTCGTCAAAGACGGTGTTAAGGGGAGCCAGTATTTCGGGAGCGTATAGCACATCAATAACCTGGCTGTTAAAGGACGGCTCGCTGTAAAAATCAGCATCGTAACCGGCAAGCGCAAGCTTCATACCCGGCGTCCAAAATTCTTCCATGCGCTGCAGCGTGCGATAAAGGGGCAGGCGTTTGCCGTACAGCGTTTTGCGGGCCAGCGTGGGGTTGTTGTTTCCCGTTCTGTAATATTCGGCTATGTCATCTTCGATAATGCTGTTCAACGCCGTATATTGCTGCATAATATCTACATACGCCTGCATAAATTTTTTGTTCTGGTAAACCCTTTCCAAAATCCGGGTGTTAGAAACGCTGCCTTGAGCGCTCACGCTGACATCCGTGGCGGTAACGGTTTCCTTAACGTTTTCCAGATGCATGGCACCAAAGGCTATGGCGTCGTATTCTTCACTGCTGAGAGTAAAGGGGCGGTTGTCAAAATAAGGCTTAACGCAATTTTGCACGCATTTATCCATCAGCGCCCATTTTACCAGAAAATGCGTATCTAACAATAAATATTCGGCAGTTTGTCCTACGGATTCGTCAATACTTACGGGGCCGAAGCTAAATTCATCCTGAAAGATTTTGGCCTCCGTGCTTAATGGAGCGCTGAGCATTGACACCGCCGCCAGCCCCAGCGCTAAGTTTTTTAAATGCATTATCTTTCCTCCTTTGCTGTTTGTCAATAAAGTTTTCTGCTTTGAGACTTAACCGGTCCTTCTATTTTCATTTTAAAGCAAAAGAAAAAGAAAAGCCCCACCCCGGCGTTTATTTTGGGGTGGGGACTTGCATCCTTTTTTGAGCTATAATAAATCTGTAAACCGGAGTGGCTGTGCCATAACATAGGAGGTGCAAAATGCGTAAGTTATTTTTACTAACACTTTTAACAGCCGGTATTTTTGGCTGCGGTGGTTGCTTTGGCAGTAACCCGGAGGCCGTGATTGATTACGGAGCCATGCCTCCCAATTTTATTCTGCCTATCGAAATGGATAAAACCTATTTAATTAGGCGGCAGGGGCAGGAGTTTGTGGCAGAGATTAAAACCAATATGTTTAGCAGCGACCAATATACCGTCGTTTGGAATAAAATCAACGAAAAACGCTCCAATATGAACGTAACCGGCAGAACGCCTTATTTAATTTATGTGGACGGCAAGGATTATATTTATCTGTGGGATAAAAAGACCAGCGCCATTGCTTATTTGGATTTAAACGGCGTAAGCTATAACGGCAGGCAGTTTATGAACGTGGATAATGGCAGCGTAAAATTTTATGGTGAACCAACTAATCCCAAAAGTATGCTGATGGCTACCCGCATGTATAACATAGGCAACTGCTACGCCTGGGAATACTACCATGTGGGCAGGCAGGGCAAGCCGGAGCCTAATGATACCAATATGCGGTACCATTATGTGGCAGAGGAATTTAGGCAGCAGCCGGTTACTCTGCTGCAGGATATTGAGGTGGAGGTGTTTGCCGACGCCGAAGCCGCCGTACCGGTTAAGGAGCTTCTGCCCAAGGGTACCAGGCTGACCCGTTTTCGCGGTAGGGCGGATGATATGACGATAGTGGATTTGCTGCTGCCGGATAAGCGGGTGGCGCGCTTCTATGAACGCTATCTTTTCAGCGAACCTACCAATTATTTAGACATCAATGGCCATAGCGGCTTTGAGCTTTTTGACAGGCCGCTGTATAAACTTTAGAAGCAAAAAAAGCTTCGGCTGAACGTAAATTTTACGCCAGCCGAAGCTTTTAAGTTAAATACACCAGGCAGCATATAAGGGGACTGATTTGATAGCGCTTTCCAAACCAAAATTTCTACCTGAAAGGCGTATGCTTTGTTGAATATCGTATCGCTTAGTAAAAGAAAGCAGACTTTTGGATTTAACATGTATATTGGCTTTACATTCAATAGGTATTATTTGTTCAGCCTTGGTAATCAAAAAGTCTACCTCTGCTGTGGCTTGACTTTCCCAATAATGCAGCTCATGCCCGTTAGCCTGTAATTGAATCGCTACATAATTTTCTGTTAATGCTCCTAAGAATTGTTGGGCATATTGCAGGCTTTGACGTTGAAGCTTTAAACGATAAGAAAAAATTCCCGTATCGCTGAAATAGAGCTTAAAGCTGCTTAAATCCTCATAGGCCGCTAAAGGCAGCCAGCCCTGTTCGCATTTAGTACATTTTAGGACAACGCCTGCCTGAATCAGCCAATCTATAGAATTTCCGTAAAGGGAAGAACGCGCTCCAGTACGAATAAGCTTATATTGAAACTTTTTATTTTCTTTGCCTAATTGTGCCGGTAACGAATCATAGGCTTCGGCAATTTTAACGCTTTCGCCTGCATCCGCATATTTGGCCATATCGGCAACATAGGAATTATAGATAAAGCCTTTTAGCTCCACGGCATTTGCTCCCGCAAGCTGCGCCTGTACCACGGCAGGCATACCGCCGGTCAGCAAATAGTCCTGGTAAAGCTGCATAGCCTCCTGATGTAAAAGTTCCGGCAGGGGTTGATTATTGTCATAGCAAATTTTTATGAGCTGCGTCAGCTTAGTTTTATCTTGCGCCCAAAGATATTCTTCCATATCCAATGGGTAAAGGCGCATGATTTGCACCTTGCCTACCGGAAAAGAATAGTTGGCTCTGTTAATGGCTACGCCTAAAAGGCTGCCTGCCGCTACCACGCAGTATTGGGGCGCCTGCTCGGCAAAATACTTTAGAGATGTCAAGGCTCTTTCGCAGCTTTGAATTTCGTCAAAAATCAATAAGGTATTTTCAGGCTCTATTTTAACATTATAAAGTTCTTCGATTGTTTTGATAATAAAGGCAGGCTGAAGCCGCATTTCTAAATAGCCTGCTAAAATTCTATCCTCTTCAAAATTTACATAAACAGTATTTTGAAAATATTGTTTGCCAAATTCCTGCAGGATATAGGTTTTGCCTACCTGTCTGGCTCCGTATAAAAGTAATGGCAGGCGATTGACCTTGTTGGTGCGCCACTCTGCCAGCTTAGTCATAATTTTACGCCGCATAATAGTTCTCCTTAACACATAACCGTAGTTAAAAATTACTTGGTCTGCTTTTATTTTATGCCAGCAAGCAGTATTCGTCAAGAAAAATGTCAAAAATTACATTTTTTCAAACGAATAAATGTTGTAAATTACATTTTTCCTCACGAATATAGCAAACCGCACAAAAAGCTTCGGCTGAACGTAAATTTTACGCCAGCCGAAGCTTTTTGTTTAAGTCGTGCTTATGATGAAAAAATTAACTAAGCGCAAGCTTGTTATTTTGCCTTAAAATTTATCCTCAAGCTATTTCCCAAGCTGCGCTTACAGCTCCATAATCCACAGCTTGTCCAGCTTATCTTTGTCGTTGGCGTTACCGGCAACTACCAGCACCTTGTTGCGCTCAATTTTAGCCATGCTGATGTATTTGGTGTTGGGGCCGCCAACCTCGGTAAAGCTCAATGCGCCGTGGCAACGACCGGTCTTTTTGTCATACAAATTTACCATAGCCTTAGCCTTGTCGCAGATTAAAGCATATCTGTCGGTTACAACCGCATCGCCGGATTGGGTAATATAGCCCTTATCCTGTGCAGGAGCATCCTTTTTATAGTCTGCGCCGTAAACGGCGGTCAGCCTGTTGTTCTTGTCATAGTAAACGCCGCGGCCTATGGTGCGGCCGTTGCTCAAGCCGTTGCCGAAAGCGTAGAAGCCGTCTCTGTCGCTCAAAATTACTACGTTGGCGCCAATGGTATCCTTGCCGCCGCGACGCACGGTGTAATCGGGACGTACAACATCTAAGGTTTTAGCTACCACGCCGGAAGATTTAAGCTCAACCTTACGCACTTCATTTTGATTTATGTAACGATAGCCGTTACGGTCGTCCAAGGCTTCAATGTGACCGGATTGACCGTCAACCATAATCTCTTTATTGCCGGTGTTGGACAAAAAGTACGGACGGGTGCTCTTGCTAAAGTAAACGCCGTAGCCGTTAGCGGAAATTTGCGCGTTGTCCCACAAACCGCTTACCAAAGCCGGATTATCCATGGTGATGCTCTTTTTGTTGGCGTCAATGACCAGCTTAGCCAAATATTTTTGGTCGGTCATAGCATACATGTTTTTGCCGTTGATGCTTACGCGTTTGGGACGGTTATTTCTGTTAGCCAGGAAAAGCTGGGCGCTGTTTTCCACTTTGTACATTTTGGCGGTATAGCTGCCAAATTTCAACTCTGCGTCAGCCTTGCTGGCAGAGGAGGTGGTAGTAGTGGCAGCGCCGCCGCTGGAGCCGCCCTTGTTACCGCCGCAGCAGCCTGCCACAACGCTGCATGCCATTAAACCGATAATAATGCCGTAGCCTAATTTTTTCAACATAACTAACATCTCCTATTCGTTATAATATTTATTTTTACGTTTAAAGGGAACCTTGTCGGGAGCGTTATGCAGGCTTTGGTTAAGTTCTTCCTGCTCCTGCTTGCTTATCTGTAAAAATTCTTGCACTACTTCGTCGTCATAAATGGTTTTACCGGGAGAATAGGGATTTACGTTAGGCAAATCCTGATTGGTTGGATAGCTGTCTGCGCCGCTGCTCCATGCCAAAACAGAGGTTATACCTAAGGACACCAATACCCATAAAACGGCTACCGCCGCCGCCGGGTACCAGCTAAAGCCAAACCAATAGCTGATGGACCAAAGCAGCAGGGCTATCAGGCCCCATTCGCAGTTTAGTAATAAATTTGCCAAAAAACACAGGATAAAACCACTGTTTATGTTTGCCTTGCGCATAAATCCTCCTTTCTCCGGCGTCTTACCGTTTAATAGCCGCCACCGCCGCCGCCGTGATTATCATCACTGCTGCTCTCGGTCACAGAGCCGTCATCGCTGGAATCATTGCTCTTGGAGCGCGGTACAACACTAACATTGGTATACATATAGGTATCCTCCGTTACCAGCAAATCAAAGCTTTCCTGATTGAGATAAGCGTTGGCCTCTACCTGCTGGCGCACGTTGCTCATGGAGGCTACCAGGCTGCCGCGGTAAAGATAAGCGCCTGCCGCGCCGGCAACCAATGCGCCTACCAATGCCAGCCACGGAAATTCTTTTTCCGGCTTCCAGCCCTTGCCGTTCTTTTGGTGATAAGCCAACAGCTCGCCTGCCTTATTGGCGTAGGTTAGATAAGCGCCTGCATAATCGTTTTTCTTTAAATAGGGAACAAAGGCCTTGCTCATGTATTCAACGCCTTCGTTGCCTACAACAATCTCTTTCATCTTTTTATCGGTGCTGATATACCATTTACGTTGGTCAACTACCTGCAGCAATACCATGCCGCCGTTGGCGCCGTCGTTATAACCCTTGTCGATAAGCGCGTTGGCAAAATCGCCGGGGTTTTGCTTGCCGATGCTTTTGACGGTGACTACGCCCATACGCACGTTGTATTGGCGTTCGTATTGCTTTAAGGTTTGCTCAACCTTGCTGCGGTCGGCGGGGGAGAGTAGCTTGGCGTCGTCCATAACGCTGGGGATTGCTGCCAAAGCCGTGGCAGCGCTAAGCAGCATTGCTGCCACTAATGTAAAGATTAAAAATAACTTTTTCATTTAGGCAGCCTCCTTATAATACAAAGTAAAGAATGGCAAAAGCAATGATTGCCGTAATAGCAAAGGCCATTATGCCGTAATTGCGCAGCTTGTCGTAATCAATGGGCAGACTGCCTACAACCTTGCCTGTTTGACCGTTCATCATAAAGGTGTAGGGTTGGTCCTTATAACGGGTGGTCAAAATCCAAACAGGCGCCATGGCGTAATGCACCTCGCCGTTGTTTTTCACTACCGCGCAGTCCTCGGCAGGCTCTACGCTGTCAAAGCCTTCTACGGTAGCAGCAAGACACATTTTGGCGCTGGTATTGACGCGCTCGTCGGCGCGTCCCACAGCCGCTTCGGCGTCCACGTCGTATTTGTCTGCCAAATAGCCGGTGAGATAAGCGGTGCTGAAGGGAACCATTTCGCTGTAATCAAAGGGCTCGATGCTTTCCATAAAGGTATCGTCCATTTTTTCGGAGCCGTCCACGGGGATGCGCTCAAATTTCATGGAGCCGGAGCGTTCGCAGTTATAGTAATCCGTAGTGGTAATAACCTCGTCGTCGGTGGTTACTACGGTGCTGCGGGTGGCCTTGTATTGACCGGAAGCGTCAATGTCCGCATCAAACAGCCAAAAAGGAACGTACATGCCCTGGATGGCTTCTACGCGGTTATTGGCGGTAAAAGCGTCGGGCAGCAGCTTTTTGCCTTCATAGAATTTTTTCAGCGCGGCAACTGCTTCGTCCTTGGACTTTTTAAAGGGAATAATAAAATCGGGCTTCAGCATACCGTCGAAACGGCTGGGCAGCATGGTCGGGATACCGCAGTAGCAGCATTCCGTCGCCATGGTATTGCCGTCGCTGACAATTTCCGCGCCGCAGCTGGAGCAGGTAAACGCCTTCATCATGTCGGCTTCTTCTTTTGCCCACTCGTCGCCTGCCGCTGCAGTATCCCATTTTGCCTCCTTGGCAGCCTGCGCCTGAGCGGCGGCTTCTTTTTTGGCAAACATTTCTTCAACGGTTTTTATCTCCAGCTCGGTGCCGCAGTATTCGCAGGTTACTTTTTCTGCGCCGGGCAGAAAGCTTAACGGAGCGCCGCAGCATAAGCATTTATAGCTAACACTGGTATCAGCCATAGGATTCACCTCTTTATTTTTACATTCAGTCTATCAATTTATGGGGAGTGGCAGAAAGTAGACGCGGAAGTGTAAGCGTCCGCCTTCTGCCGGATACTATGGGCTAAGATATTAACCTCATAGACTGTTGGGAACGTACCGGATGCGAGGTGGAACGACGACGGCGTACTAGAGGTACGTCTAGGAGTTCCAACGAAGCAGAGGGTACGTTATCGACAGTCGTGTTATTGGATGTCTTTATCGTCGAATAAATCGCCGCATTCCGGGCAGAACTTAGGCGGATTTTTCGGATCGGGCGGAACCCAGCCGCACTTGTCGCATTTGTAGAGCGGTGCGTCCGCAGGCTTTTTCGCGCCGCAGTTAGCGCAGAATTTGCCTTGGTTTACGGTGCCGCAGCTGCAGGTCCAGCCTTGGGGCTCTGCTGCCGGTTGGGGCTGGCCGCATTCGGCGCAGAACTTACCGGTATTGCCGCTGTGACCGCAGGAGCAGGTCCAGCCTGCTGCTTTAGGCTCTTCTTTAGACTTGCCGCAGGCGGAGCAGAATTTGCCCGTATTACCGCTTTGACCACAGGAACAGGTCCAGCCTGCCGGAGCGGCAGCTGCTGCCATACCTTGGGGAGCGCCCTGCTGCGGATAACCGCCCTGCGGAGGATAGCCTTGCGGGCCGCCGGGATAACCGCCCTGCGGAGGATAGCCGCCGGGACCGCCAGGATAACCGCCCTGCGGAGGATAACCCTGCGGCATCTGCTGGTTAATGGCGTTCATCATATTGCCGCCCTGCATACCAGCCATGCCCATACCCATAAAGCCCATCATAGCGCCGCCCTCGTTACCGGCAGCGGTCTGCATAGCAGCGCCGGTAGCGCCGGTCATGTAGGCTGCACGGGCGTTGGGGTTGGAAAGCGCCATCAAATCGCGCAGGTACTTAGCCTGTTCTTCGTCGGCCTTAACGCTGCTTACACCAAAGGAAACTACCTCGATGCCGCGCAGGTCGCGCCATTTTTTACTTAAAACTTCGTTTAAAGTGTCGCCCAGTTCTTCGGCGTGAGCGGGCAGAGCGGTGTATTTAATACCCTTTTCGCTCATTCTGCCGAAGGCAGTGTTCAAACCGGTCAAAAGCTCGCTTTTCAGCTGGCTGTCAATCTCGCTGCGCAGATATTCGCTTTCTACATTACTGCATACGTTGGTATAGAAAAGAATCGGGTTGGTAATTTTGTAGCTGTATTCGCCAAAGCAGCGAATGTCGATAGGCATATCCAAGCCGATGCGTTCTTCAACCACGCGGAAAGGAATGGCGCTGGGAGTACCGTATTTGTTGCCAATGATTTCCTTGGTATTGAAGTAGTACACACGCTGGTCTTTGCCAGGGTCGCCGCCATAGGTAAAGCGTTTACCGATTTGTGCGAAAACATTCTTGACGCTTTGCATATTCAGGCCATCAGCAAAAAGAGATGGCTCGGTAGAAGCGTCATACACAAATTCACCGGGCTCGGAGCAAATTTCTACAACCTTGCCGTTTTCTACAATAATCATACATTGACCATCATTAATGGCAATGGTGGAGCCATTGCTAATGATGTTGTCTTCGGAGCTGGTGTTGGAGCTGCGTCCCTGACTGGAAGTACGTTTTATGCCTTTCGTAACCAATACATCCGGCTTCATGCTTTCGCAGTAGATAAACTCTTTCCATTGGTCGCCTAATACGCCGCCAACTGCACCCATACCTGCTTTAATAAGTCCCATAGTATAACCTCCTTTGGTTAAATAAAATAAATTATGATGAAACCTGTAATATAATACAGGTTGACATATAGTATTTTTTTATGTTTACTTATAATAGTTCTTTATGTTTATAAATCAGCAATTCTTTGATGTACTGCTTCTACCGCCAGACCCACAATACTTCTGTGACCGGTCTTGCGCAGCATATTGCTGATGTGAAAGCTGATAGTGCGTTTGCTCAGATTTAGGCTTTCGGCAATTTCCTGATAGCTTAAATCCTGACAAATCAATTTAATAATTTGCAGCTCCCGTTGTGTTAATATATTTTGCAGCTCAACGGTTGTTGTTTGCTTATCCAAGTCTATTACCCCCTTAATATAGACTTTTCTTTTTCGGGAATTAGTATGTTGTTTTGAGCCAATGTTGTATAATATAGATAAGAATATAAAGTCATTGGGCTTTTTCTTGACTCTAGTTTAGGCTAAATTATATTTTTAGTCCCCACCCGTGACGGTTAATTTGGGGTGGGATTAAAAAAATATTTTTCTCCGGCAGCTAATTTCCGCTTTGAAGTACACTTTTTAGCGGAGGCGTGTTCTATGAAAAAAATTATCCTGTGTTTACTGCTGCTTAACAGCCTGCTGGCTGTGGGCTGCGGTTCCAATAACGGCAAGCTTGACCCCAACAATCCGGTTACGTTGACGATATGGCATGTTTACGGCAGTCAAACCAAATCGCCCTTAAACGATATGATTGCCAAATTTAACGCAGGCGTAGGCAGGGAAAGGGGCGTGCTGATCAAGGTTATTTCCGTCAGCAACTCCGCTGCCATAGATAAGGTGCTCATGGCGTCCGCTGCCGCCGAGCCGGGCTCCGTACCTCTGCCGGATTTGTTTACGGCTTATCCCCGGATTATGAATAAGCTGGATAATAATTTGCTGCTGCCTTGGGAAAATTATTTAAGCCAAGAGGATTTAGCCGTTTACCGCGAGGATTTTTTAAAGGAAGGCTATTACAACCAGCATCTGTATATGCTGCCCATCGCCAAATCCACCGAGCTGCTGTTTGTCAATCAAACCTTTATGGAGCGCTTTTTGGCTGCATATAATATTTCACCGCAGCAGCTTACCGATTACGATACGCTGTTTGCCCTCTGCCCCCAATATTATGCGTGGAGCGGCGGCAGGCAGATGTTTCAAATCAACGATTTCTACCATTATTTTCTTACGGGCATGGCGTCCTTAGACGACAGCTTTATTAAGGACGGCAAGCCGGATTTGACCGGTGAAAATTTTTGGCGTATTTATAAGCCTTTGGCGCAGGCTGCCATTGCCGGCGGCTTATGCGTGGAAAAGGGTTATGCCTCCGACCGTTGGAAAACGGGCGAGGTTATCTGCAACGTAGGCTCCACGGCGGGAATTTTGTATCTGCGCGATTACGTTACTTACCCCGATAACAGTCAGGAGCAGATTGCTACCACTTTTTTGCCAACGCCCCGCTTTAAGGAAGGCTCTGACAAGCATATACTTTTGCAGCGCGGTACGGGGCTTTTTGCCGTGCGCAGCAAGCAGGAACGTAAAAATCAGGCGGCAGCCGTGTTTGCCAAATGGATTGCCCAAAAAGATAACAATCTTGAATTTGTAACTCTTGCCGGGTATCTGCCTGTGAATAAAGCCGCAATGCAGCAGCTGATGCGGGAGCCGGGGCTGGTAAGCAACAAAAAATACCGTCAGCTGTACACTGTTTTACAGCAGGTGGAAAGCGGCGGCGCTTATCTGCCGCTGCCCTTATATGCCAACGCCGCCGCTACCCAGGCCAAGCTGGAAAGCAGCATGAAGCAGATTCTTGCCAATGCGCACCAACGGTATACCCACGGTTTAAGCAATGGCGCGGCGTCGCAGCCTTTGCTGGAACGCCTTACCCGGGAAAGCCTGGGGCAATTACAGGAAGCGATGAATTAAGGACAGAACACGTTTAATTTGTAGGAGGAGCTATGCTGACTCGCTGGCAGGCTTATCAGGCCTTTTGCAAAAGAATATGGATTTATCGCCGCAGTCTGCGCAGCCGCTTTGTTTTATACCTGATTTCGGTGTTTGGTATTATGACCTCGGCTGTTTTGGTGCTGTTGACTATCAGCGGTTTATTAAATCCTCTGGACCATGATTTGGAAACCTTTATGAATCATGAGCTCAATAACAAGCAGCAGGAGCTGAACCGCAGCTTTGACAATTTAGCGGCGCACGGTATTATTCTGTCCCAGCAGCTTAGCGAAGCCATTGTTTGGACCATGCAGCAGCAGGGAAGCAGCCTGCGGGAGCTTAACGGTAAGCAGGAGCTGCTGCAGGGTATTCAGATGAATACCTATAATATTGTGACCGACGCTATGGAAAAGACCTCCTGCAGCGGCGCCTTTTATATGCTCAACGCCAGCGTTGCTCATGGCGATGCTGCTGCAAGCGGCAAGGCTGCCGCGACGACCTGCAACGGCCTGTATCTGAAATATGCCAATCTGTATTCCGAAAATACGCTGAATAATGAAATCTGTATGTTTCGCGGGGATTACAGCGTTGCCCGCGCGAATAATATCAATTTATACAGCACGTGGCAGCTGGAATTTAAACCGGACACCTTTCCGGAAATCAGCGACATGCTGCGCCTGGAGTCGCCGGAGCTGACGAAAAGCTTTTTGATGACTAAGGTAACGTCGTTGGCGGACAGCTGGGAAAAGGTGCGTTTATACTTATTTCCGCTGCTGGATAAGGACGGCAAAACCATAGGCGTGTGCGGCTACGAGCTGAGTAATTTATATTATCAGCTGCGCTCGAATAACGCGGTGTATAGAAATATTCCTCTTATTACCGCCTTTTTAAACAAGGATGCACAGGATACCTATGTGGGACAGCTAACTGACGAGGCTGTTTTAGGCGAAGGGCATTTTACTCTGCAAAGCAGCGGTAAATATACAAAATTTATTGGCGGCAATACAACCTATATCGGCAAAGCTCTGCCTGTAGAGGTGGGTAAATCAACCCATGTGCTGGCTATTATGATGCCGGAAAAGGCCTACAACCAAATGCTGGCGGTGGTTCGTATTAAGGCTATCGCTATTTTTGGCATGATTATGCTGTTGTTTGTCTGCGCAGGTTATTTTCTGAATAAAAAGTATGTGGAGCCCATCATTGGGGATTTGCAGCAGCTGCTGACCAATCCTTACCAAAAGCCCAGCTCTGACGTGCAGGAGCTGGACGAAATTTATAACGCCTGGCAGTACAGCGATAACCGGCAAAAGAAAAAGCTGGTGGAGCTGGAGCTGGAAAAGAATTTGGCGAAGCAGGAATACGAGCAAACGCTCAAGCAGCTGCAAAATATTTCCCTACAGCAGCAGGAGCTGCAAAGTCAGTATGATAAGCTGCAAACCACCTTGCAGGAGCAAAGTCAGCGGCTCGCCACGCAGTTGGAATTGCTGAAGCAGGAAAAGGCGGAGGTGCAGCGGCAATACGAGTCGGCGCAAATACATCTGCAAAAGAACAGCGTTGTTAAAAAAGAGATACCCATTGACCCTGACTGCTACCAGATGTTTGTCGATAATCTTGCTACGTTGACCAGTAAGGAAAAAGAAATTATGCAGCTTTATGTGGCGGGCAATACGCCTAAAGAGGTGTTGGTCTGCTTAAATATCCGCGAGAACACCCTAAAATATCATAACCGCAATATTTACGGTAAGCTGGGCGTAAAAAGCTACAAGGAGCTGGTAGAATATTTCCGCCATTGGCAGGAAAGTCAAAGCTAGGCAGGCAGCAAAAATCAAATAGTTTTACTAATAAAAGAAAATAGCTTCGGTAAGCGTAACTTTTACGCCAGCCGAAGCTTTTATTTTTGGTTAAGCTGTGTAAAACCAAGTATGTTTTAAGCAGGCTGCACGATTTTGCAGAACATAGTGTTGACGGTTAGTAGCCGCCACCGCCGCCGCCGTGGTCGGAATCGGCACTGCTGTCGGTTACGCTGCCGTCGTTGTCGTTGGAGCCGCCTTTGGAGCGGGGCACAGCGCTTACGTTAGAATACATGTAGGTATCTTTTGTAACCATTAGCTCAAAGCTTTCTTTATTTAGATAAGCGTTGGCTTCTACACGAGTGCGCACGTTGCTCATGGAAGCAACCAGCCTTGCGCGGTAGAAATAAGAGCCTGCCGCGCCGATAATTACCGCGCCGATAAGCAGCAGCCAGGGAAATTCCTGTTCGGGAGCCCAGCCCTTGCCGTTTTCTGCGTAATAAGCTAAAAGCTCGCCTGCCTTATTGGCATAGGTTTGATAAGCGCCTGCATAATCGTTTTTCTTTAAATAGGGAACAAAGGCCTTGCTCATGTATTCAACGCCTTCGTTGCCTACAACAATCTCTTTCATCTTTTTATCGGTGCTGATATACCATTTACGTTGGTCAACTACCTGCAGCAATACCATGCCGCCGTTGGCGCCGTCGTTATAACCCTTGTCGATAAGCGCGTTGGCAAAATCGCCGGGGTTTTGCTTGCCGATGCTTTTGACGGTGACTACGCCCATACGCACGTTGTATTGGCGTTCGTATTGCTTTAAGGTTTGCTCAACCTTGCTGCGGTCGGCGGGGGAGAGTAGCTTGGCGTCGTCCATAACGCTGGGGATTGCTGCCAAAGCCGTGGCAGCGCTAAGCAGCATTGCTGCCACTAATGTAAAGATTAAAAATAGCTTTTTCATTTAGGCAGCCTCCTTATAATATAAACACAAAGTAAAGAATGGCAAAAACAATCAGCGCCAAAATTGCACTGACTATAACCTTCCATTTGAAGAATACGTTGACTACTACGGTCAATACTAAAGAACCGACAAACGACATAATACCATTCCAAAAATTCTCCGACAGAGCGGAGCTATCAACACCGGAGAATAGCAGGTACAGGATGGCAAAAGCAACGACCGTTGTAATGGCAAAGGAAATAATGCCGTAATTACGCAGCTTGCCTTTGTCAACGGGCAGACTGCCTACAACCTTGCCTGTTTGACCGTTCATCATAAAGGTGTAGGGCTGGTCATTATAACGGGTGGTTAAAATCCAGACGGGCGCCATGGCGTAATGCACCTCGCCGTTGTTTTTCACTACCGCGCAGTCCTCGGCAGGCTCTACGCTGTCAAAGCCTTCTACGGTAGCAGCAAGACACATTTTGGCGCTGGTATTGACGCGCTCGTCGGCGCGTCCCACAGCCGCTTCGGCGTCCACGTCGTATTTGTCTGCCAAATAGCCGGTGAGATAAGCGGTGCTGAAGGGAACCATTTCGCTGTAATCAAAGGGCTCGATGCTTTCCATAAAGGTATCGTCCATTTTTTCGGAGCCGTCCACGGGGATGCGCTCAAATTTCATGGAGCCGGAGCGTTCGCAGTTATAGTAATCCGTAGTGGTAATAACCTCGTCGTCGGTGGTTACTACGGTGCTGCGGGTGGCCTTGTATTGACCGGAAGCGTCAATGTCCGCATCAAACAGCCAAAAAGGAACGTACATGCCCTGGATGGCTTCTACGCGGTTATTGGCGGTAAAAGCGTCGGGCAGCAGCTTTTTGCCTTCATAGAATTTTTTCAGCGCGGCAACTGCTTCGTCCTTGGACTTTTTAAAGGGAATAATAAAATCGGGCTTCAGCATACCGTCGAAACGGCTGGGCAGCATGGTCGGGATACCGCAGTAGCAGCATTCCGTCGCCATGGTATTGCCGTCGCTGACAATTTCCGCGCCGCAGCTGGAGCAGGTAAACGCCTTCATCATGTCGGCTTCTTCTTTTGCCCACTCGTCGCCTGCCGCTGCAGTATCCCATTTTGCCTCCTTGGCAGCCTGCGCCTGAGCGGCGGCTTCTTTTTTGGCAAACATTTCTTCAACGGTTTTTATCTCCAGCTCGGTGCCGCAGTATTCGCAGGTTACTTTTTCTGCGCCGGGCAGAAAGCTTAACGGAGCGCCGCAGCATAAGCATTTATAGCTAACACTGGTATCAGCCAAAAGATTCACCTCTTTGTTTATTGCACATCTTTATCATCGAGTAAATTGCCGCATTCCGGGCAGAACTTAGGCGGGGTTGCCGCCGTAAGTGAAACGCTTACTTTTTAGTGCAAAAACGTTTATATAACCAAAATGCGCCGCCGCCAATGACAACAACACCGCCAATAAAGACAGCCAACAGAGCGGTCATCCAGCTATAGTCGTCGTCCTCGTCCTCGCCGATTGCTCCCATAGGCAGCTCTGCATTACCTACGGCAACGAACCAAGAGCTTTGCATATCGCCGTGCTTTGCCGTTACCGTTACCAGTCCGTCCGCCTTGCCTACAAGCTGGCCCTTGTTAATAACGGCTATTTTTTCATCATTAACGCTCCATTGGGCCTTCACAAAGCCTTCCTGACCGGTGATAAAGGTTTGTAACGGCAGCTTGTCGCCTATGTTAATATGTGTCGGCATATTGTCTGCTTCCAGTTTAGGCTCGAAAACCGTTACGTTTACTTCAAAATCTTTCTTGCCCTTTTCCAGCTTAAGTGTACCCTTGATACTTGCCGTACCCGGAGCTACGCCGACAATTTTATTGCCGTCAATTTTTAGTACGTTTTTGTTGGAGCTTTGCAGGCTGGCAATCTCGTAGCCAAGGTTACCGGGAAGCTGCGCGGTAATTTTGGTGCTGTCGCCCACGCGCAGGTTTTCTTGCTCGGCAGCAATTTTTACTAACGGGGTGGCTTGCGCCTCGTTGGCAGCCGGCCGGTCTTCTTCCTCGGTATTGCCTTGCGGCTCGCCGTTTTCTACGGCAGGCGGGTCGTCCTGGTCTTCTTCTTCTACCAGCGGTATCCGTTGAGCGGCCAGCATATTTTCCGGCGTACCATAAATCAAACCGGGTATGTTTTCGTCGTTACGATATACTGCGCTTAAATCTGCGGCTACCAGGTATTTGCCGATAATAGTATTGGTAGGCTCATGTACGGCGATAACCTGATAGAACCAGCCGTCCACCGTTTCGTCGGCATATAACAGCTTATACGGGCGGTTAGCGGCGCCAAGGCTTGTCAAATTAGACGGCAGGCTTTCGATAATCGCCACAGCGGCATTTTCCGATGCGTCAAAGCCGGGCTCGTTAAATGTATAAGCTCCCTGAACGTCCAACGGCAGCTTACCTTCTTGCTTAACGGTAAGTGTTTTATCCGCTAACGTGAACTGAAGCGTTACTACATCGTCTTGACCCACGGGTAAGTCTGCCTCGCCAACGCCGTTATCGTTCAGCAGCAGGGTTCCGGCGGTCTGAAAGGTTTCGGAGCTGTCTTTGGCCTCGCTGCCGCGCATTACCTTAAACTCAAACAGATAGATATCTTCTTCCAAGGGCTTGATATTCAAAATACCGTTATTATATTGACTGCTTTCCGTCCATACATAGCTGCCCTGTACATTTTTCCAGTCGTCCTTTGCAGCCATAGCCACCATGGTCAAACAGCATAAAAGCAGGGTTATAAGCAAGCTGACTATATTTCTCTTTTTCATAATTCGACCCTCCTTAGATGCTTAAGCGGAACTTCGCCGTTTTGGGATTAACTCCGTCCATCCAGTATTTAACCGTATAGATACCCTTCGGGCATTTTTTTGCAGATGTGTTTCTGCCCCAGCCATTCCAGCCGAAAGAAAAATCTTGGCTGCTATTTTGCGACTTATGCTTTACGCTGTATACCAACTTGTTACTTTTATCAAAAATCTGCGCATAGCAATACTTGCCTTTGGAGCCGTTCTTTTTAAAATACAGACGCTGCAAAATATCGCCATTGGCATTGCGTACCACCTTCGTTTGGCTGTACTTCATCAATAACTTTGGCTTATAGTTAATCCAGTTTGTGCTCTTAACTGTCCGTTTATTCTCAAAGACAGTAGTAGCGACAAAACGATACCTACCTGCGCTATACTCACTCATGTCTATGGTGTAAGGAATGAAGCGGATGTCCTTCCAGCCATCATCGTAAACCTTGTACCATTTGTTGCTGGTACGCGCTTTCCAACGGGCTATAATCTTATTCTTCTTATTTATTAAAACCGCCGATTCTTTAAGCTTACCGTTGCCTACAACACAGTGCTGCACGGCAAGCTTGCTTCCGGTGACTTTGATTTGGGTTTTATATTTGCTAGCTGCCCAAACAACGCTTGTCAGCATAAGCAGTACCACTAAGCAGGAGGAAAGAATAGTTTGCCATCGTTTCATTTTATTGCTCCTTTCGCCAGCATAAAAAAATAGGGTCTGGCTATACTTTATCAAATATAGTATAGCCTAAACCCTATTATTAAATAATTAACCATTAGTTAGTTTACGAAAAATAGTTGCTTAGCTGGTGACGCTTATTCTTCGCTTCGGTATCGATTTGCAGCTTTAAAAAGATACGGTTCAGATATTGCTTAATCGTTCCCTCCTGTAGACTAAGCGCGGCGGCAATTTCTTTATTGGTATGCCGTGCAGCCGCCAGCTGCGCAATCTGCAGCTCCTGGGGTGACAGCTCCGTTAAAAGCTTGGCTGCTAAGCCTGCCTGCCGCAGCTGGTCCCGTCCTGCCGTAAACTGCCGTCCTAAAACCAAAATTTTCTCTGCCAGCTCGCCATATTTGCCGGTGCGCTCCTGCATAAGCAGCTCCTGTAAAAGCGTAATGTTCTGCGCAAAGGGAAGCAAAAGGTTGTCGGCGGCAGCCAGCTGCAGCGCTTGGTCCAGCACAGGCTTGGCCTTTTTTAGCTCGCCTAAGCCTGCTAACGCTGCGGCCTTTTGTACCAGCAAATACAGCTGGCACAAAAAATTGTTGTAAAGCCTGCATTCTGCCTGCAAATCGTCATAACGCGCCAAAAGCTCCGTATAACGCTCCTTCGCCAGCAGGCACTGCGCCGCAATATAATTGCAGCACGCCCGCGCAGGGTAGAGTACGGAGGCTTCGCCCGGCTCCCGGCTGGTCAGCCAGCCCGGCAGCTGCTGTATTTTACCTAAAAGCGCATAATAAAAGCCTATGCACATATCCGCGGTGTTAAGCAGCATACTTTGCTTCCAGACGCTGTCCTCATGCCGACGATATTTTTCTATCTGCCCATTGGGGACGCCGTGGAAAATATCGCGCTGCATTGCCAAAAAATCACAGCACAGGGTTATACATTCCTGACCGTGCTTGCGCGCCAAATAATAAGCCTTTTCCAGGCAGATATTCATTTCGTCATAGCGCCCCTGTAAAAGCAGGGCTTCCGCTTCCGTCGCCTCCGCGGCGCCGGCTCCATGCCAATTACTCAGCAGATAATATGGCGGCATACAATCGTACATTTCGTCTATGGTTTGCTGCAGACCGCCGCTGGCCTTGAGGTACAAGCCAAGAATACTAGGAGCGCCAAAGGTCCACACACCCTGCTTGCTTAAGGTCTGCGGCGCGCCGCTAAGTAATTGGTAAGCCTTACGATGATGCCTGCTCATACCTGTAATGCTGTTGAACGCCAAAAAGCTGAGGATAACCTCCAGCTCGCCGTAATAATTATTGCGTTCTGCGGCAGTAAGCGCGGCGTTGCGCTCCAATGCGGTAATATACCAATCCTTGACCTGCAGCATTTCTTGAATCATGTTCAGCGAAAACATTCTGCGCATGATAATCAGCACTGCCTGCGGATACTGCCACAAAATTTTGGGGGAACACTCACGCAGCCAATCAAACAAATGCCGCTTGTGTTCCTCACGCATGGACCAATCACGCAGCTGCTGTACTGCCGCCAATAGACCTGTAAAATCCTGCCCGCGATACAGCCAGTCCAACGCTTCCTCATAATCCTGCTGCTGTACATACCATTGACCAAACCGGCAGAAATACTTTCTCTGCTCGTCTTGGGGCAAAAGCGAGAAGGCGTGGCGCGTGGCCTGCTTCAGCATGTGATGGCAGCGCAGATTACCGTTAGCCAACGAGATAATAAAGGCGTTAAAATCCAATAGCCGGTGAATTTCCTCCGTACCATCATTACCGTACGCAAAGGCTATCTGCTGCGCCGTAAATTCTTCGGGCTGTCCCATGAGCAGCAGTAGGGTTCGCTGCGTTGTTGTCAATGGCTCCAATAAGACAGAGGTAATCATTTCGTAGACGCTTTTGTTGTCCAGCAGCAGGCGCTGATACTTGCTGTAAGACAAAAAGTTCAGGTAGATAATAGAAATCCAGCCTTCACAGGCTTCGTGCAGCGAGTTAAGCAGTCTTGCGGGAATTGTCAGGCTACAGCGTTGGCTGTATTCAGTAAGCTCCGCCCGCGTAAGCGCCAAAGCCTGCTTATCAATCAGCAGTACCCGTTGACCCAGGCTCATACGCTGCGCCTGCGTGAAAATCTTTTTTCTGCTGGCCAGCAAAAGATGCAGATTGGCAAACCCCGCCTTACTTAAAGCGTAAATAAATTCACTGGCCGCCTTATCCTCCAGCAGGTGCAAATCGTCTATAAACCAATAGCATTCCTCTTGCGGCAAAAGCTTAGCAAACAATTCCAAAATCAAGGCGCGGCTGTTGGTATCTACGGGCATTGCCTGCTGCGAGAGCGCTTCTCCCAAAGGCAGGACGCTCCAGGTGCGCCGCACTCCCTGCCAAAAGACTTCTCTGCCGGCGCCGTAAATGCTTTGACGCATAACGATATGGCCCTTTTGCTCCTGCGCCTGCAAAAAATAATTTACCGCTATGGTTTTGCCGTAACCCATGGGCGCCGATATCAGCGTTGTACCTACCGATGACATCTGGGCCAGCAGCTGCTGTATACGCGGGGAAAAATATAAACTGTTAAGCTTTTTCATCAATTACACCGTCACTTAGTTAGAGTTGATATTCCTGCAGTTGACGCAGGCTTTTTGCCGCCAGTTCGTCGCAGACCGTTTCCGGCGCTTCACCGGTCTGTACTCGCTCGCGATATTTCTTTTGCGCGTCGGCTAAAATCAGACGGGTAACGTTTTCTACTTTAAATTGAATTTTGCTGACGTTTTTACTGCGTGGTAAATATAAATAAGCGTATTCGTCGGCAGCCAGCTTTTGGCTTTCGTACAGCTGGCGGTGCTTAGGCGAGGTTATGCTTTGAGGATTAGCCAAAAGCTCTTTTAAGGCCTGCTGGTTGACGGGCAGATAACCGATGTTAGTAGCAAACTGCAGATTGTGTGCTTTTTGACCTATCCACTTGGCAAAAACAGCCGCCGCCAGATTTTCTTTTTCGTTGTCGCTTTTGCGGGCAAAAAGGCCTACGCCGCGGTGCGGAAACATGGGCTTGCCGCCTGCAGCCAAAAATCCGGGATAGGGCAGGCAGATATTGGTTACGCTTTCCTTTTTGTTGTTATCGTAAATGACGTAATCGCGATTATATAATACGCCTGCGGAGGAGCCCACGTTGCTGATAATCGCCGCCGTCACCCATCTGTCGGAGGCGTAGCCCTTTTCGACGCATAAGCCGCCGGCAATGGCAGCCTTAGCCATGGGTAAAAAAATTCGCGCAAAAATCGGGTCTCGGGTATTGGCGGTGTCGTTTTGGATAAAATCTTTGCCAAAGGACGCCATATTGATGTGGAAATAATGGTAATATTCGTTAATCTGAAACATATCCCGTCCGCCGCTCCAAGCGTGATAACGGCGGCACAGCTCAAAAATTTTGTCAAAATCGCGCATCTGCTCCAGCGTTGCGCCGGTGGCGGCTGCAAAACGGTCAAACAGGGTTTGGTTGACAAACAGCACGTCGGTGGATTTGGCAATGGGCAGCACAAATAAAGCCTTGCCCTCGTAGCCCTCCCGCAAAAAGTCCGAATTATAGGCTGCCAGCTCCTCTGACGTAAAATATTGGGACCAGTCTAAAAACAGCTTGTTGTCTATCATGTTCAACAAACGCGGATAGGCGGTGAATAAATTGGGCATGGGCGCAAAGCCCGGCTCCTTGTTGGCAGACGCAATCAACGCTTTATCAATGGCAGTGGAGTTGGTGAGGGAGGTTATTTTTACTATTACTCCCTGCTTTTTGCCCTCGGTGGCGTTAAATTCAGCGATAGCGTCGTTGAGCGGCGATTTGGTCTGATTGCCGTATACGTGCCAAATCGTAATGGTCGTGGGCTGTTCGGCGCTAAGCTTGTTTTGGTCTGCGCAGCCGGTAAACAGAGCTGCCGTAGCAACCAGAAGGATAAGTATAAATAACAGTTTTTTCAAATGTATAACCTCCTCGGCGGAAAATTAGTCTGAAATGTGGTTAAGCTTATAAAAATTATATCATATTCCCCGTTCATAACAAAGGGAATGCCGTGGAAAAAGCAAGTTTTCATGGCGCAGAAAAAAATCCCACCCCAAAACGACTGCTGCGGGTGGGGATTTTTCTGCCGGGTTGCTTTATAATTAAGCTGGCAAAGTAAGTCTTGCAAGCAAAGAAGGGAGTGACACTATGAAAAATTGTTTACGTAAAGCCTTTCTGCTGGCTTTGGCAGCGGCAGTCTTAACCTGCAGTTTCGCAGTGAACGCTTATGCCGGTACGCTGAAGGTGGGTACGATTTCTTATCCTTACGGCAAAATACTGGATAGGGCCATACCGATTTTGGCGCAGCAGGGAGTGCAGGTGGAATATGTGGGCTATGCCGATGACGGCAGCGAGGGTACGCAGGCCGCTTTAGATTTACTGGAGGGCAGGCTGGATGCGCACTTTCTGCAAACGGAGCATGAATTTAGGGCGTTTGCCGACGAGCATCAGCTGCCGCTGACAGTGGGCGCCAAGGTGTTTGTAGAGCCTATGGGTATTTATTCCAAAGAGTTTAACAGTGTTGAAGCGGCCTGGGACGGAGCTATGATTATGCTGCCGCAGAACGGCTATATGGGACGCGCCCTGTGGCTGCTGCAGGACGCCTGTATCTTGACCTTAAAGAGCGGCGCTGCTGCCTACTGCGATACGGACAGTATTGCCGACATGAACAGACCCTTCCGTATTTATGAAAACGATTATGCGGATGTTAAGTCCGTGTACGAAAATAGCAATATGAGCGTTTTAACAGCTCAGCAGGCTCAAGGGCTTGGCTTAAATCCCTATGCCGATTCCCTGTATCGCGAAGGACCTGCCAGCGCTTTTTGCGGCTGTGTAGGCGTGCGTAATGGCGAAGAAAACAGCGAGGATATCAAAAAGCTGCTCAACGTTCTGCAGTCCGAGGAAATTAGTCAATTTATTTACGATAATTTTGGCGGAGCCGTAGTGTCCGTATTTTAAGCTTGAACCAAGAAGCGCTTGACAAAAACTATAATATGCGTAATTTATTATTAGTACATAAGGAGGTATATATAATGAAAAAACACTGGAAAAACTATTTGCTGTCCCTTTTAACCGTGGGCCTGACAACTGCTGTGCCGCTTGTAGGCTGGGCGGCTGATAAGGATATTGTAATTTTGCATACTAACGATATTCACTGCGGCGTCAACGATAATTTAGGCTTTGCCACCGTAGCGCAGATTAAAAAGGATATGCTGCACAAAACTCCTTATGTGGCGTTGGTAGATGCAGGCGACGCTATTCAGGGCGCGCCCATTGGCAAGCTTTCCACCGGCGACGCTGTGATAAACATTATGAACGCTGTGGGCTACGACTTTGCTATTCCCGGCAATCATGAATTTGACTATGGCATGAATCGCTTTTTAGAACTGGCCAAAAAGCAAAAATGCGGCTATTACAGCGCTAACATTGTTAATCTGCAAACCAATAAAAAGCTGCTGCCGGACTATAAAATGATGCAGTTTGACGATACGAAGGTTGCTTTTGTAGGCGTTACCACGCCAGGTACCTTGGTATCCTCTACGCCTACCTACTTCCAGGACGGTAAGGGCAATTATATTTATGGCTTCAGCGAGGATGCCGGCGGCGAAAAGCTGTACCGCCAGCTGCAAAAAAGCATTAACCGCGCTCGCGAAAACGGCGCCGATTATGTATTCCTGGTAGGCCATTTGGGCATTAACGGTTCTATCGAGCAATGGAACAGCATTAACGTAGCGGCCAACACTCGCGGCGTAGACGCAGTGATTGACGGTCATTCCCACGAAAAAATTCAGGGCAAATATGTTAAGAATTATTTGGGCAAGGATGTGCTGATTGCGCAAACCGGTACCAAGCTTAAAACAGTTGGTCAAGTGGTTATCGGCACGGACGGAAAATTGAGCAGCACCCTTTTGCAGGAGGACGTGGGCGACGACGCTAAGGTGCAAAAGGTTATTTCCCGGGAAATGGCTAAATATGAGCCGCTGCTCAAGCAGCCTGTGGGCGAAGCCTTAGTGCAGCTGCGCAGCAACGACCCGCAGACCGGCGAACGCTTAGTGCGCAACGCTGAATGCAGCTTGGCAGATTTTGTTACCGACGCTTATAAGGCGGTACTGGACTGCGACGTAGTTATGGTCAACGGCGGTAGTATCCGCAACGAAATTAAGACCGGTGTAGTTACCTATAATGATTTGCTGGAGGCTTTCCCCTTTGGCAATATGTGCGCTGTTATTGAAGCCAGCGGCCAGCAGATTCTGGACGCGCTGGAAATGGGCGCCAGCCATTATCCTGACGAATTTGGCGGCTTCTATCAGGTAGCGGGTCTGCAATATACTATTGACAGCAGTATTCCGTCCGGCGTTGAGCTGAACGATAAGGGTAATTTTGCTAAGGTCAACGGCGCTTACAGAGTTACCAACGTGCTGATTGGCGGCGAACCCTTAGACCTTAAGAAAACTTACAGCGTCGGCGGTACCACCTATATGCTGAAAGACGGCGGCGACGGTATGGTGATGTTCCAGGGCTGCAAATTATTGAAAGACGGCGAACTCTCTGATGTGGATGCCATCATTGAATATCTGCAAAACCATATCAACGCTAAAATTGGCGACGAGTATGCCAATCCTTATGGCGACGGACGTATTACTATAAAATAAGCTTACTGCTCTGACCGCTCAAGAATAAAGCGAGGTAGAGATTATGCGGTTATTGACTAAAGTAAAGCAAAAAATAGGCAAAACTGCCGGGCGAAAATGGCGGAGCCTGTTAGCTGCAGGCTGCGTGCTGGCAACATTAGCGATGATCAGCGCCGATGCGGAAGCAGCATATTATAAACGCTATGCCAACGAGCAAATTATTACTGATGAGGATATGGCCAGAGTTTTATTGGACAATCTTCCTGCCGAGCGAATGCCCATAAATACCACTGACAGCAAATATAATCTGTTTTTCGCAGGCATGGTTTTAGAACCGCAAGAGCTGTCCGCACAAATTACTGCGTCTGTAGCCTGCTATAAATATGAGGTGTTCCGCAAAAACAAAACAAGCGCTGCCCCGTTGGTTACTTATTTAGTAGCCCATGATTTATCGCAGGCTTATAGTATGCTTCCTAACGGACAGGTAAAGAAAATTTATGCAGAAGGCGAGCTGTATTAAAGAATTACGCCTGGCTTTGCTTGAAGGTAAGCTGCGCTCTAGGATACAGTCTGCAAAGGAGCATAGGCTGCTTTAAGGAGAAATTTTATGTGGAAATTAAAATGTAAAAGCTTATTGTTGGCAGCATGTCTGCTTACGGCCTCGTTGACGGCTGAAGCAGGTCAATATTATCAACGCTTGAACAGCAAAGATTTTCCCGATGCTACCCTGTCGGTGATTGATGAATCGGGCAAACAATTTGCCGTTTTAGAGGCCTGCGCTTATGAATTGGGAGTTGCCGATTTTATGGCCAGTGCCGACCAAATTATAGCCTACGGCGTTTTGGAGAACAACCGGCTGCATTTGTATGCCTATACCATTCAACGGGGATATAAGGACGGCGCTTTTGCCTATACCCAAAATGTGGATAATTTAGTCGGGAATCCGGATTATTACGGCGAGGAGTATGTTTATCAGGTGAGCCATGAGGGGCAGAATCTTCGTTTAAGCGCTGCCAAGTCCACTAATCCGGAAGCAGGCGGTTATTACCAATTTAGTCACAGCGCTGAGGGAACAAACTTTAGGCACGCAGGACTGCGCGATTTTATCGCCGGCTATAAATTGGCCCATCCGGAGCTTTTTCCTCATAAGGTTACTTCGATGAATGACGCCTGTGATTTAATTTATGCTTACGCCGACGCCAAAGGAATGACGCAGTATAATGTGATGCCCGGTGGCGGTGGCAGCGATTACTATGGCGTTGAGCTGGCATGTTCGGGAACGACGGAAAAATTTTATGTTTTGGACACGGGAGAGATTTACAAACTGGATGAAGCTACTAATCAGGCAATACTTATAAAGTAAATTTAGTTGTGGTAAAAAGTTAAAAAGAAAGCTTCGGCAGTACGTTTTGCGGACGTATTGCCGAAGCTTTTTTGAGTACAGCTTATAAATGGCGGACGCTTTTGTTTATCAATAAAATATTTTACAGCTGGTACAGCCACACAATCAAGGGCATGGTAACTGTGCATAAGGTGGCGGTGACCACGTTGATGACGCTGGCGTATTCCGGCTGGTTGTCGAACAGGGAAGCCATACTCACGCAGGTGGTGGCGGAGGGGGTTGCCGTGGCCAACAGCGTAATCAGCAAAATAGTTTTGCCGTCGGGAGAAAAGGTCGCCAAGCCGCTGTATTTGACAAAGAGCAAGATGATGAGCGGCATTATAATCAGCCGCAAAAACGCCACCAGGGGCACGCGCTTATAGGAGCGGATTTTCTCCCAGCTCATATTGCCCAACAGCATACCGGCGATAATCATGGCGGAGGGACCGATAACCAGTCCCAGGGAGTGCATGGCATCGTTGACGGGAGCGGGCAGCCGCCAGCCGGTAAAGAGCAGCACGAGACCAATAAAAATGGCAATCATGTTGGCGTTGGTGAACACGGCGCGCCAATCCATGTGGGTTTCTCGCGCCATGACCGATTTCATGTGCGTCCAAAACAGTACCAGCTGCACAGCCAGAAAGGTGCTGGAATAAATAACCCATTGGGGACCCAGCACGGCTATAACCAGCGGAATAATGAGGTTACCGGCGTTGGAATAGATAATGGAGCATACCTCCACGGCGTTGAGGTGCAGCAGCCTTTGCCAAAAAAGACCGGCGCACAGCAGCAGCGCCTGCACTACTACGGCGGCTGCGGTGCTCAGCAGCAGTCCGTGTTGGATTTCCAACGTAAAATCCACCTGAAAGGCATCGATAATAACGCAGGGAAAGAACAAATACAGCAGCAGAATGGACATCACCTTGCTGTCGGCGGTTTTGAGAATTTTTAAGCGCACCAGGCTCATACTCATGAGCATGATGATAAACAGCGAAAAGATTTTTTTGGCTAAAATTAGAGAAAGCATAGGCACTCCTTAAAATATTTTTGCCTGCGGCGTAACAGCCGTCAGCGGTAATTTGATGGATAACGGCAATATTATAGCACATTTTTTGGGCACCGTAAGTAATTTGTCGCGCAGAAAAATACTGCTTTCACTAAGATTGGCACGGTCTGCTGCATGACGCTTGAACGTACTGTTTGTAATTGACGGAAGATAATACATAATACATGCACAAAAAGTGTTAAATTTGCCGTTTTTACCTGGGTAAGCCACTGGATTTTTGCTCAAATATGGAGTAAAATTAGTTATAACGATAGTTTAACATCTAAGCAAAACGTGTAACATACTTTAGAGGAAAGGGGGTAAAATCAATGAGTACGTTAATTAAAAATGGTTTGCTGATTGATCCCGCTAATTTAGTGCAGGCCAAGCTTAATCTGCTGCTGGAGGACGGCAGGGTGAAGCTGGTAACGGCGGCCGAACCGCAGGCTGATGTGGTGCTTGACGCTGCGGGCAAGGTGGTCTGCCCCGGATTTATTGACATTCACATGCACGAGGATTTTGTCGGGGAGGACGGTTTAATTGAGGATGACGACGCGACTTCAATTTTTCGCTGCTCTCTGCGTATGGGCGTTACTACTGTGCTGGGCGGGCAGTGCGGCATCAATCGTTACGACCCTGCAAAATATTTAGCATTGGTTGACGCTCACGGCGCTCCTGTCAACGTGGCGCTGCTGGCAGGGCACGGCTACATACGCGAGGCCTGCGGCAATAAGGATAATTACGGTCCTGTAAGCGACGCGGAGCTGGCGCTTATGGTGCATAAAATAGAGGAAGCGCTGGACGCAGGCTGCTTTGGCGTATCCTATGGACTGCGTTATGTTCCCGGCCTCACGGAAAAGGAAATGTTGGCGACGGCAGCGCCCTGCGCGGCGCGTAACAAGCTGATAGCGGCGCATGTGCGCGATGACGCCGAAGGAATTTTTGCCGCCACTAAAGAGTTTTTAGAGGTGGCAAAGCAGCTGAAGCTTTCGGCGCAGTATTCTCATATCGGCTCTATGGCGGGCTTTGGGCAGATGGAAAAGTTTTTGACCATGCTTGCCGAATACAAGCTGAACGGACTGGACGTATCCTGCGACTGTTATCCCTATTACGCTTTTTCCACGGCTATCGGCGCAGCTACCTATGACGACGGTTGGCTGGAGCGCTATCACTGCGATTATGATGTGATTGAAATGTGCGAGGGCAGATACAAGGGGCAGCGGTGCACGGCAGAGATTTTTGCCGAGGAACGCCGCGACCATCCGGAGCATTTAACCGTGTGCCATGTAATGAAGGAAGAGGACGTAGATTTGGCGTTACGCTCCCTAAACGTGATGCTTGGCAGCGACGGTATTATGAATAAGGGACAGGGACATCCGCGGGCGGCGGGTTCTTTTCCGCGTTTGTTCAGCCAATTTGTGCGCAGGGGCAAGCTTTCACTGGAGGAAGCGGTGCGCATGTGCACGGCCATGCCGGCGGAAAAGCTGGGGCTGACAAATAAAGGCAATCTGCGCGTAGGTGCGGATGCCGATATTGTAATTTTTGATCCTGCTAAAATTGGGGATAAAGCGACTTTTGCAAATCCTACGCTGCCAGGCGAAGGTATCGACTATGTGCTGCTTGCCGGAGAAATTGCGGCGCGGGACTGCAAGGTTGTTAATGGGGCGCTGGGACGCGCGCTGCGTAAGTAAAGGGGAGATTGTATTATGGAATTGGGCTTTTTATCGGTAGTTCCGCCGTTGATGACAATTGCTTTGGCGTTAATTTTTAAAAACGTGTTTGTGGCTTTGCTGGTAGGCGTATTTTTGGCGAATATGATTTTGGCGGGAGGAGCGTTCTTTGTCGGTCTCAACAATACCTTTTACAGTATTGTGAAAGTGTTTGCTTCTAATTCCAACACCATCGTGCTGATGTCAATTTTCTTAATCGGCGCGGTGCTGTATTTAATTGAGCGTTCCGGCGGTATCGCTGGCTTTATCGACATTATGGTGCATAAGCGAGGTATCATTAAATCCAAAAAAGCTTCCCAGTTTTTCACCTGGCTGCTGGGCTGCATCGTGTTTACCTCCGGCTCCTTGAGCTGCATGGTTACGGGTTCCGTGGCGCGTCCTTTAAACGACAGCATGAAGGTATCGCACGAAAAGGCTTCTTTTTTGGTACATTCTACCTCTACGCCAATCTGCGTACTGCTGCCTTTAAGCGGCTGGCTGGGGTCTATGAGCGGTTATTTGACTTCCGGCGGCGTACCTAAGGATCAGGCGATTTCGGTACTTTTCCAATCTATTCCTTTTAATTTTTATTGCATTATCGCCGTTGCTTTTGCTTTGCTTTCCTGCTTTCTGCCTATTGATTTCGGCATGATGAAAAAGGCGGAGGAACGCGTTGATGCAACCGGCGAATTGGATGATCCTGCCAGCGTAGGCAGTGACAGCGGCAGAGAGGCTACGGAGGTTGCAGCCAACGCTCATCCTAACGCCTGGAATATGGTAACGCCTATGGCGGTTATGATTATAGGTATTTTGGGCGTGCTGCTGGTAACCGGTAAGGGCGATCCTACTAAGGGAGCGGGTATGCAGGCGCTGCTGTGGGGCTGCATGCTTTCCGCAGGCTCTATCTGCCTGATGTGTTTGGTGCAGAAGGTATTTACCTTGGAAAAATTGACCGGCGAATTTATTAAGGGTATGGCTTCCATGCTTTCTATTGTTTTGGTACTTACGCTGGCCTTTGCTATGGGTCCGTTGGTAAAACAGCTGGATACGGGCAATTATCTTTCCTATATTTTTATGAGCTTTTTAAGTCCGGGGCTATTGCCTGCTTTGGTATTTATTATGGCTATGATTCTTTCCTTTGCTACGGGTACTTCCATGGGTACTATGGCGATTATGGGCTTGATTGCTGTTCCTATGGCTTTGCAGATGGGCGTAAGCGTGCCTTTAACGGCGGGTGCCATGTTTGGCGGCGCTATTTTTGGCGACCATTCTTCACCTATTTCTGATACCACTATTATGTCCTGCGCCACCACGGGCTGCAATATTATGGATCACGTAAAAACGCAGATGCCTTATGCCCTGTGCTTTGCGGCTGCTTCCGTGATTTTGTATTTGGCGTTTGGTATGGTGATGTAAATTTAATTTCGGCTAAATTAAATAGAAGGCAGAGCTGCGTTTGCGGTTCTGCCTGTTTTTTTGGATAGGGGTGCGTGCGGCACGCCGGCGTCTGTACCTTCTTCTTTCATAACTGAAAGAAGAAGCAAGAAAGGTTCGCGATTTTGAAAATCGCGGCAAACAGCGGCTTTTTGCCTCGCCGCAAAAAGCCTGGCAAAAAAGGCTTTACCATACTCCATTTTTTAAAGTTCGTGGTTCCAAATAATAACCGCTCGTCGATTTATAGCTTTGACGGTCTACCGCAAAGTGAATTGTACATTCGGTGTGCATTTTTTACCTGCCTGCACCAAAAATACTCACCGTTGCACGTAGATTTTAGTAGTAAAAGTAAGCAAGAAGCTTAGCTATCGTTCGTTTAGTGTGCTAACGCAGTCATTGTTGCTATGGTTGTTTGATTTGCGAATTGACGTTATCACTATGAAGCCAGTGGGACTTACTGCCTGCAATTAAAGGCTCTTTTTGCATACTTTTTACCCTAAAGGGCACGCGTCTTGCCCCAAGAAAAAGTATGATAACTGCCTACTGTAATCTGCGTTTAAATTGTGATATAATACAATATCATATTTTAGTGGAGTCTTTATGCGCAAAAAAGTTTTGTTTGGCATTGATTATACGGATAGCGAGCTGATTAAGGTACTGCTGTATCTGTTTGTGGGTGGTACTGCTGCGCTGTTAGAATGGGCACTATTCTATATCCTCATTCATTATCTTTTGGGAGGTTTGGGGCTGGGTCTTACTGCCTTGACAATGACTGCCACGGCTATGGCTTTTTGTCTATCCACACTCTACCATTATTTTTTGGGCAACATACTTGTTTTTGACAGCGGCAGCCGCTACGATAAGGGCAAGGAGCTAAGCTTGGTATTTCTCGTAAGTATTATGGGCTTGGGCTTTAATTTGCTCTTGATGTACGCTTTCGTAAGCCTTTTAGGCTGGGAGCCGATGCTGAGCAAGGTGCTGACCAGTTGTATTGTAGTAGTATGGAATTATCTTTCGCGTAAAAAATGGATTTTTAGGAGCTGAAAATGGCTATTACCTATGCTGAAATCGAAAAATTTAAAAAAGTAGTGCTGGTGTATAACCGCAATAGCGGCAAGCAGTTTTTTGCTAGTATGATGGCGAGAATTAACGATGTTTTTAGGCAGCTCAAGCAGGTGCTTGGCTCTAAAACTATTGAGCTGCGGGAAATCCAATATTTTGATGAAATTCCCCAAATTGCCCAAGAGGCTGCCGATAATAAAGTGGATTGGGTGATTATTGCCGGCGGCGACGGCACTATCCGCGCGTTAATCGAGCAGCTGGCCAACCGCCGGTATCTGCCTTATATCAGCGTTTTTCCTGCGGGAACAGTCAATTTGGTAGCTAAAGAGCTGTTAATGAGCGGTGATCCCAATAAATGGGTGAAGCGCGTGTCTAAGGGCGTGGAGGTGCCTGTATATTTGGGACGTGCCAACGGACACGTGTTCCTGACGGTGGCAGGCATTGGCTTTGACTCTTTGGTAGTGGACAGCGTTACGGAAAAAGAGAAAAAGCTGCTCAATAAATTAGCCTATGTTTGGCAGGGTACGGAGCTGATGCGCAAGGAGCTGCTTTTCAGCAACTGGCGCTACCGTTTTCAGGTGCGCTTTGACGACGAAACCGAGTGGCACGAGGCTTCTTCCGTCATTGTAGGCAAAAGCCGGTATTATGCAGGCCGCTATAATTTGTTCCGCGGCGCTTCCTTATCCTCTCCGTGGTTATATGCGGCGTTATTCACCGGCTCGAGGCGCGGCGACTTTATCCGCTATGCCGCCTGCATTGCCCTGGAGGCTTTAGGCTTTGATAAGGATATCATTATCCGCAGGGTAAAAAAGCTGGAAATTCGCTGCAACGTAGAAGATTTTGCAGCAGAATTGGACGGCGATGCTGTTACTTCTGCGCCGTTGGATATAATTATGGAAGAGGTTCCCGTTAAATTTTTGGCGTAAGGGTTTGATGTAAGTTGAGAAAATCTGTAAGCAAGCTGCTAATAGCGCTTTTTATTCTTCTGGCAGGGGCAGTCGAATGTAAATTGGCCTACGATAGCTTCGGCAGTCTGGAGCCTATGCCGGTGGAGGAATTTGGCTTTGAAATATTTAACCATCTGCTGCGTGACTGCTTTTTGGGCTTAATTGCCTGGACGTTGTATTTTCGGCGCAACCGCTTGGCGGACCGCGTGCGCCGTTATTTCCCCGTGGTTGTCATCGGCCTTTTGTATGTGGGCGTGGCGTGCTTTATGGTTTATCAGCTGAGTCTTGATAAAGGCGTGCAGACGGTGCTGGCAATTACGGCAGGCATCAACAACAATATTCTGCTGGTGCTGTTGGCCGCTATGTGCTATTATAAATGGCCTAATCTGCTGATGAAGACGGTGTATTTCGCCGTATATTTCTTTACGGCGCTGGCGCTGATTTTTGACGCTTTTTATTTTTGGCAGACCTCCATGCACGTAGAAAGCGTGCTGTTCCAAAATCTTAATATCTATGCAGTTAAGGGCGTTTTAGCCACCATGAGCAATGTGCTGCTTGCGGCTATTGTGGGCGGAATCGCTTTGGTGCTGCTGCTGTTCCGCGTGCCTAAGCCTAATAAGCGCAAGCCTAATTTTGTGTGGTCGCTGCTGTGCGTGGCCATGTTCACCATCGTGCTGAATTTGGCGGACCGATTGCTGCTGACGGGCGGTATGTGGTGCGTAGAAACTATTATCGGCAACTATGTGACGATTGAAAACGAAAAAACGCGGCTTATTTACCGCAATATGCTGTCCGTACCCGTCAATATCAACTTTATCGGCAAGGCGCTTTTTGATACGGATAAAATGGCGGGAGCCAAGCATGTGGAAATGCGGGAGCTGACCGACAAGGACAAAGAGATGCTGCAAGGTCTGGGGATTACCATTCCTAAGCCTGCGGTAGCCAAGATTGCGCCCCAATACGATAGAGTGGTGCTGCTGATTTTGGAATCCATGCACCGTGATTACATTAATTTTTATAATAAAAACATTCCCGAGCAGGCTACGCCGTTTCTCAATATGCTGGTAATCCGTTATCCGCATCTCAATAAATATTATTCCTCTGCCGTGCCTACGACCCAGGGGCTGAACGCAACCTTCCGTTCTCATTTGATTATGGATAAGGATATTCCGGGCAAAAAGACGCCGTCCCTGTTCCGTTCTGTGCAGCAGGCCGGCATGAAAGGCATTTTTATGAATGCGTCCAGCCAGTATTACGCCAACGAGCTGCGGGAATACCCCGACCAGTTTGGTATGCAGGAATATATTGCCAAGGAGCAGTTGGAAAAATTTGGCTATACCGGCGCCAGCGGCTGGGGCTATCATAATGACGTAATGTATGAGCATACGTTGAAGCTTTTGCGGGAAAACCGCGATAAGAAAATGCTTTTGGTAACAAAAACATTGGATATGCACCAACCCTATCCTTATACCGGTTATCGCTGGGAGGAGATGCCTGAAGGTGTGCGGGATAATCCTAATTTTACCGTGCGCGGCGTGTATTGGGTTGATAAAACCTTGGAGCGCTTCTTTACCGAGGCAGAAAAGCAAGGCCTTATGGACGACCGCACGCTGTTTATCATTACCAGCGACCACAATCCTCACAGCGGCGGCGAATATACTAAGCTGGTTACTAAAGCCGAGGATAAGCAGAGCATTGCGCCCATTCCGCTGATTTTTGTCAGCAAAAATCTGCATCCTCTGGATTTGCTTCGCACTAACGAATATGCTTCGCAGATTGATTTGGCGCCGACGCTGCTGTATCTTTTAGGCGTGGATATTCCGGAGAAATTTATCGGCCGCAATCTTTTGCAGCCTGCGGAAATACCCTTCGCTTTGGGCTACTTTGGCGGCAAGGCTTATTATTGGTCGGATAAGCAGCATTTTGTAGACCAAATGGATAATCCCAATCCCAATGCAACGGATGACGCTTTGACTAATTATATTATCCATAATTACGGTCAATGGCATCAGACGGAGTAAAAAATTAATTGCATAAGCTAAGTATTATGTATACAATGACGGCGATGCTACACATTCGCCGTCATTTGATTTATAATATAATTTGCAATTAAAGAACACAATTTATAGAGTGGAGGGGTTTGTATGTTCTTAATTATTGGTGCTCTTGTTGTTATCGGTGTAATTTATCTGCTGCTGAAACGTCATGAGTCGCGTATGGTTTTAATTGCCGCCGGTATTTTAATGTGTGTTATTGCAGGCAAGCCTATGGCTTCTTTGGACGCTTTTGCCAAAAGCATGACTAATGCCGGTTTGATTACTTCTGTCTGCTCCTGCATGGGCTTTGCCTGGTGCATGAAGTACACCGAATGTGATAAGCATTTGGTAGTTGCCATTGGCAAGGTTTTGAAAAAAATGGGCTTTTTGCTGATTCCCGGCGCTACCCTGGCTACTTTCGTAGTTAATATTGCTATTCCCAGCGCTGCAGGCTGCAGCGCTGCCGTTGGCGTTATTTTTATTCCTATTTTGATGGCTGCCGGTATCCATCCCGCTATGGCTGCCGCTGCCGTAAAATCCGGTACTTATGGCAGTATGCTGAATCCGGGCCTGGTGCATAACGGCGTTATCGCTAAGCTGGCTAATACCCAAATTACCACCGTTATCGGCAACCATATGATGGCTACCGTAGTGGGTGTTTTGATTGCCTCCGTTGTGCTGACCGTTGTTGCTGTTGTGCTCAAAGAAAACAAGGGCTATGTTCCCGAAGGCAATGTTATGGATGACACCAGTTTTATGATCAATCCCTTGTACTCTATTATGCCTTTAATTCCGGTAATTATTCTGCTGCTTGGCAATACTAAGGTGTCTTTCCTGAAAATGGGCGTACCTCACGCTATGGTTATCGGCGCTATTTTAGCTTTGGCTGTAACCCGCAAAAGTCCTGTGGAGCTGACTAAAAACTTCTTCAACGGCATGGGCGACGCTTATGCAAATATTATTGGTATTATCATCTCCGTTGGCGTTTTCGTTGCCGGCTTAAATGCTCTTGGCCTGATTAAGGCTTTGATTGCCTGGATGCTGAATTCCACCGGTATCGTAAAGATTGCCGCTACCTTTGGCCCTTTCCTGCTGGCGTTGATTTCCGGCTCCGGCGATGCCGCTACTGTTGCGTTCAACGAAGCAGTAACTCCGCATGCTGTTGAGTTTGGTATTTCTACCATGAATATGGGCTCTATCGCTGCTTTGGGCGGTACCCTGGGCCGTACTATTTCTCCTATTGCCGGTGCAACTATTATCTGCGCAGGCATTGCCGGCGTAGACCCTATGGAGGTTTGCAAACGTAATGCTTTGGGTATTGTGTGCGCTTTGCTGGCCGGCATGGTACTGCTGCTCTACTAAGAAACAGACTTTTAGGCAGGCTGTAGCTTAAAAATTTATTTAGCCGTCGTTCGCTGTGCGGACGGCGGCTTTTATGTATTGCGGGAGCACGTAAATTGCCTTCCGGATTGTTTGCTAATTTACTCCCTTTTAGGTTATAATATATCTTGGAGGAAAGTGTGCTTAAATTTATGTTAGGCACACAGAAAAATTATGGATATCAATACCTTTCTTGATAAATTACAAAGCTATCACAGCGATTTGGTTTTCAATCCCTGGCGGGAATATGATTCTGCCTGCGATATCGGTCCGCAGGCTCCCGTAATTCGCAGCGCTAATCTGCGGCGCTATTTGGAGCTGCGCACTAAGGCGCATTATCTGTTTATTGCCGAAGCCTTAGGCTATCAGGGCGGCCATTTCAGCGGTGTGGCCATTACCTCGGAGCGCATTTTACTGGGACAGCATAAGGATGTGCAGCCGCACAGCGTGCTGGGAGCATGGCATTATCAGCGTACCAGTAATCCCCAAAGTCCGCTGTTAAATCCGTCCCAAAAGGTAAAAGGCTTTAACGAGCCTACGGATACTGTGGTTTGGAATGCTTTGAACCGTCATGGACTGGCGGCCTTTGATGTAATTTTGTGGAATATTTTTCCTTTTCATCCGCATAAAGAGGGTAAGCTTTTATCTAACCGCACGCCGTCGACTGCGGAATTGGATGTGGGCGTAGAATATGCCAAAATGCTGCTGGAGCTGGTGCCGGATATGCAGATTGTGGCCATTGGTCAAAAGGCGGCGGATACCCTGCGCCGTTACGGTATTGACTGCGTGGCTGTACGTCATCCGTCCATGGGCGGCGCGGAAATCTTTAAAGCCCAGGTGGCGGCTTTGCTCGGAGGTGGCGGTTATGACCGCTGATAAGCACTATATAACAAGAGAACAGGCGCTTAATGTAGCCTTGAATATTGGCAAGGTGCTGCTCAAAAGCGGCGCGGAAACCTCCCGTGTGGAAGATACAATTATGCGCTTCTGCCGTACCTTCGGCTATCACGATATCAATGTTTTTGCTACGCCTACCATGATTATCATCGGCGACGAAACGGCAGTCAATGCGTCCTTAATGTGCCGCATCCGCTACCGCAGCAACAATTTAAGCAATGTAAAAGCAATCAACGATTTTTCCTATAACATTGATCCGCCTAATTTTAATTATGATGAAGCTATGGCTTTTCTGCGGTATTTGCTGCAGAAGTGTCCTCCTTATGGCAAATGGACGGTTTGTCTGGCTTCGGCAATTTGTTCGGCGGCCTTTGCCAGTATGTTGGGCGGCAACAGCCACGATTTTGTGGCGGCTTTTGTTACGGGCGGTTTGGCTATGACGCTGCTGCGCCAGTTTGACGGTTACAGCCTTAGCGCCTTTTGGGAGAATGCTTTGGCGGGGGCTGCTATCGGCGTACTGGCAATTATGTGCTGTGCCGTCAGCGTGCAGTGTACCCGCATGAACATTATTGTAGGCTCTTTGATGCCTTTTTTGCCGGGACTGGCTTTTACTAACGGTTTAAGAGATTATTTGAGCGGCGATCTTATCAGCGGCAACAGCCGCATTGCCGAGGCGCTGCTGTTTGCTGTCTCCATTGCCTTTGGCCTGGCTTTGACATTGCTCTTGTGGTATCGCTGGGGCTGGGATTTGTGGCCCATGGGCAAATAATTTTTTAGAAAGCAGGTAGTCAGCGTGATTTTATTAAATTATCCCGAAGCTTTTGCCTTTGCCGTGCTTTCCGCTATGGCTTTTGCCGTGATTTTCCAAGCGCCTAAAAACGCGCTGCCTGTGTGCGGCGTAGTGGGCGCCGTTGGTTGGCTGGTGTATATTCATCTTAGTCAGACCTTGGGCGTAGATTCTTTTTATGCCAATTTAGCTGCGTCGCTGGCGGTTTCGCTGCTAAGCGAGATTAACGCGCGTCTTTGGCATCATCCGGTGACGGTAGTTGTTATTCCGGGACTTTTTCCCATTGTTCCGGGGCTTGCCATGTATAAGGGCATGACGCAGATCATCGAAAAAAATTATGATTTAGGGATGTCTCTGCTTTTACAGGCAGGCATGGATGCTTCCGCTATTGCTTTGGGCGTTATGGTGGTGGGCAGCTTGTTCAGGGCTGTGAAGCTGCGCCATGAGCGTGCCGGATTAAAACGCCTTGCTAAAGAACGGGAAGAACAGAGCTAACGCCGTAAAACTTATTGCTTTAAGTAATGAGAAAACTTTCTTGTGAGGGGAACATGGGATTTTTAGAATTATTACTGTTGTCCGCTAGTCTGGCTATGGATGCTTTTGCCGTATCTATCTGCGGCAGTATGGCGCTTCGTTCCGAAGAGAGAAGCGAGGGAGCGCTGCGCTTTGGCGTGTGGTTTGGCTTTTTTCAGTTTTTAATGCCGCTTATCGGCTATTTTTGCGCCATATCCTTTAGAGAATATATTATGACTTATGACCATTGGCTGGCGTTTGCACTGCTGCTGTACTTAGGCGTGAATATGATTCGCGAGGCTTCGGAGACGTGCAGCGTTAAGCACAGCTACACGGTGAAAGAGATGGCGGTGCTGGCTGTTGCTACTAGTATTGACGCGCTGGCGGTGGGTATCAGCTTTGCTTTTTTGAATACGAATATTTGGTTGGCAGCTGCCTTAATCGGCGTAGTGACCTTTGCTTTTGCTGCATTTGGCGGTTTGGCAGGCTTTCGCCTTGGTTCAGCTGTGGGAAAAAATGCTAATATTATCGGTGGTTTGGTACTTATCGCCATCGGCGTTAAGATTTTACTGGAGCACACCGGTTATATCTAAAATAAAAATGCTTTGAGCTAGTGCTATTGAAGGAGGCAGAAAAATGGTAGAAGTTAATAAAGAGCGTATGCTGCAGGAGTTTAAGGAGATAGTGGCTATTCCATGTCATACCTTACAGGAAAAGCCTGTGTTTGAGTATTTAAAAGCGAAACTGGAAACCATGGGCTTTGCGGTGGAGGAAGATGATGCGGGTAAGCAGCTGGGCGGTAGCTGCGGCAATTTATGGGCATTCTTGCCGGGAAATAAGCCGGGCGCAACCGCTGTTTTGCTTTCTGCGCACATGGACGGCGTAGAACCCTGCGGCGGTACTGCCGTCGTACAGAAGGACGGCGTGCTGTACAGCGATGGCACAACCATTTTAGGCGGCGACGATAAATCCGGTGTAGAAGGTATTTTAGAGGGCCTGCGCATGCTGCTGGCAAGCGGTGCCGAGCATGGCGATATTCAGGTGCTCTTCACTATTGCCGAAGAAGGCGGCGTCAACGGCTCCCGCTGCATGGACAGAACTCGTCTGCGCGCAGAAGTTGGCTACGCTTTGGATGGCGAGGGGGCTCCCGGTGAAATCGTGGTAGGCGCGCCCGGTCAGTATAAATACAAAATTTCTGTACACGGCAAAAAAGCGCACGGCGGTCTGGAGCCGGAAAAAGGCATCAATGCCGTTATGATTGCGGCTAAAGCCTTGGCGGATGTCAAACGCTACGGACGTATTGACGAGGAAACTACCGCCAATATCGGTGTTATCGGCGGCGGTGTGGCAACTAACGTAGTGCCCGATTTAGTAGTTATCGAGGGCGATGCCCGCAGCCGCAATAACGAAAAGCTGGCGGCTATTCGCGACGAAATAGTTAATACTATCGTCACCAGCGCAGAAAAATATGGTGCAAAGGTCGATGCTAAGGTTGACCATAAATACAGCTCCTTTTTGGTAGACAAAGACTGCAAAGTAGTTGCGTTGGCAGAACGCTCCTGTGCAATCTGCGGCTTTGTACCTAATATTACTTTAACCGGCGGCGGCAGCGACGCTAACTTTATTAACGAAGCAGGCGTTCCCTGCGTAATTTTGGGTACCGGCATGGCTAACGTACATACGGTAGAAGAATTTTTGAAGGAAGAAGACCTTTACAATACCGCGCTGATGGTTTACGGTATTTTGCTGGCAGCAGCAGAGTGAGATTATCCTAATTCATTGACATCTGCAATAATCTATTGTACAATAAATTGTACAATAGAAAGGAGCTGGTATAGATGTTGGCAGTAAACTACTCCACCTTAAGAAATAATCTCAAGGATTATTGTGATCAGGCCACAGATAGAAATGAAACTATCATTGTTACTCGCAAGGATGAAAAAAATGTGGTAATTATCAGCGCCGAAAATTACAATCAATTAGTAAGAACAGCGCATAATGCAGAATATCTAGCCAAGCTTGACCGCAGCATGGAACAAATTTACAAGGGCTTAGGCCGCAAGCACGAACTTATTGAGGCGAAGGAAAATGAACCTGATTTGGTCTGATATTTCGTGGGACGAATATCTTTCGTGGCAGCAGCAGGATAGAAAGACGCTGAAAAGAATCAATGAGTTAATCAAGGATATTAAACGCAACGGCCCTTTAGAAGGTATTGGCAAGCCGGAAAAGCTTAAATATAGAAATGTTTACAGCAGGCGTATAGACAGTGCCAACCGCTTGGTATATGATGTCGAAGGTGAAGATAACCTTTTAATTTATTCCTGTAAGGGACACTATGAAGATTAACCTTCCCGTTGCACAATAAAAGCCGCTCGTGAGAGCGGCTTTTCTGCTATGTTACGCCTTCCGCTTATGCAAAAGGCTGTGAATGTAGTTCATATCGGGCTTTGTGCCGGCCAACAGGCAATGAATATATTCTTTGGCAATTTCGTCGGCGCTGGTGCTATAGGCTTGCTTTAACGCTGCTTTAATGGCCGGCGTAAGCGCTTCCTTGTCCCAGCCTCCCAGCTGCTCGCAGACCATGATGCGCACATCCTCATAAATTGAGGTAAGCGCTGCGCAGAAAATAGCTTCACCCTCTCCTTGAGGAAGGTTTAAATAATTGAGCGCCGTCAGCAGGGCTTCCTTATTGGCGGCATAGAGGGGCATGATCTTGGTAAGCTGTTTTAAAGCAGCTGCATGCTGTTCGTCGTCGCAAAAGATAAAAAGATAAGGCAGCAGCTTGTATTCTTCGGGACGGCGCAGCCATAAATCGTAAACCTTCTGCCACAAATCGATTTCCATTTCAAAGGCTAAATCTATCAGCGGATAGTTTATCTGCTCGTCTTTGACTAGATGTTTTTCTAAAACAGCGTGCCAATCCGTCACATATAACTGCGCGTCGCAGGCGGCGATAAGCTCCTGCAGCTGGTTGGGCGTCAGCAGATAAAAGCTGTGCTTTTCCAGCAGTCTGCGCATGGCGGTTGCCAGGGCGCTGATATCCAACAGGTCTGCTGTGGCAAGAGGCAGATATTCAGCATGGCGCAGCAGGTTTTTCAGCATATCATAAATGTTGATTTCCGACAGATTGTAATGCTCCCGAATATCGCTAGGCTTAGAATGCAAAAGCAAAATAAGCAAGCTGCCAATAATTTGGAGTGCGTTTTGATAGCAGGTTAAATCGATAACCGTCTGTTGTAAAAATTTGTCCAGACGGGTAACCTGAATAAGCTTAACCGAAATCGGCAGATAATCTGTGATAACATCGTTAATGCTTTTCAGCAGCCACAGTCGGTGGTCATCGTCAGGGCATTGGCAGTCGATGATGGCAAAAATTTTTCCCCAGCCCTTAGTGCAGCCTAAAAGCTCCCAAACGGCTTTTTGGTTGCTATAGTTGGTAAGATGACAGGCATAAAAAAAGCTAAAGGTGAATTCTTCGCAGTGAGCGGCAGTCAAAATGTCGCGCCACAGCTCCGGGTCATAGTCGTGAATTTTTTGCATACCATAGATGCCGAAAAGCAGCATAGCAAATTTCAGCGGCTCGCGGTGCAGGCTGTTATAGAAAAAGCGGCGTGCCAAATCAAAGCAGCTGCCGTTCATTTCGTCTTGGTCAAAGCCGGAAACAAAAAAATCGCAGTATTCTGCCATGGACATATCGTTAAGATTATTATAAAGAGCCTGGCGGCGCACCTGGATAGGCTCGGTTAAATAGGCGCGCAGCAGCCTGAGCAGCTTGCTGCCATCCTCTATGTTATCGCTTTTTTCGGCGGTATAATAATAGGCGTCGGCGTTACCGTGCTGCCAGATGCGGCCATAGGGATTTTCGTCAGGCAGCGTTGGTGCGGTAAAAAAGCCGTTTTCGTCAAGATGAGATTGGATAAAGTGAAAAATAGATTCTTTCATAAATGAGGGTACCTTTATTTGTTTGATTGTAACAGCGGTAACTTTACAAGCTGCAATCTTTATTATATTATGTGTTATACCGCCGCATTATAGCATAGAAATACAAAAATTACAACGCTGTTTAGAGATTAAAATTTTTTTGCTGCCAATAAAACGCATTTTTTCGAATCAAAAAGCGATACCCGGTTATGTAAGCTAGGTATCGCTAATTTTTTGTGATAAGTATTTTACATTCTGGTGGTAATTTCCAGCAGGCAGTCGCCGCTTTCTACACGTTCGCCGGCAGCTACGTGGATAGCGCTGATGATGCCGCTGATGGGTGCGGAAAGAGTGGTTTCCATTTTCATGGCTTCGGTGATGATTAAGGGAGTGCCTTTAGTAACGGCTTGACCCTTTTCTACCAAAACTTTTACAACGGAGCCTGACAGAGAAGCGCCGATTTCGCCCATATTGGTTTTATCTGCCTTTTTGCGGGCAACCTCGGTAGCTTTGGCGTTGCGGTCCTTGATTTCGATTTCGCGTGGCAGGCCGTTAAATTCAAAGGTAACGGTGCGTATACCGGCAGCGTTGGCTTCGGAAATATGGTCCAGCTTAATCACGAGCACCTTGCCCTGTTCTATTTCTACTTTAATTGTTTCGCCGGGAGTCATACCGAAGAAGAAAGTAGGCGTATCTAGTACGGAAACGTCGCCGAAGGTGTTGTAGCGGTCTACCCAGTCGGTGAAAACCTTGGGGTATAAGCAGTAGGAGCTTACAGCTTCGTCGGTAACGGGCGCGCCGATTTCCTGTAATTTGCTACGGATTTCTGCAAAATCAACAGGCGGCAGAACAGCGCCGGGACGCACGGTAATAGGTTTGCGGCCTTTGAGCACTATTCTTTGCAGCTTTTCGGGGAAGCCTTGGTAGGGAACGCCAATGCGGCCTTCAAAGAATTCTACTACGGAAGCGGGGAAGTCCAGCACTTCGCCTTTAGCGTAAACGTCTTCTTCGCTTAAATCGTTCTGTACCATGAACAGCGCCATATCGCCGACGATTTTGGAGGAAGGAGTAACCTTGATTAGGTCGCCAAACATCATGGAGACGCGGTGGTACATATCTTTAATTTCTTCCCAGCGGTTCATCAGACCAAGCGCCTGCGCCTGCTGTTTAAGATTGGTGTATTGACCGCCGGGCATTTCGTGTACATAAACCTCAGGGTTGGGGAAGTTTTCGGTTCTGTCGGCAGCCTTATAATAGGGACGCACGGTTTCCCAATAGCGGGACAGCTCGTTGAGCGCGTCCGGATTCAAACGCGGTTGGCGCGGATGTCTGCTTAGGGCGTAATACAGGCTGGAGACGGAAGGCTGAGAGGTGCCGCAGCTCATGGCGCTCATAGCCGTATCGACAATATCAACGCCTGCGTCAATAGCGCGGGCATAGGTATAAATAGCGTTGCCGCTGCCCTCGTGGGTGTGCAGGTGAATAGGCACGCTTACGCGGGATTTTAAGCTGCTTACTAAGCGGTAAGCTGCTTCAGGCTTTAAAAGTCCGGCCATATCCTTAATAGCAATAATATTAGCGCCGGCCTTTTCCAGCTCTTTGGCCATGTTGATATAGTATTGCAAATCATATTTATCGCGGCGGGAATCTAAAATATCGCCGGTATAGCACAGCGACGCTTCGGCAACCTTGCCGCATTCGCGCACGGTGTCAATAGAAAGACGCATATTATCCAAACCGTTAAGGCTGTCAAAAATACGGAATACATCAATACCGTTTTTAGCAGCCAGCCGGATAAACTGTTTTACTACGTTGTCGGGATAGCTGGTATAGCCTACGGCGTTAGCGCCGCGCAGCAGCATTTGGAAAAGAATATTAGGAGCAGCCTGGCGGAACTGCGCCAAACGCTGCCAGGGACTTTCGTCCAAGAAGCGATAGGCTACGTCAAAGGTAGCGCCGCCCCAGCATTCAAAGGAGAACAGTCCGGGAAGCTTGCCTGCGGTGTCGCGCATTACGCGCAGCATATCGGCAGTGCGCAGACGGGTAGCAAACAGGGATTGATGAGCATCGCGGAAGGTAGTGTCGGTAACAAGAACCTCCTGCTGCGCCATAACCCATTCGGACAAGCCTTCGGGACCTTGGGTATCAAGAACGTGTTTTGCGCCCAGCGCCAAAATGCCGTTATAGGGCTGGGGCATATTCAGGGGCACAAAATCGGGTTTAGGCTGTACGCCTACATTGGAATAGCCGTTGACGGTAATATCGGCAATGTAGTGGAGCAGCTTGTTGCCGCGGTCCAAGGTTTTGGGGAAAACGAACAGCTCGGGAGTTTCGTCAACAAAATCCGTGGTATAGTCGCCCTTAACGAAATGCGGATTTTGCAGCACATTCTCTAAAAACTGAATATTGGTTTTTACGCCGCGGATACGGAATTCTTTTAAGCAGCGCAGCATTTTGGTAATTGCGATTTGGTGGGTAAGCCCCCAGGTGGTAGCCTTAACCAGCAAAGAATCATAATAAGGCGTAATAACGGAGCCGGTAAAAGCGTTGCCGCCGTCTAAGCGGATGCCCATACCGCCGCCGCTGCGGTAGGTAATAAGCTTGCCGGTATCGGGCATGAAGTTGTTGGAGGGGTCTTCGGTGGTAATACGGCACTGAATAGAGTGACCGTGCGGAATCAGTTCGTTCTGTTTGGGAAGAGCAATTTCGGCATCATGGAGGCTGTAGCCTTCGGCAATTTTAATCTGCGTCTGCACAATATCAATGCCGGTAATTTGCTCGGTAACGGTGTGCTCTACCTGAATACGGGGATTAACCTCGATAAAGTAGAATTTGCCGTCGGGAGTAGCTAAAAATTCTACGGTACCGGCGCTGATGTAGTCAACGTTTTTCATGAGCTTTACGGCCGCGTCGCAGATAGCCTGGCGCTGATCCATAGGCAGAGAAAAGGCGGGAGCGATTTCTACCAGCTTTTGGTGACGGCGCTGCACGGAGCAGTCGCGTTCAAACAGGTGCATTAAATTTCCGTGGGTATCGCCGATAATCTGCACCTCAATATGCTTAGGATTCTGCAAATATTTTTCTAAGTAAATATCGTCGTTGCCAAAAGCCTTTTTAGCCTCGCTCTTAGCAAGGTCGTAGGCGGTAACCGCTTCCTCGGCAGATTTTACGACGCGCATACCGCGGCCGCCGCCGCCGTTGACAGCCTTAATGATAATGGGATAGCCGTATTCTTCACCAAAATCCAGCACTTCCTGTAAGCTGCCTACGGTGCCGTTGCTGCCGGGAATCATAGGAATATGCGCCAGCTCTGCCTGCTTGCGGGCGTTGAGCTTGTCGCCGAACATTACTAAATGCTCTAAACGGGGACCGATGAAGATTAGGCCCTCTTCAGCGCAGCGGCGGGCAAGATTGCTGTTTTCGGATAAAAAGCCGTAGCCGGGATGGATGGCGTCAACGTCATGCTCCTTAGCTACGCGCAGAATATCTTCAATATCCAAATAAGCATCGGTGGGGCTTTTGCCCCAGCCTACCTGGTAAGCCTCGTCGGCCTTGTTTCGATGCAGGGAAAGAGTATCTTCTTTAGAATATATAGCAACAGTACGAATGCCTAATTCATTGCAGGCGCGAAAAACACGAATGGCAATTTCGCCGCGGTTAGCAACTAAAACTGTATTGATTTTAGACATAGTGAAACCTCCTTTATAGTCACATGCTAATTGTATATAAAAGGAACGTGCTTTTCAAGGTATAGTCCAAATGTATACAGGTATTCTTACGGGATACATTGTCAATTAGTTTGCAAACATTTCATTTGTATATTTATGTTGATAATAGTACAATGATAGTAACGAAATATCAAAAAGGAGTTGACAAAATGAACAGTGACAATAATAAAAAGAAGCCGTTACTTTATTACTATGTAATGGCTCTCTTGATTATTTTGCTTATTAATACCGTTATTGTACCAACCTTTTTTAGTCCTAAGGTTAACGATGTGCCCTATAATACCTTTATGCAGATGGCGGATGAGGGCAAGCTGTCCAAGGTGGAAATTACCGATAAGCGCATAGCTGCTTTTGGTAAAGACAGCAACGAAAAGGAAATTTATGTTACGGGCCGCGTAGAAGACCCACAGCTTGTTGACCGCTTGATTAAAAGCAAGGTAGAGTTTTCTCAGGTTGTGCCTAAGGAGCAAAATCCCATTGTCAGCTTTTTTACGAACTGGATTCTGCCCATTTTAATCTTTTTTGCTTTAGGTCAGTTGTTCATGTACTTTATGGGGAAACGTATGGGCGGCAACGCCATGACCTTTGGCAAGAGCAATGCTAAGGTATATGTAGAAGCCCAAACGGGCAAAAGCTTTGCCGATGTTGCCGGGCAGGACGAGGCCAAGGAAGCGTTGATGGAGCTGGTGGACTTTTTGCATAATCCCGGCAAGTATAAGGAAATCGGTGCCAACATGCCTAAGGGCGCGCTGCTGGTAGGCCCTCCGGGTACGGGTAAAACCTTGTTGGCGAAGGCTGTGGCCGGTGAAGCTAAGGTGCCGTTTTTCTCCATCAGCGGCAGTGAATTTGTGGAAATGTTTGTCGGCATGGGCGCTGCCCGTGTCCGCGATTTGTTCAAGCAGGCGCAGGAAAAAGCTCCCTGCATAGTTTTTATCGACGAAATCGACGCTATCGGCAAACGCCGCGACAGCGGTCAATTTGGCGGCAATGATGAACGGGAGCAGACCCTGAATCAGCTGTTAAGCGAAATGGACGGTTTTGACGGCAGCAAGGGCGTAGTAATTTTGGCGGCTACCAACCGTCCCGAATCCTTAGATAAAGCGCTGCTGCGTCCTGGACGTTTTGACAGGCGTATTCCCGTAGAGCTGCCCGACCTGCACGGACGTGAAGCGATTTTGAAGGTACATGCCCGCGACGTAAAAATGGCGGATAATATTGACTTTCTTTCCTTGGCCCGGACAACTGCCGGAGCCAGCGGCGCCGAATTGGCGAACATTATCAACGAGGGTGCGCTGCGCGCAGTAAAAATGCACCGCGAAGTAGTTGAGCAGGCCGATTTGGAGGAATCTATTGAGGTAGTTATTGCAGGCTACCAGCGTAAGGGCGCCGTTATCAGTCCCGAAGAAAAGAAGGTTATCGCTTATCACGAAATTGGTCACGCTCTGGTTGCAGCTATGCAGAAAAACAGCGCGCCCGTACACAAAATTACTATCATTCCCCGTACTAACGGCGCCCTGGGGTATACCATGCAGATTAACGATAACGACTCTGTCCTTATGAAAAAAGAGGAACTGTTCAATAAGATTGTTACCATTACCGGCGGACGCAGCGCCGAAGAAATTGTTTTTGGCAGCATCACCAGCGGCGCGGCTAACGATATTGAGCAGGCTACCAAAATTGCCCGCAGTATGGTAACCCGCTTAGGTATGACCGAGGAGTTTGACATGATGGCCACGGAAGTTGTCACTAACCAATATTTAGGCGGCGATGCTTCTCTGGCATGCAGTCAGGAAACGGCAGGACGTATTGATGCGAAGGTGCTTGCCATTATTAAAGAGGCGCATGTTAAAGCGCGCGAAATACTTCAAGAAAACCGCGTAAAGCTGGATGTATTGGCTAACTTCCTTTTAGAAAAAGAAACCATTACCGGCGATGAATTTATGGCACTGCTGCGGCAGGAAGAGCAGGTAGCAGCTGCGCAGGAAAGCGTTGAAGCTGCCAACTAAACTTGGCGCGGCAAAAACAGAAAAATTTCACATAAAAATACAAATTAGCTCTTGCTAACCAAAACGATACGTGCTATAATAAGCATGTAGTTAACAAGTACTAACCAACAAACGAACCTTTCTGATTTTGCAGCCTTGACCATATTCCCCTCCAAAGGTTGGAGCCTTGGAAACTATAACCACATTTGGGGCGCTTTGTCAAAAGCGCCCTTTTCTTTTCAACTAAAAAAGTCTGCACTGTAACGGTGCAGACTTTTTTGCTGTTCGTTTTTAAATTATTCTGCCGCCGCCGACTACTACGTCGCCGTCATACATAACTACAGCTTGACCGCGCGTGATGGCTCGTTGCGGTTCATCAAATTCTATATGCAAAGTGTTGGCGTTGGGCTGCGTAACTGTTGCCCACTGTTCCTGATGGTGGTAGCGGATACGCGCTTTCACTCTGCGCGCTTTCTCGATGCGTTCGCAGTCAATGAGATTGATATCCGTAGCGGTTACGCTGGTGGAAAAAAGCTCTTCATTGGTCGAAAGAATGACTTGATTTTTAGCAGTGTCAATCTGCTGTACATACATGGGCTGCGGCAGCGCCAACCCCAACCCTTTGCGCTGACCTATGGTATAGTGAATAATACCCTTGTGACGGCCAAGAATATTGCCTTGAGTATCGACAAAATTTCCCGGCGGGAATTTGCGTCCTAAGCGCTGCTCTATAAAATCTGCGTAGGTAGTACCTTCGCGTATAAAGCAGATATCCTGGCTGTCGTGCTTATGCGCAGTAACAAAGCCGTGTTTTTCGGCGATTGCGCGCACTTGTGGCTTGGATAGTTCGCCTAAAGGAAATTTAGCGTGGGCAAGCTGCTCCTGATTTAAACTGTACAGTACATAGCTTTGATCTTTATCAGAATTTACTGCTTTGAGCAAAAGATAACGGTCTTTTGCTGCATCATATTTAACGCGGGCGTAATGGCCTGTAACTACAAAATTACAGCCGATTTCCTGCGCTTTGGCAAACAGTTCGCCAAACTTTAAATAGCGGTTACAGTCAATGCAGGGATTAGGAGTCATGCCGTTTACGTAAGCGTTGATAAAACGGTCGATAACCTCTGTGCGGAAGCGTGCGCCGTAATTAAGGATAAAATGCTCCATGCCCATGCTTTCGCAGACCTTTTTAGCATCAAGAATATCGTCCAGACTGCAGCATTTGCTGTCCATAACAGACAGCCCGATATCCTCGTTTTCAAAAAGCTTCATAGTGACGCCAACGCAGTCGCAGCCTTGCTTCTGCATGAGGAGCGCCGCTACGCTGGAATCGACGCCGCCGCTCATGGCGATTAGGGCTTTGTTGTTCATAATTTTATATCTCCTTTGTATGACAGTCCATAAGGAATCATCTTCTTTGCAATGGCTCCTAGGAATGTTTTCTAATTTTTAAACTGTCTATAATTTTGTTTTCTTTATTACGTCGCCTCTGTCAACGGCAATTTCGTAGCCTGCCTGCTGTACCTCTGCTTGTAACAGAGCAAGATTTTGGGCGGCTTCCGTACCGGTGCAGGCTTTGTTTTCGTACAGCGAGTACAGCTTACGCACACCGGCAGGCGAAAGATTGGGCATTACTACGTTGCCGCCTGCCTTAAGACCGAGTTTGCGTCCTTGCGGCGTAATGGTCGCCAGCGCCGTAGTAGAAGGCAGCAAAGCATAGGGGAACATAAGACGCAGCATAGCCAAAAGACGCAGCGTTTGCTCTGCTGTGCCGCTTGCTTCGTGGGCAAACGGTGTCTGCGCATGGGTAATGTAGGGGCCTATACCAATCATATCAGGCTGTAAAGCCTGCAAAAAACGCAGGTCGGCTAAAAGATTTTCTGGCGTTTGATAAGGAGAGCCGACCATAAAGCCGCTGCCTACTTGGTAGCCTATAGCCTTTAAATCATAAAGACAGCGCTTGCGGTTCGCTAAGTTCATGCTGGCAGGATGAAGCTTGGCGTAATGCGCAGCATCAGCAGTTTCGTGGCGCAAAAGATAGCGGTTGGCGCCTGCGTCAAAATAGGCCTGATAGCTGGCTCGTTTCTTTTCTCCGATAGATAAGGTAATGGCGCAGTCCGGGTAGAGCGCGCGGATGGCGGCGATAATTTCACAGATGCGTGCGTCGGTAAAATATGGGTCTTCACCGCCTTGTAAAACAAAGGTACGAAAGCCCAAAGCATAGCCTTCGCGGCAGCAGGCAAGAATATCCTCTTTAGTTAAACGGTAGCGGCAGGCACAGCTGTTGCCTGCGCGAATACCGCAGTAAAAGCAGTTGTTTTTACAGTAATTGGTAAATTCAATCAAGCCGCGGATATAAACCTTATTGCCGTAATATTGGCGGCGCACTTTATCTGCGGCGGCAGCTAAAAGCAAATTGGTTTCCGGCTCGGCGCTTGTTAGCAGCCGTAACAGCTCTGCGTCCGGCAGATTGTGCTGTGCAGATAATTTGTTGATAAGGTCTTGCGTGCTGCTCATACTCTTGCTCCTGCTCCTACTTTAAATCCTAGTGTTTTAATATGCTTACTATAATATCGGAAATGATGATAACTGTCAAGGGCGGGGGAATGTTTTTGCAATATGTTGCCAAAGCACTTTATTTTTGTCTGACTTGTTTGTTATAGTAGAATATAGCTACGAATTTGTTTAATTTTATTAATGTTCTAACGCTAAGAATGTTGTAACAATAGATACGATATAAAGTGAAAAAGCATATCTCAAGTTAAGATTTTAGAAAAATATAGACATATATAATATATAATGTATAATATTATGTAAAGAAATTGTGAAAAGAGGTGTCTTAATTGAAAACAAATCTGCAAAAAGGTATTTTTACCGTGGCTGTTGGCGTTGCTTTGTGGTTCCTTCCCGTTCCTGAAGGCTTAAAGCCCCAGGCTATGCACATGTTTGCTATTTTCGTAGCAACTATCGTCGGCTTTATTCTGCATCCGCTGCCTATTGGCGCGATTGCGCTGATTTCTGTCGGCTTATCCGGCTTTTTAAAGGTTATTAAGCCGGCGGAGGCATTGAGCGGCTTTGGCAACGCAACTATTTGGTTGATTGTCAGCGCCTTTCTGTTTGCTCTTGGCTTTATTAAATCAGGTTTGGGCAAACGTATTGCTTATAAAATTATGGCGGCTATTGGCAGCAGCTCTTTAAAGCTTGGCTATACTATGGCTATCACCGATTTGATTATTTCGCCTGCTACTCCGTCTAATACTGCCCGCGGTGGCGGTATTCTGTTCCCGATAGTGCGCAGTTTGTGTGCTGCTTTTGAGTCCGAGCCTGATGAGAAAAGCAGAAAACGTATTGGTTCGTATTTAATGAAATCGACTTTCCAGGCTGACTGTATTACTTCCTCTATGTTTATTACCTCTGTGGCGCCTAACTCTCTGTGTGTTGCTTTGGCAGCGCAATCCATAGGCGTACAGCTGTCCTGGGGCGGCTGGGCTTTGGCCTGCATCGTTCCCGGCCTGCTGGCTTTGGTTATATGTCCTTATCTTGTGTATAAACTGTTTCCTCCTGATTTAAAAGAAACTCCGGAGGCTCCGGAAATTGCCCGCAAGGAGCTGGCTGCAATGGGTCCGATGAGCGGAGATGAAAAGACCGTTTTAGGCGTTTTCATTTTAGCGCTTGCTTTATGGGCAACCTCCTCTCTGACCGGCTTTAACGCTACCATGATTGCTTTGGTCTGCATCGGCATTATGCTGGCGCGTCACGCTATTGAGTGGGAAGACGTTATCAAGGAAAAGGGCGCCTGGGATACCTTGGTATGGATGGGCGGCCTGATGAGCTTGGCAACCGCTTTGAATAAGTCCGGCTTTATTAAGTGGTTTGCGAAAATTGTTGCAGCCAATATGGGTGGTATCACCGGTATTACTGCTTTGATTATTCTCTGCCTTATTTACATGTATGCTCACTATGGCTTTGCCAGCCTGTCTGCTCATGTTTCGGCTATGTTCGCCGCTTTTGCCGCAGTAGCGGTAGCAGCAGGTGCTCCAGCCGGTCTCACTGCTATGGCCTTGGCAAGCTTAACCGGTATTATGGGCGGCTTGACTCACTATGCAACGGGCCCTGCTCCCATTTATTTTGGTGCCGGCTATTTAACTCAGGCAGAATGGTGGAAGATTGGCTTTATCTGCTCTATCGTCAACGTAATCTGCTTCCTGGGGGTTGGAACTCTGTGGTGGAAGATTATCGGCCTGTGGTAATAAAGCCGATAAGGTCTCATCTGCTTCGTCTCGTCTCCTAAGAGTATTTTCGATACGCCGTCGTCGGCGTTTCTCGTATTCTGAAGCTTTCTTGACTTCATTATGTTAGAGGTGAAAAAAATCCCTGCTACTTTAAAGTAGCAGGGATAATTTTTATAGCTGAAAAATTTGGCTTGAATAGCAACTATCTTACAGCTTTTCTACTAATGCCATACCGGCTTCTAAAGCTTTGGTGTTGGCTTCTTCCGTTCCTTTAGGAACACGGTTTAAAACAGCCTTTAAAATAGCTTCTTTAGATACGCATTGGGTAAGAGCTACTACCGCGCCCAAGGCAACGATGTTAGCGAACAAGGTCTTGCCGCAGGTTTCGTTGGCAGTGTGGGTGATAGGCAGGTCAACACGTTTGCCGTAATTGCCGGGAACCTGGTCGACAAACAGAGTATCGGTAATTACAGTAGTGTGCTTGTCGCAGTCGGCAGTATATTTATTGGCAGCTTCCTGGCTCATAACCAGCAGATAATCAGGGTCGATTACGCGGCTGAAATAAATAGGCTCGTCAGAAATAATAGCTTCGGCCTTAGAGGAGCCGCCGCGGGCTTCCGGGCCATAGGATTGGGATTGAACAGCCAGCTTGTCATCTAAGAGGGCAGCTTCAGCTAAAATGATACCGGCAGTGATTAAGCCCTGGCCGCCGGTGCCGGAAAAACGAAAGCTTTGTCTCATGATTATTTACCCTCCTGTGCGCGTTTAATTAGCTCGTCATAGGCTGCGGTATATTCCTGCACGTCGTTGTTTTCATAAAGAACGCCGATGGGGAATTTACCGGCAGCAAGAGCTTCTGCTTTTTTATCTTCGTCCATGCGGTCCCAAACGGCTTTGAGTACGCCGTGGTCGCGCTGCCACATCATCATTTGCGCCGGTCCGCCCATTTTGTTTTGACGGCCAAAGGAAATGGGGCAGGCGCTGACAACTTCGATAATGGAGAAGCCTTTGTGAGCAATGCCTTTAGCGATTACATCAACTAATTGCGGTACATGGTAGGTAGTGCCGCGGGCTACATAGGTTGCACCGGCAGCCTGCGCTAAAGCCAGCAGATTGAAGCTGGGCTCGATGGTGGCATAGGGAGCGGTAGTTGCCTTAGAGCCTTTCGGGGTCATGGGGGAATACTGACCGCCGGTCATACCGTAAATGCTGTTATTATAAACAACCAAGGTTAAATCAATATTACGGCGAGCAGCGTGAATTAAATGGTTGCCGCCGATAGCGGTGCAGTCGCCATCACCGCTGCAAACGATTACGTTCAGTTTGGGGTTGCCCATTTTTACGCCGGTAGCGATAGGCAGGGCGCGGCCGTGCAGGGTATTGGCGGTATTAAAATCCAAATAGCCGGAACTGCGGCTGGAGCAGCCGATACCGCTGATAACGGCTACGTCATCTTTGGCCAGAACCTGCTTGTCGATAGCCTTGACAATAGCGCCGGTAATAATACCGTTGCCGCAGCCGGGGCACCAGATGTGAGGCAGACGGCCCGGACGGAAATATTTAGCAATTAAGTCTTCCATTACGCTCATTCTATTATTCTCCTCTCATCCGATTAGGCCATAGCCTTTTTGATTTCAGCCAAAAGCTCGGCCGGAGTAGCAGATTCGTTGTCGTATTTAGCAAACAGGCTTACGGGAACCTTGCCTGCTACGGCACGTTCAACCTCCAAAACATATTGGCCGCAGTTCAGCTCGTGTACCAAAATGCCTTTTACTTTGCCTGCAACCTCTTTGATTTGTTTTTCAGCGAAAGGCCAAATGGTAATGGGACGCATGAAGCCAACCTTGAGGCCTTCTGCGCGAGCCATGTCAATGGCTTCGTATGCGGTACGGGCAGCGCCGCCAAAAGCGATAACGGCAAATTCAGCGTCTTCCATTTTATAGTTTTCAACTTGGACAATGTCGTCAAGATTGTCGGTAATCTTTGTGCGCAGGCGATCCTGAGATTCTTTGGTTGCAGCGCCTGTGCCTTTGGGGAAGCCGGTTTCGTCATGTACCAAGCCGGTTACGTGCCAGCGATAACCGCTGCCAAAGGGAGCCATAGCGGGAACCTTGGAGCCGTCTTCGCAGCCGTAGGCCAAATAATCTTCGGGAGCGCAGGTAGGCTGCTTGCGTTCTGCCTGCGGAATTTCGTCGTAGTTGTCGGGCAGCTCAATTTTTTCGCGCATGTGGCCGATAACCTCGTCCATCAGCAAAATTACCGGGCAGCGGTATTTTTCAGACAGAGCAACGGCACGCAGGGTTAAATCAAAGCATTCGGGAACGCTGGAGGGAGAAACGGTAATCAGCCAGTGGTCGCCGTGGGTGCCCCAGCGCGCCTGCATAACCTCGCCTTGCGCAGGAGAGGTAGGCTGGCCGGTTGCCGGACCCACACGCTGTACGTTTACAATAACGCAGGGAATTTCGGCAATGCAGGCTAAGCCAAGCATTTCCTGTTTCAAAGAGAAACCCGGGCCGCTGGTGGCGGTCATAGCTTTTTTACCGGCCATAGAGGCGCCGATAACGGTACCTAAGCCGGCGATTTCGTCTTCGGTCTGCATAAATTTGCCGCCTACCTGGGGCAGACGCAGCGCTAATTGTTCAGCAATTTCGGTGGAAGGGGTGATAGGATAACCGCCGTAAAATTTTACACCGGCAGCAATCGCACCCTCAACAACTGCTTGGTTACCTTGTAACAGCAGGATTCTTGACATGGGTAATTCACTCCTTTTTATTTATCTAACAGAATAGCATAATCCGGACAGCGCATTTCGCATTGTCCGCACTTAATGCAGTTTTCTTCAGCAACGGCTTCAACCTTGCCAACTTCGTTTACTGCCAGAACCTTTTTCGGGCAGAATGCTGCGCAGATGCCGCAGCCTTTGCAGCGCTTAGTAATTATTTTTAAGCTCATATGGTGACCTCCTTATGATACCCATAGAAAAATAAATAACAACCTTGCATACATTATACCAAAAAAATAGTTGAATAGGTAATTTTTAGACAAAAATTTTTAAAAGCATGGCAATTAAATAAATGATACAATTATATCAACAAGAAAAACTGCTGCCTGTTTACTGGAATTTGTACGCTAAATAGGCTATAATAATAAAAGATAAAAAGAACGATAAATTGCAACAAAGGAGGTAACAACGTGAAGCTTGATAAAGCATTGCCCAAGGATGTACGCATTTTGCAGGCAGCGGAAGAAATTTTTTCTATGTATGGCTACGAAAAAGCTACTTTAGACGAAATTATTGCGCTTGCCGATGTGGGCAAGGGAACTGTTTATAAATATTTTGGCAATAAGGAGCAGCTTTTTTACAGACTGGTGCTGGATAAAAATAAACCCTTTGTAGAAAAGCTGCGTCAGGTTGTAGACGAGCAAAAAAATTTAGTGGATAAAATGCTGGCCTATTTTAAGGAATTTGTGGCTTTTTATTATGAAAACAGCGCTTTGTGGCAGATAATCTGCTTTGAAATGCTGGGAACCAGCAACGCTTGCCGAGTGCAGAAAGTGGACGGCGTTTACCGCGTTCTGCCACGTTACAGTCAGGTAGAAATTTCGCCTGCGCTGGAGGAGCGTATCCTGCGCTATCATGATTTGTTGAAGGAAGAGTATGTAATTTTAGAGGAATTTTTAAGTAAGGCTTGGCAGCAGGACCTGCTGAAAAAAAGTGGCCATATAGAGATTTCGGCTAAATATGTGTTCTTTGGCGTAGCCATGAGCATTTTTAATCCTACCCAGTCCATTAAGCATGATATGTCGCCGGAAAAGGCGGCAGAAATTATCGTTGACCGCTATCTGTTCGGCGAGGCTAATCAGGCTTTGGCTATTTAGGACGCACAGCATAATATAGAAGTTTTATCAAAGTCAAGAGAGTGACAACTAAGGTTGTCTTTCTCTTGACTTTTTTTAATTACAAAAAACTTTTGTTAAAGAATAGCATTAAGGTAGGAAAGCCAAGCGCTAAAAATAACGCTGTTATACAGAATGAAAAATTAACAAAAATATATTTCCTAGTATTAGAGTAGACAAACTAGTGAAGATATAGTTGAATTATAAAGTGATTTTGATAAAATTTAAATATACAAAAACATTGTGCAGAAAGGTTGAGAAGCATGAAACGAAGAGAATTTTTTACTAAAGGCTTTCCTGCATATTTTTTTAAAATGGGAGAAGCTTTTGCCGAGGTTTCCGGTATAAAAAAGAATCCGCACGATTATTTTGATTCTTTTGAATCCTGCTATCCGCTGTTATCCGAAGTATCCTACGATATGATGGTTCAGGCCGCTGAACAGCTGGGAATAGAGATTGGCGGTAAGGATAAATTGACCTTGGCGAGGGAAATATACGCTGTGAAGGGGATGAAAGGCTTTGAGTAAAATAAGCGGGCTTTTAAGTACCGGCGCTTTGCTTTTGCACGGAGATAAGCGTTTATCCGGTTTGGATTTTTTAAGCAGGGTTGATGGTGAAGACGGAACCTGGTATTATTGGCTTTCTGCCGTACCCGGTGTTTACGAGCTAAAGCTGCGCCAGGTAGATTTGCTTACTGCTGATATGGAAAAAAGCAGACTGGCAATTTGTTATTATCCGGCGGTGGAAGAGAATGTTTTTGAGAATTTTGCCTGTCGGGAGCAAATTTTGCGCCTAGGAGGTTTGTTTGATGACAGTGATGTCCTCCTGCCTGAAAATCCTGATGGCTGTCCCTGCTGCGGGGGCACATATGATGCTGAACACGAACATCGTCACTGTCATGCAGAAAAAGTAAAGAGGGCTAAGGGAATACCTAAGCTTACTTTAAGAAAACACCTTGCACCTGATTTGTTTGTTGTGGGCAGTATGGAATGTATTATCAAAAAAGACGCTTTACAGTCCTTTGAAATTACTACGCAGGATTTTTATAAAGAATATGCAGACGAAGGTATTCAAGCAACAGATGCCGCCGGTAAGCCGGTAGAGCTGGTAGAGCCGCAGGGTTTGGATAGAAATGTTCCGGGATATGCTTTAACGGAAATTTTTCTTAATTTCTTTACCGGCAGATTTTTAAAGGCTTTATCAATTGCCAGCCACCGAAAGGAACGTGTGGAGATGGCCGGAGATATTAAGCATATATTAGGAGATAATCAATTATATACGGAAAAAAGCCATGAGGTTAAATTGATTATTTTATCCTATGAATGTTGAAAGGAGGCAAAATGATGACTGAACAAACCCGGGAAACTGGCGGGAAATTTAGCTGGCCCGGCTTCATCGTGGGTCTGCTTGTAGGCGCTGGCTTGTTCTATGCAACTATTCAGCTTGTTGCGGCGTTGATGTTCTCAAGAACAGCTGCTTAGGAAATGAAAGGAGTTTTAAAATGGGTGTATCAAGAAGAGATTTTTTGAAAGGACTGGCTATCGGCGGTACTACTGGTTATTTAGCTATGGCCGGAGCTTCCTCTACCGTATTAAAAGATGTGTTCGTTCCTCCTAGACCGATTGGTGATTTTGATATCGGCGAATGCAAAAGCGTAAAATGTACTGTTGTATCTGAAACCAGCTGGTTCAATAATGCGCGTTTAGTAAAAGATATGAAAGATGCCGGCGGACTTTTGGTTAATCAATACATTATTCCGTGGACGCATGAAGGTGTAAAAGAAGGCTACAACGGCGATAACTCCGGCGGCTTCTGTACCTTGATTGATGTGGAATTGATGGACGGTTCTAAAAAGAAAATTTTGCTGGACTGCGGCTGGAACACTGCCTGGATGGACGAATGTCTGGAGCGTGAAGGCGTTGACAAGATGCTGGAAAATCATGAGATTGACATGCTGTTTGTAACTCACGAGCATTTTGACCATTATTGGGGTGTTGAATCCGTATTGAAGCATTGTCCCGATATTCCTATTATCGTTCCCAAAGGCTTCTACAAAGAAGGCTTTGATTTGTTAAAGGGCGCCAACTTCCCGATTGCCAAAGTAAAGAACGATTATCCGCATACCGGTCCTTTAGAGGTGCGCGAATCCGGTAAGGTTCATCCTTTGTTCCCGGGTGCAGCCTCCATTACCTTTGACTCTGCAATTATTACCCGCGTAACCGGCGAGCAGGGCTTGGTATTTAATGTTGCCGGCAAAGGCTTAGTTGCGATTACCGGGTGCTGCCACATGGGTATTATTTCTTTCCTTGAAGAAATTAAACATACTGTTAAAGGCGGCGACAAAATTTACGGTATCCAGGGCGGCCTGCACATTTCACCGTTCGAGGATTGGGATCCTCAGTATGACGATTTGATTAAAGCTCTGCCAGGATATGGTATTGAAATTTTGGGCTGCAATCATTGCACCGGTTATTTAACTGCCGAAAAAATGGTTTTGGCAGGTATGCCTGTGGTACAAGGCACTGCAAGATTTAAGAGTAAGAAAAAACTGTATCTGGGCAACGGCGATCAGATTATGTTCGGTTAATGGGTAGGAGGCGAAAAAATAATGATCAATCTTAAGGATCATATGTGGCTGGAAAGCCGCGTTATGGAAAATAAAATGCCTCAGCCGGTTCGCGGTATTGTTGGTGTGTTGTTTTCTTTTGTGATTTTTTATGCTTTGTGGTGGGTTTTTATGGATCCCCGCGGTATTTTAAGGTGGTATACTCCGCAATATGGTTATATGTACGTTCGCTGGATTTTAATTGTGGCTATTTGGCAGGCGTATGTATTCAACTTCTGGCCGTTCAGCCTAAAATGGCGCGAAACATCTCATCCGTTAGTTACGGGCGCTGTTTTGATTGCAGTAAACTTTGCTATTGTCGGCGCCGTAATTTGGGGCTTCTTCTATAATTTCTTAGGCATTTATTCTATTCCCTATTTAAGCGTAGATAAGCTGGTAAGCAAGGGCATGACCGAATTTTTTGCCCGCGAATATTCTTCTTTGGCAATTTTGATGTTTGCCGCTATTGCTTCCTGGTTAAGCCCTATCGTACCGGTTTGCTTTGAAAACCATCCTTGGCAAAGCATGAAACAGCCGGCAAGAGGCATTACCGTTTTCTGCGTAACTGCGCTGTTCTCTATTTTAGCATTCTTCTGCCTGATGCATCCTCATTATCACGTACTGTTTTGGCCGTGGCAGGAGTACGCAGCTGCTTATCCTTGGTGGTTCGATTTTGCCCGCACCCTGCATGGTAACTTTAACGTTGGCTGGGTAATGTGCGGCACCGTTGCTATTTGGATGCTGGAAATTACTTTTGACCGTTATCCCTTTGTAATGATTAAAAATAAAATTTGGCGCGGCTTTGCCGGTTTCTTCGGCGTATTTTTGTTTGCAATTCTGCTGTTTGTAACTTTTAATTTTATTCAAGACGTAGCATGGGGTCCGGCGGTTGAAGGCGCTAAGAGAATTTTGGCTCCTGACTGGCGTTATCTGCATAGCGGCGAATTGGCTATTATGATGCTTATTCCCGCGATGATTCTCAATTTCTATTTTGATAACGGCCCGAAAAAATACGGCGTAGCCGGTAATATTGCTCTGAGACTGCTTATTATCGTTATCAGCACCGTTATTTTCCACTGGCTGTATTACAAATTTAGTCCTGCTATGCTGGGTACCCAAGCTGCATACTCTCATCCGCAGCAGTTCCCGATGGCTCCCGGCATTCTCTTTATCTGTGTAATGCTGTTCCACAACTGGTTCATGGATTTGTGGCCCGGGAAAAAACGTATCGGCAACATTGACAAGGTTTTAGAGGACGACGAAGAATAATTAGTTTTTTGAAAAATCTGCCGCATAAGAGTATAATTGTATACAGCTTTATGCGGCGGATTTACCGCTTTTAATTAGCTGAAAGGAGGTATCCTATGAGTATCGGTATAGGAGAAATCCTGCTGGTTTTATTTGTCGGCTTTGTAGTTGTAGGTCCCGAGGATTTACCTAAAATTGCACGAACCATAGCCAAGGGTGTGAAAAAAATGCGCGCCTTGATGAAAGACGTAACCAAATCCTTTGAAGAAGAAATTGAGCTGGAGGAAATTAAAAAAGATACCGAAAGCTTACACAAGATGAGCGAGGATTTCCAAAAGGTTCAGGAGGATGTTATTAAACACGCTATGGAAAAACACTAAATGACTGTGGCAATTTTTTTAGAAAGGTGGATTTATTATGCGTTTAGGAGCAACAGAAATTTTATTGATTTTGGCGATTGCTGTTTTGGTATTTGGTTCTAATAAGCTGGCCGGTCTTGGTAAAGCTTTGGGAACCAGCATCCGAGAATTTAAAGAGGAAGTAAAGAACTCTGAAACTACGGTGGCAAAAGAGAGTGAACAGCATGACAGCGAAGCAGCCAAATAATAATTTGCCCGACGCGTTTGACGATATGCAGGCTTATGAACCGCCTTTAAGAGAGCATATTCGCGAACTGCGGACTCGGTTGTTATGGTGCCTGGGCTTTTTATGTGGCAGCTTCTTTGTTATAGCAACTTTTTTTGCCGGCGATTTAATGCAGCTGATAACTGCTCCTATCAAAAGCAGAGGCATTGAGTTTATTTATCTTGGCCTGTCGGAGGCTTTAGTAGCACAGTTAAAAGTAGCGTTTATAGCGGCCATGATTGTTTCGGCACCGGTAATTTTTTGGCATATTTGGGATTTTGTGAAACCGGCATTATATGAAAATGAAAAGAAAGCTGTAATAATTTTTTCTTTAGGCTCAGCGTTGCTGTTTATTATCGGTGTTTGCTTTGGTTATGGCGTGGTTTTTTTATCGGCGATTACTTTTTTTGTATTCATGGGAGAAAATATAGCTACGCCCATGCTTTCTATTAGTCAGTATGTGGGCTTTTTATTTGGCTTCGTACTTTCCTTTGGTATTGTGTTTGAACTGCCGGTAGTTGTATATGTGCTTTGCCGTCTAGGCGTAGTTACCGTGCAGCAGCTTATAGCCCTGCGTAAGTACATGGTTTTGGTGATTTTTGTTTTGGCAGCTTTTTTAACGCCGCCGGATGTTATGTCTCAATGTTTAATGGCAATCCCTATGATTGTTTTATATGAAATCGGCATTTTGGTTGCTAAATGGGGCAGCTGATTATCCGGTGATTCTACAGTATGATGAGGTAAGAATATGAAAAGCAAAATTCTCATTGTCGACCATAAACAAAATGAAAAGAATAAACTTATTGATATCCTTGCCGAAGAATATGAAGTAGTTAAGGCTGAGGACGCTTATCAGGCTTTGGAGGTTTTAGATAAAGATTCGCAAATTCAAGTAGTGCTTTTGGAGTTACTGCTGCCTAAAATGAGCGGACTGGAGCTTTTGCAGAAGCTTAGAAGCAATAATCTGTATAAGGATTTGATTATTCTTGTAGTTGCTGAGACAGGTAATACTCACGAGGAGATTACTGCGCTTGGCATTGGCGCTGACGATTATATTTGTCAGCCTGTTGCGGCAGAGGTTGTTTCTGCGCGCATTAAACATATTCTGTATAATAGAGAGATACTTAACAGTTCGGAATGTAGGTTCAGCCTGCAAAGAAATTTGCTGGATGCTATGGAAACAGCTGTTTTTGTAGTGGATGCCATTAACCACAATCTTCTGTATGCTAATAATGCCTCACAAAAATTGCTGCAGGTAAGTAATGACAATTATGCCGGCAGAAAATGCTACGAATATTTCTTTAATAAAAAGTTTCCTTGTGATAACTGCAAGCTATTTATTGCTCATACTAATGAAAATAAAACCGAGGTTTTTATTCCTAAGGTTACAAAAACCGTAAACATTAACGTTAATCTTATGGAATGGCTGACTAGGCCATCTTATGTAGTTTATATGAATGATGTTACGGAAGAAAAGCATGCCCGGCAGCTTGCGGAGGAACGCTACCAAAAGGAGCTGCGCCGCCGGTACAGAGTGGACATGGATTTTATGGCCTATTTAGTATTCAACGTAACTACGGGCGCGGTTATCGAGCACGATCCTCATGGCTTTCCGGTACCTACGATTTATCCCGGACAGCCGTCTTCAGAATTTGTTGAAAGAGTTTTGCCTACGGTTATTGATTATGCAAAGCGTAAAGAATTTACGGAGATTATGAAACTGGATAATCTTCGCCGGGCTTTTCAGGAGGGCAAAACCGTTTTGTCCATTGATTACAGACGCTATTCTCGTAATATGAAAAATATTATGTGGGCAAGGTCTACTATTCAGTTGATGGAAGACCCACAGAGCAAGGATTTAATAGCGTTTTTATATACCTATGATATTAACGAAAACAAGATGATGCAGGAGGTTATCAGCAAAGCGATCAATTATGATTATAATATGATTGCAGACATCAATTTGTTTTCACGCAGTGCAAAAGTATATACAAGTAATGGCTTTGGCGTCGATATGCTGCCCAAGCAGGAATTTGATTACCAAAACGCTATTGAGCATTATGTCAGCAGCTTTGTTGTTAAACAAGAGCGGGATCATGTTCTGCAAAAAATGTCTTTAGACAATGTACGCAAACAATTAAAGGAAAAAGATTCCTATGAGTTTGACATCAAAAAAGTTGACAGCAGCGGACAGCATAAGAAAAGCAAAATACGTTACGTTAATTTAGATAAAGTATACGGCAAGGTGCTGTGGACGGACAGAGACATTACGCATATTGTTAACGAAGAAGAGCAGAAACAAAAGGAGCTGCTGGAGCAGGTAGAGGAGCTCAAGGAGCTTAACCGTGTAAAAAGCGACTACCTTTCTATTTTTGGCACCAGTGTGAGAATGCCGTTAAAAAACATTCTGAACAACTTGAAGAAAATAGTTAATGTTTGTTCTCATGATGCTACCAAGGGACAGCTGGCAGATATAAAACATCAGCTTAGTAAAATCAGCGATGTTATCAATGATATTATGGTTATCAGTAATTTGGAAATGCAAAAGGTAAAATTTTCTGAAGTGCAGTTTACCTTGAGCGATTTAGTAGCGACGGTGACCAAGGATATTAAGAAAAAATATCTTGAGAAAAAAATAACTATAGAATGCGTTGAGCAGGTTTTTCACAATAGCTGTTTGGGAGATTACAAAGCTATTTATAAGCTTTTATACAATATTCTTGACAATGCCTGTAAGTTTTCCGGCAGCAACAGCGATGTGCAGATAGCTGTTTATGAACTGCCCTTTAAAGGGCAGAATGAAGCTTTTTACAGATTTGTTATTAAAGATAACGGCTGCGGGATTGATACAGAAACTATGCAGCATGTCTTTACTCCGTTTAGCATCTATATGAACGAAACCGGCTGTAAGGACAGTTCCGGGCTGGGCTTATCCATTGCTAAGATTATTGTGGAACGTTTAGGCGGCACCATAAACTTGGAAAGCGAGGTGGGCGCAGGCACTACAGTAACCATTGATTTACACATGACTTTTGTTGATGCCATGGTGAAAGCTGCTGTCCCCAAACCGGAAAATCAGGATAGCATACAAAATAAACGCTTAATGCTGGTAAAACAAAATCCCTTAGAGGTTTTAGTTTTGCGTAAGCTGTTGGAAAGCAAGGGAGCCAAGGTTTATTGTGCCGATACGGAAAAAGAAGCTGTAAATTTATTGGAAAGTAATTATGCAGACTTTTTTCAGTATATTGTTGTGGATGTGGACAAATTACAGAGCGAGCAGAAAAATGCTGTTTTGCGTCAATTAAAGACACATCACAAATTAGGCAGCGCTCATTTATTTGCTTTATGCAGCAATGCCGATTTAGACGAGAAAAAGGCGTTGGTGGAAAGCGGTGCCTGTGAGGTGCTTTTTAAACCTCTGCGCTTTGCCGGGCTGATGAATGTTTTGCAGGAATATTAAACAAGGAGTGAAGAATGATGGATGTTGTGCATTTGTTTAAACAGGGCGGAGTTGTTATGTATCCGTTAGTGCTGTTGTCTTTTGCTGCCCTAGTCGTTTTTTTTGAAAGAATGCTGTATTTTCGCGGTATTGATACCAGCAGCGAAAAAATGCGGCAGCTTTTAGAGTATATAGAAGAACAGAACGTTGCAGAAATAAACGCTATGGCTAAAGCCAAGGCGACAGATGCGGTAGTTTTGGCACAGAGTTATCTGCAATCGCAGCAGAAGCAGCAGGATAGGGTGCAGAGCCTGGAGACGCAGGTTAATTTTAAATCTATGAGCTATAACGAAAATTTGGCGTTTTTAAATATTATTATTACTTTAGCGCCGCTGCTAGGCTTGTTAGGTACTATTTTAGGTATAGTTTCTTCCTTTAAGGTTTTTGATTTACAGGACAGTGCCAGCCATTTTGCCATTACCAGCGGTGTAGGTGAAGCGTTGGTAGCAACGGCCTTTGGCTTGATTGTAGCTATGTTTGCCTTAATCCTGTACGGCGTTTTGAAATTTTATATTGGTAAGCTGGATAAAAAAATGGCTCTTTGCTGCGTGAAGTTATTGGCAGCAGCTGAATAAAGCAGAAAGAGGATGTGATTATTCATGCGGTTTAAAGCACAGGACGAGGGGTTACCGCAGATTATGGTAATTCCTATGATTGACATAATGTTCTTCCTGCTGGTGTTTTTTATGATTGCCACAGTTAATATGAGCGATGCAGGAACACTGCCGCTAAAATTAGCCGGTATGCAGAATTTGCAGACTAATAAAATTGACGGCTTGACGGTAGCAGTCGATAAAGATAATCAGCTTTTTTTGAACGGCGGGCAGATAAGCGGCGAACAACTGCTGACAACCATGCAAAAAGCAGCGGCAAGCAATCCGGAAATGATTGTTATACTGCGTATTGATAAAAACAGTCAGTTTTACAGTACTTCCGATATCATTAACCTTTTAAAACGGGCAGGAGTGAAACGTATTGCTTTAGCGGCTGAAAAGAGGTCGTAAAATGTATAATGAAAAGAAGCGCATTTCTTTAGCTGTTCTTTGTTCATTAGTGTGTCATTTGGCGCTGCTGTTTGCAGGGCAGGTGCATGGCGGCAAAGCAATTCGCAGTAACGAGATTTATGAAACTATGGCTGAAATACGCACTGTAGATTTTGACAAAGAAGCCGTCAAAACGCGCATTCATAATAAGCAAGGCTATTGGAGCTTTACGCCTTTAGAATTATATGTGCTTGATGATAAAATTAAGGTCAAAAAGATTAAATTGGAAGAATTTGATCCAAGCAATTTAAAGAAACCGAAAGTTGCTCCTATTGTGAGAGAGCCGCTGGTACGGCCTAAGCTGCTCACTCATACGCCCGTGCCTTATCCCGCTAAGGCCGGAGGGCAGACAGGGCGGGTTATTGTGTGTATTTTGGTTGGCGCGGACGGCGTTCCCGAATATGTTTCCACAGCAGACTCTTCCGGGAATCCTTTTTTGGATGGAGCTGCTTTGGAGCATTGTATTAAGTGGCGTTTTTCTCCGGCAGAGGATGCGGACGGTAACAGCGTTAGATGCTTAACTTATATTCCCGTAGACGTAAAATAGCAAATGCCTGCATTTGACATTTCTCATAAAAAATGAAGAGAGGCATATCTGTCTTGGATATGCCTCTCTTCATTTTTATTTAATAATTTCTTAGATTGGATTTGCGCTCCAAAAAAGTTAGATACAAGCTAGGCTCTTTGGTTTTTGTCTGCTGCATTTTTAAAATATCTAACAAGGTAATGTTGTCCAAAAGCTCGTCAATAGTGGATTGCAGTAATTGCCACACGTCAATAGCAGAACATTTGTCGGCATGAGGACAATGCGCATTCTTTTGACCGGCGCAGGGAGTAACAGTTTTAAAAATTTCCATAACCTTAATAATTTGGTTGACAGAGTAGCTTTGCGGCGTTTTGCTCAGCTTGTAACCGCCGTGATTGCCGCGTACAGCGCTGATTAAACCTGCTTTCAGCAGCTTACTCATCAGCTGTTCCGTATATTTTAGAGGCAGGCTTTCGCTGTCGGCAATATCTTTTAAAGGAATGTATCCCAGCGGATAATTTTCTGCTAAAAAAATCATAATGCGCAGAGCGTAGCGGCTTTTAGTGGATATTTTCATAGGCAGGCTCCTTTATAAGCTTGTGTTTGGCAAGAGAAAAATTTGTTAATTATAGAATTTTTGCGTGCTGGCAGCATGTAACTTATAAAGTAATTATAACACGTGAAGGAGATAAATAGTATTAGTTTATACATTTCTCCCCAATGCTTTTTAGGCATAAAAGAAGCTTACGTTTTAAGTATTGGACATAAAATGGAATAATTTTACAATCTAGGTATGGAAAGCAAAACGCTGTACATACCTTTTCTTTTTAGCGTCAAAAATTATAAAAAAACTCTTGACTTAAAGTAAACTCTAAGGTGTAAGCTAAAGTTAAATATAGGAGGTGCTTATGAACAGAAAACTGTTTTATTTGAAAAGACTATTGGGCTATTGTTTAGGTTTTGTGCTTTTTTACGAGCCGTTTATGCTTTTTAGTAAGCTGATGGAAAGCTTTTTTGTGGAAACAGGTTTTACTTCCATTCATATACCCTGCGCCCGTATTCCTTTAGCGAATATTTTTACAGGAGAATGGCTGGCAAGCGGACTCACATCTTTGTTTTTCTGCCTGCTGTTGGTGGTGACTTCCTTGTGGTTTGGCCCCCTTTTCTGCGGCAGGCTGTGTCCCGCAGGAGGTTTTGGCGAATTTTTAAGCAGGCTGCTGCCGGATAAGTACAAAATTGACTGGAGCAGGTTGGTGCCTATCGTGCCCTTGCGCTACGGCTTTTTTGCAGGCTTTCTGCATACGGGGCAGCTGCTTTACTGGTGCTGGCGCGCTGCTTTGCTGCTGCTCAACGGCTGCGTTTGCTGCGCCTGTCACCTGCTGTACGCAAGGTGCTGGTGGATGCCGGTCTGAGCGAGCGTCATGCGCGCGCACTGCTGAAGCTGGAGGATGATGCCAAGCGTCTGGAGGTGGCTTATTATGCTCCGGATATAGCTAGATTTTTACCAGAATTTGAGCATCTGGAAAAGACTCTTTTTGAAGCCCTTTTCCGGCGGAATTACCTCATGCAGAAATTTGGGCTTTACGTAACGTACAATCATCGGCGGTGTGCGCAGCGTTGTTTCGGCAAAGCGCGGCAGCTTGCTGCTGGCAGGCAGCTGCAGACTGCGCGTCTTGTCTTTGCTGTTGACGAAGCGGGCGCTGGCAGCGCCGGTCTGGCCGTTGACTACGATAACGAAGCGCTCGCCAGCGCTGTTGTCAGTATAATCTACATAATAGATCGGCAGCATGATGTCAGCCGAATGCTTGCGGATATTGCGTGCCCATTTTTCAATCTTAACATTCTTTAAGCCGTAATTTTCGCAGAGCTTGTTGCAAAGCTGCTCATTAATCATGCGGTCAAGATATTTTTGTACCGGGAAAAGATTGCTGCGGGTGGTGATATGCACGTCACCCTCTAAGAATACAGGGTCGAAGGGGGCGAATTCATCAAAGTTCCAGGGAGCAACCATATCGACGGCGTTTTCGTCAAAGACATAGGTTTGCGGATATACCCAGTTTAAAACTTCCTGATAAATTTCGCAGTCCCCCTTGTTGCTGGAGATTTGCGCTTTGACGCGCAGGTCCGCCAGTGCATAGGGAGTATAGAAGGCAGTAAATTTTTCCTTAATGGCCTTTTCCGCACCCTTAAAGGACATTGGGTCACGGCGCATAAGTAGCTGTGCTCTGCTGAAGGCCTGCTCCTTAGTGAGCTTGAAGGGCAGGGCGATAGAGGGGTAGCTGCGGGAGCCTGCGCCGATGAGCTGGTCCTTGTTGTAGCCGCCGGCCTTCAGCTCCTCCTGTGTCAGTCGGTGACCGCAGTATTCGCAAGTAAAGATAGTCTGCGTGGATTCACCGGTAACATCGGCGCCGCAGAGCGGGCAGAGCAGCTTGATGGTGTGGCTTTCTTCGTAAGTCTTGGTGCTGAGGGCGCTGAAAACGCCCAGCTTATCTTCAATGCTTTGGGTATTGTTTTTGAGCATCTCCGGCAAGGGCTCCATGAAGTATACGTGTCCCAGCTTCACCAGTCCGTTGACAACCTCTACCGGCTTATGACGGTATTTGATTTCGGTATCTAAGATATTTTCACTGTTGGGCCAGGGCTCCTTGCTGCCGCAGAAGGAGCAGACAAAGCTGGTGCTGGCAGCATCGGAATACATGGTGCCGCCGCATTTTTTGCATTGTATAGCACAACATTCGTCGTTTTCTTTAAACATAGGAACATCTCCTTTCCTTATCTTGCCTTCATTATAGCGTAAAAAGAGTGTCTGCGCCCCACCCGAAAGCGGGATTTTGGGTAGGAAAGAGGGGATTTTTATAAAAAAAGAGCAAGCGTTGCAATAAAAAAATTGGCTCTGTCACAACAAATGGTTGATTTTGACGAGAAATAGCGTATAATAATA
>CAJKLD010000005.1 GCA_905200645.1 uncultured Phascolarctobacterium sp. | reverse complement strand
TCCTTTCCATGTTACGACTGTTTTTTGTGTCTGTCAATTCGGGTATGGGGGCAAGTAAGGTTTAGAGTTCTTCAAGAGCCTTATATACTAAAAAATTATTTAGAGGAATGTGGAATTATCGGTGCGCAGGTGCTTGATATAAAAACATGCTTTGGAACATTCGATTTTAAGAATTATTTTACTACCCTTAAAGAAAAGTTAAATAAAGAAGGAGATAAAAGTATATCTATTGAAATTGAGTTAGACACTCCTATTACTATGAAAACTGACAAAGGTACATTTGAATTTGAGTTTGTTGATGCCTCAACAGTGTTTTTCACGAACTCTGGCCTTATGTTTGATAGGCCTACATTTCCAGGATTTGAGGAAAGTATAGATATAAGGACCTTGTTTTCCAGTATCATTGGGCAAAAAATAGTTGGCTATGAAATTGAAGAAGGCAGGGAACATTCTTTTTTTACCTGGTCTTACGGATTAGATTTAGATGAAAACCAGAGCAGCTATATCTGGAGTCTTTCTTTTATATTTGAAGATGGAAAAAGATTGTACCTCTATGCTGATTTCGATTGGTTCGAACTAGAGCTGTTAGATAAGGATAAAGAAGTAGTCAAAGTAAAGTGTAGCGAATTAATTAATAAGTATTCTGGTAATCAGGATGAATAAAGCAATGGATTTAAAAGATTGGATATTACTGTTTATGGCTGTGGGATACATATATATGTGCATCTTTGATAAGGATTGCGGAGGACTATTAATAGCGCACGCTATAAATGTGTTGAGTTTAATTCTTATGCTATTAGGATATATGTATCTTAGTTCAGTGTTGGATGCAATAATGGGTACGTTTCTGTCTAATTTGTTACTGTTTATTACAGTAGTTTATTTGTTTTACAAGATATGGTGCTTTACCGATAGGATGGCTGAAAGAATTCGTGAAAATAGAAATAAGGTTTAATAAAGTGTTTAGTGAGCTGATAGGAAGTCTTTTTGGTGTTGGGATGGTGTAATAACTATGAAACTGTTTTATGTTGATGACAATCTGTACTTTAAAAGTATATATTATTCCTGTATTAAGGATGGGATTACAGCTTGGAGAATAGCTAGGAGAACTTCGTGGGATGATAATAGCAAAACTATAATAAATAACCAGTATAGCACTCCTACAATTTATGCTGATTCCGATGATGAAGTAGAGAGAATGAATTCCTAGCATAGTAGAAAGAATAGATTTGATGAAGCAATCATGCTGGGAATGTATAACATTACTTATGAGCATTTTCAGTATGTTTTGCAAAATACTGTATGTGATGAGGAAGATATAGTATTAGCTCTTGATTACGATGCTCTTGTGAATAATGCCGACAGGAACGACGAAATCTACGAGGCAATCTGTGGCTTACAGCGTAAAACAAGGTACATACACCTTATAGCCATTATTAATCATGCTTTTACCTCTCGTGACAACCATGAATTCATAAAATATATCAATCTTAAACAATTAGGACCGTTAGTATCTGTCACTTTGATCAATGTATTTGGACTTATTGATGAAACCGATAGTGATACACGTGTTATATCAAGCGTGATTTATGACTTGATAAAAGAGCCGCTACAGCAGATGCTGTATTTAGAAAATGGCACGACTGATGATATATTCCTTTATGATTCTACTCTTAAATCATTTACACCCTATCATTTAAGCAGTGAAGATCTACCTGATAGAAAATACTATGATACGAATCTTCTCGTGGGGATAGCTCCTAATGAAGGTAAAGGAATGTGTGAGCGCCTTAAGGAGTATAGGCGGCTTTTCGCGGAAAAATACGGACTGGCCTATAAGCCACGCCCTTGCAACTATAAAGGTCCGTGTAAAGGAAGCTGCAAGCATTGTGAAGACGAAGCTCTACAGCTGTATTTGCAGGTTAAAGATTTACGTTCTTGCAAGTTGGATGATTATGTTACTGCCAATATAAGAGGTATCAGTAGGCTTCGTTATTATACAGATGGCCCGGGGTTAAGAACTCTGGTGCTGTTTGATGACTGTAAGCTTAACTGCAAATACTGTTGTAACAAGGATATTATAAAACAGTTTTTAGTTAAAAAGCCCCTTACTGCTACCAATTTAGGAGGTATAATTGAACGAGATATTTTGTATTTTGATATTAATGGTGGTGTTACCTTTAGCGGGGGAGAACCATTGCTTAATTCTGATTTTATTGTGGCTTTCCACAAGCTATTTCCATTTATACATATAGCTATTGAGACATCTTTAAATGCAGATATTGAAGAAGTATCAAAGCTGGTGGATGTTGTTGATGAGTGGATTGTTGATATTAAGGATATGAACAGTGCTATTTATAAGGAATATACCGGATTGGATAATTCTAATGTAAAACTAAATTTGTACTATTTGGCTAAGCAAGTAGGTGTTGATGCAGTTAGGGTGCGGGTTCCTCTTATTCCTGAATTCAATTGTGAAGAAGATGTTGAGAAATCTGTGAAAGAATTAAAGGAGTTAGGGTTCTACAATATTGATGTGTTTGATTATAAAATCTTTTGATGTGTATCGTTGAACAGTACGATGAAAAAGTAAGGTCGAAACGAATGGACGATGGTGCTATCTCATTAGATGCATTATGTGATATAATAGTAATGACTACAGGATTATCTCCTTGGTACACCGCTAAGTGGCGGACAAAGTGGCTAGAATCCTAGTAAGCGTAGTGATGAGTTTTGTGATATAATAATTAAAACGATTGTAGTTAGTGCGAGGCAGGTGATTTCTATGAGTATTGAAAGCGAAAATCATTGATGCCTTGGAGTATGATGTGCCATTAGAGAGAATCATTAAAAAGCTGTCTTGTGATGAAGAAGTGAAAGGTAGAGACGAAATGGAAAGGGCTGAGTACCTTAATAAGATTGTATCTGCAAGTAAAGAGATTCAAGAATTGATAAGCGAATGAGGTACTTGCAGAGACTAAAATAAGATTAGATTGTACAAAACTACTAGCTCAATATAGGCCCTTTTCGTGCTACTAATTTGCTACTGAATGGTGTGTTCTGGTAATATTTTGGTAATAAAAAGTCTCGGAAATATTTGTACGAAGTTGCAAATGGTGGAATATTTAAATATATAGAAAGAAAATAAAATAGATAACAGGATACGCAGACGTAAATTATCGAAGTAAAATAATTAGCGTCCTAATCAGACATTAATTAAACTCTAAAATAAAGCTCTGAGATCACTAACTAATGTGGTTTCAGAGCTTTTTTATTGTTAAAAACCAACATTTTTAATGGCTATGGCAATTTCATAAAATATGTATTTGACTATAAAAAGAGGATAGATGTAAAATAATAATATAAATTTTGTCCGCATACGCTGATAAATAAGGATGAATATAGCTAATGTGAAAATGCAGGAAAATTTTCGCTGTTTTTTTGTTAGGAGATGAGATTGTGGATAAGAAATCTATCGAAAGAAATATTGTTGAGGAAATTGAGATACTAAAGACTTTTACTGCTACACCGGGAAACGGCGTGACAAGATTTCCTTTTACATCAGAGGCACGTATGGCATGCGAATATTTGCAGCAGCTGATGGAGAATGCAGGTCTAAATGTGCGTGAGGATAATTCTGGCGCTGTAATAGGGAGGCTTGAAGGAGAAGTAAAGGACACTATAATGATTGGTTCTCATTTTGATTCTGTACGAAATGGTGGAGCATATGATGGTATAGCAGGTGTAGTATGCGCTATAGAGATTGCCAGACTTATTAAAGAGGCGGGCTTGAAGCTATGGTACTCATTGGAAATTATAGCTACTAATGATGAAGAAGGAGGAAGGTTTAATACGGGGTTGTTTACAGGGAAGGTGCTTTTGGGTCAGTTGACATGTGAAGATATTAAGGGATATGTGGATGCTGAAGGTATTAGTGTTTATGAAGCGATGGATACATGCGGATTAAAACCAGAAGAGATAGCTGACCATAAGAGAAAGGATATAAAGTGTTTTATAGAAATTCACATAGAACAAGGGCCTGTTCTTGAAGCAGGGGGCAAGGAAATAGGTATTGTAGATGTAATTGTAGGCATAAAAAGAGTACGCATCACAATAAATGGACGGGCTGACCATGTCGGTACCATGCCCATGAATATGAGAAAGGATGCTCTTGAACAGGCATCTAAGGTAATATGCAAAATTGGTGATCGGGCAAGGCTTTATTGTAATTCTGTGGCAACAGTTGGCTTTTTAAAGGTTGAGCCTAATATAATGAATATTGTTCCTCAGAAAGCAACATTTACTGTAGATATAAGAGGCATCGACGAAGAAACTATAATGAGCCAGTATTATGCACTACTTGCTGATCTTGATGCTATGACTAAAAATTCCGGACTTACTTATGAAGCAGAGAATCTTCTTTATGCGAAGCCTGTTAATATGGAAGGAATGATAAAAAAGAGGTTTGAGGCAAGCTGTATTGCAAGGGGCTTTGATTATGCTTATCTTCCTAGTGGTGCCGGTCATGATGCTCAGATATTTGGCGGAGAGCTTCCGGCCGCTATGCTTTTCGTTCCCAGCATAGGTGGAAGAAGCCACTGCCCGGAGGAAAAGAGTAATGCAAAAGATCTTACAGCTGCGGTACTGGTTGCCTATGATACAGTTATCGGACTTGCGGAGGCAAGAGAATTATGAGACTTGTAATACTTGTAGATAATAGTACATTTATTGATCAATATTATCTTGGAGAGCCTGCATTAAGCATTTACATTGAAAATTTTGACAGAAAATATCTTTTTGATACTGGATATAGCGATGTGTATATTAGAAATGCATTGGCCATGAAGATACCGTTGGATAGCCTTGATGCGGTAATAATCTCGCATGGTCACAATGACCATACAGGAGGATTGGCTTATTTTCCTGCTTTGAAATCAAGGCCTATACTAGTAGCGCATCCCGGCATAATGGATAATAAAAGAGCAGAGGGACTGAATATTTCGCTTCCTGTATCTGGAGCTTATCTTAATGAAAAATTTTCTTTAAAATTTACAAAGGAACCGTATTGGCTTGATGATAGTTTGGTATTTCTAGGAGAGATTCCTAGAAGTAATAATTTTGAAAACCAAAATGCAGTAGGTGAGCGTTGCTGTGGAGGTTCATGGCAAGAGGATTATGTTCTTGACGATTCAGCTCTTGTATATTGTTCAGATGACGGAATATATGTTATAACCGGATGTTCTCATGCAGGTATATGTAATATTGTGGAGTATGCGAAACAGATAACCGGGAAAGAGATTGTAAAAGGTATAATAGGCGGTTTTCACCTGTTCAGCGGATGTTCAGAGCAGGTGCTTAAAACTGTTGAGTATCTGGAAAAGAATGTAAACGGGACTATTTATCCCTGTCATTGTACTAATTTGGCGGCAAAGACGGTGTTATTGAGTAATATGGCAGTTGGTGAAGTAGGAGTAGGTCTTGAGCTTAAGTGGCAATAAGTAATGCTGTTTTAACACTTAAAGCAAACAAAAGATGAAATCTTCCGCATATATTTGAAAATAAGTTCGTATAGTGCTACAATATACGCAGAAAGTTTTTGCTATATAAGGTGGGTACGATGAAATATACGCTGACTGCGCAAGAAAGAATTTACGCTTGCATTGATTTAAAATGCTTTTATGCTTCTGTGGAATGTGTAGAGCGGGGACTGGATCCTTTTCAAGTAAATTTGGTAGTAGCAGATCCGGCTCGCGGTAGAGGCGCCATCTGCCTGGCGATTTCTCCGGCATTGAAAGCGTTGGGGGTGCGTAACCGTTGCCGCTTGTATGAAATTCCCGGTTATATTAGTTATATTATAGCTAAACCGCGGATGAAATTGTATATGCGTTATTCAGCCAATATTTATCAGCTGTATTTGCAGTATTTTGCTCAACAGGATATTTATGTTTACTCAGTTGACGAATGTTTTGTCGATTTAACGCCTTATTTTTCTTTGTATAGAATGCAGCCCAAGCAGATAGCGAAAATGCTTACAGACGCGGTGCAGCGGCGTTTTGGCCTTTGCAGTGCAGCGGGGATAGGTACTAATATTTTTTTAGCGAAAATAGCTCTAGATATTTTAGCTAAGCATATGCCGGACAAGATTGCCTACTTAGATGAAGCAAGTTTTAAGCTTCAGCTATGGCATCATCGTCCGCTGACGGATTTTTGGAATATAGGCAAGGGGATTGCCAAGCGTTTGGCGCGTTATGGCTTATACGATTTATATGGTGTGGCACATTTTGAGCCTAAGCTTTTATATAAGGAATTTGGCGTAAATGCGGAATATTTACTGGATCATGCGTGGGGCAGAGAAAGCTGCACTATTGAAGAAATTAATAATTATCGCGTTAAGGAACACAGTATTTCTACCAGTCAAGTATTATTTAAGGATTATCAGTATGCTGACGCTTTGATTGTGCTGCTGGAAATGGCAGAGTTGTTGAGCTTGGAGTTGGTGAAGAAAAATTTAGTCTGCGGTGCTATTGGCTTGACGGTAAAATATAGTAAGGACTGCCGTGCTGCCACAGGCGGTACGCGCAGGTTGGCACAGCAAACAGCATCTTATAGCTTGTTGACAGATAATTTTAAACAGTTGTATTTGGAAACTGTCGACAAGTCAGCGCCGATACGCAAGCTTAGCGTCAGCGCAGGCAGGTTAGTACGGTTGTGGGATGTAGAGCAGTCGCTTTTTGCAGATGATGCTGTGGAAGTTAAGGACAGGCAGGTGCAGAAGGTGGTGCTGAATATTAAGGAGCGTTTTGGCAAAAATATGCTTATGCGCGGCAGAAGCTATCAGGATAAAGCTACGGGCTTTTTGCGCAATAAGCTGGTAGGAGGTCATAATGGTGAATGATAAGAACAAGGCTAAGGCTTACAGCAATGAAGAATGGCAGCAGTCTGCTGAATCGCAAAGACGATATAATGTGAATAGCAGCAGAGCCAAACAATTTTTAGCCTTTATGGCTTTGCGAGGCTATGAAGAAATGCTGGAAGAAGAAAACGCAAATGCAGATGAGCGTTGAGCTTTTAACAGTTAACATTACATATCGCAGGCATTTTGCAAGTAAATGCCTGCAAATTTTTTTAGCATTTAGCTTGACACTATGCGTAATGTATGATATCATAACATACTACATCATTATTACTAATTGCAGGTGTAATTGACAACAAATATTGCCGGGTCAGTGGTTGGACGGCGTATCTTGCTTATAATGAAGGATGAGACACATCATCGCAGACAACAGACAAGGTCCTTGTGGTAAGAACCTTGTTTTTTTTGTCACGTATGTATGCGTCCGTTTTAATGTGGTTAAAAATAAACGAAGGGGTGAGGAATTACATGTTTAAACCGGTTCAAGTAGGTGACAGAACTCGGTATAGTTATGCCCGAATCAACGAGATTTTACCCATGCCTCATTTGATCGACATTCAGAGAAAATCCTATGAATGGTTTATCGACGATGGTTTGGTAGATATTCTGCATGACATTTCTCCGATTAAAGATTTTTCCGGTAATCTGGAGCTGTATTTTGAAAATTTCAGCTTGGGTGAACCTAAATATGGCGTTGAAGAATGTAAGGAGAGGGATGAGTCCTATTCCGCTCCTATGAATGTAAAAGTTCGTTTGGTATATAAGGATACCGGTGAAATTAAGGAATCCACCGTATTTATGGGTGATTTTCCGTTGATGACCGAAACCGGTACCTTTGTTATCAACGGTGCTGAACGTGTTATCGTCAGCCAATTGGTGCGTTCTCCCGGTGTATATTACAGCGTAGAGATTGACCCCAGCGGCAAAAAAATTTACGGTACTACTGTTATTCCTAACCGCGGCGCTTGGATTGAGTATGAAACCGACGTTAACGACGTTATTTATGCTCGCGTAGACCGTACCCGCAAGCTGCCTGCTACCGTGTTGCTGCGCGCATTGGGTTTATCTTCTAATGAAGAAATTATCTCTTGCTTTGGCGAGCATCCCTGCCTGATGGCTACCTTGGAAAAGGATACCACTAAAAATAGAGATGAGGCTATGCTGGAAGTTTACAAAAAATTACGTCCCGGTGAGCCTACTATTTTGGAAAACGCTGTTTCTTTAATTGAAGCAACCTTCTTTGATAATAAACGCTATGATTTGGCTAGCGTTGGCCGTTATAAATTAAATAAAAAATTAGGCTGGCGTCAGCGTTTGGAAGGCACTGTTTTAGCAGAGCCTTTGGTAGATACCGAAACCGGCGAAATCATCTTGGAAAAAGGTACCAAGATGACCGACGCTAATTTAGATAAAGTTGAAGCAAGCGGTGTATATGCAGAGCAGGGCCTGCGTTCCTTAAAGGTTATGTTTAAGGAAGAGCCTATGCTGATGCTTTTTACCACCGGCATTGACGAAAAGAAGCATACCGTTACTGTTGAGGATGTGCTGGCTTCCTTCAGCTATCTGCTGAATTTGATGGATGGCTACGGCACCGGCGATGATATTGACCATTTAGGCAACCGTCGTGTTCGCTGCGTAGGCGAGCTGCTGCAAAACCAATTCCGCATTGGCTTGGCACGTATGGAGCGCGTTGTGCGCGAGCGTATGTCCATTCAAGACACCGAGGTTATCACTCCGCAGGCTTTGATTAACATTCGTCCGGTAGTGGCAGCTATTAAAGAATTCTTTGGCAGCAGTCAGTTGTCCCAATTTATGGACCAAAACAACCCGCTGGCAGAGCTGACTCATAAACGTCGTTTGTCCGCCTTAGGCCCCGGCGGCTTGTCCCGTGAGCGCGCAGGCTACGAAGTCCGCGATGTACACAACTCCCACTATGGACGTATGTGCCCCATTGAGACTCCTGAAGGTCCTAACATTGGCTTGATTGGTTCTTTGTCCACCTTTGCTGTTATCAATAAGTACGGCTTTATGGAAACTCCGTACCGCGTAGTTGATAAGGAGCATAAGCGCGTTACTGACAAAGTAATTTACATGACTGCTGATGTAGAAGATAAATATATCATTGCGCAGGCTAACGAACCTTTGGACGACGAGGGTTATTTCTTAGGTGAACGTGTTACTGCCCGTGCTAAAGATGATGTCCTTTCTATTGCTCCTGAACGCTGCGATTTGATGGACGTTTCTCCTAAACAGGTAGTTTCCATTGCTACTGCTTTGATTCCGTTCTTGGAAAACGATGACGCTAACCGTGCTTTGATGGGTGCAAACATGCAGCGTCAGGCTGTACCGCTGCTGTGCACACAGGCGCCGATTATCGGTACAGGTATGGAATACAAGGTAGCCGTTGACTCCGGTGTCTGCGTACTGGCTAAACGCGCCGGTGAGGTTATCCGCGTTGTCGGCAACGAAATCCGTGTGCGTGCTGAAAACGGCGAAGTAGATATTTATCCGCTGCTGAAATTTAAACGTTCTAACCAAGGCACCTGCGTAAATCAACGTCCTATTGTTTTCAAAGGCGATCATGTTGAAGCTAAACAGGTTTTGGCTGACGGTCCGGCAACCGATCACGGCGAACTGGCTTTAGGTCATAACGTAATCGTAGCTTATATGCCTTGGGAAGGCTATAACTACGAGGATGCCGTACTTTTGAATGAAGATTTGGTAAAGGCTGATATCTTTACTTCTATTCATATTGAAGAATATGACTGCGATGCCCGCGATACTAAATTGGGCAAAGAAGAAATTACCCGCGAACTGCCTAACGTAGGCGAAGAAGCGCTGAAAGATTTGGACGAACGCGGCATTATCCGTATTGGCGCAGAAGTACGCCCGGGCGATATTTTGGTAGGCAAGGTAACTCCTAAAGGTGAAACCGAGCTGACTGCTGAAGAGCGTCTGCTGCGTGCTATCTTTGGTGAAAAAGCACGCGAAGTACGCGACAGCTCCTTGCGTGTTCCTCATGGCGAAGCAGGCAAAATTGTCAGCGTAAAAGTATTCAGCCGTGAAAACGGCGACGAGCTGCCGCCTGGCGTAAACGAGCAAGTTCGCGTACATATCGCTCAAAAACGTAAGATTTCTGAAGGCGATAAGATGGCAGGCCGTCATGGTAACAAGGGCGTTGTTTCCCGTATTATGGCGCGTGAAGATATGCCGTTCCTGCCTAGCGGCGAACCGGTACATATTGTACTGAATCCTTTGGGCGTACCTTCCCGTATGAATATTGGTCAGGTTTTGGAAAACCATTTGGGCTGGGCTGCCCGCGCTCTTGGTATGCAAATTGAAAACGATGCCGAGGGTTTGGTAGAGCGTTTGGCTAAATATGGCTATGACGTAGACAAATACGGTATGCCTAAGACTGTGGAAATTGATAAATTCGGCGATAAGAGTATTAAAGCAGTACAAATTTCCGTACCCGTATTTGACGGCGCGCATGAGCAGGATATTGCTGATGCTTTAGAGCTGGCAGGCATTGATAAAACTGCTAAAACTATTCTTTATGACGGACGTACAGGCGAACCCTTTGATAATCCTGTAACCGTTGGTCTGACATATTACTTGAAGCTGCACCATTTGGTTGACGATAAAATCCATGCCCGCAGCACCGGCCCGTATTCCTTGGTTACCCAGCAGCCGTTGGGCGGCAAGGCACAGTTTGGCGGCCAGAGATTTGGTGAGATGGAAGTTTGGGCGCTGGAAGCATACGGCGCTGCTTACACTCTGCAAGAGATTCTGACTGTAAAATCCGACGACGTTGTTGGCCGTGTTAAGACTTATGAAGCTATCGTTAAGGGTGAAAATGTTCCTGACCCGGGTATTCCTGAATCTTTCAAGGTATTGGTTAAGGAATTGCAGTCCATTGGCTTGGATATTAAAGTGCTTAACGAGGACGAGGAAGAAATTTCCTTGCAGGATGATGAAGACGATGATATCCCGACTCGCGATATGGACGACGAAGCCAATATCCGTGAAGTTGGCAATATGGAAAGTCAGTATGTAGAAGGCCAGTCTATGGAACAGGACGATGAAATTGACGACGATAATATTATTGTCGACATGGGCAATTATGACGATGGTATGTCAATCAGAGAAACTCCTGACGCAAACCTGGATGATTACGATAACTAAGAGAAGGGAGCGAATGATTCTTGTTAGATGTAAATAATTTCGTTTCTATGCGTATTGGTTTGGCTTCTCCTGACCAGATTAGAGAATGGTCTTACGGCGAAGTAAAAAAACCTGAAACCATCAACTATAGAACCTTAAAGCCGGAACGTGACGGCTTGTTCTGCGAAAGAATCTTTGGCCCTACCAAGGATTGGGAATGTCATTGCGGCAAGTATAAACGTATTCGCTATAAGGGTATTATCTGCGATAAATGCGGCGTTGAAGTTACCCGCAGTAAAGTTCGCCGTGAGCGCATGGGCCATATTGAGCTGGCTGCGCCGGTATCCCATATTTGGTATTTTAAAGGTATTCCCAGCCGTATGGGTTTGATTTTGGACGTTTCTCCCCGTAATCTGGAAAAGGTGCTGTATTTTGCCAGCTATATTGTTCTTGACCCGGGCGATACTCCTTTGACTAAGAAACAGCTGCTCACTGAGGCTGAATATGTGGAAGCACGCGATAAATATGGTGATGATTTTCGCGTAGGCATAGGCGCTCAAGCTGTCAAAGAGTTGCTGGAAGAGATTGATTTGGAAGCTTTGACCAACGAGCTGCGCGCCGAAATGAAGGATGCCAGCAACCAACGTAAGGTGCGTGTTGTACGCCGTTTGGAGGTTTGCGAAGCTTTTCTGAAATCCGGTAATCGTCCTGAATGGATGATTTTGGATGTAGTTCCGGTTATTCCTCCGGAACTGCGTCCTATGGTACAGTTGGACGGCGGCCGTTTTGCTACCTCCGATTTGAATGATTTGTACCGTCGCGTTATTAACCGTAACAACCGCCTGAAACGCCTGTTAGAGCTGCATGCTCCCGACATTATTGTACGTAATGAAAAACGTATGCTGCAAGAGGCTGTTGATGCTTTAATAGACAATGGCCGTCGCGGCCGTCCGGTTACCGGTCCCGGCAACCGTCCTTTAAAATCCCTGTCCGATATGCTGAAGGGCAAACAGGGTCGTTTCCGTCAAAACCTGTTAGGTAAGCGCGTTGACTACTCCGGCCGTTCCGTAATCGTAGTTGGTCCTGAATTGAAAATGCATCAATGCGGTCTTCCGAAGGAAATGGCTTTGGAGTTGTTCAAACCTTTTGTTATGAAACGCTTAGTAACCAGCGGTATTGCTACTAATATTAAGAGTGCTAAACGCAAGGTTGAACGTGCCGAAGCAGAAGTTTGGGATATTTTAGAGGATGTTATTAAAGAGCATCCCGTACTGCTCAACCGTGCACCGACGCTGCACAGACTGGGTATCCAAGCCTTTGAGCCTATTTTGAGCGAAGGCCGTGCAATTAAGCTGCATCCTTTGGTATGTACTGCTTATAACGCCGACTTCGACGGCGACCAGATGGCAGTCCATCTGCCTTTGTCCGTAGAGGCGCAGGCCGAAGCACGTATGCTGATGATGTCTGTAAACAATATTTTGGCTCCTAAGGACGGCAAGCCTGTTGCCGTTCCTACTCAGGATATGGTTTTGGGCGCTTACTATCTGACTATCGTTAAAGAAGGCGCTTTTGGCGAGGGCAAACGCTTCAGTAGCGTGGATGAAGCACAACTGGCATACTTCCACCATGCAGTTGCTTTGCAGGCGGAGATTAAAGTATACATTCCCAATAGTGAAATTTTTGACGAGCCTAAGAACGAAGGCGTTTCTTTGGTTACTACAACTGTTGGCAACACTATTTTCAACGGCGAGCTGCCGAAAGAAATGCGTTATTTCCACAAGGAAAAGGACGCGGACGGCAAAGAAAGCTGGCATTTAGGTAAGCTTATCAATAAGGGCGAGCTGGGTAAATTGGTTGCTAAAGCTCATAAGCTGTTTGGTAATCTGCGTACTGCCGAAATTCTCGACGTTGTTAAGAAAATGGGCTACGATAACGCTTGTAAGTCCGGTATCTCTATCGCTACTTCCGACATTAAGATTCCTGCTGAAAAGCAGGCTATTTTGGACGCAACAGAAAAAGAAGTTGATAAGGCAGAGCGTATGTTCCGCCGCGGCTTGATGAGCGACGACGAACGTTACCGCAAGGTTATTGAGCTGTGGAACCAAGCTACCGATAAGGTTACCGACGCTTTGATGAAATCCACTATGGATAAATTCAATTCCGTAGCTATGATGGCTGACTCCGGCGCCCGCGGCAACAAACAGCAGATTCGTCAGCTGGCTGGTATGCGCGGTTTGATGGCCGATCCTTCCGGCCGTATTATCGACCGTCCTATTAAATCTAACTTCCGTGAGGGCCTGACCATTTTGGAATACTTCATTTCCTCCCATGGCGCCCGCAAAGGCTTGGCTGATACTGCGCTGCGTACTGCCGACTCCGGTTATCTGACCCGTCGCTTGGTAGACGTTGCTCAGGATGTTATCGTGCGCGAGGACGACTGCGATATCGTAGGCATGAATTTGGTGAAAGAGCGCAACCGCTTGAGCAAAGCTGTTTTAGGCTCCAGCCAAAATAAAATCCGCGACAGCATTATGGGTCGTACCTTGGCTGTCGGCGTACTGGATGAAGCCGGTAATTTGATTGCTGAAGCAGATACCAATGTTACTCCGGAGCTGTTCGCTAAACTCAACGACGCTAAGGTTGAAGAAATCAGCCTTTACTCCAGCGAGGATATGAACGGCGAAGATGTAGAAACCGTTCGCATCAATATTAGCGAAGAATTCGCCCACAAGGTGCTGAAAGAAGCTATGATGCACAACTTTGAAAATAAAGAGGTTGCCGAAGACATCGTTAACGGTGCCGGCGAAGTACTGGCTCATACCGGTGAAAGCATGACCGAAGCGGTTATTGATGCTGTTTTAGCTGACGGTACTGTTAAGGAACTGCGTATCCGCAACAATGATATTGCCGGTATCGAGGTTGAAGCTATCGTTGAAGGCAAGATGGAAAAACGTGTTATCGAAACCTTGTATGACCGCATTATCGGTCGTAATCTGGCTGAAGATATCTTGGATGAGAACGGCGAAATTCTCTACCATATTAACGAATACGTAACCGAAGATATGGCAGAACGTATTTGCCGGCTGCGTACTAAGGTTAAGATTCGCAGCGTATTGACATGTAAAGCAAAATACGGTGTTTGCCGCAAATGCTATGGCCGTAACCTGGCAACCGGCAAAAACGTTGATGTCGGCGAAGCAGTCGGCACAATTTCCGCTCAATCCATCGGTGAACCCGGTACCCAGCTTACCATGCGTACCTTCCACACCGGCGGCGTTGCAGGCGGCGACGATATTACCCAAGGTCTGCCTCGTGTTGAAGAATTGTTTGAAGCACGTAAGCCGAAGCATCCCGGCCTGCTTACCGAAAATGCAGGTACGGTACATATTGTTGAAGAAGCCGGCAGCCGCCGTGTAATTGTTACCGGCGAGGATAGCTTAGGTCAGGAATATCAAATTCCTTATGGTGCTAAGTTGTCTGTTACCGAGGGCGAGCAGGTGGCAGTAGGCGACCGCCTTACCGAAGGTTCTCTCAATCCTCACGACGTACTGCGTATCAGCGGCGTAAAGGCAACGCAGCATTATTTGGTTTCTCAGGTAGTCGGCGTTTATAAATCTCAAGGTGTAGATATTAACAGTAAGCATATTGAGGTAATGGTGCGTCAAATGATGCGTAAGATTCGCATTGACGAATCCGGCGATACTACGATGATGCCTGGTAATGATGTTGATATAGCAAAATTTGAAGAGCAGAACGCTGCTATGATTGAAGCCGGTAAAGAGCCTGCCGAAGGACATCCTATCCTGTTGGGTATCACTAAGGCTTCTTTGGCAACAGATTCTTTCTTGTCAGCCGCTTCCTTCCAAGAGACCACCCGCGTACTTACCGATGCCGCTATTAAAGGCAAAGTCGACCCGCTGCTGGGTCTTAAGGAAAATGTTATTATCGGCAAACTTATTCCTGCCGGTACCGGCATGAGCCGTTATCGTGACATTAAGGTTAAATATAATGTTCCAAAAGAGACTGAAAAAAACGGTGAGGTTACCGAATAACCTGTTGCGAGATAATTAACACATTAAGCGCTCCAGGCCTCTTGGCTTTGGAGCGCTTTTCTTACAAAGCAGGCTTAGCTGCTAAAGGTTAAGTCTAAGGAGATAATTATGCATTTTACATTTTGCCCTCAGTGCGGTGCTAAGCTGGGCAGCGTTCCCTTTGGTGATGATGGCTGCGTACCTTGGTGTCATGCTTGCCATAAGCCTTTTTTTGATATTTTTCCCGTTGTGACAATTACTATGGTTATCAATGAACTGGAAGAAGTAGCTTTGCTGCGTCCCAAGTATATGTCCGAAAAATATTATAATTTTGTTTCCGGTTATGTGCAGACGGGAGAACAGGCTGAAAATTGTGCTGCTCGTGAGGTGCAGGAGGAAATTGGCCTAACAGTAGAAGAAATACATTTTGTTTGCAGTCAATGGGAGCCGCAGCAGCACATGCTGTTGATTGGTTTTATTGCCAGAACAAAAAAAGCAAAGCTTTTCTTGTCAGAAGAAATACATGATGCTGTTTGGGTGCCCAAACAGCAGGCTTTGGCTTTGGTTTATCCTGCGGGTAATATCACGCATACGCTGCTGGAAAAATATTTGCAGCAAGAGGATAACAAACTAGTAGGAGATAAAGATGTTGATTAAAAAGTTTAATGTTCCTTGTAGGGTGAACTATGTGCCGTCTCCTTATGAGCCGGATGAGGACGGCGTTATGGATGTTGGTTATAGAATGGGCGCTTTGAGCGACGGACGCAGTTATCGTTTGGAATGCTGGCGTATGGATGATATGCTGATGCTGACGGTGCTGTTTTCGGACCAAGGGTTAACAGGCTATGCGCGCGGAGATATGTCCTTGCTGCTGGAGGGTGAAGATATTCTGCAATTTATTGGCAACACTAAACCACGCTTACAGGCTGCGCGCACTACGGACGACGTAGGGCAGAGCATGTGGACGTTGAATTTAATGTTGGCGAATAAAAAAGGTACCTACGCGGAGCTGATGGTAGAACTTAATAGTTACAGATAAAATGCAAAGGAGAGTGCTGCGGCATTCTCCTTTTTTGTATTCTAATGAATATTTTTAGAATTATTTTTATAAAATATTAAATAAAATTTGTTATTAAAAATGCATATAATATTTCTACATATATGTCGTTTTTGGATACACTCTTGAGAAAATCTGTTCTCTGTGTTATACTAGGTATATAAAAATTCCCAGAGGTGCAATAATGGCAAAACAGGTTCATATAAGATTAGAAGATAATCAATATAAAGAAATTACGGATTATGCAAAAATAACAGGTATGAGTGTACAAGATTCTATTTCTACAGCCATATATTTGATGATGGCTCAAAAAAATAAGAAAAAACGTAATACTACATTTACTTTTATAGATTTGTTTGCTGGTATAGGTGGTATGAGAATTGCGTATGAAAGAGTTGGCGGAGAATGCGTTTATTCCAATGAGTGGAATAAATTTTGTCAACAGACTTATATGGCTAATTTTGGAGAATATCCAGATGGAGATATCACTAAGATAGATGCTAAGGACATACCAAATCATGATGTTTTAATAGCAGGATTTCCTTGTCAGCCGTTTTCTATTGCTGGCGTATCCAAAAAACAAAGCTTAGGTAGAGCAACCGGTTTTGAAGATAAAACCCAAGGTACTTTATTTTTTGATGTATGCCGTATTTTGAAAGCTAAACGTCCTAAAGCTTTCATGTTGGAAAATGTCAAAAATTTGTGTAGTCATGATAAAGGCAGAACTTTTCAGATTATACTTGAATCATTATACGAATTAAATTATGAGGTGTTCTACCAAGTTCTTGATGGACAGAGCTTTGTTCCACAGCACCGTGAGCGCATTATAATAGTTGGTTTTGATAAAGAACGATATGGCGATAATATTGATTTTCGATTTAATATTTTACCACAAAAAATAAAACCAGTAATTAGTGATATTTTAGAGCATGAAGTAAGTGACAAGTATACACTTTCTGATAAACTTTGGCTTTATTTACAAAATTATGCAGCTAAGCATAAAGCTGCTGGCAATGGTTTTGGATATGGTATAGCACCTTTGGATGGTATTTCTAGAACACTAAGTGCTAGATATTACAAGGATGGCTCCGAGGTATTGATAGAACAGGCGGGAAAGAATCCACGTAAGCTGACTCCGCGTGAGTGTGCACGTTTGCAGGGATTTCCAGATAGTTTTGTCATCCCTGTATCGGATACTCAAGCCTATAGACAGTTTGGTAATTCTGTGGTAGTTCCTCTTATTGAATGTATTGCGAAACTGGTTGTTGATAAGCTTAATATGTTGGATTGTAATATAGTGGAAAAATATAGAGAGGTAATATAATGGATAATTACGCAGAATTGGCTATAAATGCTGTCAACAAGGGAAAACTATCTTTCTGTAAATTTTTATCAGCTAATGATACTGGTTTAACAGGTGGTCATCAGGCGGGAATTTATATTGCTAAGCCAGCTATTCCTATTTTATTTGATAAACGATTTGAAAAAGGTAAGAATCATGAAAAATGGGTAAAAATTAGTTGGCAGGATGGAAAAGTCACTGATACCCGCTTTATTTATTATGGCAAAGGCACTCGTAATGAATATAGAATTACTAATTTTGGTCGAGGTTTTGAGTTTTTAAATCACGAATATACAGGTGCGCTGTTTGTTTTAATTCAAAATACAGAAGTTGATTATCAAGGATATGTGTTAAATACAGATGAGGAAATAAATCAGTTTTTAGATGCTTTTAATATATCTCCTACTGAAACTAACAATCTAATTAACATAAATAATAGAGATGTGGATATTCTAGAGAAGGAACAGTTTTATAATTTTATTGTCATGCTTGATGTAGATTTTCCTACGTCAGAAGCTGTGTCTGCTAAAGCTCGTGAAATAGAAAATATTGTATATAATCATTTAGAATATATAATATATAATCCTGATCAAAAACTTTTAGACTGGTATAATATGGAATTTAAGCTGTTCAGAGCTATTGAACATGCAAGATATGGAGATTTAATTCGCAATGGTTTTGATGATGTCGAGGATTTTATTAAGATTGCTAATCAGGTATTGAATCGCAGGAAAAGCAGAGCAGGAAAAAGTTTAGAGCATCATTTATCTGCAATATTTGATGGTAATAAAATAGAATATACTTCACAGGCTGTTACAGAAGGCAAAAAAAGGCCGGATTTTATTTTTCCATCTCAGGATGCTTATAGAAATATTTCTTTTTCTACGGATAAATTGATCAGTTTAGCTGCTAAAACTACTTGTAAAGATAGATGGAGACAGATTTTGAATGAAGCCGACAGATTAAGAGATAAAAATAAGTTTCTCTGTACTTTGCAACAGGGGATATCAGCAGATCAAATGGATGAAATGGAAGCAGAAAAAGTCATTTTAGTTGTTCCTAGGGAATATATAAAAACGTACCCTAAAGAAAAGCAAAACCGTATTTGGACTATCAAGAAATTTGTTGACTATGTTAAAGAAACAGAAGGTGTGAATTTATAAATGGTTAAATATAATGGATAATTTAACAAAAGCTCAGCGACATAAGAATATGGTAGCTATAAAAAGCAAGGATACTAAAATTGAGGTATCCTTGCGTAAAGCACTGTGGCATAAAGGGGTTCGGTATCGTAAAAACATAAAACTTTATAATTGCCATCCAGATATAGTCATTACTAAATATAGAATAGCTATATTTTGTGATGGCGATTTTTGGCACGGAAAAACATTTGAGCGTTATGATGTACATACTAATGTGGAGTTTTGGCATGAGAAAATAAAACGTAATATAGAGAGGGATTTGGAGAATACTATTGAACTTCGTGATAATGGTTGGAATGTATTGCGGTTTTGGGAAACAGATATTAGAAAAAATTTAGATATGTGTATAGAATTGGTTCTTAAAGAAATAAAAACAAAAAATATGAAAGTAACTAAATATAAATGTTGATATAAACAGTTTTACTGTCAATATTTATGCTTAATAAATCAATAGAACTAAAAAAGCTTTAAAGTTGGTAGTATTCAGTTAAAATTCAGCAGCTTCTAGTATGCTATAACGTGATAAAATATCTGCGGAGGCGAAATTATGAAAATACTATTGGCTGAAGATGATTTGAACTTGAGCAAGCTTTTAACAATGCTTTTGAAAAAACAAAATATAAATACTGTTTGGGTGCAGGATGGAGAAGAAGCTTACTGTAAAGTTTATGCTGACGGCTATGATGTTCTGGTACTGGATTGGATGATGCCTAAATTAATTTGGATGTGCACATTCGTTTGCTACGCAAAAAAATTTCCAGCCTGCATAATGAGGAGTTAATTAAAACCTTGCGCGGAGTAGGTTACTATGTGGAATGAAATTTTTGAACGACTGCGCCTGCGTATGACCTTTACCTACGCCGTGATTTTTGGCGTGTTAATTTTGGCCAGTGTTTTTACAGCATATTGCTTTATTTGGTGGGAAATATTGGCTAACGAAAAGCAGGAGCTGATAAAAAAGGTATACCATGAGGCAGAGGAATGGTTTAATAGCGGTGAGAATCCTTGCTCTGACACGTCGATAAAAGATGGCAGTATGCTGGCTTATTTTGTCACAATGGACGGCGAAAAGGTAATCTTAAATCAGCTGGGAGACGGTAATTGCGGCAGAGCTATCTGGGAGCATCAAGGTAGCTGGCCGCAAAAATGAATAGCACGCGCATCCTGCGTATGCACGGCGTTGATGGTGAGCCCTCAAATACCTGCTACCGTTTCTTGGCGGCAGTAGCGCCTGTGATGGACAAAGGTGAAACTATTGGCAAGCTGTATATGTTTGAAAACATTGAATTTTATTAGCTGTTAGGTGACGAGGCGGCTTTGAACAGGCTGCTGGTAATTCTGCTGGATAAGGCGCGCAGCCGCAGTCAAGGTGGTTTGGGCTTAGGCTTATCCTTGGCGCAGGCTATTATTAAGCAGCATAACGGTACTATAAAAGTTTTGGATAATAAGCCTTGTGGAACAATAATGCAGCTGTCGCTTCCCTTGTAAATAATCAAAATAGCTTAATAGAATATGAAAGCCCTCTTAATAGTTTGGTAAGACAGTGTGTTTATACTGTGGTTAACAAATTTATTAAGGGGGATTTTTTTATGCAACGAAAATATTGGTTGGCTTTTTTGTTGACTGCAGTTTTACTTTTATTTTTTGGCACAGGAGCTTGTAAAGGAGCATAAGCCGTTTTTACTCGTTGCTATATGTTGTTTGTAGCAGTTGTGCTGGTGGCGTTGGTAGGAGCGGCTTTTTGGGCAGACAAGACGGGATTAGTAAATGGTGAAAGCCTATTTTTACTTTCCTTAGGCTTAATGGGCGGTATGCTGTTATATATCTTTTTGCGGAGCAGGCGGGGAACTGTATTAGCGTTGGCCGGCTTGAGCTGGAACAGTAAAAACGTAATGCCCTTTGCAGATTTAGATGCAGGTAATTATTTTATGGTCATTGTTAAGGATAGCAGCCTGAACGGATTTTTAAGAAATAATCGCAAAAATTGGCTTGCCTATGCTTGCAACGGTAAGTGGCTGCTTTTACGTCAGTTAAGCTAGCAGTAAAACAGCGGATATTTTTCCGGCAGATGCTATAAAAATTAGTAAAAAATGCTTGCATTTTTGCTGTGAATGTACTATAATAGCGTACATAAGTAAATAACGAGTGGATGACGTTTATGGGAGAAGGCATTGCCTACCGAAGGAGCAAAACTCTCAGGTGCTTCGCAAGAGGCGGAACCGTAAATTGACACAACTCTGGAGAGTCCCTTAAATGGGCGCCGAAGGTGCAAGCCTGCTTAAAGCAGGCCAATCTCTCAGGCCAATGGACGGAGCAAAGCTTACATATAAACACCGCTGGGGGTGTTTATATGGTCATTGACTTTAACCGGAGTATTAGCGCGATACTCCGGTTTTTATATTTACTTATGGATTTTATTATTTAAAGGGAGATGTTTTGTTATGTTGGATATTTTGAATGAGATTGACTCTTTTGTCTGGGGTCCACCGCTTTTGGTTTTGTTAGTAGGTACCGGTATTTGGCTGACTATTCGTCTGCGTTTGCTGCAGGTATTTAAGCTTGGGGACGCACTGAAATTGATTTTTAGCGCTAAAAACGACGGCAGCGGCGACGTAAACAGTTTTAAAGCTTTGTGCACAGCTTTGGCGGCTACTGTTGGTACCGGCAATATTGTTGGTGTAGCTACTGCTATTAAAGCCGGCGGCCCCGGCGCTTTATTCTGGATGTGGATTGCTGCTTTCTTTGGTATGGCTACCAAATATGCAGAATGTCTGCTGGCAGTAAAATATCGTACTGTTGATGCCAACGGCAATATTTCCGGCGGCCCTATGTATTATATTGAAAACGGTTTGGGTAAGGCTTATAAGCCTTTGGCTGTTATTTTTGCAGCTTTTGGCATTTTGTGTGCCTACTTTGGCATCGGCACTTTTGCTCAGGTAAATTCTATTGTAGAAATTACCAAAATTTCCGCAGGTATTCCCGTTATGTACACCGGTATTGCTTTGACTGTGCTTGTTGCAGCTGTAACCATTGGCGGTCTTAAATCTATTGCTAATGTTGCTTCTAAAATCGTTCCTGCTATGGCAGTGCTTTATTTCTTAACTACCGTTGGCATTTTGGTTTGCTTTGCAGATAAGGTTCCCGAAGCTATTGGTATGGTTCTGAAGGATGCGTTTACTCCCACTGCTGCACAAGGCGGCTTTTTGGGTGCAACCGTTATGCTGGCTATGCGCAGTGGCGTTGCTCGCGGAGTATTCTCCAACGAATCCGGTTTAGGTTCTGCTCCTATCGTTGCAGCAGCAGCTAAAACTAAATGGCCTGCCGAGCAAGGATTGGTTTCTATGACCGGTACTTTTATTGATACCATTATTATTTGTACTTTAACCGGTTTGGCTTTAACAGTAACCGGTGTTTGGTGCGGACCTTTAGCTGGTGCAGCAATGACCGACGCGGCTTTTAAAATGGCATTTCCTGCTTGGGGCGGTATGCTGCTGATGGTTGGCTTGGTACTCTTTGCTTTTACCACTATTTTAGGCTGGAACTATTACGGCGAGCGCTGCGTAGAGTATTTGATGGGTGTTAAAGCAATTATGCCCTACCGCATTATCTTTATCGTTCTTATTGCCTGCGGTCCTTTCCTTAAATTGGAAGAGATTTGGGTTTTGGCTGATATTGTTAACGGCTTAATGGCTATCCCAAACTTGATTGCTCTCTTGGCTTTGTCCGGCGTAGTTGTTGCTGAAACCGTTGCTTATCAAAAGCATTTAAAAGAACAAAATAAATAATTAGAAAAAACAAAAGGCATGAACTGCTGTAAGAGTAGTTCATGCCTTTTTACTATGAATAGGTGTTGGCTATAATTGGTGTTTAGATTGAAATGTCAAAGCTTTATTAAGAGCTTTTATGAGAGGAAAAGTCCTGTCGACTTTATTTGCGTTATTAAATATAGAAGCTAAAAATAGAAAACACTCTGCAGGGGATATTGCAGAGTGTTTTCCTTAGGAAAGCTGTTTATGATGAATTTGATGGGAAGGGTGCAGCAAGTTCATCCTTACTGCATTTACAGTATACTACATAGCAGTGGCAGAAAAAGGGCAAAGGATTGAACAATATGTGAAATTAATAACTGGCAAAAATAAATGAAAGCCGGGATAAACATTGCTGCTAAGGAGCATCACTGAATGAATCAAATAAAAAGTGTTTTATATATTACACTTTTACCAAGGGATGTAAATTTGTCTTTCTAGAGTAAAAATTTTTTTTCAAATTACTGTCTTCCAGAAACGCACAATATATTTTTTTGTTTTGAGAGATTGTACTTGCTATAAAAACAAAAAGCCGGAATAAATAAAAATGTCTACTGTTTTGTTGTAAAGTAAAACTAATAAAACAGTAAACAATCTGAAAAATGGGGATTTATATTACACTTTTCAGCCCTTGTCACAAGATTTGCTGCATGGTATAATCGGAACATCAAATTGCTGCACATCTTTATGGCAGCGGGAGAAGAGAGGGTAAACATATTATGAAAATTAAGAAGCTGTTATCTGTATTATTAGCCTCTGCTGTAGTGATGGGTGCATTGACCGGTTGCGGCGGCGACAAAAAAGACGAAAAGAAGGCTGCCGGCGATACTATTAAAGTTGGCGTATTTCTGCCTTTGACCGGCGATAACGCTGCTGGCGGCGAATTGGAGCTGCGCGGTATTAAATTAGCTAATAAGCTGCATCCTGAAGTAAATGGCAAAAAAGTTCAACTGATTGTTGCCGATAACAAATCTGATAAAGCGGAAGCTGCTTCGGTTGCAGCACGTTTGATTGAAAAAGATAAGGTTTGCACCATTTTGGGCAGCTATGGTTCTTCTTTAGCAATGGCTGCCGGTAATATAGTTAAGGAAGCAAAGGTTCCGGCTATCGGTACCAGCTGCACCAATCCGCAGGTAACTGCTAATAACGATTATTATTTCCGCGCTTGCTTTATTGACCCGTTCCAAGGTACTGTAATGGCAAATTACGCATACAAGCAAGGCGCTAAAAAAATTGCTATCGTGCAAGAGGTTTCTAACGACTACTCCGTTGGCTTGGCAAAATTCTTTGTTGAAGCTTTCCAAAAATTGACCAACGATAAGGACTGCATTATTGACGTTGCTAACTATCAAACCGGCGATAAAGATTTTACTGCTGTATTGACCAATCTGAAAGCAAAAAATCCTGACGCAGTATTTGCTCCCGGTAACTTCACCGAATCTGCACTGCTTGTTAAACAAGCTCGTCAACTGGGTATTAAAGCTCCGTTCATGGGCGGCGATACTTGGGAAACTCAAGAATTTATCGACGTTGGCGGCAAGGATGTTGAAGGCTGCGTATTGAGCACCGCCTTTGACCGTGAGAAAGCATCCACCGAAGAAGCTAAAAAATTCTTGAAAGCTTACACCGACGAATACAAGGGCGAACCGTCTGCATTGTCTGCTTTGGGTTATGACTCCTATTTAATTGCTATTGACGCTATCAAACGCGCAGGTACTACTGATTCCCAAAAGATTCGCGACGCTATTGCTGCTACCAAAGATTTGGAAGCTGTAACCGGCAAAACCACTTTGGATAAGAATGGTGACGCTATTAAAGCTGCTGTAATCAAGGTTGTAAAAGACGGCAAATTCAAATATTTGGATTTCGTAGACGTAAAATAATATAAGGTCTTAAAGATGCTCCCGCTTCCGTCCGAGGAGGAGGGAGCATTCATTTTAGATTTTTTGGTGGTGGAAAAATGGATTTTTTAACTCAGTTTTTTCAGGTTATCGCCAATATGTCAGCTGCGAGCTTGGCTCAGCATATAGTAAACGGTATTTCCCTTGGCAGTTTGTACGCTTTGATTGCTATTGGTTATACCATGGTTTATGGTATTTTGCTGATGATCAATTTTGCTCATGCTGATATTGTTATGATGGCCTGCTATTTTGCTTTTTTTGGTATCACCGTATTCCATATACCTTGGTACATAACCTTTGTAGGCGTCATTGTGGCAACGGCTGCTTTGGGCGTGATTATTGAACGTACGGCTTATCGTCCGCTGCGTGACGCTCCTAAAAATTCCGTACTTATTTCGGCAATCGGCGCATCTTTTTTGTTAGAAAATTTGGCTAACTATTTATTCAGCGGTCGTCCGCTGCGTTTTCCAGACATTCCTCTGCTAAGCCAGACTATCACGGTTGGCAGCGTACAGATTCAGGCAATTTGCTTGGTTATTCCTGTGATTACCTTTATCAGCTTATTGGTGCTGCTGCATATTGTTAATCATACTAAAACAGGCATGGCTATGCGCGCTGTTTCTAAGGATTACGAAATTGCCCGTGTTATGGGTGTAAATATTGACCGGGTAATTTCTATTACCTTTATTATCGGCAGCTCCTTGGCGGCAATCGGCGCCTTTATGTGGGGCGTGCGCTATCCAGGTATTACACCTCTGTTGGGCGTTATGCCCGGCTTGAAATGCTTTATTGCCGCAGTTATTGGCGGTATTGGCAATATTAAGGGCGCTGTTATCGGCGGCTTTATTTTAGGCTTAGGTGAAGTTTTGATTGTAGCGTTCTTTCCGCAGCTTTCCGGTTACCGTGATGCGTTTGCGTTTATTGTTTTGATTATTATTTTGTTCTACAAGCCTACCGGCTTATTGGGTGAAAAAACTACGGAGAAGGTGTAAGCATGAGTAAAAGAAATATGATACTGACCGTAGTTGGCATTATTGTACTTTTTGCCGGTGCTTGCTACGCCCAGTTCGAACTAGACTCTTATTTGCGCAGAATTATCAATTTGTGCTTGATTTATGCAATTATTGGTTTGTCCATGAATTTGACCAACGGCTTTGCCGGACAGTTCAGCTTGGGACAGGCAGGCTTTATGGCCTTGGGCGCTTATGTTGTTGGCGTTTTTACCGTGCCGGTGGAATTACGCTCCAACGTATTTTATGCGGTGCCTATGAATCCGCTGATTGCCGATATTCAGCTGCCCTTGTGGCTGGCGCTGATTTTTGGCGGGTTGCTGGCGGCGTTGGTGGCGTTTTTAATCGGTACGCCGGTTCTGCGTCTGCGCGGCGATTATTTGGCTATTGCTACCTTAGGCTTTTCCGAGATTATCCGCATTGTAATTACCAACGCGCAAAGCTTTACTAACGGCGCTTTGGGCATTAAGGATATTCCTACTATTAACGATGTACGTTACATTTTCCTAGCAACAGCTTTCGTGTTTATTTTTGTGACCTGCTTGGTAAATTCTTCTTACGGTCGCGCTTTTAAAGCTATCCGCGAGGATGAAATTGCTGCCGAAGCTATGGGCGTGGGGCTTTTCCATCACAAATGTATGGCTTTTATGCTCAGCGCGTTCTTCGCCGGTATTGGCGGCGGCCTGTATGCAACACTGCTGGGCACTGTCGACCCCAAAAATTTCTTATTTACCTTGACCTATAACTTTTTGCTGATTATTGTTTTAGGCGGTATGGGCAGTATTACTGGCAGTATGCTGGGCAGTATTATCGTTACCGCAGGCTTGGAGTTTCTGCGAGTTTTTGACGAACCGTTGGAAATTTTTGGCACAACAATTCCTTTGTTCCGCCCGGGCTTCCGCATGGTAATTTTCTCTTTGCTGTTAATGGTCTGCGTACTTTTCTGGCGCAAGGGCATTATGGGTACGGAAGAATTTACTTGGAATAAATTTGTTGCTTTTTGCAAGAATCCGTTCAAATATTTTATGCGGAAAGGAGCAAGAAACAATGGCTAAGACGCAAACTGTTCTGCAAACTGACAGCATGACCATGCGCTTTGGCGGCGTAACTGCTGTTTTTCAATTAAATTTAGATATTCGCGAGCACCAGATTGTGGCGCTTATCGGACCTAACGGCGCCGGAAAAACTACAGCCTTTAATATGATTACCGGCGTGTATACGCCTACGGAGGGCGACGTTATTTACACGGCTCCCAGCGAGGAACCGGTGAAAATTACAGGCAAGCTGCCCAGCGATATTGCTAAAATGGGTATTGCCCGTACCTTCCAAAATATTCGTTTGTTCAAGGATTTGAGCGTGTACGAAAATGTTATGATTGCTAAGCATCTGCATTTGAAATCTAACTTCCTGTCGGCAACCTTACATCTGCCTTGGTATAACAAAGAGCAGCGTCAAATGGAGGCGGATGTAGAAAAACTTCTGCGTTCAGTTGATTTGTGGGAGCTGCGCGATGAAAAGGCTAGCAGCCTGCCCTATGGCAAGCAGCGCCGTTTGGAAATTGTGCGCGCTTTAGCGACTAATCCTAAAATTTTGTTGCTGGATGAGCCTGCTGCCGGTATGAATCCTAAGGAAACAGAGGAACTGACCGAGTTTATCCGCCAAATTCGAGATGAATATAATTTAACTATCTTTATGATTGAGCATCATATGGATTTGGTTATGGAAATCAGCGATTGGATTTATGTTTTAGATTTTGGTATGCTTATTGCCGAAGGCACACCGGTGGATATTCAAAATAACAGCCGCGTAATTGAGGCATATTTGGGGGTGGATGAAGATGCTGAAAGTTAATGATTTAGTAGTATCCTACGGCGGCATCGAAGCTCTCAAGGGAATTTCTTTAGAGGTGCCCGACGGCAAAATTGTTACGCTGATTGGCGCTAACGGCGCAGGCAAAAGCACCTTGCTGCGCAGCATTATCGGTTTGGTAAAGCCGGACAAGGGGTCTGTTACCTATGGCGATAAGGAGCTTATCGGTTTAAATTCTCAGCAGATTGTAGAAAACGGTATTACCTTGGTGCCAGAAGGCCGCCGCGTATTTCCTAATCTGACGGTTTTAGAAAATTTGCAGATTGGCGCTTATCTGCGCAGTGACAAAGATGGTATTGCTAAAGATATTCGCTGGATATACGATTTGTTTCCGCGTTTGGAAGAGCGCAGCTGGCAGATGGCCGGTACTTTGAGCGGCGGCGAGCAGCAGATGCTGGCCGTTGGCAGAGCGTTAATGTCGCGCCCTAAGGTACTCATGATGGACGAGCCTTCTTTAGGTCTTGCTCCCTTGATTATCAAAGATATTTTTAAAATTATTGAGGAAATCAATCGTCAGGGCATGACTGTTCTGCTGATTGAGCAGAACGCTAACATGGCGCTGAAAATTGCGGATATTGCTTATGTACTGGAAACCGGCAGAATAACTATGACGGGCAGCGGCAGAGAGCTGCTTGAAAATTCGGAGATTAAGGCCGCTTATTTGGGTAAGAAAAAATAGGTTATTACGCTACGGTTTTTAGATTAAAGAAAGAATAATTTATGATTTATAGTCAACCAGTTTTGAATATCTGGTTGACTATTTTTTTTATTGTGGATATAATTAGATAGTACGAAAATTGTTTGGCGATACTTAGCATTGGGAGGCAATCTTGTGATTAAAATAGAGAATTTAAAGCATTATTATACGGATGCTGACGGCAATGAGGTAAAGGCGTTGGACGGCGTTGATTTGGAAATTGCTCAAGGTGAATTTGTGGCGATTATCGGCGCTAACGGCAGCGGTAAATCTACGCTGGCGCGTCATTTGAACTGCTTGCTGTTGCCGACGGAGGGCAAGGTTACTGTCGGCGGCTTGGATACGGCCGAAGAAGGAACTATGTGGGATATTCGCCAGCAGGTGGGCATGGTTTTTCAAAATCCGGATAACCAGATTGTAGCGGCAGTTGTAGAAGAGGATGTGGCCTTTGGACCCGAAAATATCGGCGTGCCGGGACAGGAAATTGCGTCCCGCGTGCAAAAGGCTTTGGCGGCTGTGGGCATGACGGAATATGCCAAGCATGCGCCCCACCGTTTGAGCGGCGGACAAAAGCAGCGCGTAGCCATTGCGGGCATTATGGCGTTGGAGCCTAAGTGCATTGTGTTGGACGAGCCTACGGCCATGCTTGACCCGCAGGGTCGCAAGGAAATTATCGGCACTGTGCAGAAGTTGAACCAAGAAAAACAGATTACCATTGTTTATATTACCCATTATATGACCGAAGCGCTGGCTGCGGATAGAGTGGTAGTTATGGATAAGGGGCACATCTGTTTTATGGGAACGCCGCGCGAGATTTTCAGCCGTGTGGATGAATTGGAAAAGCTGGGCTTGGAAGCGCCGCTGGCAGCTAAGGTGGCCAGCGAGATGCGCAAAAGCGGAGTAAAGCTGCCTGATAATATCATAACTGATGAGGAGCTGGCGCAAGCATTATGTCAATAAAATTAAGTAATATTTATCATACATATTCTAAGGGAACGTCTTTTGAACGTTTAGCTCTCAAGGATGTTTCTTTAAACATCAATAAAGGCGAGATTGTAGCTGTAATTGGACATACAGGCAGCGGCAAATCTACGCTGGTGCAGCATTTGAACGGCTTGCTGAAGCCGGATCAAGGTACGGCGGCTATCGACGATATCAATATTGCAGCTAAAAGCGCGCAGGCTAAAATTGCCCGTCAGCAGGTGGGTATGGTGTTCCAATATCCGGAACATCAAATTTTTGCGGAAACGGTTTTTGAAGATATTGCTTTCGGTCCGCGCAACAAAGGCTTTAGCGAGGACGAAGTAGCTAAACAGGTGCAGGAGGCTATGGAATTTGTCGGCCTGGATTTTGCTGCCTATGCTCAACGCTCGCCCTTCCGGCTGAGCGGCGGCCAAATGCGCCGTGTAGCCATTGCCGGAGTTGTTGCTATGAATCCGGATTATTTAGTGCTGGACGAGCCTAGCGCCGGTCTTGACCCGCGCAGCCGCAATGCAGTGTTCCGCGAGATTATGGCGCTGCACAAAAGCCGCGGCATTGCCATTGTGTTGGTAACTCACAGCATGGAGGAAGCCGTAAAATACGCTGACAGAATGTTGGTTATCAATAAGGGTCAAGTGTTGTTTGACGGCGAGCCGGCGACTATTTTTAAGGAGCATGGCGCAGAATTGGTGCAGGTGGGCGTGGATGTGCCCCAAGTATATAAGCTGGCAGATTTGTTGCGCCAAAAAGGATTGGCGCTGCCGGAAGGTATTAAAGACGAAATGGCTTTAGTTAAAGCAATTAAACGAGCAAAGGGGTGGAAATAATGCTGACAGAAATTACTTTAGGTCAATATTTCCCAGGCAATTCTTTTGTGCATCGTCTTGACCCGCGTACAAAAATTTTGGCGACGATAATTTATATTATTGCGATTTTCTTTGCGCAGACGCCCTTATCCTACGGCATTCTTGCTGCCTTTGCCGCAGCGGTAATTCTCGTTTCCCGTCTGCCTTGGTTAATGGTACTGCGCTCTTTAAAGCCTATTTGGATAATTGTGGTTTTGACTATGCTCATCCATATGTTTACGGCGCCCGGCGAGCAGGTGATTTTTACTTGGAAATTTTTCAGCGTAACGCAGGAAGGCTTGGATTTAGGCTTGAAAATGGCAGTACGGCTGGTGCTTTTGCTGTTGTTTTCTTCAGTGTTAACCTTTACTACTTCGCCCATCGTATTAACGGACGGTATTGAAAATCTTTTGCGCCCTTTTAAAAGTATCGGCGTACCCGCTCACGAACTGGCTATGATGATGACTATTGCGCTGCGGTTCATTCCTACGCTTTTGGAAGAAACCGACCGCATTATGAAGGCGCAGACCGCCCGCGGCGCTGATTTTGCCAACGGTAATATTTTGCAGCGCATGAAAAATATGCTGCCGATTTTAGTACCGCTGTTTATCAGCGCTTTTAGACGCGCCGACGAGCTGGCGATTGCTATGGAAGCGCGCTGTTATCGCGGTGGTGAGGGACGCACCAGAATGCACGAACTAAGCTATACGGGACGTGACTATGTAGCCTTTTCCTTGGTTGTGGCGTTAACTGTGGCAATGGCAGTAATGCGTTGGGGGAAAATATGCGGACTATAAAGCTGGTGGTTGCTTATGACGGCAGCTGCTATCATGGCTTTCAAAAGCAAAAAAATATCCTCACCATTCAAAATATTTTGGAGGAAATGTTGGAAAAGCTGTGCGGCGAAAAGATAACTGCAGCAGGCAGCGGTCGCACGGACGCGGGCGTGCATGCTTTGGCGCAAACCGTGACCTTTACTACTAACGGTCGCATACCCTGCGCCAATATCGTGCGTGCTTCCCGCAGTATGCTGCCGCGCGATATTGTAGTGCTCAGCGCGGAGGAAATGCCCAGGGGCTTTCACGCGCGCTTTAGCGCCTGCTGGAAAATTTATCAGTATAAAATTTTTTGTGCGCCTCAGCCAAGTCCCTTTAAAATGCGTTACAGCTGGCAGCTGACGAAGAGACTTGATGTACAAAAGATGAATCAAGCGGCGGAGATGTTGGTTGGTACGCATGACTTTAGCGCTTTTCGCAGCAGCGGCAGCGTAGATGCTTCGCCTATAAAAACTATTTATGAAGCAGGCTGGTGCGAGCAAAGCGGCGAGCTGGTTTTTCGTATAGCGGGGGACGGCTTTTTATACCACATGGTGCGTAATATTGTGTGGTCGCTGGTGCAGGTTGGCTTGGGCAAAAGAAGCTGCGCTGATTTTGCCGCAGAGCTGTCTGCTAAACGCTGTGAATTTTTGAACGAGCCTGCTCCGGCAGAAGGACTGTATTTGGAGCAGGTTTTTTATGAAAAATATGCTGTGCTTGAAACGGAGCGGTTAGTTCTGCGCAAGCTCAATGACGGTGACTTAGCTGCTATAAAGCATTTTTTGCAGGATGCAGAGGTTATGTATGCTTGGGAGCACGGATTCAGTGAGCAAGAAGCAGAGGTTTGGCTGCGGGAAAATCTGCGCCGTTATATAGAGGACGGCTTTAGCTATTTCGCTGCCGTAGAAAAAAGCAGCGGCAAAATAATTGGCGCTATGGGTCCGTTAATGGAAAATATTAACGGTGTCAAAACTCCCGGCATAGGCTACATTTTAGCTAAGGAATATTGGAGACGCGGCTTTGCTCGCGAGGCGGCTAAGGCTTGTATAGAATATCTTTACGGCTTAGGCTATCAACGCGTGGTGGCAGAAATTCGTCCGGAAAATATTTCTTCTGTAAAGGTTGCGGCAGCGCTGGGCATGATGCAGCAGGGAACGCTGCTTAAAAATTATCAAGGCAAGAAGCTTGTGCACGCGCTGTATTATGCGCAGCAAAAAGCTTAAAAATGTAAAATATTTTGCAAAAAAATCTTGACTTATAACCTTGATTTCAGTATAATATATCTACGTGATTTTCCGCTTGATTTCACTAGCCCCGAAATACGGTGAGAAAATTCACAACGAACTGTATACTTGGAAACTATCTAGGAGGGACATAAGCGATGAAATCTTTTATGGCTAATCCGTCCAACATCGAACGCAAATGGTTCGTTGTTGACGCAGCTGATAAAACTCTGGGCCGCTTGGCTGCAGAGGTTGCAAAAGTCCTGCGCGGTAAGCATAAACCTACTTTTACCCCGCATATGGACACCGGTGATCACGTAATCATTATCAATGCAGATAAGGTTGTTCTGACCGGCAAAAAACTGACTAAGAAAATTTATTTCCATCATTCCGGTTATCTCGGCGGCGATAGCTATGTAAAAGCTGGCGACATGCTGAAGAAAAACCCTGTAAAAATGGTTGAATTGGCAGTTAAGGGTATGATTCCTCATAACCGTCTTGGCGCCGATATTTACAGCAAACTTCATGTATATGCTGGCAGCGAACATCCGCATGCAGCTCAAAAACCTGAAGTTATGGAAATCAACATCAGATAACATCCGGGAGGGAACTAATAAATGGCAGTAGTTACTTATAACGCAACCGGTCGTCGTAAATCTTCCGTTGCTCGCGTTCGCCTGGTTCCGGGTGAAGGCAACATCGTAATCAACGATCGTGAATTAAATCAATATTTTGGTCTGAAAACTTTGGAGCTGATTGTAAACCAACCGCTCGAAGTTACCGAAACCAAAGGCAAATATGACGTACTCGTTAACGTAAACGGCGGCGGCATTTCCGGTCAAGCCGGTGCTATCCGTCACGGCATTGCTCGCGCACTGCTGAAAGTTGACGCTGAATTCCGTCCTGTTCTGAAAAAAGCAGGCTTCCTGACTCGCGACCCGCGCGAAAAAGAACGTCGTAAATACGGCTTGAAGAAAGCTCGTAAAGCTAGCCAGTTCTCCAAGCGTTAATTTTTACATTATCGTCTGGCTGGAAGCTATCCAATCACAAATCGCACAATGTACTCCGCAATCGTTATGGTTGCGGAGTTTTTGTTAAATACTTTTCCTGAGCGGAGTTGCTTTTTGGAGGGAAAGTTTATTTCTTTATAATAAGTATCACAGGTTGGTGGTTAGCAAAAATTACCTAATTATCTATCAGATTAAGGATGATAAAGTTTTGTTGGATTATGTTATTGATTGTCGTCAGGATTACCAGTGGCTTATAAAATAACTCGCAAAAATACCAACGAAGGAGTATATGAGCTTATGCTTTATAGAATACTATCTTTTTTATTGTGCGTGCTGCTGCTTACGAGTTGTGCATATACTAACGCCGGCAAGCAGGCTATGACACCGGAAGTTTTGCGTCATAGCGGCGTCAGCAGGCGCGTGCTTTTGGGCGTGGAGCGTTTGGCAGAGCCGGAGGTGCAGCAGCTTTTACAAGGCAGGCGCTTAGGCTTGTTTACCAATCAATCGGGTGTGGACAGCAAGCTGCGCTCCGGCGTAGATTTAGTGCGGGAGCGTTATAATTTGGCAGCCATTTTTGTGCCGGAGCATGGTTTATACGGCGCAGTGGCAGCCGGAGAAAAATTTAGCAGCCATGAATACCAAAAAATTCCCGTATTGAGCCTTTATGGTGACAGCCGCCGTCCGAGTAAGGAAATGCTGGATAAAATTGACGTTATGGTGGTGGATATTCAGGATGTGGGCGTGCGCCACTACACCTATTTTTCTTCCTTGGCATATATTATGGAGGAATGCGCCAAGCAGCAAAAGCAGGTGGTGGTTTTGGATAGACCCAATCCCTTGGGCGGACTGATGCAGGGGCCGGTGCTGAAGGAGCAGTATGCTACCTTTATCGGACTTTATCCTCTTCCACTGCGTCACGGTCTGACCATTGGCGAATTTGCTCAGTACATCAACAAGGAGCAAAAAATTAATTGCTCTTTGGCAGTGGTGCCTATGCAAAATTACCGCCGTTTGATGACTTGGGAGGATACGCTTTTGCCTTGGGTACAAACATCGCCGCGTATTCCTACCGCTGAAACAGCTTTCCTTTATTGCATTACCGGCAGCTTGGGTAATGGTAATTTATCCGTAGGTATTGGCACCGGCAAGCCGTTTCATTTTATCGGCGCGCCTTTTATGGATGCTGTGCAGGTGAAAAATACTTTAGATGATTTAAAGCTAAAAGGCATTGGCTTTAGAGCTGCCGCTTTTACTCCCGAAGCAGGCGCTTATGCGGGAGAGTTAGTGCAGGGCGTGGAAATTTATGTGCTGGATAAGCGTGCCGCTAATCTGCCGGAAGCAGGCTACGCTGTTTTACAGGCGTTGCGTCGGCTTTATCCGGATAAGCTTACTTTTAAGGAGCGTGGCTACGGACTGCCGGGGTATAAAATTGACACTAATTTAGGCGAAAGCAGCGCCCGTGAAGGCTTGCCTGACGCAGAGGTCTTTCCGCGCTGGCAGCAGGAGTGCGCGGATTTTGCCAAAACCGTGCAGACGTATCTTTTATATAAATAGTTTTGGGAATACAAAGGACTGTCCTTTAGAGGGCAGTCCTTTTTTGTTGGATAAAAAACTCAGAGCCGCAATAACAGCTCTGAGTTAAAAATTTAATTATACAATTTTTTCGCCGTGATAGGTCTCGCCGCCGCCGTCGGGCAGAAGGCCGTAACGCTCGGTCCACAGGGTTTTATATTTAATGGCTTGCGCATGAATGGAAGCGAGACTCTTTTCGTCTAAGGTTTTAATTACCTTAGCGGGAATACCGGCTACCAAGGAATTAGGCGGCACGATGGTGCCTTTGGTAACAACAGCGCCTGCGGCAACAATGGAGCCGCGGCCGATAACAGCGCCGTCCAAAACTGTGGAGTGCATACCAATCAGGCAGTGATCCTCAACGGTGCAGGCATGCAGCAGAGCGCAGTGGCCAACGGTTACATAATCGCCTACAATGCAGGCATAATCATCGGCAACGTGCAGTACACTGTTGTCCTGAATGTTGCTGTAACGGCCTACCTCAATGCGGTTGACGTCGCCGCGGATAGTTACGTTGGGCCAAACGCTGGCATATTCTTTAATATCAACCATGCCAATAAGCGTAGCAGTATTGAAGGCGTAAGCCTTTTCGTCAATTTTCGGAGCTTTACCTTGAAATTTAAAAATCATTTCTTTCCCCCGCTTTCTAAAAAATAATTTTGCCCGGAAGCAAAATTTTAATAACCTTACTATGCTTTAATTATATATAACTGAATCTTAAAGTCAAGGGAGTTCACAGTTAAATCATAGCCTTCACAGTAATTTTGCAGAAAGAAATACAACTACTTGCACGTCGGGAGTAATAGCCGTATAATTAAAATAGGCAGAAAGGATTTTTATGAAGAACAAAGAAAAAATTTACTTGTTGCTGCGAGTAGCAGCCTATTTACTGTTAGTAGGTACAGTTTTGTATGGCTTGTACGCTTCGCCTTATAATCCTCATCCCAATTCGGCGGAGGATATACGCCGTTGGGTAATGGGCTTTGGCGCGTGGGCTCCGCTGATTTATGTGGCGGTTTATACTGTGCGGCCGCTGTTGTTTTTTCCCACCTTATTGTTAAATCTTAGCGCCGGAGTTCTGTTCGGTCCGTGGCTGGGTATAATATTTTTACTGTTAGGCGGCTTTGGCTGCGCTAGCTTTTGTTATCTTTTAGGACGTTTTGGCGGCGGCAGCTGGCTGCTGCGTCATTTTGGCGGCACCTGGGGCAGTAAGCTGACAGCATATTTAATTGGGGACGGCAGCTTTACCAAAATGTTATGGCTGCGCACTGTGCCCATATTCCCCTATGACCCGGTCAGCATAATTGCCGGCAGCGTGCGTCTGCCTTTTAAAATTTACGGATTGGCTACGCTTTTGGGGATGCTGCCCGGAGCGGTGGCTTATAATTTTTTGGCAGATTCCTTTGGTACTAAACGCTTTTATTTGGCATTGGCGGCGACCGTGTTGGCTTTTGGCGTACCCTTGCTGTGGTGGCAGAAAAGCGGCGCTGCTAAAGTATGGCAGAATATTTTAAGTTTCAAGCAATATTGGAAAGGCAGTGATAAAAATGACAAAAAATACGGAAATTGAATTAAAGCTGTTAGTAGATAAAAATAACTTGAAAAAATTATTGGCTTTAGATTTTGTGGCTGCGGCTATACGTCCGGATAGCTGCCAAAAGCGCCGTTTAGTAAGCTCCTATTACGATACGGAGGATATGGCCTTTATGCGTCAGGGCATTGCTTATCGCGTGCGCGATAAAGGCGACGGCACCAGCGAAGTAACCGTAAAAACAAGTATTAAAAATAGCGCTGGCCTCAGCGAAAGATTAGAGCTGAATCTGCCGCTGGCAAGAAAGCGTCCGGTATTGGAGGGCTTTGCCGAGCTTGGCTTAGGCTATGAATTAAGCGAGCTGGCTCCCAACGGTATCAACAAATTATTTACGGTCACCGTGCAGCGTACTACCTATATTTTAGATTTGGCGGGCGCGGTGGCAGAGCTTGCTATTGACCATGGCAAAATTGCCGCAGGCAAGGAAACGGATAAAATTGATGAAATAGAAATAGAATTGTTAGAGGGCGATATGGGCGCGCTATTAAGCTTTGCCGCTAAAATTGCCGTGCAGGTGCCTTTATTTGTAGAAAAACGCAGTAAATTTGTCCGCGGTTTGGCTTTGTGCGGTATTCAAAGCGAGATGACTTTCGCCAAAAGCAAGCTTGGCAGCGGGACGGTAAAGCAGGAGGTTTTGGCGGCTATTGCTGTTCACGCTGATGTATTGCTGGATTTACAGCAAAAATTACGGATTAGCCTTGACAAAAAAACGCTGAAAGCGCTGCGCCGAGAGCTGCTAACATTGCGCAGCCTAGCTGCTTTAGTTGATATACGTGCAGATGAATGTGAATTTTGGCCGGAAATTTTTGCCGCTGCGGATAATATGCGCAATTTGCAGGGCGTACAGTTGTTGTGGGAACGTCTTAGCAAAGCCGGAGAGGCAATTTTGGGACGCACTTCTTTGCAGAAAAAGCTGGCTTCTGCCTTGCAGAAGGCGGCAGGTATTTTGCAGGAGCATGCTGCCCAAGGACATTTTACTGCCATTGTTTATAGCTTGACCGATAAAGTATATCATGCTGCCAACAGTGAAATTACGGCCGAGGACGCAGCCCGCGCCTTGTTGAAAAAGTGGCAGCAGCAAGAAAACGACGTTACGGCGGCAGAAAATATCTGCGCTTTGGCGCGCTGCTGCTCCGGAAAATATTTTGTTAAAGCTAGTGAAGCCGCTAAAAAGCAGCGCCGTCAGCTTAATCAGCAGGATTTGCTTAGCAATTGGTCAAAGCTTGTGCAGGAGCTTTGCGCCGACAGCTCCGGTAAAATAGTTTATCGCGATATGGGTGTGCTGATAGGCTATTTACTGGCAAAATTTTAAGTAAAAAATGAGAAGCTATTGCGCCCAAGCAGCTTCTTATTGCCATTTAAAAAGCATAAAGAAGAAATAAACAAGCCCCGGCTTACGTCGGGGCTTTAGTATGCTTGTTAATAGCTGCCAATTTTTAATTCTTTCATCAATGCAGTTTGTAAAACATTAGAGAAGTTTATTTTTTCCTTTAATGCCTGTTGATTCAGCCAGTAAGGAATAGTCAAAGTTTTCTTTACTGACTTTGTATTCTTCGCTAAATCAACATCAGACTGAACCAAAGATACGTATGTATTTTCTTCTTGTAACTTAATTTTTTGTGGAGGCGTAGGGATAGGAAGTTTTTCGCCGTCTTCCAGTAAACCTAAAAGATAACATTCCATAGCTTCAGCCGCATTAGCAAGAATTTCTTGCTGACTATCTCCTTGGGTGGAGCAGCCTTCCAAATCAGGAAATTCTGCCCACAATCCGTCAACATCATCATGAATAATGGCAGGGTAAATAAATAACATCTAACGTCACACCCTTTCTATAAGCGTTCAATAATTATAGAACAAGGCTTTACTCAAGTCCTGTTCTTTTTAAAATTTTCTTTAACAAGCCTATTTTCATATCTTGACCATGAACCGGTATTACTTCTGTTTTATTTCCTTTCTTTAACCGATGATGACTGCCTCTTATACTGACACATTCCCAACCGTTTTTTATTAGAAGATTCAACAAGTCTTTATCTTTCATTGTGACCATTGTATCACTTCCTTGTTTTAGGTTAAGAATATTATAACACGTATACACGTGTAAAACAAGGCACGTATAAAAAATCCCCGAAAAATTCATAAATAAAGGATTTTCGGGGAATTATTGTAAAAATGGTGCGCCTGAGAGGAATCGAACCTCCGCACGCGGTTCCGGAGACCACTGCTCTATCCACTGAGCTACAGGCGCAAATTACTGTATCATTATAACATAGGCGGAAAATAGGCGCAACCTTTTGCCGTTGTCGGCGCGTACTATTTTAGCATGTGAACAGAGCTGACAAGAAAAAAATTTGTGACAAGCAGAAATTAGCAGTAATTTATATAAAAAAGTGTTATAATTAAATATTAGCATCAGCCGCAAAGGCTTGGCTGATTATGCTGCAAGTGTTTTAGTTTTTTCACAATGAAAGGATTTTTAGATGATTACTATTCGTGATAGGGTTCGCTTTGTAGAGACCGATATGATGGGCGTTGTGCATCACGCCAATTATCTGCGCTGGTTTGAAATGGGGCGCGTGGCGTATTTAAGAGCCTGCGGCATTACTTTAGGCGAGCTGATGGCTGCCGGAATTATTTTTCCGATTACGGAGGTTAAAGCGCAATATAAAAATTCCTGTACCTTTGATGATGATTTTGAGGTGCAGGTAAAAATGAGCGCCTTTAATAAAGCGAAGATGGAATTTGATTATAAAGTTATCCGTCTGCGCGACGGCGCCGTGGCGGTAGAAGGCCACACGCGCAACGTATTTACGGACAAAGAAGGGCGGGTTATCCGCCTGGAGCCGCGTTGGTTTGATAAAATTCAGAAGGTATATGCAGCGCAAAAGGCTGCGGAGGAGTGAAAGTATGAAAAAATATGAAATTATTCCTGTGCCCACCAGAATTTTGACGCATCATGACAATATTTGCGATGCGATTTTGGAATTTGGCAAAGATAAAATCGGTCCTGACGATGTAGTCTGCGCGGCAGAAAGCGTGGTGGCGATTACGCAGGGACGCGCTCTGCGCTGTGAGGAGTTTAAGCCGGGTTTTTTGGCTAAAACCCTGTGTCATTTATTTCCGTCTAAGGGCAGCATCAGCAGCTGGTACAGTATGCAGGCTTTGATTGACGCCGAGGGCGGTATGCGCGTTTTGTATGCCGTAATTTGCGGCTTTGCCGCTAAATGCGTGGGCATCAGCGGTACCTTTTATCGCTTGGCCGGGGAGCAGGCACGCTTGATTGACGATATTACCGGCACCATGCCTCCCTATGATAAGCATGTTGTGTACGGACCCGCGCAGCCTGCCAAGGTGGCGGAAGAAATTACCAAAGCCTGCGGCTGCTTTGGCGCGGCTATTGCCGACGTCAACGATTTAAAGCGCAGCGCAGTACTGGGAGTTTCTAAGGGAGTTGACGCCGACAAGGTAGCCGAAATTTTGATTGATAATCCCTTTGGCAACGGCAGTGAAAAAACGCCTATTTGTATTATTAAAAATTATCATCGGGCGTAAGGAGGAAGAAAAATGCTGGTGACTGTGATTGGTATTCTGATAGGTCTGGCGATTCTGGGCTGCGCAGTGGTAGCTTTATATATTGCTGTGCAGGGTGATGCGCAAATGCGCCTGTTGACTAAAGAGCGCACGCAGGCAGTGAAAACTGCCGCTAAAGGCGGGCGTCTTGATTTTCAGCTGGAGGTTCCTTTTGATAATATTGGCAAGCAGGAGGGTACCATTTTAGACGCCTATATGCGCATTTATCTGCCGCAGGAGCAGTATGACGACGTGCTGCTGCGCGGCAAGGTAAATTTAGAGGGCGTGCTGCGCGACGACGATTATTTTGAAGCCCTGTTGGTGCCTGCCGGTACGGGCAAAAAGCTGGTGCTGCGCTTTGAAGCCTACGCCAAAAACGGCAAAAGCTTGGCTGAAGCCTTGGGAAGCGTTCCCGATGTGGATGTAGCGTTGTTTGCCGACTGCCGCGGCCGCCGCGAGTTGTATACCGTGAAAGAATATTTTACCTTGACGGCGGAGGAAATGCGCGCGTTAGTAAAATAATAGATTAAATTTATAATTGCCAAACGATAAAAATTCCGCAGATATCATGCTTGATAGAGAGCATGGTATCTGCGGCTTTTTTTTTGCCAAAGTTTATGCAGAAAATTAACGTAGCAAAGACGCTCCGGACGGCGGTCGGAGCGTTTGCGGCGCCTAGTGGAAATAAATAATAGTCAAGGAAAGTTCGCTGCGCGAACTTTTGCTTGCGGGGGGGGAGAAATAATGCTATAATATGCTTGAAAATATGTAATAATAGAAAATTATATGTAAAAATTATGAAAAATGATGAGAGCTTATATTTGCGTTCTGTAAATTTATTACGTCCGGCCGCGCGTTTATTTGTGCCGGACATGCGTAAAAAAGCAGCTCAGCGCTTACGGAGGAGTATTTATGATGGTAAGTGAAAAAGTAACTAAGGTTGGCGCTAGAATTAAATATCTGCGTCTTGTAAACCAATTTTCGCAGAAGGATATGGCCGAAAAAATTGGCATCAGCCAGGCCAGCCTGAGCAATATAGAATGTGGACGCAGTCACTGTACCTTAGAAAATCTTCTTAAATTAAGTGAAGCGCTGCAATGTCCGGTACGCGATTTTTTTGTGGATATTGACGGCGAGCCGCAAAAAATGCAGCAGGAACAGGGATTATTTTCTTTGACTGATTTTGCTAATGCACTGTTGGCCATGAAGAAATAATTATAAAATGGTTTAACGCTTGGTTACCGGCAGCGAAAGGCCGGCCTTGCTTAACAAAATCCGTTTAATACGGATTTTGTTTGACCGGGGGGGACAACTGTGCATGACATAAAATAGGATACAAGCCATAATTATTTTTCTCTTAATGTAATTTAAAGGAGCCTTGCAAAATGAAAAAAATAGGTGTTATTACTACGGCGATGCTGTTCGCCGCTATTTGTACAACCGCTTTTGCTGCTTCTCCCCTGCCAAGCTTTGACAAGGAAGCAGTTACCACGCATCCTTATAACCGTACCGGCGAGCAGGAGGTAAAGGTAACTGACGAGCAGAAAAATCAGGAAGCTGTCCCCGGGGGCAACAGCGGCACTGCCGAAAAACCCGCGTTTTATGTTAAAGAAATAGTGCTTACAGGCTTTGAGCTGCCCGATGAGCTGGGGGAACTGCAAAAAATATTGGCCGGCTACAGCCACCGCAGCGTGGGTATGGACGAGCTGCCTGCTTTGACGGCTGCCATCAGCGAATATGCGCGCCTGCGCGGCTTTACCGTAGCGCAGGCAGTAGTGCCGCCGCAGGAAGTTGCCGACGGCAAGCTGGAGATTAAGGTTTACGTTGCCAGCTTCGATAAAATCAACCTCAAGGTTAACGGCAGCGACGTAGCGGACAGAGTAATCCAAAGATTTATGAAGCCCCTGCACAGCGGCGAGGTAATCACGGATAAAAAGCTGGAAAGCGTGCTGAATAATTTAAACGATTTGCCGGGAGTTATTGGCCGCGGCATTTTACAGCCGGGCAGCAAGCCTGCGACCACTTCATTAGATGTAGAAGTGCTGGAACGCCGCGTATGGAACAACTATATTTTTGCCGATAACGGCGGCAGCAAAAGCAGCGGACGTTACCGCTACGGCATCCATACCGAAATAAATAATCCCGGACACCAGGGCGATAAAATTGGCATTACCGGCTATATCAGCAACAAGCACACCAAAAACTACGGCGTAAACTACGAAACAGCCATCGGCGGACGCGGCACGCGCTGGGGCATTGGCTACAGCAAAAGCAGCTACGATTTGGGCACGGTAAACTTTTGGAACCCGACCGGCGAATCCGAGGGCTTCAGCTTTTACGGCCTGACGCCGATTTATCGCGATAAAAGCAAAAAGCTGACCGCCATTTACGGTTATGACCATAGAAAAATTACCGACGATATGCGTTTTGATTTAATTCCCCAGCTGAACTGGAAGATAGGCACCGAAAAAAGCGCGGACGTATTCCACGCAGGCGTAGCCTTCAGTGAATATCTGCCGAACCGGTTTACCGGCGGCAACTTAATTTACTGGTACGGCGATATTGAGACAGATAACGGCGGCGCTTATTACGACGGCGGCTATCACAAACTGACGGCAGATTTTAACCATGTGCGCTATTGGAAGCTGTGGAATTTGCGCTTTAACGCCAGCGCGCAGCTTGCCAGCCGCGGACTGGACGGCAGCGAGCGTTTTTATCTTGGCGGCATGAGCGGCGTGCGGGCATATCCTGCCAGCGAAACCAGCGGCGACGTAGGCTATACGGCGACGGTGGAGCTGCGCCGGGCGACGGGCGTAGAAGGCTTGGAAGCGGCGGCCTTTATCGACGTGGGCGAGGTAACGCGCAGCAAGGGCTACGGCGAGCACCGCAATTTGGCGGGCTGGGGCGTGGGACTGCGCTATGCTAAGCCCGGCGACTGGTACGCACAATTTGACTATGCCCGGAAAATAAACGGCGAAGATAATATAAGCGAAGATCACAACCATGACGGACGGATGTGGTTCCAGGTATACAAGATGTTTTAAGCGAGGTAAAAGCTATGAAATTATCTAAAAGCAAACGATTAAACCATTATATAAAATTAGCGTGCCTGACCGGCGCGCTGTTCTGCTACAGCGCCAGCGCTTATGCCGAGGTTATGCCTAATACCCAGCTGCCGGTAAACGGACAGTGGATTATGGGTGGACCAAATAGTAATATTATAAATCCCGATGACACTGTAAAGTTTGATAATAACACCATGAATATTAAGCAAGAAGAGATAAACGCTGTAATAAAATGGGGTGAATTCAGTATTGGCTCTATTGCTACTGTTAACTTTGATACTGCCAACCGTGATGGCAATGGTCAATTTAACATTTTAAACTATGACGCAGGCGGAAGTATGTCCCAAATTCGCGGCACTTTGAAATCAACTGCAGGCGGCAATATATTTATTGTTAATCCGGCAGGCGTATTTATTGGCAACTCTGCGCAGGTGGATGTTGGCAGCTTGTATGTGTCGAATAAAAAATTAGATGAAAGTAAATTAGTAAACTTTAATGGTGCGAATGGTGGTAATATTAACGCTATGCTGGCTAGCGACCAGCCGCAAACTCCGGCAGAGCTGATGAGCCTTGGCCATATCAACGCCAATAATGTTACCTTTGATGGCAACCGCATTGTGCTGGATACGGAGCTGCTGACTACCAACGGTTTGGAAAACAAAATGGCAGCCCAAGATATTCTTATTAAAACCAACAGTAAGGATAATGTAGTTATTGGCTATAATGCTTATGATGTAGGTAATACTTATGCTGGTAAAAATGATGCTACCCAAATAGCAACAATTCAAGAGAATGATGGTGTTACATCAGCTCTTACTAAAGCCAAGGGTTACATGTGGGTGCGCGATTTAAAGCAGCTGCAAGCTATGAACACTAATCTTGATGGCAACTATGCCCTGCGTAACGGCATTGGCGCTATTAGTACGACTACTGGCAATTTTACACCTATTGGTACAGCAGCTGCTCCTTTTACCGGTAAATTTGATGGTTTGGCAGGCAACGTAGACGGCATTGATTTCGCTATTTTTGACTTGAATGTTAAAGGTGATAGCAATCTTGGCTTGTTTGGCGTGACCGATGGCGCGGAGATTAGAAATGTATTGCTGACAGGCGGTAGTATAACCGGTACAGGCAATGATATTGGCGCGCTGGTTGGTTTGGCACAGAACACCACGATTGAAAACGTGCGCAACTCTATTAACGTAACCGGTGGTAACAATGTTGGCGGTATTGTGGGCAAGGTTGAAGATAAAAATGTTAAATCTGCAACTACTATTAGCGATATTCTAAATACGGGTAATGTTGATGGTTCTAGTAATGTTGGCGGTATAGTTGGCAGTATTGCTGGTACTAATAATAATCATGCTGAAATAAATAATGCAGAAAATATTGGTCGTGTTCATGGTAAGAATACTAATAATGTCGCAGGAACTGACACTTTTAACATTGGCGGTATTGCAGGTTTTGCCAAATATGCTGATATAAGTAAGGTTGAAAATAACTTGAAAATTGAAGGCGGTTATAATGTTGGTGGCATTGTAGGCAGCGGCGAGAATGTTAATATTAGTGATGCTGTGAATACTCAAGATGTAACGGCGACGGGTTCGACTAACGAAAAATATCAATATTCAACTAAAGTTAAATATGATGAAAATGGCAATGAACAAACTGGATTAGATGGGCCTGTCCATACATTGAAAGTGGATGTTGATGTTGCTAATATTGGCGGTATTGCAGGCAAAATCACCGGTTCATCTAATTTGACTAACGTTACTAATAATGGTGGTAATGTTTCTACTACTTCAAATGGTACTGGTTCAAGCAAATATTATCATGCTGGTAACGTTGGCGGTATTGTTGGCAGCGCTGCAGGTACTGATGTAAATAATAGTGTAACTATTACTAATGCCGAAAATAAAGAAAACACTGTATTTGGCGCTCATAATGTGGGTGGCGTAGCAGGTTATTTGGAAAACGGTACTATAAAACTTTCCTCTAATAATGGTGGTGAGATTACTGCTACCGGTGCAAGAAATAGCAATAATTTTGTTACTGAGCAGATTCGCCCGCGTCAAGATGCTAATACTACTAAGGAATTATTTAATATCGGTAATATGGGCGGTATCGTAGGTTTGATGTATGGGGATAATGCGTTTATTAGCCAAAGTGGCAATCGTGGCAACGTTCATTCTCCGACGTTTACTGGTACTTCTGCTCCTGAGGCTGCTCAAGCAGCTAATGTTGGTGGTATCGTAGGTAAAATTGACCGTTCAAAAACGCAAGCAATAAGTGAAAATACTGAATCTTTAGCTGCTGTTTATGACTGTTATAATCGCGGTGATATTCAGGGATATACTGGTATTGGCGGCATTGTTGGCTTTATGTATAATGGTGAAGTTGCAGCAAGCGATAACACGGGAACAGTTAAAACTACTAGACAAATTGCCGACAATGATGAGCGCGGAACTATAAATATGGGTGGTATTGTAGGCGATACTACCGAAAATAGCGGCGCAAATGCAGTAATATATAATGTACATAACGACGGCATTATTGGTGATAGTAATTTTGGATTATATGGTCGTCATGTAGGCGGTGTAGTTGGTCGCTTGAGTGGCGAAGTGGGAAAAACTTATAACACTGGCGCTATTTATAATGGATATAGTGTAGTAGGTGGTATTGTCGGTTATATGGCTGATGGAAATATAAACAATAGTTTTAACACTGGCAATATTACTGTTTATAATCGTGACTCTGTAACAAGCCAAGTGGGTGGTATTGTTGGCGGTTTGGCTGTTGGTCCTATAAAAATTGAAAATGTTTATAATTTAGGTACTTTGAGAAGTTTTAATGCTAACGCTGGTAACAGCGTTGGCGGTATTGTTGGTGGCGTTTTTAATTGGGGCGGTAATACTAAAAAGCTTGAGGTAAATAATGCATATACTTTGGGTAATTTGTACGCTTTTGATAACGGCTCTAAAACAGATAATTTAGGAGCTATATACGGCATTAAGCATGATAACGTAACTGTAAACCCAACCCACGTTTACTATATCACTCCTGAGGTTGAAGAAGTAACTACCGGTAGTAATCAACATGATGGCTTTAAAAATTTAAATACTGCAGGTAAGCTTAATGGCGCTACTTTTATAACATATGCTGATAGAACGAATTGGAGTAAGTACACAGACTTTGGCTTCAGTGATGCTAGCTTAGTTGATGACAAGAAGGATTTCGGCAGCGAAGGTGCTTGGCGTATTTATAATTACAATGCTCCTGATGGCAATAAAATTACCACTACGCCCATTCTAAACGCTTTTATGCCTAAATCTAATAGTTATTTTGGTAACAATTCCGATGGTGATAAACAAAATAGGGAAAATATTCACAGCGTTCAATATGGTACTGCCTACAATCCTTTGCTGACTATCATCAATGCTAATGATAAAGGTGGAGGTAAATTGAATACTATTTCCTTTGATTGGAATAAAATCAATCCTGACCGCAGCGCTTCGTTTGCTGTGTTCAACGGCAATTTGAGCATTAACGATTTTGATACTAATGGCAGATTGTATGGCGGCACGCTGTATGCTAAGGGAGCTTTGTCAATAAATAACGTATACAGTGAAACGAAAGATAATGATGGTAAAACATACGTTAATAGCGGCGATGTATTACTGGGCAGCGGCGCTAAGCTGTATGGCAGTACCATTAACGTAACCAGCGGCGAAGAAAAAGATGGTACTTTGACTAACGGCGGCAAGCTGGTAAACTACGGCACTATTCGTTCCACCGGTCAAGTGGGTACTAATAGCTCCATCACATTGCAAGCCGAGGGCGATGTAGAGATTATCGGTGAGGTTACGTCGAATGGCGAAGAAAACGTTGTTGTACCTAACATTGGCAGATATCCTACTGATCCGCAAGATAAAGATAATAATAATATAGGTGATCTTCAAGATCAAATTATTGCTAATATCGCTAATAAGGATGAAGCTATGCCTGCTGTTGGCGAATATTACAGCCGTTATTTTACAGCAACAGGCAAAGAAGGCGACATTACTATCACTTCCCAAAATGGCGACGTTGACGTACTATTAGGCGTTGCGGAAAAAGGTTACATCAATTCGTCTAAGGACTTGACCATTGAAGGCAAAAATGTTTATGTGGACAGCGATTTGAGCATTGGCAAGAAATTCGTTTTAAATGCAGCAGAAGATACTGTGCTGGATATTACCAATATTGGCGCAGTACAGCTCGATAGAGCAAATTATACTGATGACAATGATTATAATATTGCTCGTGAAAATGCACGTTTAGATTTTGTAAAGCATTTTGCTACTGTTGATAATACTAATCCTGATGGACCTACCATATCTTTTGGTAATGTTGCTAATGCCATGATTACTATGGATTTGTGGAAAGGCAGTAGCTTTGATCTTGCGAGTCATACTACTCTTGGTAGTGCGCTGCGTAATTTGAAAGTAGATGGCGTTGACAAAGGCTTTGATCTTTTCCATATTTGGATAGACGATGCAGAAGCGCTGCAGGGTATCAACAATATTACTGATAAAGATATTCTTACCTACAATTTTGCTTTGAAAAATGATATTGATGCTGCGGAGTTGACTGGTGGTAAATTTACGGCTATTGGCGGAAATAATGGTTTCACTGGCAAATTTAACGGACGCGGCAATGCTATTGTTGGTTTGAATGTTGAAAATAATGCTAATGCCGGTTTGTTCTCTGAAGTAGGCGCTAATGGCGAAGTCTCTAACCTAAACATTTATTCCAGCAGCTTTACCGGCGGTACGGTAGGCGCAGTTGCCGGTGTCAATAATGGTAATATAGACAATATTACAACTTTTGGTAACCGTGTTAAAAGTACTGTGGCAAACGGCAATGCAGGCGGTACCGTAGGTACTAATACCGGTATTATTAGTAATGCTTCCAATAACGACGCTGTAGCAGTATCCGGTGCTGGCGGCAATGTAGGCGGCATTGCCGGTAAAAATACAGGAAGCATTAGCAGCAGCGTTGCTAATAGCAATGTAACTGCTATGGCTGCTGACGCTCATGCCATTGGCGGCGTAGTTGGCGTTAACAGTGGTGCGGATGCTAAGCTGGATACTGTAAGAAGCTTGGGTATTGTCAACGGTACTTACAATAATGGTACTGTTATAACTGATAACGTAGGCGGCATTGCCGGTATTAACAAAGATGGTGCGCAAATTACCAAAGCGTATAACGTAGCGCAGGTTAGCGGCGGCGACAACGTAGGCGGCATTGTGGGTAACGGAACTGCCGGCAATCTGCAAGAAGTTGTGAGCGCAGGCGATATCATTTCCAGCGGTACTAACGTAGGCGGTATCATTGGTAATAGCGAAACAATGGTCATCAACAGCGGTCGTAACACCGGCGAAGTTACCGGTAACGAAAATGTGGGTGGTATCGTAGGCGTTAACGGTTCACAGTCTCATATGAACAACATTATCAACGACGCCAATGCTACGATTAAAGGCGTAAATAACGTAGGCGGTTTGGCAGGCATCAATGCGGGAAAAATTGTCGCTAGCGATATGGGCTTGGTAAACGACGGTAGAGTTTATGGTCAGACTAATGTAGGCGGTATTACCGGCGTCAATACCGGTACTATCGAAAATACCAACAGTAATATCACGCTTTATGTTGCAGATAAGAGACTGGATGCGAAATATTTTGGCGGCGTAGCCGGACGCAACGAAGGCACAATTACCAGTGCTACCAATACGGGCAGCGTTTTAGCTGAAGGAGCTGAATATGTAGGCGGTATTGTCGGCGTTAACGGCACGTTAGTTGTAGATGCAAATGGTAATCCTGAGCTTGATGCAAATGGCAATGAGAAATTTGAAGCTGGTAATAGCGCGATTACCGGCGCAGGCAACAGCAACAGCGGCAAGGTTGTGGGCGCAAAATATGTTGGCGGCGTAGCAGGTTTGAACGTTGGCTCTGTTTCCGGAACAGTGACGGATGGCATAACTACCATTGAAAACAAAGGTATCGTTATTGCTACTGAGAACGGCGCAGGCGGCGTTTTTGGTGAAAACAGAAAAGATATTACCAACAATGCCGTGTTGAAAAACAGCGGTATTGTTGTTGGTAAAACTACTGACGGGACCGGCGGTATTATCGGTCTTAACAGCGGCAATATCAGTAACTCTGACCTTATCAATACCGTTGACGGTTTGGTAGTAGGCATGGAAAATGTCGGCGGCTTGATTGGTATCAATAAAGGTATTGTTGAAGGCGGTAACAATAGCTCTTATTACGCACATCAAGTGTATAACAACGGTACTGTTATAGGTGGTAATGGCACTGATGTAGAACCGGTAGGAGATGATCTTGATAACTGGAAATCCAAAACAATCACTGATGCTGACGGCAACGAATCTACTATTTGGTATCAAACGAATACGAATAGTCAGGATATCGGCGGTTTGATTGGCAGCAATGTTGTTGATAATAATAAAACCGGTAGCTTAACTGCTGGTTATAACACCGGTGTTGTTGAAGGCGGAACTAACGTTGGCGGCGTAGTTGGTAATAATGCCGGTACGGTTGACCAAGTGTTTAATGCCGGAGTGGTTACAGGCACTGCTGTTGGTACAGTCGTAGGCAATAATGCTGGTACTGTAACTAACGCTTATGATACCAAGCAAGGCGTAAGTGACAACGTTGGTAATGGTCAAACTGTAGGTGGTGGTAATAACGTAACTATAAATGAAAGCGTAGGCGTTTGGACAACCTACGGCGACGGTAATAGTTATGGCGCCAATAAGCTGTTGAGCGTATTCTTGACAAAGATTAACTTTGTTCCTGAATATGACAATGCTTTCAAAGACTTTGTTTACAACGCACATCTGCAAAATATTATCGTTAAAGCAGTAGAAAATGGAACAGACGATAATGGTAACAAATTGTATGTTGTCAATGTCTACAAAAACGACGGCGTTACAAAAGAAGCTGATGGCAAAGACAAACTGACTTTACTTGGTCATTTTGTAAATGCTTCTAATAATCTGCCTAATGATGCAAACGCAGCTCACAGCTTAGCGGACTTTGTGAACAGTAAACTTACTATTGATGATACCAACGTTCTTTTGAAGGGCAACACCTTGACTACAACTGGTGGGGATGGTGTTACCGACGCAGGCACTTACCGTATCTTCAATACCCAGCAGATAAATGTTGTTGAAGGCAACCACAATAACTTGGGCTTTGATATTACAGATATTAATGTGGACAGTGATGGACAGCCGGGTAAGATTGATGATGTAGACGTTAAAAAAGCTCAAATTAGTCTGACGCTGGATGATGTTTATAGAATTTACGGTGACGCGGCTATTGATAATAAAACCGTAGCAGTTTTCAACCATATTTTTGGTGGTAAGGGTAACAAAGACTATGGCTTCACAATTAATGGCAATAACGTCACTATGAATCAGAAATTGGTTGACGAACTTATGAATGGCGTGTTGAAGCATAGCATCAAGGCTGATGGTGCTGCTGATAATCTTGCTGAAGGTAAGACTACCAATGATGTAGATACATATGACTGGTCATTGCAGGCAATTCTTGATAATAATAATAATTTGTCTGCAAATTACGAGCTTGTCGGCGATAATGGTGGCGTGTACACTGGTATTGGCAAGTCGCATGTAGATAAAGCAGAGCTGACTATTACTGTTGACGATAAATCCATTCAAGTTGGTGAAAAAGAACCCGCCTATACTGGTCAATTTAGTGGATTGACTAATGGCGATACTGAGGAAACTTTAAAATTAGGATACGACCTTGACGGTGATTTCGATAGCTCTGCTAAAAAGGTTTACGAGGATAAGATTGGCGTACTTATTGGCAACAATGGAGGCGTATATCTTGACAAGAATTCGATTGAAAATATTTTGAAGAATTACAAGGTTACTATTGACCCCGGCACGTTGACCGTAACCGATTCCGGTACAAAACCTGATCCGGATCCCGGTCCCGGTCCTGATAATCCGCATAATTGGCAGGCAGAAGATAAATATCCGTGGTATCAATGGGATAAGCAGCGCCACGAGCGCGAACGCAAGGCAGAAGTTCACTTTGTGGACGGAGGCATGCGCGTAGAAGCATAACCTAAAAAGCTTCTTCTATCAATTTTTTACAAATTTAATATTGTGTGCAGGCATAACGGCGACTTGTTATGCCTGCATTTTTTGTTATTTTTACTGAAATTTTATTTCAAACGTTTGTTACTGTAGCGTTTTGTGACATGAAGGAGCGCTCATATGTTAAAATTTATAAGGCGATTATATTATCACGTAGTGAAGATAGCGGTTTATTTACTTTTAACTTGCAAAAAAATCTTTTTAGAGTATAATATAAATGAAAGAAGACCTGTCTTCTATCCTTCGCTAAATGATGACGAGTGACGGTTCTGACTCGTCGGTAAAATAAAAATTGACCGAGCGAAGATGATGTGTGACGGTTCCGACACATCGGTAAAATAAAAATTGACCGAGCGAAGTACAATCCCGGCGGGGTTAACTATTAGTAGTTGACCCCGCTTTTTTTATTGTGAAGTGTCAAAAAATGGAATATGTTTCTGAATTATCACTTCTGTCGTCAAAATTTATGCGGGATTATCCATCTGTAAAATTTCCGGAGCTTATGCATAAAAGCGAGCGTCCTTATACCTGTTTGTTGATTGAGTCACATGATGATTACTTTATTTGTGTGCCGTTTAGGTCTTGTATAGGGCATAAAAATGCTTTTTTATTTACTCAAACTGCGCGGTCGAAAAAAACTAGATCAGGTCTTGATTATTCGAAAATAGTAATTATTAAAAATATAGATTATTTTGATTTAACAGCAACGCCCATTGTAGATCAGGACGAATATACAGAAATGATTAAAAATCTGCCTACAAGAGTTAAAGAAGCCAATGATTATGTATCTGCATATATACGTCATATAAACGGAAGTGCGGCAATGCATCCGCGGGAATTTTTACGAAAATATCAATACTCTACGTTACCGTATTTTAATAATATTATTTTATAAGCGAAGTGACGAATTTTTTGCAAGATTGTAGTAGATTGCAATTTTTTCTTCCAGCTTCTTTACATCCAAAGAAGTTGAATAAAACCGGCACAGGCGTAACGCCGTTACGCCGAACAAAAACTACGACCCAAAATATAATTCTAAAAATCTCATATTTTCATTCTTCTGCCACATTATTTAGTTAAAAAAGCTTGCCAAATGCGCCGTCTCATTTTATAATAAAAACAGATATTATGAGCTGGTACTAAAAAGCGGGTGAAGTGATGAATTCTTCTAAAAAGTTAATACGTCACAAGAACTTAAAAAGGCTGCTGCGGGACAATCCCTTCAGTACGGATGAACAACTGGCGCAGCTGTTGTCAGTCAGCGTTCAGACTATTCGTCTTGACAGAGTAACCTTAGGCATTCCGGAGCTGCGCGCCAGAACGCGTACTATGGCCGAGAATGCGCAAACGAAGGTGCGCGCCATTGACAAAAAGGATATTGTGGGCGAGCTTTTGGATTTGGAATTGAATAAATCGGGAATTTCTACCCTGAAAATTTCGCCTGACATGGTGCTGGAAAAAACCGGCATTGCCCGCGGCTATTATATGTTTGCTATGGCAAATACTTTGGCTTTGGCAGTTGTGGACGCCGAAAAAGCGCTCACGGCAGTGGGAAATGTCAAGTACAAAATACCTGTAAGCGCCGGAGCCGTTTTGGTGGCCAGGGCGGAGGTAACGCTCAAAAGAATAGATAAATATTATATTTTTGTTACGATTAAAAGTAACAGCGAAGAAGTATTTCGCGCAAAATTCATTATTGTTTCCATGGATAAGCGTGCTAAATAGAGTGTATTGAGAAAGGGAGCAGGAAGCATGAAAATCGCAGTAGACGTTATGGGTACCGATTATGGTCCTAAGGAGCTTGTCTTAGGCGCTGTGAATGCGGTTAAGGCATACGGCTGTGAAACGGTGCTGGTAGGCGACGAAACAATTATTAGAGAGCTGCTGGTAGAATACCACGCGGATAAAAACGAGAAAATAACCATTCATCACGCAGGCGAAGTAATTGCTATGAGCGAGCATCCTGCTATTGCCGTAAAATCGAAAAAGGATGCTTCTATTGTGGTAGCTGCCAGGCTGCTTAGAAATAAGGAGTGCGACGCGCTAGTTTCGTCAGGCAGCACGGGTGCCGCTGTGGCGGCGGCCTTGTTTGGCGTAGGACGCATCAAAGGCGTGGAGCGGCCTGCTATTGCGACGCCTATTCCCAGTCTGAAGGGCACTACGGTAGTTTTAGACAGCGGCGCTAAGGTTGACGCTAAACCCGTGCACATGCTGCAGAGCGCAGTAATGGGAACTGTGTATGCAGAAAAAATTTTAAAAATTTCTGCGCCGCGGGTAGGACTTTTGAACATCGGTGAAGAAGAAACTAAAGGTAATGAACAAGCTTTGGCAGCATATCCTTTGCTTAGACAAACCAAAACAATAAAATTCATTGGTAATGTGGAAGGACGCGACATCAACAAGGGCACTGTGGACGTAGTTGTCTGCGACGGCTTTGTAGGTAATGTGGTGCTGAAATTTGGCGAGGGCTTGGCTAACGCTATTATGACGTTGGTTAAGGAAGCCATTATGAACGGCGGCTTTTTGGCTAAGCTGGGAGGTCTTTTGATTAAACCGGCTCTGAAGCCTGTAAAGAAGCGTCTGGACCCGGCGGAATACGGCGGCGCGCTGCTGTTAGGTATTCGCGCTCCCTTTATTATCTGCCACGGCAGCTCTAAAGCGAAAGCCATTACCAATGCGATTCGTGTTGCTATGGATTTTGCCGAGCAGGATGTCGTCAGCATTATCGCGAAGAAAATTGCTGAAACCAAAAGAAATGAGGAAATAGATAAATGACAAGAGCAGTTGGTATTTTAGGTGTAGGACATTATGTTCCTGAAAAGATTCTTACTAATTTTGATTTAGAAAAAATGGTTGATACCAGCGACGAATGGATTACCGAGCGTACCGGTATCAAGCAGCGCCATATTGCCGCTCCCGAGGAAGCAACCTCTGATTTGGCATATAACGCTGCCGTAGCTGCTTTGGCTGACGCAGGCGTTAAGGCTGAAGAGCTGGATTTGGTTATTGTGGGCACCGCGTCCTCCGACCATATCTTCCCCTCTACCGCTTGCTTGGTGCAGGCGCGCCTGGGTGCGAAAAATGCTGCTGCCTTTGATTTGGCTGCCGGCTGCAGCGGTTTTGTTTACAGCCTGGCAGTTGCCAGCCAAATGGTAAAAACCGGCTTGTATAACAAAATTTTGATTATCGGCGCAGAAACTCTTTCCCGCATTATGAATTGGTCTGACAGAAATACCTGCGTGCTTTTCGGCGACGGCGCCGGTGCGGCAGTTGTGGGCGAGGTTGAAGAAGGCTACGGCGTGCTGGGCATTGATATGGGCGCGGACGGCAACGGCGGCAAATATTTAGTGCAGCCTGCCGGTGGCAGCCGCAATCCTGCCAGCGCAGAAACCGTTGCCGCTAATGACCACACCATTCACATGAACGGCACCGAGGTATTTAAGTTTGCCATTCAGATTATGGGCAAGACCGCTAAACGCGCTTTGGCTAACGCAGGCATGAAGCCGGAGGAGCTGGACATGCTGTTTCCCCATCAGGCAAATCTGCGTATTATCACCTCTGCCGCAAAGCGTTTGAAGCTGCCTATGGATAAGGTTTGGGTAAACGTTGACAAATATGCCAACACCTCCGCAGCCTCCATTCCTATCGCCTTGTGCGAGGCGCAGGCGGCAGGCAGACTCAAAAAAGGCGACAACATTATTTTGGACGGTTTTGGTGCCGGTTTGACTTGGGCGTCCATCGTTCTGAAATGGAGCAAATAATATTTTTGCATTTAGTATAGAAGGTTTTGCAATTAGCTAGTATAATTAAAGAAAGCGAGGTTTTTCCCATGAGCAAGATTGCGTTTGTATTTCCGGGACAAGGCTCCCAAACCGTAGGTATGTGCAAGGCATTTTATGATGAATATGCCGTTGTTAGACAAATTTTTGCAGAAGCAGACGATGCTTTAGGCTATTCCATCAGCAAAATGTGCTTTGAAGGTCCGGCAGAGGATTTAAAGCTTACTGCCAACACTCAACCGGCAATTTTAACTGCCAGCACCGCTTGCGGCGCAGTATTGAAAGAGCACGGCATTGGCTGCGATGTAGCGGCAGGCCACAGCCTGGGCGAATATTCCGCTTTGGTAAACGTTGGCGCTATGAAATTTGCCGACGCCGTTGTAGCGGTACATAAACGCGGCGAATTTATGCAGGAGGCCGTTCCCGTAGGCGAGGGCAGCATGGCTGCCGTTTTGGGTTTAGAAAGCGAAAAAATTGTAGAAATCTGCAAGGCTGTTGAAGCTGAAATGGGCGCCGCCGTACAGGCTGTAAACTTTAATTGCCCCGGTCAAGTAGTAATTGCCGGCGCCGTTGCTCCCGTAAACAAGGCTATTGAAGAATTAAAGGCTGCCGGCGCTAAGCGTGCCGTGCTGCTGCCGGTAAGCGCTCCCTTCCACAGCACCTTGATGCAGCCCGCTGCCGACCGTTTGGCAGAAGTTTTGGCGCCTATGGAAATTAAGGATATTGCCATTCCCGTAGTTGCCAACGTAACCGCTCAAGAGGTAGTAAGCGGCGCAGAAATTAAAAAGCTGTTGATTAAACAGGCTGCCAGCCCGGTACTGTGGGAAACCTCTGTACGCAATATGGTTGCAGGCGGCGTAGATACCTTTGTTGAGGTTGGCCCCGGCAAGGTACTCACCGGCTTTACCAAGAAGATTGCTAAGGGGATGACTGCTTTGAATGTGGAAGATCCGGCAAGCTTGGAGAAAACTTTGGAAGCTTTAAAAGCGCTATAAGCATTGCCTAGAGAAAGGAAAACTAATAATTATGAAATTAGAGGGTAAAAAAGCACTAGTAACCGGCGCATCCCGCGGCATAGGCCGTGCTATCGCTTTGGCATTGGCTGCCGAAGGCGCCGACGTAGTAGTAAACTATGCTGGCAGCGAAGCTGCTGCTAAAGAGGTTGCTGCCGAAATTGAAGCTATGGGCCGCAAGGCTTTGGTATTGCAGGCTGATATTTCTTCTAACGAAGCGGCAGGCGCTCTGGTAGACGCAGTGGTTAAAGAATTCGGACGCATTGATATTTTGGTTAACAATGCCGGTATCACCCGCGACGGTCTTTTAATGCGTATGAAGGAAGAGGATTGGGACGCCGTTTTGACTACCAATCTGAAAGGCGTTTTTAACTGCACTAAAGCTGCGGTAAAATATATGATGAAGCAAAAAGCCGGTCGTATCGTGAGCATCAGCTCCGTTGTCGGACTGATGGGCAATGCCGGACAGGCTAACTATGCTGCCGCTAAGGCAGGCGTTTTGGGCTTTACCAAGGCTGTGGCTAAAGAGGTTGCCGCTCGCGGCATTACCGTCAATGCCGTTGCTCCCGGCTTTATTCAAACCGATATGACTGCCGTTCTTCCTGAAAAGGTAGTTGAAGGTATGCTGAATACTATTCCTTTACATAAATTAGGTGATCCCAGCGATATTGCCAAGGCTGTTGTCTTTCTTGTGAGCGACGACGCCCAATATATAACCGGACAGACTTTACATGTCGACGGTGGTATGGTAATGTAATAGGGCAACATGCAAATTTTGCCAAGTGGAAGGAGGTGAATCGTAATGAGCACTTTCGAAAAAGTAAGAGATATCACTGTTGAGCAATTGAGCGTTGACGCTGACGACGTAAAGATGGAATCCGCTTTCATCGATGATCTCGGCGCTGACTCCCTCGACATCGTTGAGCTGATCATGGCTTTTGAAGAAGAATTTGGTGTTGAAATTCCTGATGAAAAAGCTGAAAAGATTCGCACTGTAGCTGACGCTGTTAAGCTGCTGGATGAAGAAAAATAATGCTTTACTTAGCTTATGCGTAGGGAGTCCCTTGGGGACTCCCGGGCACAAGCTATGTTAGTCCTGAAATGGGGGATATTTGTTGAAACTACCAGTGCTGAAAATCGGTAAGCTTATTGCCGAGGTACCGATTGTACAAGGAGGCATGGCTATTAGACTGTCCACTGCCCGTTTGGCAGCGGCTGTGGCAAAGGAAGGCGGTATCGGTCTTATTGCTGCATCCGGCATGAGCTGTGATGAGCTGCGCAAGGAAATTCGTTTAGCACGAGCATTGACCGGCGGTAAGGGAATTGTCGGTATCAACTGCATGTTCGCAGCCAGAGCTTTTTTGGACCTGATTACTACTGCCGCACAAGAGAAAATTGATTTAATCGTAGCCGGCGCCGGTTTTTCAAGAGATATTTTTGCCGTCGGACGAAAATATGGTGTTGAAGTTGTACCTATCGTATCTTCTGTGAAACTGGCTAAAATATCTGAAAAGCTGGGTGCGTCTGCCATTGTGGTTGAAGGCACCGAAGCAGGCGGTCATCTTGGTACCCAACAGTCAATTAAAGAAATTCTTCCGGAGATTGTAAAATCCGTTAATATACCGGTCATTGCCGCAGGCGGCGCAGTATGCGGTCAGGATGTGGCAGACCTTTTGAATTTGGGTGCCAGCGGTGTACAAATGGGCAGTCGTTTTGCTGCCAGTGAGGAATCTAACGGTGCACCGGCCCTGAAAGAATTTTATCTGAAAATGACAAAAGAGGACGTTGTGCAGATTGATAGTCCCGTGGGCTACAAGGGACGCGCTATCCGCAATCCCTTTGCGCAGCTGTCTTTGGAAAATAGAGCTCCCAAGCCCCGACAATGCGATTTATGCTTGAAGCACTGCACTCACAGCTTCTGCATTATCCGCGCCCTTACCAGAGCGCAGCAGGGCGATGTGGAGACCGGCTTGGTATTTACCGGCGCTAACATGTGGAAAATTAAAGAGATTCTGCCTGTAAAAGAAATTTTCCGCAGAATCAAAGAAGATATTGCAAAAATTTAACTACGAGGTGAAAAATTTTGAGTAAAAGAAGAGTTGTAGTAACTGGTCTTGGCCCTGTAACTCCTATCGGTATCGGCAAGGAGACTTTTTGGAGCAATCTGACTGCCGGTAAATCCGGTATTGGTCCCATCACTCAATTTGATACTGAAGGCTTCACTGTAAAAATTGCTGCCGAAGTAAAAGATTTTGATTACACTGCTTATATTGATAAAAAAGAAGGTAAACGTATGGACCGCGTTACCCAACTGGCAGTTACTGCCGCTAAGCTGGCAGTAGAGGACGCTGCGCTGGATATGAGCAAGGAAAATGCTCTGCGCTGCGGCGTCTGCGTTGGCAGCGGTATTGGCGGCATTCACACTTTCTTGGATCAATCCTTGAAATATGGCGCTAAAGGCCCTTCCAAAATCAGCCCCTTCTTTATTCCTATGGAAATTCCTAACATGTCCGCCGGTCAAATTGCCATTGCTCTTGGCCTGAAAGGACCTAATACTGCGATTGTTACTGCCTGCGCAACCGGCACCAACTGCATTGGCGACGCTCTGCGCACCATTCAATACGGTGATGCCGACGTAATGCTGGCTGGCGGCACCGAAGCTGCCGTTTCTCCCGTGGCTATTGCGGGCTTTGCCAACATGAAGGCTTTGTCTACCAACAACGAGCATCCGGAGCAGGCTTCCTGCCCCTTTGATAAAAAACGCGACGGCTTTGTTTTAGGCGAGGGCGCCGGTGTAATTGTTTTGGAAGAGCTGGAGCATGCTAAGGCTCGCGGAGCGCACATTTATGCAGAGCTGGCCGGCTTTGGCATGAACTGCGACGCTTACCACATTACCGCTCCCGACCCGACCGGTGCAACTCCTGCTGCCTGCATTCAGTCCGCTATTGATGACGCCGGCGTAAAACCGGAGGAGGTTGATTATATCAACGCTCACGGCACCTCCACTCATCGCAATGACTTGGGCGAAACCATTGCCTTCAAAAAGGTTTTTGGCGACCATGCTTATGAATTGAGCATCAGCTCCAATAAATCCATGATTGGTCACTTGCTGGGCGCTGCCGGTGGCGTAGAAGCTATTGCTACCGTTTTGACCATTGAAAATAATCTTGTTCCGCCTACCATTAACTATCAGGATAAGGATTTGGACGATCCCGAAGGCGTTTTGGATTTGGATTATACTCCTAACGTTGCCCGCGAAAGAGTTGTTAACGTAGCTTTGAGCGATAACTTAGGCTTTGGCGGCCACAATGCAGCTATCGTTTTCAAAAAATACGTTGACTAAAAGCGAGATGATGGCTATGCAGGAGAAACGTAAGCAGCTACTGCTAAATTTTTGCAGCAGTCTTGGTATCCAAATGCAGGATTTAAAGCTGCTGGATATGGCGTTGACCCACACCTCCTTTGCACACGAGGCGAAGCAGCAGCCAAAACCTCGGCATAACGAACGCATTGAGTTTTTAGGTGATTCTGTGCTCAGCGTTATTGTAAGCACTTATATGTATGAAAATTTTCCTGCGTTGGCCGAGGGACAGCTTACCAAGCTGCGCGCTCATTTAGTATGCGAAGCGTCGCTGTATGAATACGCGCAAAAAATTCATTTGGGCGACCTGCTGCTTTTGGGTAAGGGCGAAGAGTTAAGCGGAGGTAGAGAACGAGCCTCTATTTTAGCTGATGCCTTTGAATCTGTGCTGGGCGCTATTTATTTAGACCAGGGCTTTGACGTAGCGCAAAATTATCTTTTGCACATGATGCAGCCGGAAATTGATTACATCTGCCGTAACGGTATTTATAATGATTATAAAACGCGCTTGCAGGAATTTTTGCAGCGGGACGGCGATGTAGAAATTTCTTATCAGCTGCTGGGTAGCAGCGGGCCGGAGCATAATAAAATTTTTCTCTCCGAAGTTGTAGTGGAGGGTAAGGTTATTGGCGAAGGTCAGGGACGCACAAAAAAGGACTCCGAACAGCACGCGGCAGAACAGGCTTTGAAAAAGCTGAATGTACAGCCTAAGGAATAAATTGTTTTTAATAATGTTACAAATAAAACGTCTTAAAGCTTTTTGAATGGCTTTAAGACGTTTTTGTTTACAAGAATTGCCGGTGATGATAAAATAAAATCACTTATTTAGAGCCGGATAGACGGCGTGTAATTGGAAAGAGGGGATTTATGATGACATTTAAATTATGGAATATTTTAGAAGAATTGAAATCCGACGCTTATGAATGGGTGGAACTTTCGCATTCGCTGAACAACGACAGCCCGTATTGGGGCGGCATTCCCGCAGGCAGCGTGGAGCTGGGCAAAACTGTTTTTGATTGGGGCAATCCTATGCTGGAATGCTTGATTCAAACCTTTAAATTTCCCGGACAGTTTGGTACGCACATAGATTTTCCGTCCCACTTTGTTAAAGGCTTAGCTTCCTCCGAAGCTTTTGGCACCAATAATATGCTGATGCCCTTGTGCGTAATTGATATTACGGATAAGGTTGCGCAGGATGTGCATTACGCCGTAACCGTTGCCGATATTAAAGAGTACGAAGAGAAATACGGCGCTATTCCCGACGGCGCGTTTGTAGCCCTGCGTACTGATTGGGCAAAAAATTGGCCGGATATGGATAAACTAAGCGGCGTTGCCGAGGACGGCAGCGAAAATTTTCCCGGCTGGTCCTTGGAAGCGTTGCAATATATTTACGAAGAACGCAACGCCGCCGCCAACGGTCACGAAACCTTGGACACCGATGCCAGCGCATTGGCAGCCGCTCAAGGAGATTTGGCTTGCGAGCGTTATGTTCTGGCTAAAGGCAAATTACAGATTGAGGTGCTGGATAATTTGGACAAGGTTGCTCCTGCCGGCGCGCTGCTGTTTGCCGCCTGGCCGCGTATTGAGGGCGCAACCGGTTTGCCTGCCCGCGTTTTGGCGATTACACCGAAGAAATAAAATTTAAAAGTTTATGGCGTACATGAGTTAATGGCTTGTGTACGCTTTTTTGTATGGAGTTGTAAGCTGCTTTTAGCAGCGCGCTTTCAACTTTTTTTATTTCGTGGTATAATGTAATATAATTTACTAATTGTTTATTAAAGGGGTGAAGCACATGCAGTCACACTTTCTTATTATTACGGGTATGAGCGGCGCCGGCAAAACGCAGGTTGTCCGCACATTGGAGGACTTAAATTTTTTCTGCATAGATAATCTGCCTGCTACCTTGATTCCTAAATTTGCGGAGCTGTGCCGCCAAACGTCGGAGGATAAGGTTGCTTTAGTGGTGGATATTCGCGGCGGCCAATTTTTTGACAAGCTGCTGCAGGTTTTGGATGAAATCAAAGCCAGCGGCCAAAAATACGAGCTGCTGTTTTTAGATGCGTCCGACGAAACCTTAGTGCGCCGTTATAAGGAAACGCGCCGCCGTCATCCTTTGGGCGAGCGCAATTCTTTGCTCAAAAATATTACTAACGAGCGCCTGCTGCTGGAGCCGTTGCGAGATGAGGCTACCTCTATTATTGATACCTCGGCGCTGTCTACGGCGCAGCTCAAGGCTAAAGTAACGGAGCTTTTTGGCGAGGGCAGCTCTAAGGAGCGCATGGGTATAGTGGTGCGTTCCTTTGGCTTTAAGCACGGCTTGCCCTTGGACAGCGATTTAGTTTTAGACGTGCGTTTTCTGCCCAATCCCTTTTATGTGGAAGAATTGCGCAGCCAGACGGGTAACGACCGTCCCGTAGCGGATTTTATCTGCCGCTATCCGCAAACATTTCAGTATTTAAAGCTGGAGGAGCAGCTGCTGGAATTTTTGGTGCCGCAGTATATCAACGAAGGCAAGGCGCAGCTGGTTATCAGCGTGGGCTGCACCGGCGGTCAGCACCGCAGCGTATTTATCGCCAATAAATTGTACGAGTTTCTGCGTGAGCGTGGTTACAGTGTAGAAATTACGCATCGCGATATTCCCAAAAATAAATAGGGAGGAAAGCATGGGTTGGATTAGTTGGCTGTGTCCCGGCATCAATTTAAAACGTTGGCTGCTGCTGTTTGCAGTGGGCGTTTTGCTGTGTGCCTTAGGACTGGCAATGGTTTTTAATTATCAGCTGATGGGGAGAGCGGAGGAGCTTTTGTTCCAAATGACCTATCTCACCACCGGCAGCTACTCAAATAATTTAGTAGTAGCTTTAGGCGTGCTGTTTTTGCTTGTCGGCTTCGGCGTCATGGTTTACGGCACCCGCCGCTTGATTAGCTCGGTGGTTTCCGTAGTTGTGCCCGATAAAAACGGCTCGCTTATGGAAACAATTTTTATGCAGCGCAAGCTGACCAAGGGCCCCGCCATTACTGTGGTTGGCGGCGGCACGGGCTTATCGACCTTGCTGCGCGGCATGAAATATATTACCAATAATTGTACGGCAGTTGTTACCTCTGCCGACGACGGCGGTTCTTCGGGACGCCTGCGCAAAGAGCTGGGTATTATTCCGCCCGGCGATTTGCGTAACTGCCTTACTGCTTTGGCAGACCGCGAGCCTTTAATGGAGCGTTTGATGCAATATCGTTTTCAGGGCGATTCGCCGCTGGCAGGCCACTGCTTTGGCAATCTTTTTATTGCGGCTATGGCGGAGGCAGAGGGCGGCATGGAAGCGGGACTTAACGCTACCAGCCAAATTTTAAAGGTGCGCGGACGGGTTATTCCTTCCACGCTGGCAAATATTCAGCTGCAAGCGCAGATGCGCGACGGCAGCGTGGTAACGGGCGAATCGGAAATTCCCAAGGTGCGCAAACGCATTGCCAAAATGATGATGCTGCCTCAGGATGCGCCGGCAACTCAAGGCGCGGTAGAAGCGATTAAGAATGCGGACGTGCTGATTTTTGGCCCCGGCAGCCTGTACACCAGCGTTATTCCCAATTTGCTGGTGGACGGTATTCGCGAGGCAATTTTGCAGTCCGGCGCTGTAAAAATTTATATCTGCAACGTGATGACTCAGCCCGGCGAAACCGACGGCTACGGCGCTTACGAGCATGTGCAGGCTTTAATTAAGCACATGGGCGCGCAGTTTTTGGATTACGTTATTGTCAACGACCAAGATATTACGGTGGAGCAGCTGCGTCAGTACAACGCCGAGGGCTCCATGCCCATTACGCCGGATATTGATAAAATTCGCAGCTTAGGCATTACGGTGGTGCCTGCACGTCTTATCAGCAAGCACGATTTGGTGCGCCACGACCCGCGTAAGCTGGCGCGAGTTTTGATTGCGCTGATTTATCGTCTGCGCCTTTTTGGCCGCGGTATGCAATTTTTTGATTATTTCTTTATGCGTCAGGGAATGCGCAAAATGAAACAGCAGGAAGAGAAATAATTAAGCAAGTTAAAGCAAGGGGGAGGCCGCATGTCTTTTTCCAATGATGTAAAAAACGAACTGTCCCGCATTGAAACCAACGACGTTGCGGGCGATAAGGCGGAGCTTTTGGGGCTGCTGCGCATGAGCGGCGCCATTATTATCCGCGGTTTAAATGTCGGCATCCACTTTTCTACTGAAAATGCAGCCCTGGCGCGCCGAGTGCTGCACATGCTGAAAAATAATTATGAGGTACAGACGGAGGTGGTCATTACCCGTTCCCGCCGTCTGAAAAAAAATAATCGCTATCAGGTACACGTACTACCGGCGCCTAAAGTTAGTACGGCGCTGGAAGAATTGCAGCTGTTGAGCATGGAAAGCGATTTGCAAAATCCTCTGCTTAACAGTCATAGCTGTAAGCGCACCTATCTGCGCGGCGCTTTTTTGGGCGGCGGCAGCATCAGCCGTCCGGCCAGCGATTATCATTTGGAAATGGTCACCGGCAACGAAACTTTTGCGCAAACCATTATTAAGGTTATGCATAGTTTTTCTATGAAAGCTAAGCTGACGGACAGAAAGAATGAATATATTGTCTATTTAAAGGACGGCGAGAGCATTATCAATTTTCTCAATGTTATCGGCGCACATAACGCTATGATGGAGCTGGAAAATGTGCGTATTGTTAAGGAAATGCGCAATAATGTCAATCGCGCGGTGAACTGCGAAACAGCTAACCTAAATAAGGTAGTGAAGGCGGCGGTGCGTCAGGTAAGCTGCATTAAATATATTGATGCTCACGGCGGCATTGGTCAGCTGGAGCCTAATTTGCAGGAGATTGCCCGCCTGCGCTTAGAGCATCCGGACGTTTCTCTAAATGATTTAGTAGAATATACTGACGGCTTGGGCAAATCCGGCATTAACCACCGCCTGAAAAAATTACAGGCTATTGCCGTGGGCTTGGGCATGGTTTTGGAGCAGGAAAATAAATGATGAAAAAAATAATTTACGGTTTGCTGGCGTTAGTGCTGGTATGTGGTTTAGCTGGCGCTGTTGTATGGCAGCTTAAGGGCAGTCAGTGGCGCGAGGAATACGCCGCTTACCGCAAAACCGGCGCGCCGATTTTAATGTATCACGCTGTTGGTACGGAATACGGCAAGGATTGGCCTAAAAGTTTGATTATGCCGCCGCAGCTGTTTGAGGAGCATTTAAAATATCTCAAGGAGCAGGGCTATACTATCGTCAGCGTGGAGCAGCTTGCTCATCGTTTGGAAAAAAAACAAACTGTTGATAAATATATAGCGTTGAGTTTTGACGACGGTTACAAGGATAATTACAGCAATGCTTTGCCAATTATGCAGAAATATGATGCCAAAGGCTCTTTTTTTGTTATCAATAAGGATATGGGCGACCAATATCATATGAACGAAGCAGAAATTAAGGAGCTGCTTGCTGCCGGAATGGAGCTGGGCTCGCATACTTACAGTCATAATCCGCTGGCAGATATTGAGCCTAAATATCTTGTTTGGGAGTTTGATACCTCCCGCTATTGGTTGAAGAAAAAATTTGACGGCTATATTGTGCGCACCCTGGCTTATCCTAACGGCAGCTATAACGCTACGGTTATTGCCGCTGCGAAAAAATATGGCTTTTATCGCGCGCTGACCGGTCATATCGGCATTAACACTGCTGCGACCTATGCTAAAGCGCCTATGGAAATGTATCGCGTGACTGTCGCTGATGACGGCAACGGGTTGGAAGGCTTTAAAAAGCGTTTGGAGCAGGCGTATTTCTTTGGCTTTTTGCAGACTAAAGGCATTGATATAAATTTAGTAAGAGATGTGTTTGTGAAGTAAAAAGAGGGGGCGCTGCCCTTACTCATTCCAACTTTCCCTTAAAACAAGCGGAAATTTAAGGGAAAGTGCAAAATAATAAGGTTAAGTGTTAAAATGGAGAACATTTTATGTTACATATAGGTTGTCATTTATCATCGTCCAAAGGTTTTTTGGCTATGGGCAAAACTGCTCTGTCCATTGGCGCGGATACTTTTCAGTTTTTTACGCGTAATCCGCGCGGCGGCAAGGCTAAGGCCGTAGATGCTGAAGATGCTTTGGCTTTACAAAATTTGTGCGCCGAGCATAAATTTGCGCCGCTGTTGGCTCATGCGCCGTACACCATGAATCCCTGCGCGGCAGACGCTAAGCTGCTGGATTTTGCTCACATGGTAATGGAGGGCGATTTGGCGATGCTGGAATATGTCCCGGGCAATATGTATAATTTCCATCCGGGAAGCCATGTTAAGCAGGGAGCAGAGCTGGGCATGCAAAAAATTGCCGCTATGCTCAACAGCGTGCTGCATAAGGATTTGCATACCGTTGTGCTTTTGGAAACAATGTCCGGCAAGGGAACCGAGGTTGGACGTTCCTTTGAAGAATTGGCGGCAATCTTAGATAAGGTACAGCTCAACGAAAAAATGGGCGTCTGCCTGGATACATGCCATATTTTTGACGGTGGCTATGATATTGTTAATAATCTTGAAGGCGTACTGGAGCAGTTTGACAAAATTATTGGTTTAGAAAAACTGCGGGCCGTTCATTTGAACGACAGCAAAAATATTCTTGGCAGTCATAAGGACAGACACGTCTGCATAGGTGAGGGTAATATCGGGTTGGACGCACTGTCTGCTGTTACTAATCATCCGCTGCTGCGCAGACTGCCGTTTTATTTGGAAACTCCCAACGAGCTGGATGGTTACGCGCGGGAAATAGCGTTGTTAAGAAGACTTTATAAAGAGTAATTGCGTCGTAAATATTTTTATGGACGTTTGTTTCGAGTCGCGTTTCGTGACATGAATGACTGCTCACGCGTGTAGAATTTTATAATAGTGATAGATTAAGAGTAGCGTGCATGCGGCACGTCAGCGTTTGTAATGATACTTTTCTTGTAGTCAAGAAAAGTATCCAAAAGAACCCTAATTGTAGGCAGTAAGTCCTATCGGCTTCTACATGTTAACGCTAATTTGAAAAACAAATGACTACAGCAATGTCTATTACGCTATAACACTGGACGAGTGCTGAACGGCTGTCTTTCGTTAGCACGCCAAACGTAAAAATTACTTTGCGGTAGACCGCTAAAGCGTTGCATCTTGAGCTGAAATAGCCTGAAACCACTAGCTTAAAAAGCAGTAGCAAAAATGTAGAACATCTAGCCCTATAATATAAAAAGTCCTTTTGTTAAGCTTTTACGGCTAGGCAAAAGTGATTGTTTCCCGCGCTTTTCAAAGCGCTTGCACGTCTATACAAAATATAGCAAAAACCAAATAAAAAATGACAGGCACACCACCTGTCATTTTTTACGTCTAAGTAAAATTTTGTAAATTTTTAAAATTTATGCCTGCTGCATTTTTTGAAAAGCTTTTAGCAGTTCGCCATGGAAGCACAGCAAAAGGCTGCCAATGGCGCCGACTGCCGCCTGCAAAATTTGGTAGGGCAGTTTAAGATAAGCATAATAAGGTGTGCTGTAAATAAAAGCGCGTCCCAAGGAATAACCGACGACCATTATCATCGCGCCCATAGCAACGCCTAAAGCAGCATTTTTGAAAGTAACTTCTTTATGCGCAGCTTGGTGCGCGGTAAGGCAGATTACTACTGCCTGTAAGCCGTGAGTTGCCAGCGAGACAAACATAGGCGTGGGATAGAAAAACAAATCGCCTAAAAAAGCGCCTATGCCGCCTACCATAAAAGCAGCCTTGGGTTCGTCTAAAAGAATTGCTGCGGTGCAGATGATAACGTCGTTCAGATAGCAGCGTCCGCCGGGAACCGGCACGCCAAAGGAACTCATCAAAATATTTAAAGCCATGAACAGCGCCGTAATGCTGATAGCGAAAGCGCTACTTTTTTTGTGGCCGTTACAAGTTTTTTCCATCATAATTTTTCCTTTCACCTTTTTGATAAAGATAATTATAAAACTAATTGACCATATTAACATGGCCAATTAGTAATTTTTTTACATTGTCAGATTGGCGCTGGGTTGGAAAATGAATAACGAGCAGCATGTTCTGCGGCAATATTTTGCTAAAGTTTTCACAGAAATGGCATTAGCAGAGAATTTTTTAGACTGCAATATTTGTCGACAGCAGGCAGGATTTTTGGTATAATTGTGGAATAGAAAATAAGAATAAGTATGTGTCAAGGAGGTTGTTAAAGTGAGCGAGAATAGAAAATACAAACGTATCATTTTGAAATTAAGCGGCGAAGCTATGGCTGGTGAAAAAGGTTTCGGCATTGATCCTACCGTTGTTTATTCTTTGGCTAAGCAAATTAAAGAAGTTGTGGAGCATGGTATTGAGGTTGCTATTGTTAATGGCGGCGGCAATATTTGGCGCGGACTTTCCGGTTATAACAAAGGCATGGATCGCGCAACTGCCGATTACATGGGGATGCTGGCAACGGTAATCAACTCTTTGGCCTTGCAGGACGCTTTGGAAAATTTAGGCGTGCCTACCCGCGTACAAAGCGCTATTGAAATGCGTCAGATTGCGGAGTCTTATATCCGCCGTCGTGCTATCCGCCACATGGAAAAAGAGCGTGTAGTTATTTTTGCTGCCGGTACCGGTAATCCGTATTTTTCTACCGATACTACCGCTGCTCTGCGTGCCGCCGAAATTGAAGCAGACGCTATTTTGATGGCTAAAAAAGGTGTGGATGGCGTTTATGACAGCGATCCGGCTAAAAATCCCGAAGCTAAGAAATTTGATACTTTGGATTATATTGATGTTATTAAACGTCATTTGAATGTTATGGACTCCACTGCCAACAGCCTGTGCATGGACAACAGCATTCCTATTGTAGTTTTCAATATTGATGAACCGGGCAACATTCTGCGCGCTGCAATGGGCGAAGAAATCGGTACCCTGGTAGGAGGTAAAAAATAATGGCAACTGTTAAAGAAATCACCACTGCTATGGAAGAAAAAATGCATAAATCCGTAGATGCTCTGCGTGTAGATTTGGCAAGCCTGCGCGCCGGACGCGCAACTCCGGCACTGCTGGACAAAATTATGGTAGAATATTACGGTACTCCCACGCCGGTAAACCAAATTGCCAGTGTAACCGTCCCTGAACCGCGCATGATTGTTGTTCAGCCTTGGGAAAAAAATATGCTGAAAGCTATTGAAAAGGCGATTATGATTTCTGATTTGGGCTTGAATCCCAACAGCGACGGCGTGTGTATCCGCTTAAATCTGCCCCAGCTCACTGAAGAACGCCGTAAGGATTTAGTAAAGGTAGTGCATAAAAAAGCCGAGGAGTTCCGTGTTATCTGCCGTAATATGCGCCGCGATGCCAACGACGCTGTGAAAAAAGCAGAAAAGGCTAAGGAAATTACTGAAGACGACGTTAAGAAAGGCACAGAGCAAATCCAAAAAATTACCGATAAAATTATGAAGGATATTGACGCTGTTGCTGCCAACAAAGAAAAAGAAGTAATGGAAATCTAATGAATATTCCCTGCGTTTTGGCATTGGAACTTGAGGAAGCTTCACGCCGCTTGCAGCAGGCAGGCGTGGCCTTTGCGGTGGAGGTGCTTTTGCCGCCTCGCGATAGGCAGGAAGATTTTGCTTACGTACCGGTGCGTAAATATGTAGTAAGGCAGCGGGAGCTGTCTGCTAATAAATTAGTTCTTACCGTTGTGTACAGAGTAGGGAAGGAGGTGCTTGGTAATGGCTCTGAAAATTGATAAAGAAACCTGCGTTGGCTGCGGCGGCTGTGCTGCTACCTGTCCCGTTGGTGCTATTAAAGAAGTTGACGGCAAATACGAAATCGGTGAAGATTGCGTAGAATGCGGCGCTTGCGCTGCTCAATGTCCCGTTGGTGCTATCGAGTAAGTATAAGGCAGAATCAGAAAGGCGGCCTCTCTTGCAGAGGCCGGCCTCTATTTCTATTATGACGATTGAAAGGCTGGATTGTCGTGTTTAAAGGCTTGTTTCAGACAAGAAAAAAAGCGCCCAACAATGTGGTAGTTGATACCGCAGGATTGGACATGAACAACATTCCCCAACATATTGCGATTATTATGGATGGAAACGGCCGCTGGGCGAAGGCTCAGGGCAAGGTGCGCACCTTTGGTCATCAGCAGGGTGCGGAAACGCTGAAAACTATTGTGAAGGCTGCCGATAAATTAGGCGTTAAGGTAATAAGCGCGTATGCCTTTTCTACGGAAAATTGGAAGCGTCCCGTGACGGAAGTAAATTTTATCATGGAGCTTTTAAGCCGTTATTTGACCAGCGAGATTGAAGAATTTAACGAAAATAACGTGCAGGTACGTTTTATTGGTTCCCGCGAGGGTTTGCCGCAGGCGGTTAAGGAAAAAATGGATCATGCTGTTGCGGAAACCAAAAATAACACGGGCATCATTTTAAATTTGGCTATTAACTACGGCGGTCAGGCCGAGATACTGCAGGCTGTGCAGAATATTGCCGCAGAGGCAGCGGCAGGCCGGCTGGACGTAGCGAAAATAGATAAACAAGTGGTAGAAAACCATTTGTATACTGCCGGATTACCGGCTCCCGATCTTTTGATTCGCCCCGGCGGCGATTTGCGCATCAGTAATTTTTTGCTGTGGCAGATTGCTTACGCCGAAATTTGGACGACGAAGGTTTATTGGCCGGACTTTACTCCGGATCATTTGGTAGACGCTATTTTGGCTTATCAAGGCCGCGAGCGCCGTTTTGGCGGCTTAGTGGAAAATACAAAGAAATAAGGTGTATATCTAGATGTTGAAGCGTATTATAACAGGCATAGTGGGTATTGCGGCGGCGGCAGCCATCATCACTAAGGGTGGACTTGTTTTTACGGCCGCTGTTTTTCTGCTGTCGCTGATTGGCTGGCATGAATACTATAAAATGGCTGCGCACAAAGAACGTCATATTTATCCTTTGACCTCCGGCTTAGGCAGTGTGTTGATAGTCGCTATGGCAGGACTTGGCTATTATGTAGAAATGGAACAGGTTTTTACTCTGGCATTTATGCTGATGCTGGCGGTAATTTTCTTTATTTTAAGCGCTATCGAAGGCTTATGGCGTCATTGCCACTGCGAAGGAGAAAATTGGCTGCTGGATACGGGGCTTTCGGCGTGGGCCATGCTGTATTGCGGTCTGCTGTTTGCGCATGTTATTGTGCTGCGCTCCTTTGACGGCGGTCCCCACATTGATTTAGGCTTCCGCGTTTTTGAATACGGTGAAATCTGTCTGTGGGTAGTGCTTTTAGGTACCTGGGCCAGCGATACCTTTGCGTATTTCTTTGGCCGCGCCTTCGGCAAAACTTCCTTTTGCCGCGTAAGTCCTAAAAAATCCTTTGAAGGCGCTGTCTGCGGCTTTGTAGGCTGTTTTATTACCGTAATGTTTTTAAGCATTTTCTGCTTAGGCGTGCCCTTGTGGCAGGCCTGTCTTTTAGGTGCGGCAGTAGCGGTGTTCGCTCCTATCGGCGATTTAGTGGAATCCATTATTAAACGCTCCTTTGATATTAAAGATTCCGGCAATATTTTTCCCGGTCACGGCGGCGTTTTAGATCGCTTTGACAGCCTGCTGTTTACGGCGCCGGTGGTTTATTATGTTTTGATGTTTATCAGTATTTTTAGTTATCTTGAATTTTAACGAGGCAGAATATGAAAAATATTTCTCTTTTAGGAAGTACCGGCTCCATTGGACGCCAAACGGTGGAAGTGGCGCTGGCTAATCCTGATAAAATAAAAATCCGCGCGCTGGCGGCGCATAAAAGCGACGAAGTTTTAGAGCAGCAAATCAATGCTTTACAGCCGGATATTGCTGTGCTTACAGACAAGGATGCGGCTGCTCGTTTAACCAAGCGTTATCATGGCAAAACAGAAATTCTTGCCGGTGACGAAGGCTTAATGGCAGCGGCTACCTATGACGGCGCTGATACGGTTTTGGCGTCTATGGTCGGCTATGCCGGTCTGCGCCCGACCCTGGCAGCGATTAACTGCGGTAAAAATATCGCTTTGGCTAATAAAGAAACTTTGGTTGCTGCGGGCAGTATTGTTATGCAGGCCGTAGCCGATAAGGGCGTAAGCCTTACACCGGTGGACAGCGAGCACAGCGCAATTTTTCAAGCTCTGCGCGGCGGAGCGCCAAAGGAAGTCAAGCGTTTGCTTATTACTGCGTCCGGCGGACCTTTCCGCGGCAAAAAACGCAGCGAGCTGGAAAATGTTACTTTGGCACAATGCCTTAATCATCCCAACTGGATCATGGGGCAGAAGGTGACGCTGGATTCTTCAACCCTGGCTAACAAGGGACTTGAGGTTATGGAGGCGCACTGGCTTTTCGATATGCCCTACGAAAAAATTGACGTTGTTGTACATCCGCAAAGTATTGTGCACAGTCTAGTGGAATTTTGTGACGGCAGCGTTATCGCCCAATTAGGTGTTCCCGATATGCGTCTGCCCATTCAGTACGCTTTAAGCTGGCCGGAACGTTACGATTACGCTTTTGATCAACTGGATTTAGTTAAGGTCGGCAATTTGACCTTTGAAGCACCGGATTTGGAAGCATTTCCGTCATTAAGAATTGCTATTGACTGCGGCAGGGCCGGCGGAACCTTACCTTGCGCTTTTAACGCTGCCAATGAGGAAGCGGTTTATGCCTTTTTAGCCGGAAAAATAAAATATTTGGATATTCCTTATATCACGGCGACGGTTACAGAGCGGCACCAAAATATTTTGCAGCCCGCTATTGAAGATATTGTGGCTGTGGATGCTTCTGCCCGTTTGTGCGCCCGTGAATTGATTAAGTCTTTGTAATTTTTTAGGAGGACAAATTGTTAACAGTTTTAGCTGCTATTTTGGTCTTTGGTATTTTGGTTACCGTGCATGAATTTGGCCATTTTATTACTGCTAAGTTTACGGGTATGCGCGTGGATGAATTTGCCATTGGCTTTGGACCTAAAATTTATCAGCAAAAGGACGGCGATACGCTGTACAGCCTGCGTGCCATTCCCTTGGGCGGTTATAATAAAATCGCCGGTATGGATCCTGATGAACCTGTAACGCCTGATTCTTTCAACTCCAAATCTATTCCTAAGCGGATGCTGGTAATTTTGGCCGGTGCGCTGATGAATTTTATTCTGCCAATCATACTTTTTACCGGTATTTTTCTGGTGCAGGGCATGGACAAAATGGTCAACGAGCCTGTACTGGGTAATGTTATGGTGGGCATGGCTGCCGATAAAGCGGGTCTTAAAGAGGGCGACAAAATTCTTACCATTGACGGCAAACCGATGCAGAATTGGCGCGATATAGTTGTGACGCTGCGTGCTAACGGCGAGAAGGAAGTAGTCTTGCGGGCAGAGCGTCAAGGCGTAGTGAAAACTTATACCTTGCAGCCCCAATATGATCAAGAAGCCAAAAGGGCATTGGTAGGCATTACGCCTAAATTTGAAAAAGTTAACATGAGTATAGCCGAGTCTGTAAAAGAGGGCTTTAGCTATACCAAATATATAATTGCAGCCATGATGGACGGTCTTGCAAAAATTATTACGGGCAAGGCTCCTGCCGAGGTTGCCGGTCCTATTGGCGTGGCGCAGATGGCCGGACAGGTGGCGGAGCAGGGCTTGCTGCCGCTGATGAATTTTGTTGCTTTTTTAAGCATCAATCTTGGCGTTATCAATCTGCTGCCTTTACCTGCGCTGGACGGCGGGCATTTTGTGCTGCTGCTGTTAGAGGGCTTGCGCGGTAAGCCTTTGGGCAGCAAGGCTATGAATAATATTCAAATGGTGGGCGTAGCCTTAATTTTGGCTTTGACGCTTTTTTCCACCTTTAAGGATATCACACGTTAAGAGGTGAAGAATGTGTTTACACGCAGAAAAACACGTCAGTTAAATGTAGGCGGCATGCTGATTGGCGGTGACGCGCCTATTGCCGTGCAGTCTATGACTAATACTCATACAGACGACGCAGCGGCTACCTTGGCGCAGATTCGCAAGCTGGCAGCTGCCGGCTGCGATATTATCCGCTGTGCTGTGCCGGATATGGCGGCAGCCGAGGGCTTGAAAATTATTTGCAGGGAAAGTCCGATTCCTGTCATTGCCGATATTCATTTTGATTATAAGCTGGCCTTGGCTGCTATTGCGGCCGGTGTTGACGGTTTGCGCTTAAATCCCGGCAATATTGGCGGTGAGGATAGAGTGCGCGCCGTAGTTGATGCGGCGAGGGAGCGCAATATTCCTATCCGCATTGGTGTTAATGCCGGTTCTCTGCCCAAAGATTTGCTGGAAAAATACGGTCATCCTACGGCGGAAGCATTGGTTGAGGCTGCCTGGAGGCATATTCATATTTTAGAGGATATGGATTACCGTAATATAAAAATTTCGTTGAAAGCGCACGACGTGCCTTTAACCTTGGCTGCCTACCGTTTAATGGCGGCTCAATGCGATTATCCTCTGCACGTGGGCATTACCGAAGCCGGTACCGTCAACAGCGGTATTATTAAATCTGCTGTGGGGATTGGCGCACTTTTGGCAGAAGGGATTGGCGATACGATTCGCGTTTCTTTGACCGGCGACCCGGTGAACGAGGTTAAAGTGGCTTACGATATTTTGAAAGCCTTGGGCCTGCGCGAGCATGGACCAACCCTGATAAGCTGCCCCACCTGCGGACGCACGCGTATCAATTTGGAAAAACTGGCTTTGGAAGTAGAGCGTCGTCTGGCAGATATCAGCGAGCCAATCACTGTTGCAGTTATGGGCTGCGTGGTAAACGGCCCCGGCGAAGCACGAGAAGCGGATGTAGGCTTGGCCGGCGGTATCGGCGAGGGCCTGATTTTCCGCAAGGGTCAGGTTTTGCGCAAAGTTTCCGAAGACAAATTGGTTAACGAGCTTTTTGCTGAAATAGATAAAATTTTACTGGAGAGGAAGGTATCCCGTTAATGAGAGTTTCTAAAATGTATGCACCCACCCTGCGTGAGGTTCCGTCTGAGGCGGAAATCCCCAGCCATCAATTATTGCTGCGCGCAGGTTTTATGCGTAAATCTACCAATGGTATGTACACCCTGCTGCCTTTGGCTTGGCGCGTAATAAAAAAGATTGAAAAAATTATCCGCGAGGAAATGGATAGAAAAGGCGCGCAGGAAATTATGATGCCCATTATGCAGCCAGCGGAGATATGGCAGGAGAGCGGTCGTTGGGGCGCTTACGGCGCAGAGATGATTCGTTTAAAGGACCGTCACGGTCATGAATACTGCCTTGGCCCTACTCACGAAGAAATGGTAACTACCGTTGTGAAAAGTGATGTACGCTCCTATCGTCAGCTGCCCTTGAATTTATATCAAATTCAGGATAAATTCCGCGACGAACGCCGTCCGCGCTTTGGCTTGATGCGCAGCCGCGATTTTATTATGAAAGACGCTTATTCCTTTGACCGCGATGAGGACGGTCTTGATAAATCCTATGAGGATATGTATGACGCATATAGCTGCATTTTTGACCGCTGTGGTTTAACCTATCGTCCCGTTGAAGCAGATAGCGGCGCTATCGGCGGCAACGGCAGCCACGAGTTTATGGTGCTGGCAGACAGCGGCGAAGCCGAGATTGTTTACTGCTCCGAATGTGAATATGCAGCTGATATTGAAAAGGCCGAGCTGCACGTTATTGAAGCTCCTGCCGAAGAAGCGGAAGCCATGGAAAAGGTGCTGACTCCCAATTGCAAAACCATTGAGGATGTGTGTGCTTATTTAAAATTGCCCGTAGAAAAATCTATGAAGGCTGTAGCTTTCCAAAGCGAAAAGGGCTTGATTTTGTGCTTTGTGCGCGGCGATCACGAAGTAAACGAAATTAAAGTAGTAAATACCGTTGGCGTTACCGAAGTAGAAATGGCTGAACCGGAGCTTTTGGCACAGGCCGGAACTGTTGGCGGTTATATGGGTCCCGTGGGCTTGGATCCTAAAAAGGTTATTATTGTTGTCGACCAAAGCGTTATGAAAATGCACAATATCTGCTGCGGTGCTAACGATGAAGGCTACCATTTCTTGAATGTAAATCCGGGACGCGACTTTACTCCGACCTATGTAGCGGATATCCGTTTAATGGCTGAAGGCGATCCCTGCCCGCACTGCGGGGCACCGGTGAAAAAGGCCCGCGGTATTGAGGTTGGTCAGGTATTTAAGCTGTTCACCAAATACAGTCAGGCTATGAAGGCTACCTTCCTGGATGAAAACGGCAAGGAGCAGCCGATGGTTATGGGCTGCTACGGTATCGGCGTTGGCCGTACTATGGCTGCTGCCGTTGAGCAAAATAACGATAAGGACGGCATGATTTGGCCGGCGGCTATTGCTCCGTACCAGGTTTTGGTGGTTCCTGTGAACGTAAAAGATGCTGACAGCAATGCTAAAGCCGAAGCAATTTATAATGAGCTGCTGGACGCAGGCTTAGAGGTTGTTATTGACGACCGCAAGGAGCGTCCCGGCGTTAAATTTAAGGACGCCGATTTGATTGGTTATCCTTTGCGCGTGGTTGTAGGCCCCAAAACCTTACAGACCGGAGAATTGGAAGTAAAAATCCGCAAGAGCGGCGAAGTAAAAATGCTGCCTTTGAACGGCGACTATGTAGCTGCTATCAAAGAAATTTTGCAAGAATTATAAATAGAGGTGTTGTAAATGTTGGACAACCTTAATTGGTTACCGAGTCATATAGAAATATTGATGGTTGTCCGGCTGGTTGTTGCCGCCATTTTCGGTGGTATTGTTGGTATTGAAAGAGGCAGCGGCGATAGGCCTGCCGGTTTTCGCACGCACATTTTGGTGTGCGTAGGTTCGGCTCTGTTTATGCTTGTTTCTATGTATGGCTTTGATGAAATTAATCCTGCTGTAGCTGTGGAAGAAACGGATTTAGGCGCGCGGCGCGATTCTGCCCGCATTGCTGCTCAAGTAGTCAGCGGCATTGGCTTTTTAGGCGCAGGTACAATTTTGCACGAAGGCCTGACTATTCGTGGCTTAACTACGGCGGCAAGCTTGTGGATGGTTTCTGCTATTGGTTTGGCTGTTGGCAGCGGCATGTATTTTTTAGGCGCTGCTGCTACGGCAATCACCATGATAACGCTTGTAACTTTTCATACTTGGGAAAAACGTTTTGCCGCTACCAGCCGTACTGACCGGCGCTTTGTGCGCATTACTGCCGGCAACCGCAACGGCGCTATTACGGACATCACAGGTTATTTATCCGCTAACGGCGTACAGGTGAAATCCCTGAACGTAAAAAAGAACAAGGATAAAGACAATTTAGTCATTGACTTATACTTGAAGGTTGGTAAAAATATGGAGGGCGTGGATATTGTCCGCGGTCTGCAAAGCATTGAGGGCGTTGTCAGCGTGGCAAACTCTAAATACTAAGTTTTGGCTGACAGAAATTTCCTTGAGCGGAAGCAGGAAAGGATAACATTATGCAGACTAAATATTGTATTGTGCCTGATGAAGAAAAATTTTTTGCTTTTCTGTCTGACCAGACATTTACCGCCAGTGAACTGCTGCAGCTGCGTTTAATGCATATCAATCAAATTTGTATTGATGAAACTACCAATCAGTGGGAAGTACATTTTTCGTGTTCAGCTCATCTTACTGAGGGTATTATTCAGGCGGCGGCTGTAAAATTAGCCGCTGCTTTTTCTTTACAGCATGTGGAGATGCTTTGCGACGGAGACGGTAGCAAATGCAGCCTGGCTCCGGTTCATCAGGAGCCGGAGGTTATTGTAACGGATTGTACCGGCGAACAGCTGCCGGAGGAAATTCCTCTGCCGCCGGAGCCTGTGGATATGGAAATTGGACAGACGGAGCCGCCGGATTATTGCGAGCCTCCGGAAATCAATGAAGTGCCGGAACCGGATTATGATAAGGAATATGAAGCTGCTTATAATGCTCTTTATGGCGGGAAAAAGGACGACGGTATTTTATGGGGCAAAAAAATCAAAGGGCAGGTCAGAAAAATAGATTCGCTTGCAGACGAAGAGGATAAAATCATAGTTGAAGGCAAATTTGTCAAAACGCTGGATAAGGACGGCAATCTGCAAACCTTTGTGGAGCACGAAATCCGCGGCAGCGGCGATATTATTTTGTCCTTTAATTTGTGCGACGAAACTAACGGCCTGACTATCAAAATGCGTTTTCGCAATACTAAAGAGGAGGCGGCAGCTGCTAGACGCGCATGTAACGAATTTAAAAATAAGGTAAAACCCGGAACGGTTCTGCGCTGTCAGGGCAAGGTGGACCGCGATAGATTTATGCAGGACGAGCTGAGCATGATGGCTGCTAATATTATGAAGCTGGACTGCGAGGAAAAACCGCGTATGGATAATGCGCCGGAAAAACGCGTAGAACTGCACTGCCACACAAAAATGAGCAAGATGGACGGCTTAACGCCTATGGAAGCTTTAGTAAAGCAGGCCATTAAATGGGGGCACAAGGCGCTGGCGATTACGGACCACGGGGTAGTGCAGGCTTTCCCCTTTTGCTTTGATGCGGCAGAGGGCAGCGACCTTAAACTGATTTTCGGTATGGAAGGCTATCTTATCAGCGACCGTAATTTTGACGGCAAGGATATGGATCAGGAGCCGACTGATACTATTAAGGCCAGCCGTGCCCCCAAGGTGCGCAGCAATCACATTATTCTTTTGGCGCAAAATGAAACGGGACTGCGCAATTTGTATAAGCTGGTTTCTATCAGCCATCTGCGTTATTTAAATAAACGGCCGTTACTGCCGCGCCAGGTTATTGCCGAGCATCGCGAGGGACTTTTGCTCGGCTCTGCCTGCGAGGCGGGCGAGCTGTATCAGGCAGTGCGCAGCGGCGCCGGCGAAGCTGAACTGGAGGAAATCGCCGGCTTTTATGATTATTTAGAAATTCAGCCTACGGGCAACAATATGTTTTTGGTGCGGGAAGGCTTCTGTACCGTAGAGGATATTCAGAATCACAATCGCAAAATTTATGAGCTGGCCAAGCGTTTAAACAAGCTGGTAGTTGCTACCTGCGACGTGCATTTTCTCAATCCGGAGGACGCCAAGCTGCGTACAGTTTTGCAGGCGGCGCAAAATTATAAGGACGCCGAGCTGCAGCCGCCGTTGTATTTACACACTACGGAAGAAATGCTGGAGGAATTTGCTTATTTAGGCAAGGATATTGCCTATGAGGTGGTAGTTACCAACACCAATAAAATTGCCGAGCTGATTGAGCGCTTTAAGCCTGTGCCGGACCGCGACCAGCTGTATTCGCCGTCCATTCCCGGCGCGGAGGAGGCGGTAAAAAATCTTTCCTACGCCAAGGCTCACGAATGGTACGGTGAAAAGCTGCCGCAGATTGTGGAAGATAGGCTGAAAATGGAGCTGGACGCAATTATCGGCCACGGCTTTTCCGTGCTGTATTACATTGCGCATAAATTAGTAAAGCATTCCCTGGACCGCGGTTATTTGGTTGGCTCCCGTGGCAGCGTAGGCTCGTCCTTTGTAGCGACCATGCTGGAAATTACGGAGGTTAACGCCTTAAAGCCACATTATCGCTGTCCCAAATGCTGTCACAGCGAATTTTTCTTAAATAACGAGGTGGATTCCGGCTTCGATTTAGTGCCGAAAAATTGTCCTGAATGCGGTGTGCCTATGGTGCGTGACGGGCACGATATTCCGTTTGCGGTATTTTTGGGTTTCCATGGCGACAAGGTTCCAGATATTGATTTAAACTTTTCCGGCGGACACGACCCGGACGACCCCAGTCCCCATCCCATGTCCGACCAGGAAGTGGCGCACAAGTACACGGAGGAGCTTTTCGGACGCGACAATGTGTGCCGTGCTGGTACAATCGCCACTGTCGCCAACAAAACGGCAGTCGGCTATATCAAAAAATATTATGAAATGAATAATCTGCATGCGCATCCTGCGAAAATAGCGGAGCTGGTAGAAGGACTGGCCGGCATTAAGCGTACTACCGGTCAGCATCCCGGCGGTATCATGGTTGTGCCGCGTAATATGGATATCCATTATATTACGCCGATGAACCGTCCTGCCGATAAAAAAGACGAGCCCACCATAACTACTCACTATGATTATCACAGTATTAACGACCGTTTGGTTAAGCTGGATATTTTGGGCCATGATGATCCCATGGTACTGAAAATGCTGGAAAAATATATGCAGGAAGAGGTTGACCCCTCGTTCCATCCTAAGGATATTCCGGTGGGCGACGAAGAAACCATGCGCATTTTCCAAAACACTACCTCACTGGGAGTTTCTGCCGAGGATATTGGCAGCCAGGTTGGCACCTTTGGTATTCCCGAATGCGGTACGGCCTTTGTGCGCCAAATGATTCACGACGTACAGCCGAAAAAATTCAGCGAAGTAGTGCGCGTATCCGGTTATTCCCACGGTACCGACGTGTGGCTGAACAACGCGCAGGATTTAATCAAAGAGGGCAAACCCGTTGCCGAAACTATTTCCACCCGCGATGATATTATGACGCACTTAATCAGCAAGGGCGTGGAGCCCAGCCTGGCTTTTAAAACCATGGAGCATGTGCGTAAGGGCAAGGCTGCTAAAAAGGGTTTGGAGCCCAAAATGCTGGAGGCTATGCAGGCGGCGAAAATTCCTGAATGGTATATTAAATCCTGCGAAAAGGTACAATATTTATTCCCTAAGGCTCACGCCGTAGCGTATGTATTGATGGCCTACCGCATAGCTTACTGCAAGGTGCATTATCCCAAAGAATTTTATGCCGCCTATTTTACTGTGCGGGCGACGGATTTTGATTATAACTATGTGGCTAAAGGTCAAAGCTATGTGCAGAATTTTATTGCCAACGTTTACAAACAAGGCTTTAAGGCTACTGTACAGGATAAATCTACCGTAACCTATTTGGAGCTGGCTAACGAAATGATGTGCCGCGGCTTTAAATTTGCCCGGCCGGATTTGTATAAATCACACGCTATCAAATTTAAAATTACCGAGGACGGCCTGCTGCCGCCATTGGGCGCTATCGGCGGCGTAGGCGAGATTGCCGCCAAAGCCATTGCGGCAGCCAGCGACATCAACAATCCCTATATTTCCCAAGAGGATTTGAAGCAGCGCGCCGGTATTGGACAAAATGTTATCGACTGCTTGGTGGCGGCAGGAGTTTTGGCGGGTTTGCCGGAAAGCAATCAAATTTCTTTATTTTAAATTTACAAGGAGCTAAAAATGCAAAAATTAGTTTTAGCCTATAATTTTTCTCCGGAGCGTTTGCAGGCGTTAAAATTGGCGTGTATGCTGGTTAAGGCGCAGCTTAAAGCGGTGCCGCAGGAAGCTTTGTCCCAGCCCTTGGGCTATTTGGCAGGCGTGCCGGGAGTGGAAGCAGCAGACGAAAGTTATACCGGCAGTGAAGCGCAGGAGGAAATGCTGATTTTCTGCGGCTTTGGCAGACCTGATTTAGACCGGCTGCTAAGCGCGATTCGCAAGGGTAAGCTGCAAAAGGTGGATTTAAAAGCGGCGCTGACGCCTACCAACAGCCTGTGGAGCGGCTTAAAGCTGCAGCAGGAGTTGGCTCAGGAGCATGCTTATATGCACGGCAGACAGTCTCCCAAGCCTAAGCACGGGGGATAACCGTTGCAGGCTTTTTAGACTGTATGATATAATAATTTGAAAAATTTTTAAAGCGAGGTATATTTATGGCTAAGGATAGTTCTTTTGACGTTGTTTCCCAAGTTGATATGCAGGAAATGGATAACGCTGTCAATCAAGTAAAAAAAGAAATTGCTCAGCGTTACGATTTTCGCGGCAGCAGCGCTTCGGTGGAGCTGGGCGAAAAGGAAGTAAAGGTTGCGGCAGAGGATGAATACAAGCTGGGTGCAATTTTGGATATGCTGCGCCAAAAAATGGCTAAGCGCGGGATTCCGCTGCGCTGCCTGGTGCCGGGAAAAATTGAGCCTGCGGCTAAGGGAACGGTGCGTCAACAGCTGGAAATCCAACAGGGTATTTCCAAAGAAAACGGCAAGAAAATTGTGGCGGCTATTAAGGCTACCAAGCTCAAGGTTACGGCGCAGATTCAGGATGACCAAGTGCGTGTAGCCGGAGCGAAAAAAGACGATTTGCAGGCGGTTATTCAAATGCTCAAGGCTGAGGATTTCGGCGTGGATTTGCAGTTTATCAACCTGCGGTAAAAATAATATAAATTTACGCTTCGGCGTGCTGCTTGACGGTGCGCCGGGGCGTTTTTTTATTTTTGCGCGGAAGCTCCTATCATACTTTTTCGCAAAGGCGCGACGCGTGCCCTTTAGGGTAAAAAGTATGCAAAAAGAGCCTTTGCTTGCGGGCGTGCAAGCGCACGCGCAGCGTTTGTTATGATACTTTTCTTGTGGTCAAGACGCGTGCCCTTTAGGGTAAAAGTATCCAAAAGAACCCTTACTTGCAGGCAGTAAGTCTCACGCGCTTCGGCATGATAACGTTCATTCGCAAAACAAACAACCACATCACCGATGACTGCGGTAGTGCTTTGAACGAATTATAGATAAGCTTCTTGCTTACTTTTACTGCTAGAAATTACGTGTAACACGAGCCAAAATTCAGCACGCAACGGTGAGTATTTTAGGTGCAGGCAAGTACAAACAGAACGCTGGCGTGCAAGTAACTTTGCGGTAGACCGCCAAAGCTATGTATTGCGAGCAAAAATAACCTGGAATTACTAGCCTTGAGGGAGCCATTGCCCGGTTGCGACCGGATAAAGGCGATGCTTGTTAAGGGTTGAAGCTCTATTCTTTGCCGCGCTTAGAAAAGCGCGAGATTTCTTGTAACTTCTTTGGCTACAAAGAAGTTAATTTAAAAATGCGCCGACGTTCGCGTGAACGCCGAAAGTCCAACCCACTTTGCGGTAGACCGCCAAAGCTATGTATTGCGAGCAAAAATAAACTTGAACTACTAGCCTTGAGGGAGCTATTGCCTGGTTGCGACCGGATAAAGGCGATGCTTGTTAAGGGTTGAAGCTCTATTCTTTGCCGCGCTTAGAAAAGCGCGAGATTTCTTGTAACTTCTTTGGCTACAAAGAAGTTAATTTAAAAATGCGCCGACGTTCGCGTGAACGC
>CAJKLD010000004.1 GCA_905200645.1 uncultured Phascolarctobacterium sp. | reverse complement strand
GCGCGGAATTTAGCAACTTCTTCGAGTACGTTGTTATGAGCATTCCAGAAGAAGGACAGACGGCCAGCGAAAGCGTCAACGTCCAAACCAGCTTTGATAGCAGCTTCTACATAAGCAATGCCGTCAGCGATGGTGAATGCAATTTCTTGAGAAGCGGTAGAACCAGCTTCACGAATGTGGTAACCGGAAATGGAGATGGTGTTCCACAGAGGTACGTTCTTGGAGCAATATTCAAAAATATTGGTGATCAAACGCATAGAGGGTTTCGGCGGGAAAATGTAGGTGCCGCGAGCAGCATACTCTTTCAGAATATCGTTCTGAATGGTACCACGCAGTTTGTCAGCGGAAACGCCTTGTTTTTCAGCAACTGCAATGTACATAGCCAACAGTACGGATGCAGGAGCGTTGATGGTCATAGAAGTGGAAACTTTGTCCAAAGAAATTTGGTCAAACAGGATTTCCATATCTGCCAGGGAGTCGATAGCTACGCCTACTTTACCAACTTCGCCTTCAGCCATCGGATCGGTGGAATCATAACCGATCTGAGTCGGCAGGTCGAATGCGCAGGACAGGCCGGAACCACCGTTAGCCAGCAGGTAACGATAACGTTTGTTGGATTCTTCAGCGGTGGAGAAACCAGCATACATACGCATGGTCCAGAAACGGCCACGATACATGGTGGGTTGTACGCCACGGGTGTAAGGATATTCACCAGGGAAGCCCAATTTGGTCATGTAGTCAAAGCCTTCACCAAGATCAATCGGGGTGTACAGTCTGTTAGGAACCAGGTTTGCGCGTTCAGGGTTTTTTACCAGTTTAGCTTCAACGTCAGCGTTGTATTTTGCTAAACCAGCTTTAATTTCTTCAAATGCCATTCTCAAATCCTCCTTAAAATATTTGGTTTGCATATTTCGGATTGGACGGATCCGAAATGATGGTGAGAGTGTCCGTCAAAGACGGTATATGGCAAAGCCATAAGGCCTCGTCAACATTTTATATATACTTGCCGATAGGACTCACACCTATCGGCAAGTACCTTACATAGTTTAACCTATTTCGAGAAACTTCTCAAGGGGTATTGAAAAGTTTTTTAGATTATTTAACCATACCTTCCATGGAGCCGGTTTCGTTGAACAGTTTGTAGCAATCGAAAGCTTCTGCCAGGATGTGCGGAGTTTGGCTGTTGCCGCAAGCTTCGCAAGCGCGTTTGAAGTAATCATACAGCCAAGGTTGATATTTCGGGTTAGCGATTTGATCAATGATGATCGGAGCTTTTTCTTTCGGAGTCAGGCCGCGCAGGTCTGCAACGCCGCGTTCGGAAACGATAACGTCAACGTCGAGAGTTGCATGGTCAATATGGCTGCAGAAAGGAACTACGGAAGAAATCTTACCGCCTTTAGCCAAGGAGTTGGTGAAGAATACGGTCAAGTAGCCGTTACGAGCGAAGTCACCGGAACCGCCAACACCGTTCATCAGCTTAGTACCGCAAACATGAGTAGAGTTAACGTTACCATAAATATCAACTTCGATAGCGGTGTTCATAGCGATAACGCCGATACGACGAGCAACTTCAGGGCTGTTGGAAATTTCTTGAGGACGGAGCAGTAAGTATTTCTTGTAGAATTCAACGTTCTCATAGAATTTCTTTTGGCACTCAGGAGAAGGAGTCAGAGCGGTACCGGAAGCAACACGAAGTTTGCCAGCGTCGATCAGGTCGAACATACCGTCTTGAATAACTTCGGTATAAACGGTCAGATCTTCAAAGTCGGAGTTAACCAGGCCATTGATAACTGCGTTAGCAACAGAGCCTACGCCAGATTGCAACGGCAGCAGGTTTTTCGGCAGACGGCCTTCTTTAACTTCGTTTTTCAGGAAGTTAACCAAGTTAGCGCCCATGTGCTTAGCGTCTTCGTCGATTTCGCCCAAAGGACGAACTTTATCGGTGATGTCGCAAGGAACTACAGCAACGATTTTGTCGAGTTCGCAAGGAATATAGGTGGTACCAATGCGGTCTTCCGGAGCGGTAACCGGGATCGGTTGACGGTTAGGAGGATCCAGAGGAACATAGGAGTCATGCATGCCTTCCAAGCCTACAGGTTGGGTGGTGTTAACTTCTACGATAACTTTGTCAGCGCCAGCTACATAAGAGGAGCTGTTACCCATGGAAGTAGTCGGAATCAGACCTACTTTGCCATCGCCCAGGTCGTTAATTTTGCAAACTTCTACAATTGCAACGTCAACGCCTTTACGGTTAGCCATGAAACCATAACGAACCATTTGTGCCATGTGGGACAGATGAATATCAGCATATTTTACTTTACCAGCGTTGATAGCTTTACGCATGGTGCCATTGGTTTGATAGGGCAGACGACGATCGATGCAGCCAGCTTGAACCATAGCGTCATCGATTTCAGGACCTACGGAAGCACCGGTCCAAATGTTAACTTTGAAAGGAGTTTTTTTAGCTTTCTCAGCCAGAGCCAGAGGTACAGCTTTCGGATAGCCGGACGGAGTAAAGCCGCTGACACCTACGTTGTCACCGTCTTTTACAAATTCTGCAGCAGCTTCTGCGGACATAACTTTGCCAGCTACTACGTCGCAAATGCGATCTTTAATGTCAATCATGTTTACCTTCCTCCTTATAATTAGGACATTGTGTTTATAGAAGGGATACCCCCTTCTGCCTATAACTTATCTGCAATTTCTAAATTGAAACCCCAGACAAGGTATTGCCTCTAATTGATTATTTCACAAAGACTTCATAATTCACTATATAGTCTTTTCGACATGACTAGAAAAACTCCTGCTTATCTGCGGAATTTTTTCTAATTTATTTTTCTCTTTTCTGCTACAATTATAACATATTTTCGCTAAAAATTCACCCGTTTTTAGGAAAAATTTTCTATCTTCCCAGCACAGAAACGAAAAATATTATTTTGTATTTTATGCTCAACGACTATTATAATACCAATAAAATTGTAACACCGCAAGCTTTTTCTTTACAAATTTGCGATTTTCTCTGGCAGTCCCCGTGTATGAATAGCTTTTTTGTATTGTTTCAACAGGACTATAAAGGCATTTTGAGTATTTTGTTTTTACACATCAAACAAAAGTTGTCTATATATAGAAAGATACACTTTCTTATTTCACAAACAATTACGATTGACGTTTTTTCAATAATTTTCGTAAATTGCTTCTGTTTTCTACTTTTGACTGTGTAGTCACAACAAAAACAGCTTTTTTACGGTTATTTTTCTGCTTGCAAAGCATACAGCTTGCCGATAACTTCAAAAGCAGGCTCTTTAGTTGCAGCAATAACAATATCGCTCATGTCAGCCTTGTGCAGTGTTTCCTCTGCCACAGGTCCGTCCCCTGCCACAATAACGCAGGCCAAACCAATCAAGGAAGCAACAGCCGCTACATTCTGATGCCCCTGCATTGTCACCCACACCATGCCCGGCTGTGCCTGCCCCATAACATTGCTCAGCAAATCACCGGCATAACCACCTGCAACTTCTGCGTATAGTGCGTCCTCGGATACCTCCTTAGTCAGCAGCTGTAAATTTAGTTTTTCAAGCATTTCTTTAACTTTCATCATTCTCATCCTCCGTATTGTTCAATATTTTTGGTTCGTGATATATGGGAATCTGCTTTGCCAGTTCCAGCATACCTTGAGAAAGCTTATGTACGCTGGCGCGCAGCTTAAAAATACAGTCTATTTCGTGAGCCTTACCCTGCACAATATCCTCCGCCAAACCCTGGCAGCTGGGAGCGCCGCAGGCGCCGCAATCCAATCCCGGCAACGAGCAGAGCACTTCTTCCATCCGCTCAAACTTTTTCATGGCCTCCATAATGTCGTCATCCAACTGCATCATGGGACGGGGAATCAGCTTTTTGCGGTAAGCTGCCGAAAGAGGAAAATCCTTCAACACCATGGTTTTAGTCATAACCTCGTTTCTATCGCCGGTTTCCCCAGCCTGCATAGCCATAATCCGCTGACGAAGATTACATTCGGCTACAAACTTATTTTCTGCCGCCAAGAGACCGCCTAAGCAGCCTCCTTGACAGGCGTTGCACTCTACATAATCAAGCTGCGGCATTTTATTCATAGATATTTGCTCTAAAATATCATAAACATTGTCAATGCCGTGCACGGCAAGACCGTTAGCTGCACCTATGGAGGCCAGCTCGCCGCCGTAGGCACCCCAGCCAAGGCCGTAGGAAGAGCCGGTACGCACGTTAAGCCGATGTTCGCCGCCTAAATTTTTCAGCAGCAGACCATAGATATCACTCATGTTAAAGCTACCGGTCAGCGCCGTCTGCTGTACATCTACGGACTGACGGATATTGGTTTCTTTGGACGGGCATGGCGATATAAACCAAACACCTATTAATTCAGGAGCCAAATTTTTACGTGCAGCCGCTTCTCTTTTAACATAAACAGCAGCCGCTTCTACGGGAGCCAGTACCGGCACTACCTGCTTAATCAGCTCGGGAAATTTTACCTGAATCAAGCGCATCACCGACGGACAGGCACTAGAAATCAACGGCTTGCGTCCGCCGGTATAATTTTTTAAATAATCCTCAATTTCCCTGGCAATATATTCAGACGCCAAAGATACGTCAAAAATTTCATCAAAGCCTAAATTGTGCAACCCCTGCCAAATATTCTCCAACGGTACGCTTACGGGAAACTGCGCGTACAGCGAAGGCGCAGGCAGTACAATATTATAAGCGTATTCCGCTAAATCCTCCAGCACATCCATTTTCACCGCAAAGGCATGATAAGGACAACCCTCAGCGCAGGCGCCGCAATCAATACAGCGGTCAGCCAAAATCTCCGCCTTACCGTTGCGCACGCGGATAGCCTCCGTCGGACAAAGCTTGACGCAGGATACGCAGCCCTGGCATTTTTCACTTTGTAATTGTACTGAATGATAATATTTCGTCTGAACCATAAATATTATAAATCCTCGCTCTGATGCTTAAACTTCATCACGATAACCGTACCCTCGCCCACCTTGGACTGAATATCAAATTCATCGGAGCATTTCTGCATATTGGGCAGGCCCATACCTGCACCAAAGCCCATTTGACGCACATAATCGGGAGCGGTGGACCATCCCTCCTGCAACGCCTTGTTGATATCCGGAATGCCGGGGCCTTGGTCGCTGACGGTAATCACCGTTGCGTCGGGAAAAACTTCGGCCGCCACGTTGCCGCCGCCCGCATGAATTATAACGTTCATTTCTGCCTCGTAGGTACCAATCGCAATGCGGCGCACGCAGTCGGCAGGAATACCAAGTCGCTGCAGCATTTTTTTTATCTTGGCAGACGCCTCGCCTGCCCGCTCAAAATCTCCGCCTGCACAATCAAAAGTCAGTTTTACAGATTTATTTTCACTCATTTTCTCTTACCTCGCTTATTGCAGCCGCTGATACCTGCGCCGTATAAAATGCCGCAGGCCTCAAACAGAGTACATTCCGTAACTAAAATAGGCAGCATGTCCTCGGCGGCAGCCTCCACAATTTCGTTATCGGGAACCTTACCGCGCACAAAAACAACCGCGCTCAGCTCCGTCATATCAGCAGTGCGCACTACCTGCATATTGGTCAAGCCAGTACACAGCAAAGTGTTTCGTTTGGTAAAGGCCAAAACATCGCTCATCATATCGCTGCCGCAGCAGGTTTCAATTTGGCGGTCAAGATACTTCTCCCCCGCCAATACCTCAGCCTCCAGCAGCCTTTGCACATCCTTTAGATTCATCTTCATCGCTCCTGATAATATCTATACTAATTCTATTTTATTGTACTCTGATTATGTGGGAATGTAAATAGCAAAAAGGACATCACCGCAGGTTGTCAAGTAACCCACAGCATGTCCTGATTTAAAAATTATTTATTTTTCGTCAGCGTTCAATTTAGCGCACAGCATGGTCAAGCCACCTAAAAGCCAAAACAAGAGTCCCATCTGCGTATTAAAATATACGTGATCAGTGAGTCCGCCAATCATAATACCTACCGTCGCCAGCACATAGCCGCGTCCCATAGCCTGTAGCCACAGTCTGCGTCCATGATAGGCTAAATTCCAAGCGTTGGGCAGAAAAATTCCCCACCAAATGCACAGAAAAACCAGCAGTCCATGCCAGCCCAGCTCTGCGCAAACATTAAGAAAAATATTATGGCAATGATACATAATAACGCTCTTATCCGCTAAATAAAAATTATAGGTGGGATAAACAAAGCGATAGCCATACCAGCCTACGCCCCAAGGAAACTCCTCAATAATCCACTTGGTACTTTTTAAATAGGCCATACGCAGCGCAATAGAAGTATCGCCTCCATAGCCGCCCTGAATTGATGCCAGACGCTGCAGCACTGCCGTACCTCCCAGCGCCAAAGCCGCTGCCCCGCCGCCTAGGACAGGCATAAACGCCTTGTGACAGAAAAGCACACAGAACGCCAACAGCATTACGGCACAAGCCAACCAGTTCCCACGGGAATAGGTATAAAGCAGGCACAGAGCCGCCAAAAGACCGGTAGCAAAAAACGCCAGCCGCAATTTTTTATAGCTCTTGTCCATGTTAAAAAAGGCTGCGCTGTAAGCAATCACCAGCACCAAATAGCCTGCTAAAATATTGGGATTGACCAGCGTAGAATATACACGCACCTTTAAATCCGGAAACTGCTTAGGGTCTACCCAAATACCTTCCGCTGTCACACCGAAAACCTTCTGCGCAATACCGATAACGCTTACCAATGCGGAAACAGCTAGAAAGGCTAAGCTCAACTGCAACGGTCTTGGCAGCCTGCTAAAATGCCGCCACAAGTTTGGCAGCGTAAAATCGGCTTTTAGTGACGCCAAAGCCTGCTCCACGGAAAGCTTATACGCTACTTGATGTTCCTGCCAGCCATAGCGCAGCAGCACAAAAAACAGCGCGCTGTACTGTCCCGCCACGTAAAGATAATTCCATGAGGAAATAAATTTATTTAGGGAAAAATGCAGCGACACCACGCCTATCACCATCAGCAGATACAACATTCCCTGCTGCCAATCCTTCAGCACGCAGGGCTGCCGTCGTCCCTTCACATATGCCACCAGTGCCGCCGCCACAAAGGTCACGCCCACGCAAAAGGCCGTGAACTCCTGATGCAGCGGAATCACTGCCACGGTGAATAATAACATGTAATATATTCTATTATCTAGGTAATCAGCAAAACGATTCATTATAGCTATCCCTAAAACCAAATTGAGTAAATATAATAGTTCACGAAGTCATTGAGGTTTTAGCCAATGAGTCGTTGGAACAACAGCAGCAAGTGTCTCGAAAACCAAAAGCTCCCTGCGAACAAATTCTGACCGCAGCTGCGTCGTTGTTCCCGACGAAATTGGCGTTAAGAAACCTCATTTGACGGAGAGAACTATTATATTTACGAAATACAGACCTTAATTCATCTTACTGCGCTGTTCTAACAACATCTTCTTAAACTCACCAACTAAATACAGACTGCCACACACGCAGACAACGCCATCGACACCCGCGCCGTCAATAGCAAGCTTATAGGCCTCTGCCAAATCAGCTACAGGCACCGCATGGGGTCCTACCAGCTTCGCCAAATCTGCAGCCTCCGCCGCACGATACCCTTGGTCCGCACGCACAGTGTACACCACATCATCGCCATGAATCAAGGTCTTGATGACGCCGCTCATATCCTTGTCCCCCATCATGCCAAAGACAAAATGCACCTTCTGCCCCGGATAATACTTGTCCAATGCCTTGCGCAGCGCCTCCGCACCATTGGGATTATGAGCACCATCCAAAATAATATCCGGCTGCCGGTGAATGCGCTCCAAACGACCGGGCCAAACCGTATTGGCTACGCCGATATGCAGCGCCAGCTCGTTAATGCGGTCATCCTGCTTAGAAACAAGCTTGGATGCCACAATGGCTAAGCTTGTGTTTTTAATTTGGTGCTCGCCGGGCAGCTTGATTTCATAAACAGAACTATAAGTATTGCCTGCGTACAAGGTAAATTTCTGTCCGTCCATGGAGCCGTGAACCTCTTCACCCCGAAAAGCTTTGCCGTAAAGATACACCGGAGCCTCTTTAAACATGGCAAAGCTGATAATCGGCCCTAAGGCTTCGTTGCCCTCGGCAGCAGTAACCACCGGTACCTTTTCTTTGATGATACCCGCTTTTTGCATGGCAATGCGCTCGATGGTTTTACCGCAGCGGTCGGTATGGTCCAAAGCCACGTTAGTAATTACCGAAACCACAGGCGTAATCACATTGGTAGAATCCCACAGACCGCCCATACCAACTTCAATAACAGCGTAATCCACCTTTTGCAGATAAAAATACAAAAAAGCGGCGGCGGTCAGCACCTCAAATTGCGTGGGCTGTTCACATACGCCTTTTTTTACTACGCTGTCGGCAGCTACCTTGACGGCGCTGATAAGCATGGCAAAATCATCGTCGCTGATATCCGTGCCGTTCAAAGTAATGCGCTCATTATATTTTACTAAATGCGGCGAAGTAAATTTACCCACCTTTAAATTAGCCGCCAATAAGATATTGGTTATCATGCTGGTAACAGAGCCTTTGCCGTTAGTGCCTGTTACATGTACGGTTTTAATTTTCTGCTCCGGATTATCAAGCTCCTTTAAGAGGCCCTCAATACGCTCCATCCCCAGCTTAATGCCGAATTTTCCCAGGCTTTCCAAATAGCCCAGGCTTTCCGTATAATTCATATTACCCTCCATAAGTAAGGAAAAGCACAAGAGCAATTTATATGCTCACAGCAGCAGTCACCCGCCGGTGTGAGCACTAAATTGCTCAAAAAATTTCAATTACAGTGTTTTCAAATAAGCCAGACGCTCGTTGATAGCAGTTTTCTTGCCGTTTAATTCTTCGGCCTTAGCCTTTTCTTTAGCAATAACGGCATCAGGCGCTTTAGCCAGGAAGCCTGCGTTGCCCAGCTTGCCTTCAACGCGGTTCAGCTCTTTGTCAATAGCAGCCAGCTCTTTGTTCAGACGGGCAGTTTCCTTTTCTACGTCGATAAGACCTGCCAGCGGCAGATATACTTCAATGCCGGAAACTACAGCGGCCATAGCGTTCTCCGGTTTAGCGGCAGTATCCGCCAAAACAGTCAGCTCGCTGATAGCGCCCATCAAATGAATATAATTAGCGTTAGCTTCTACGCCTGCCTTCAAATCCTCCGCTACCAGCATGGTGGCAGGAACCTTCTTTCCGGGCGGTACGTTAACCTCGGCACGCATATTGCGAACTGCCTTAATGCTTTCCATGATTGCGCCCATCAGGCGCTCTGCTTCATCGTCAATCAGCACAGCTTCAGCAAACGGCCATTTAGAAATCATAATGCTGCTTGCTTCATGGGGCAAGCATTGATAAATTTCTTCTGTAATAAACGGCATATAGGGATGCAAAAGCTGCATAGCGCTGGTGAGCACCTTAGCCAAAACATGCTGTGCCGTAGCACGTTCTTCGGCGTTTTCCTTATTGTATAGACGTGGTTTAGCCAACTCGATATACCAGTCGCAGACCTCGCCCCAGATAAAGTCGTAAATCATGCGGCCGGCCTCGCCCAGCTCGAATTTCTCCAACATTTCGGTAACGCCCTTAGAGGTGTGCTGCAAGCGGGAAAGAATCCATTTGTCAGCCAAAGTGTAAGGTGCCAACTTAGCGTTGGGGTCGTAGCCCTCCATATTCATCAAAGCAAAACGGGAAGCATTCCAAATCTTATTGGCAAAGTTGCGTGTTGCCTCTACACGCTCCCAATAGAAGCGCATATCGTTACCCGGAGTGTTGCCGGTAATCAGCATAAAGCGCAGAGTGTCAGCGCCATATTTATCAATAACCTCCAAGGGGTCGATACCGTTGCCTAAGGATTTAGACATTTTGCGGCCCTGGCTGTCGCGTACCAGGCCGTGGATGAATACCTTTTCAAAGGGAATATCCTGCATAAATTCCATGCCCATAATCAGCATACGCGCAACCCAGAAGAAAATGATATCATAGCCGGTTACCAATACGCTGGTAGGATAAAATTGTTTTAAGAGCGGAGTTTTATCGGGCCAGCCCATAGTAGAGAACGGCCACAAAGCGCTGCTGAACCAGGTGTCCAAAGCGTCTTCATCCTGATGGATATGCGTGCTGCCGCATTTAGGGCAAACAGTTAAGTCGGTACGGCTGGCAGACATTTCGCCGCAGTCGTCGCAATACCAAACGGGAATGCGGTGACCCCACCAAATCTGACGGGAAATACACCAATCGCGGATATTATCCATCCAGCCCGTATAAGTTTTGGTAAAACGTTCCGGTACAAATTGAGTGCGGCCGTCGTTTACGCAGTCTACAGCAGCCTTAACCAAGGGCTCCATTTTTACAAACCATTGGGTAGAAACCAAAGGCTCGACAACACAGCCGCAGCGTTGGCAGTGACCAACAGCATGAGCATGCTCCTCGATTTTTACGAGATAGCCCTCTGCCTCTAAATCGGCAACAATATTTTTGCGGCATTCTTCGCGGGTTTGGCCTTCATATTTGCCGGCTTCGGCAGTCATTTTGCCGTCCATACCTATAACCACTACGCTGGGCAGATTGTGACGAATACCCATTTCATAGTCGTTGGGGTCGTGGGACGGAGTAATTTTTACAGCGCCGGTACCAAATTCCAAATCAACATAGCTGTCGGCGATAATAGGAATAATGCGTCCGTTGGCAGGCAGGCGCAAGGTTTTGCCTACTAAATGACCGTAACGCGGATCCGCCGGATTAACTGCCACCGCAGTATCGCCGGGAATAGTTTCCGGACGAGTGGTAGCAATAGTCAGATAGGTACCTTCTTCTTCCACAACCGGATAACGGAAATACCACAGATGCCCCGGATCATCCTTATGCTCTACTTCAATATCAGAAAGCGCTGTGTTGCAGTTTACGCACCAGTTGGTAATGCGGGTGCCTTTATAAATCAAACCTTTTTCAAACAAAGTGCAGAATACTTCGCGCACAGCCTTAGAGCAGCCTTCATCCATAGTAAAGCGTTTACGCTCCCAATCGCAGGAAACACCTAAATGCTTCAGCTGGTTGATAATGCGGTCGCCGTATTGTTCCTTCCATTCCCAAACGCGTTTTAAAAATTTCTCGCGTCCCAAATCATAGCGGGTTTTGCCTTCTTCTTTTTTGATAACCTCTTCTACCTTAATTTGGGTAGCCAAACCTGCATGGTCATAACCGGGCATCCACAGAGTATTGTGACCCATCATGCGGTGCCAACGAATCAAAATATCCTGTAAAGTATTGTCCAGCGCATGTCCCATATGTAATTGGCCGGTAATATTCGGAGGCGGAATCACAATGCTAAAAGCCTTGTTCCCTTCCTCTACTTCAGCATGAAAATAACGATTTTTTTCCCAAAACTCATACCATTTCTTCTCTACGGAAGCAGGGTCATAAGTCTTAGGAATATTGTGCTCCTCGCCCATTGTAAATCCTCCTTAAATTAAAAAGCCCCGTCCTAAAAAGGACAGGGCGCATATTATCGTGGTACCACCTATCTTCTTCACGCAGCAAACGCAAAGCACTCAAAGCACGTAACGTGTGCAGACGTTCCTGCCTACTAATATTTCAGCGGGACAGCTCCCGGACTACAATCTTTACCTCGACACACGCAGCTTGCACCAACCGCTGCCTCTCTCAAGCGCCTACCGGCAAAAATCCTTCCGTTCCTTGCTTTTAGATATATAAATTTTATACATTATATCTTAACAAGTTCACGGGCAGGTGTCAACAGTTTTTAGCAGCCTTTTATTTAATTTCCGCCTTATATTTCAGCACTAAAGCAATCGCTAAACTCAAAATAAAGCAGCCGCTAAAAAAATACAGCGTTACACTGTAGCTATGGGTACGTTCATAAATTTGGCTCAGCAGCAAAGGACCGGCAATACCGGCCAAACCCCAGGCCGTTAAAATGCGTCCGTGAATGGCGCTTAACTGTTTGGTACCGTAAATATCGCTTAAATACGCAGGCATACAGGAAAAACCGCCGCCGTAGCAGGTAATAATAAGAAAAATCAAAGTCTGGAACAAAAAGCTGTCCGTTACACCTGCCAACAGATAAAAAGCGATAATCTCAATGGCAAAAAAAGCAATATACGTATTGCGTCTGCCGATATAGTCAGAAATAGTTGACCAGACAATGCGGCCGCCGCCGTTTAGCAGGCCTATAATACCAACCATAGAAGCCGCAGCCATAGGCGACATTTTGATTACCTCCTGCGCCATGGGCGAAGCCACCGCCAACAGACCGATACCGCAGGTGATATTTGTAAAGAACACCCACCACAAAGCATAAAACTGCCAAGTTTTCATAGCTTCGTTCACGGTGTACTGCTTAGGCAGATTGTTATCTACATGCACCTTGTGCGTACCCTTGGAGGTAAAGGCAGGCACTTTGGGAGGCTCCAAATATAAAGCAGAGCAAACCATCACCAAAATATACACGCAGCCTAAAATGATAAAATTCTGTATCAAGCCGTATTCGGCAATCAAGAGCTGCATTAAAGGACCGGCAACCAGACTGGCAAAGCCGAAGCCCATAATAGCCAAGCCTGTCGCCAAGCCGCGGTTATTAGGAAACCATTTTACCAGCGTAGATACCGGCGTAATATAGCCGGTGCCCAAACCAATGCCGCCGATAACGCCGTAAAACAGATACATCAGCATTAAGCTGTGCTGACTTAAGGCGTAAGCCGTACCCAGCATACCCGTACCAAAAAAGGCGGCGGCAATAAGGCCGCTCTTACGTGGGCCCATGCGCTCAACATAAGTACCCAAAAAGCCGGCAGAAGTGCCTAAAAATAAAATCGCCAAACTAAAAGTCCAGGTTACCTGCTGTAAGCTGAACCCCATCGCCCCCATAATCGGCCGGGTTAAAACACTCCACGCATACACGGAGCCTATTGAAATGTGAATACCGATGGCTGCCAAAACTATCAGCCATCTATTTTTCGTTTGCTGCATTGTGATTACCTCTCTTCTTTGTTGTAAATAAAGTTGAAGCACCCGTAATGCCGGACTTTTATTACTGCTTTGCGCAAAACAATAAAAAAGTCTGGGCAGCAGGTGCTTGCCCAGACGGTCGGCTACATCACAATACAGTCCACGTGGTAAGCTCCACTCATCCGTCAGGAGTCTGTATTGTTTTAGATTGTACTTCTATTATAGCTCATTATATACAGTTGTCAAGATGGTGTAGAATATTTTCTTTTATACCACAATATATAGCGTTCAAAATTTTAGAACGGCACAGCTTATTGCTTTTTAAGAACTTTGATATTGGTACAATGGCAGCAGCCTTTGGTGCAGGCGTCGCAGCCGACGCAGCCGCCCTGCTTATGCGTATGCCAAATATGCTTTGCTGCCAAATATACAGCGCCAATAACCAGCAGCGCTACTACCCAGGTAGCCATTGTTACACCTCGTTTCTATTATACATCAATTTTTACGCTTCTACGCTCAAAACATTTTTACCGCCCTTTTTGGCAGGACGCACCAAAAGATACACAAAGCCAACCAACAGCACTGCTGCTGCCGCTGTTCCCGCGTTAAAAGCTTCGCCGCCAACAAACACGCGCCCTAGCTGATACATAACCAAACACACACTGTAAGCATACAGGTTTTGGAACAAAATGGTACAAATGGTCCATTTTTTGCTGTTCATTTCCTGGCTCATAGTAGAAATCGCTGCTAGGCACGGAGAATCCAGCAGGTTGAATACCAAGAAGGAAAAGGCAGCCACAGCGCTGGGAAACATAGCCATAACGGCGTTCCACAAATCAAGCTCTTCTTCCGTAGCCTCGGCCAACCCGGCAAGAATTGCCAAGGTGCTGACAATCGCTTCCTTAGCCACAAAGCCTGAAAATGCGGCGGCAACAGCCTGCCAGCTGGCAAAACCTAAAGGAGCAAATACAGGCGCCAAAGCGGAACCAATCATAGCAATCAGACTTTGCTCGATTTCTTCTACCATAGCCAGACTGCCATCAATAAAACCATAGCTAGCCAAGAACCACATAGCTACACAGCAGAGGAAAATAATCGTACCGGCTTTTTTGAGGAAACCGGCTACGCGCTCCCAAGTATGCAGCAGTACGTTTTTCGCAGCCGGCAGATGATACGGAGGCATTTCCATAACAAAGGGAGCAGGGTCTCCGGCAAAAAGCTCGCTTTTTTTCAAAATAATACAGGAGGTAACTACGGCAAAGAATCCGATAAAGTACATTATCGGCGCCATATACCACTCACCGCCCATAATTGCGCCGCTAAGCAGCGCAATAACCGGCAGCTTAGCACCACAAGGAATAAAGGTTGTGGTCATAATAGTCAAACGACGGTCCTTTTCGTTTTCAATAGTACGGCTGGCCATAATACCCGGCACACCACAGCCGGAGGAAATCAGCAGAGGAATAAAGCTTTTGCCGCTCATGCCAAATTGGCGGAAGAAACGGTCCATAATGAAAGCTACACGCGCCATATAACCGCAGTCTTCCAAAAAGCTCAGCAGCAAAAACACGATAGTCATTTGCGGAGCAAAGCCCAACGGAGCGCCGATACCGCCGATAATGCCGTCGACTACTAAGGAAACAAGCCATTCCTCGGTACCTGCAGCTTCCAGCTTTTCCTGCACCCAGGGCATAATCCATTCGCCAAACAAGGTATTGTTGGTAAAATCGGTTACAATGGTGCCAAGAGAATCAACGGCAATATAATAAACTAAGAACATTACCACAGCAAAAATTGGCAGCGCCAAAAAGCGATTCGTCACAATGCGGTCGATTTTATCGGAGGTTGTCAAACCAATCTGTCCTTTAACAACAGTTTTGCTTATTAAATCGGTAATATAATTATAACGCTCGTTGGTAATAATGCTTTCGCTGTCATCGTCCAGCGCATCTTCGCAGGCGGTGATAATTTCTTCCAAGTGCGCTTGTTCGGCTTCGGTAAAGTTTAGCGCCGCCATAATTTGTGCGTCGCGCTCAAAAATTTTTACAGCCAGCCAGCGCTCACCAGCGCCTGCAATTTTGGCAGTCGCTATCTGCTTAATAGCTTTCAAAGCAGCTTCTACCTCATCACAAAAGCGCAAATATTTAGGAGCAGAGTTTCCCGCAGCTTTTACAGCCGCCTCTGCCGCCTCCTTAGTACCCTCGCTGCGCAGAGCAGAGGTTTCTACAATAGTACAACCTAACGCTTCAGAAAGCTTTTTTAAGTTAAGACGGTCGCCGTTGTTGCGCACAATATCCATCATATTCATGGCAATGGCCACGGGTACGCCCATTTCTGCAATCTGTGTAGTCAGATACAAGTTGCGCTCAATATTAGAACCGTCCACCAAATTTAAAATAGAGTCTACATTATTTTCCAGCAAATACTTACGGGAAATAACTTCCTCCAAAGTATACGGGGACAAAGAATAAATACCGGGAAGGTCTGTTACAACCACATTGTCGCAGCCTTTAAGACGTCCCTCTTTTTTTTCTACAGTAACACCGGGCCAGTTGCCTACATATTGCTTAGAACCGGTCAACTCGTTAAACATAGTAGTTTTGCCGCAGTTAGGATTGCCTACCAGCGCAATTTTGATTTCCTTCATAATCGTTCCTCTTTACTCTACCAAAATATTTTCCGCTTCGCCCTTGCGTAGGCTCAGCTCATAACCACGCACAGTAACCTCCATCGGATCGCCAAGCGGAGCTACCTTGCGCACAAAAATCTCTACGCCCTTAGTCACGCCCATATCCATAATGCGCCGTTTCAGCGCTCCCTCGCCAGTCAATCTTTTCACGGTTGCTTTTTCGCCTACGGCGACTTCCTTTAATGTTTTCATAGCACCCTCCTTAAAACCTACGCTAATTCAAATAAAAATTTTCGCTGCCATCACCTTGCTTAAAGCAACGCGTGCATCCTTGACGTTCACAATCAAATTACCGCCAAATTCAGTTACAACGGTAATCTCCGCGCCCTTAACAAAACCTAAGCTTGCTAAAAAGCGTTTAGTTTCTTCCTTACCTTTGACGGTAACTATTTTATTGGCTTCTCCCAGTCCGGCCATTAATAAAGGCATCATAATATCCTCCAAACATTTCCTGTAAGCGTCTGCTAACTCAACTACAAAGCTTACGTAGTTAGATGCTTCTAACTACGTAATAAAGTTTACATTAGCTTTATTGATTTGTCAAGTGATTTTTATAAAAGGTTGAGCTAATTCTTAATTTAAGTTAGCATCTGCTTGTGAGTTGCAAACAAGTCTTAATTGTACTTTTCTTACTGCATGCAAAACGCAAAAATCCCCACAGATACCTAAATATCAGTGGGGATTTTACTTATGCAGTTATTAAGCTGTTTTATTCTTGGCTTGCCAATTTTTTGTAGCTTTCCAAACGGATTTTAGCGTCATTCTCAGTCTTATCAAAAAGTGCCTCGGCAGTATCCGGGAACATCTTAGCCAAGGAGCTGTAACGCACTTCGCCCATGAGGAACTCGCGGAAGTTGGCGGTAGGTTCTTTGGAATCCAGAATGAACGGATTTTTGCCTGCTGCTTTCAATTCCGGATTATAGCGGTAGGTTGCCCAGTAGCCGCACTCCACAGCGCGTTTTTCTTCCAACTGGCTGCAGCCCATACCAATTTTCAGACCGTGATTAATGCAGGGTGCGTAAGCAATGATCAGAGACGGTCCTTCGTATGCTTCTGCCTCGGCAATAGCCTTCAAGGTTTGGTTCTTGTCCGCGCCCATAGCAACCTGCGCTACATATACGTAGCCATAGCTCATAGCCATCATGCCCAAATCTTTTTTCTTGGTCTTTTTGCCGCTGGCAGCAAATTTAGCAATCGCAGCAGTCGGAGTGGATTTGGAGGATTGACCGCCGGTATTGGAATATACCTCGGTATCGAACACCATAACGTTAACATTTTCACCGGAAGCCAGCACGTGATCCAAACCGCCGTAACCGATATCGTAAGCCCAACCGTCGCCGCCAAAAATCCAATGGCTGCGTTTTACAAAGAATTGTTTTTCCTCATAAAGGTCGGCACATTTAGCACATTTATCTTTATAGGTTGCCAGTACGGCAGTCAAAGCGTCTGCACGCTCGCGGGTACCTTCGCTTTCGTTCAGGTTATCCAGCCAATTAGTCAAAGCGGCCTTCAAATCTTCAGGCAGCTCGCCGGCCAGCATAGCTTTTACTTTTTCGGCAACACGCTCGCGGGATTGTTTTACGCCTAAGAACATGCCCAATCCATATTCAGCGTTATCCTCAAAGAGAGAATTAGCCCAAGAAGGACCGTGCCCGGCACTGTTTTTGGTATACGGCATGGACGGAGCGGATGCGCCCCAAATAGAGCTGCAGCCGGTGGCGTTGGCAATCATCATTCTGTCGCCAACCAGTTGAGTTACCAGCTTGGCATAAGGAGTTTCGCCGCAGCCTGCACAGGCGCCGCTGAACTCCAGCAAGGGTTTCTCAAATTGAATACCCTTCATGGTTTTCTTATTCAAAGGATTAGCTTTAGGCGCAACCTGATGTTGGCTGTATTCCCAAGCCTCGGCTTTAGGCATTTGAGTTTCCAACGGTTTCATCAGCAAGGCTTTAGCTTTAGGAGCCGGGCAAACTTGAGCGCAGTTACCGCAGCCTACGCAGTCCAAAGGAGATACGCTGATAGCAAAGCGCATATCTTTAACGCCGATAGCAGGCTTAGATACCAATGTTGCCGGAGCTTTAGCAGCCTCTTCTTCCGTCAAAAGTACGGGGCGGATTGCTGCATGGGGACAGACAAAAGCGCATTGGTTACATTGAATGCAAGAATCCATCTGCCATTCGGGAACGTCAATAGCAATACCGCGTTTTTCATAAGCAGCGCTGCCGCTGGGGAAGGTGCCGTCCATATGCTCTTTGAAAGCGCTTACGGGCAGCTTGTCGCCTTCCAGACGGTTCATAGGAATCAACAGCTTATCAACAAATTCGTTGCCGGTCCTGCCTTCTGCTGCGGCATCCTCTGCTTCAGCCCAAGCAGCGGGAACCTCCACCGGAACAATCGCATCAATACCTTTATCAATGGCGGCATTGTTCATATCAACAACATTTTGACCTTTGTTACCGTAAGAATGTTCAACGGCATCTTTAAGGTATTTTACAGCGTCAGCCAAAGGAATAATATCAGCCAGTTTGAAGAAAGCAGACTGCATAATCATGTTGATGCGTCCGCCTAAACCGATTTCCTGCGCAATCTTCACTGCGTCGATAATATACATTTTAATATCGTTTTGCGCGATATAACGTTTCAGCTGACCGGGCAGCTGAGCATCCAGCTCGTCCGCAGTCCAGTTGCAGTTGAGCAGGAAGGTACCGCCTTTTTTCAAGCCTGCGGCAACATCATATTTATGCACATAGGACTGATTATGTACGGCAACAAAATCAGCCATGTTAATCAAATACGGAGCCATAATCGGAGTATGGCCAAAGCGCAGATGGGAAACGGTTACGCCGCCGGATTTTTTACTGTCATAGGAGAAATAGCCTTGAGCGTACATATCGGTGTAATCGCCGATAATTTTAATAGCGCTCTTGTTAGCGCCAACGGTACCGTCAGAGCCAAGGCCCCAGAACTTGCAGGCTTTAGTTCCGGCTGCGGTAACATCCACACCCTCAACGCAGGGCAGAGAGGTATTGGTAACGTCGTCGGTAATAGAAAGGGTAAAGCCGTTTTTCGGTTCGTCGCTGGCAAGATTATTGAATACGGCAACGATATCTCCGGGCAGCAAATCCTTGGAGCCTAAACCATAGCGGCCGCCGACAATAAGCGGGTTACGCTTACTGGTATAGAAAGCGTTGCGTACATCCAGGTACAAAGGCTCGCCCAACGAACCGGGCTCTTTAGTGCGGTCCAAAACGGCAATGCGTTTTACGGTTTCGGGAATAGCGTCCATAAAATGCTTAATGCTGAAAGGACGATACAGATGCACTACTAATACACCCAGCTTTTGACCTTGAGCGTTCAAGGAATCTACAACGGTGCGCACAGTTTCGGAACTGGAACCCATAGTGATAATGATATTCTCAGCATCCTTAGCGCCATAGTAATTAAACAGATGATAATCTCGGCCTGTCAGCTTATTGATTTCACCCATATAGTTTTCTACGATTTCCGGCAGAGCGTCGTAATAGCCGTTGACAGCTTCGCGAGTTTGGAAATAAATATCCGGATTCTGCGCAGTACCACGGATAACGGGATTGTCAGGATTCAAGCCGCGTTTGCGGAATTCAGCCACAGCTTCCATATCCAAAAGCTTAGCCAGATCTTCGTATTCCAAAACCTCAATCTTTTGAATTTCGTGAGAGGTGCGGAAGCCGTCGAAAAAATTTAGGAACGGTACACGAGCCTTAACGGCAGCTAAATGCGCTACGCCGGCTAAATCCATAACCTCCTGTACGCTGCCTTCAGCCAAAAGAGCAAAGCCTGTTTGACGACAGGCCATAACGTCCTGGTGGTCACCAAAAATAGACAAGGAGCTGGTTGCCAAAGCGCGGGCAGAAACGTGGAAAACAGCGGGCAGCAGTTCGCCGGCCATTTTATACATATTAGGAATCATTAAAAGCAAGCCTTGAGAAGCAGTATAAGTAGTAGTGAGAGCACCGGACTGTAAGGAGCCGTGTACCGCACCGGCAGCGCCTGCCTCAGACTGCATTTCCAAAAGCTTTACGGATTGACCAAAAAGGTTCTTTTTACCTTGAGCAGACCATTCGTCAACAACCTCTGCCATGGGAGAGGAAGGAGTAATGGGATAAATTGCGGCAACATCAGTAAACGCATAGGAAATATACGCAGCAGCTGTGTTGCCATCCATAGTTTTCATTTTGACCATGAGATTCCCTTCTTTCTATAAAATCTAAATTCAAAACCTTCTGATATTCAGCGCGAAATTTCTTCTGCCGACAAATTCAGTATACACTATCTGCGCTCTTTTGTAAAACCCAAAGCTCCTTGAAATAACAATGTATACATAATTTTTACACATGTGAAAAAAAGGAGCTGCCCTTAAGCCAGGCACCTCCTCATATAAACTACTTTACAATTGTCACAGGAACTAAAGCATTTTCTAAGACCGTTTGGCTGACGCTGCTACGCAAAAAGCCTTCCAAAACGCCCAAACCTCTACTGCCTAAAACAATACCATCACAATGCTCTTCTTCCACTGTGCGCAGAATATTTTCTGCAATATTACCGCCGTTTTCCAACAGATAAGTACAATCTATATTTTTTCCGGCTAAAGCAGCATTGGCGGCGTCCAAAACCTCATTGCCGATTTGAGCGAAAAGCACGTCACCGGCAGCTTCCAGAACGGTTTCTTTATACCTGCCGTTGTTGACGGTCATAATCACCAAACCGCCGTTACTTAAACGCACAAGCTCGCAGGCATATTCCAAAGCCCGCCAAGAACATTCTGTACCATCAATGGGTACAAGTATCCTCTGCAACATTTTATTTCACTATCAAAACAGGAACGGTTGCGTATTGAGAAACCTTGGAGCTGACGCTACCTAAGAAAAATTCCGCAATACCGGACAAACCGCGGCTACCAATAACAATAGCGTCGGCATTAGCTTTTTTAGCCAAAGCGATAATGCGCTCGGAAGGGTGACCTACCTCTAAGCTGTATTCCGTCTTAAACGGATAATCAGCCAAGCGTTCTTCAGCCATTTCCAATACCTTGTCGCCAATTTTTTCCAGCTCACTGTTGCCTTGCGTTACGGTAGCATTGTCCAGAGGAATAGCCAACAGTGCAGCATTATTATAAGGCTGAATAACATTGACAATCATCAATTCGCTATCAAACTTTTTACCAAGCTGCACAGCAGTACTCAATGCTCTCCAGGAACCTTCGCTGCCATCTACAGGAATAAGAATTTTTTTAAACATAACCGACACCTCCATGTCTATGCAGCAGATTGCTGCTTCAAAAGATTATCTATTATGTAATATATTCGCTTTTTAAAACAAATTTTCCTGCTTGACGAAAGAATTTTATTCGCGACCGCGTTTTTTTCTAGCAGCATGAATACGGGCAGATTTTTTACTGAATTTTTTAGGCTCATTGTCAGCCTGCGCCAATTCAGTAGGAGTTTTTTCGGAATTGGCAAAGTCCTCACCCTTAACAAAGCGATAATATAAAGCTAGAGCCGCTACGCCTAAAAGCGGCAGCCCGCCTAAAATATAGCGATAACCGCTGGGCGCGGCAATGCAGATAAAGTCATAAATTACTACGCACGCCGGTACCAAAATAATCTGACCTATACGGGCAAAAGTTCCTTCCTTACCCATAAAGCGCACTACCATTGCATAAGCCAAAAAGGCTACGGCAAAGGACACAAAGGACATAAATACCAAAAACGCAAAGAACTCAAAATTCACTTTTTAAACACCTTCCTCAATTCTTTGGCCAATCACGCGGGCTACCCACACGCCTGATGCGCTGGCCTGTGATAAACCTCTGGTAATACCCGCACCGTCACCGACAGCAAACATATTAGGAATTTTCGTTTCCAAATTACCGTCCAGCTCTAAGCGGGCGCTATAAAATTTAACCTCCACACCATAAAGCAGAGTGTCTGCGTTAGCCATGCCCGGAGCAATTTTGTCCAAAGCATATACCATTTCAATGATATCATCTAACTGACGTTTAGGCAAGACTAAGCTTAAATCTCCCGGGGTAGCGCTCAAGGTCGGTTTAGTAAAGCTTTTCAAAATACGTTTTTCGTTGGTGCGCCTTCCTTTGATTAAATCGCCGAAACGCTGCACAATAACACCGCCGCCCAGCATATTAGAAAACGAAGCAATGCGCTTACCATATTGCAGCGGCTCATGAAAAGGCTCGGTAAACTTGCTGCTCACCAAAAGCGCAAAGTTGGTATTTTTGCTGTGCAGCTTAGGGTCGCGATAGCTGTGACCATTCACCGTAATAATGCCGTCCGTATTTTCTGCTACTACATAGCCGTAAGGATTCATACAGAAGGTGCGCACCACATCGTTATACACCTGCGTGCGGTAAAGAATTTTTGCCTCATAAACCTCGTCGGTAATATGCTTAAAAACATCCGCCGGCACTTCCACACGCACACCTATATCCACCTGATTATTGATAAAGCTTAAGCCCAGCTTGCGGCACTGCTCGCTGTACCATTCGGCGCCCGCACGACCGGGAGCAGCAATCAAATATTTGCAGGCGATTTGGCTTTTATCCGCCAAATCCAGCACAAAGCTGCCATCCTCCTGCACGTTGATTTGCTCTACGGCAGTATTGCAGCGGATTTCCATTTTTTCCTGCAAAAATTTATAAATATTCTCCATAATGACCAAGTTATTTTCCGTACCTAAGTGACGCACCTTGGCATTTAAGAGATGCAAATCGTATTTCAGCGCCTGACGGCCGATATCGCTGTTTTTAGTAGAAAAATATTCACCCGGCGCACCGTGTCGGCAATTTAATTCATCTACATAATCTATCAGCTCAATAACCTTTTCCTCCGGCAGATATTCGTTCAGCCAACCGCCAAACTCCGTAGTAAAATTATACTTACCGTCAGAAAAAGCACCGGCTCCGCCAAAGCCGCGCATAATGCTGCAAGGCTTACAGTTAACGCAGTGATTCACCTTTTTAGCAGCCAAAGGACAAAAACGCTTATCAATGGCGTTGCCTGCCTCCAGCATCACCAAACGCAGCGCCGGATATTTCAAGGCAAATTCATAGGCTGCAAAAATTGCAGCCGGTCCGCCGCCAATAATAGCTATATCGTACATAATTTCCTCCTAAATTTGCAGCTTTTACACATCGTAATGCTGTTTTTCGTTACCCAAAGGCTCGTCCTTGCGGGGATTATTTTTGAAAATATCAAGATTTTTCTTCGCCATATTCATGGCGTCGTCATAAACAGTTTTAAAAGGACTCATGTCCTTTGGCTTGCCTGCTTTCAGCCATTCGGTTACTACACGGCCTAAAGCGTAAGTAGTTCCTACTGCTACGGGAATCTGCAGGGGCGGAAAAGGAATCAACGTGGATAAGGTGCTGCCTACAAAATAAGCGCCCAGACTTCCCAGAACGCTTACAGCTGCCTGTTCAGAAATTTCTTCGCCATAAACCTTACCCAATTTAATTATCATATAAATTTCGTTGGCCACCAAGCTCATAGTGCCCAAAAGCGGCGCTACTACAATCACACCGGCGCGGGCTGCCGCCCAACGGCACAAAGCCTCTGCTTCGTCCTCACGCATACGGTCGTCAATAACTTCAGCGTTTTTTACTTCTTCCTCCGCTGCATTTTGTCTAGTTTCTTCACTCATGTTGTACTCCTTTCATGACGCCACAAAAAACCGCAGCTCAAACCTTTGGACTGCGGTTTTTGCTTATGTAAAATTATTGCTGTTGCATCTGCCGTTTTACCGACGCACCGTTGACAACTTTGTCGGCATAACCTTTTTCGCGCATGTAGTCTGTAACCATATAGGTACTTTCTTCTACTAATACTAACGCGCTGGTCGCATTTTTCTCCAGCCAGGGCAGGATTTTCTCAATATTTTCACGTTTATCAACAATTTCTATAATCACAGGCAGATTAGCATTGCCGCTGATAAAGGTATTGACAGCGCGGCCTACACCGCGCAGTTTGGTTGCATAACCTTCAATGCCTCTCATCACCGTACCGCCTGCCAATCCCAAACGGCGCGCTTCACGCAGGATAGCCTTATATAAAGGAATATCATTGCAGATTACGTCCTCGCCGGTATATATCTTTAAAAAAGTTGTTTTGTTAAATTCTAAACTCATAAAGAACACCCCCAACATAACAAAATCTAGTAGATTTTCCTTAGTTTTATTATAGCACATCTATAAACTGCGCGTAAGTACATTTTATATACAGATAATGAATTTCACAAACATGTAACTATTGATATAATTTTCTTGTTTTTGGCGCTTACTTAGATTATGATATAGAAAATTGATATATAAAGGAGAACAACCATGAACAATAACTTACCCATAGGTCTTACAGGTACCGCCACTACAACTGTTACCACCGCAAACACTGCCGCCACCATGAAAAGCGGCAGTTTACCGGTCTTTGCAACTCCCGCTATGTGCGCACTCATGGAAGAAGCTGCCTGCGCAGCCATTAACGCCCATCTTGCAGCAGGCGGCGGCACCGTAGGCATCAGTCTGAACATTACTCACGACCGCGCTACCGCTCTTAACGAAACAGTGCAGGCAACTGCTGTCTTAACGGCAGTTGACGGCAGAAGACTGACTTTCACCCTAGAAGCAACGGACAGCAAAGGCGTTATCGGCAAAGGCACGCATGAGCGTTTTATCATTGACAACGCAAAATTTATGGCGAAAGTTCAGGAATAAAAATCAGAACACGCCAAAACAAAATATTAACACGGATAATTATTACCAACATTTATTCCTAGTGCATTTTGCTCTAGGAGAAGCAAAAACTCATACATGTTAAAAACAACACAAAAAAGCAGAGAGGCCATCACCTACAAAGTGACTACCTCTCTGCTTTAATTTTTCGTCAAAATATTTTTGCGCTATACAGTTTTTGATTCCTAAAAACCTTGTACAACTTTACGCCTGCTCGTCAGCCTGAGCGGTCTGCTCATTCTGCGCTTCTTCTTCTGCCACAGACTGCTGCACTAAATACAGTTTTTCTTCAGCAGTAAGAATATGACCATATTTTATGAGCTGCTTGATTTCCTCTTCTTCCAAGGTTTCCTTTTCTATTAAGGCTTGAGCAATCACATGCAGCTTATCAATATTATCGCTGAGCAGTTTTTCCGTGGCAGCGTAAGCATCTTCCAAGAAAGAACGTACTTCCTTATCAATTTCTGCCGCTACTTCCTCGCTGTAATCCTTATCGCGGGCAATATCACGGCCTAAGAACACTTGATCCTGACGATGACCAAAGGTTACCGGTCCGATATTCTCGCTCATACCATATTCGCAAATCATCTGACGTGCTAATTGAGTTGCGCGCTGCAAATCGTTGCTGGCGCCGCTGGAAATTTCTTTCAGCACCAGCGCTTCAGCTACACGGCCGCCTAAAAGAACCTTCAGCTCGTCCAGCATTTCACTGCGGGTAGCGTAATATCTATCTTCTTTGGGCAGGCTCAATGTGTAGCCGCCTGCACGGCCGCGAGGAATAATTGTTACTTTATGCACAGGGTCAGTATGAGTTAAAAGCATACCAACAATGGTATGTCCGCCCTCATGGTAAGCAGTAAGGCGTTTTTCCTTGTCGCTGATAACACGGCTCTTGCGTTCGGGTCCCATAATAACACGTTCGGCAGCTTCTTCCATTTCCGGCATGTTGATAACCTTTTTATCGTGACGGGCAGTCAGCAAAGCAGCCTCGTTGACCAGATTAGACAAATCGGCGCCGGTAAAACCCGGAGTACGTTGAGCAATAACGTCCAAAGAAACATCCTGACCCACAGGCTTACCCTTGCAGTGAACCTTTAAAATTTCCGTGCGTCCTTTAATATCCGGGCGGTCTACCACGATTTGACGGTCGAAACGACCGGGACGCAGCAACGCCGGGTCAAGAATATCGGGACGGTTGGTAGCGGCAATCATAATAATACCCTCGTTAGCGCTGAAGCCGTCCATTTCTACCAGCAGCTGATTTAAAGTCTGTTCGCGTTCGTCATGCCCGCCGCCCAAGCCTGCGCCGCGCTGACGGCCTACGGCATCGATTTCGTCAATAAATACAATGCAGGGAGCGCTTTTTTTCGCTTGGTCAAACAAATCGCGCACGCGGGAAGCGCCTACGCCTACAAACATTTCCACAAAGTCAGAACCGGAAATACTGAAGAAAGGCACGCCTGCTTCACCGGCAACGGCCTTCGCCAGCAAGGTTTTGCCCGTACCCGGAGGACCGTAAAGCAAAACACCTTTAGGAATTTTAGCGCCCAATTCGTTGTACTTCTGCGGGCTCTTCAAAAATTCAACAACCTCTTCCAGCTCCTGCTTAGCTTCTTCAGCACCAGCAACATCCTTAAAGGTTATTTTCATTTTGTCTTCGTCATAACGGCGGGCGCGGCTCTTACCAAAGTTCATCACCTTGCCTCCGCCTGCTCCGCCCTGATTCATCAGCATAAACCACAAACCTACAATAATCAGCATGGGCAGCAGACTGCTTAAAATGCTCATCCACCAAGGTGGCTGCGGCGGCAACTCCGCTTTAATATCAACTTTTTTCTTTTCGAGCTTTTCTACCAGCTTGCTGTCGTTAGGCGCAACCGTAGAAAATTCTTTACCATCCTTTAGTTTACCACTGATAACATTATCGACAATTTTTACTTGTTTGATTTCCTCATCCTGCACATGCTGCATAAAGTTAGTATAACTCAGCTCGACAGGCTTGGCATTCTTATCCGTGTAGGTATCAAACATCCAAATAATGACCATAATTATCAGCAGATAAAAAAGTACGTTCTTAAAAAATTTATTCAAGCACGTATCCTCCTTCCACTTAACCGATAATGTTTTATTATATTATAGTAAGCAATTTCTGGCAACTGTTTTCACAGACTTTTTATTTCCTAGCATAAACAGAGGGTTTCAAAACACCTATATAGGGCAGATTGCGATAATCTCCGGCATAATCCAAACCAAAGCCTACAACAAATTCATCAGGAATTTTAAAGCCGACATAATCTGCTTCCAAACCATTGATACGGCGTTCTGCCTTATCGCACAGAGCTACGGTTTTTAAGGAAGCAGGTTTATTTTGGCGCAGCATGTCGCTGATAGCAGCAAAGGTCACGCCACTGTCGATAATATCGTCAACCAGCAGCACATCCTTACCGGCAATATTCTCGCGGATGTCCAGCTTAACCTTAACGCTGCCGCTGGTGCTGGTACCATTGCCATAGGAAGAAGCAACCATAAAGTCTACGCGCAACGGAATATCAATGGCGCGGGTCAAATCAGCAGCAAACCATGCAGCGCCGCTCAACAGCACTACTACCACTAAATCCTTGTCGCGATAATCTTCGGCAATTTGTTTGCCCATTTCCTTAACGCGTTCATCAATTTGCTCTTTGCTCAATAAAATCTTTTTTATATCGTCATGCATGATAAAAGCTCCTTTATTTTTTCTCCAAAATAATTTGCTGCCTGCGGCAAGCAGCAGTCACGTCTCCAGGAAGCTGTACGTATTTGCCTCCCGTACCTTTTTCTACCAGCTGCTCCAAAGCAAGAGTGCGCTCGTTGTCCAGCTCTCGTCCGCTCAAAGCATAATAGGCCAATCGCAGCGCCCTTCTGCGCATGGCTATATCTGCTGCACGCAGAATTTTCGCCGACAAATGCAGCGAGGTTTTTTCGCTAAAAAACTGTCTAAGCATAACCGTACCTGTAAACACAGCCTGCTTAGAAATATCTTCTTGCAGCGCTTCCCTAAAGCAGCACAGCGCCGAGTGTTCTAAAAAATCTTCCTCCGCCTGCAGCTGACAAGCCATGCGCGCCAAATTGGTTTTTATACTGCCGTTAAAAGCACGCTCTAAATAGGGCAGCAGCTCGTGACGCACACGGTTGCGGGTGTAGCGCATATCGTCATTGGTACTGTCGTAACAAAATTCCACGCCTTGCAGCTTGCAGTACTGCTCCAGCTCATGGTGCGCAAAATTTAGCAAAGGATGCAGCCCGATAATGCCGGCATAATTTGTGCGTATGCTGCGAATACCGCCCAAGCCTCTAAGGCTTGTTCCTCTAAACAGGCGCAGCAGCACGGTTTCCGCTTGGTCATCCCGATTATGGGCGAAAACAATACCGTCGGCGTTGATTTTTTGTGCTACCTTTATCAGCGCTGCGTGACGCAGCTCGCGCGCCGCAGTTTCCACTGACAACCGCTCGCAGGCAGCAAATTTTGGCACATCCACTTGCTGTACGCAGCAGGGCAAAGCGTGCTGCGTACAAAAATTCTGCACCAAAGCCATATCCCGCAACGCTTCACCGCCGCGCAGGCCGTGCTCCACATGGCAAACGCTGTATTTACCGTAACCCTCATCGCGCAGGCAGCAGCAGGCCATGGCCAGCGCCATACTGTCAGAACCGCCGCTTACTGCCAAAAGATAATGACCGTCGCTTGCCAAAGCGGTGCGCAAAGTTTTGTGCAGCTTGAAAATCAGTGGTTCAATCAACATAAGCAGGCCTCCTTTTCTCTATGGCTGCACGAAAACCAGGGGCATCCCTCCAAGAGTGAATGCCCCTTCTCCTTAAAGCTTATCTTTCACGTCTAGCACCGCGGCCGCCGCGTTTAGATTCCGTATTACGTTTTAAATCCAGCATTCTGTCGTCGCTGTCCTTCAAAAATTTGGACAATTTATCTTCAAAAGTCAGCGGAGTTACAGGGCGGGCATTTTGTACACGCATACCGCCGCGCCGTTCACGATTTTCGTTCTGCGGACGCTGGGGTTTTGGTTGAGGAGCTGCTGCCGGAGGCGGCGTGAGCTGTTTAATGGACAGGCCGATCTTGCCGCGCTCATCAATACTCAATACTTTGACCTTAACCTTGTCATGCTCCTTTAAAAAGTCATGAACGTCTTTAACATAAACATTAGAAACTTCAGAAATATGGATTAGGCCAACCTTGCCCTCCGGTAATTGGACAAAAGCGCCAAAATTGGTGATGCCAGTGACTTCACCCTCAACAATTGCACCTACTTCAAGTGACATCGAGAAAAAAATCCCCCTTAAAAATTCTTTATACTATTGTATTATACTCTTAAAAATTTAATAGTGTCAACAAAAAAAGCAGAACATAGTATATTACTTTTGTTCTGCTTGCTTATGTTCTTCTATTATGAAAAGGGGCACCTCGTTTTTGCCTACCATATTGTAGTTTTCACGAGCTAATTTTTCAATATAATGGGGATCATCCAAATTTTTGCGCTCCGTTTCCAGCTGTGCCTTTTGCTTTTTTAATTGATCTATACGCTGCTGAGTCGCGGATTTTTCCTGCTTTATTTGGTAAATGCGGTATTCTTGTTTAAACACAATCCCCAAACAAGCTGCTACCAGAAAAAATATAAACAGCTTAATACCTTTAGGCATACGTTTTCTACGTCTGCTCATAAAGACCTCCTACATCAACAGCACAAAAACAGAATGCCCGACCATGACAGCCGGGCACTTTCAACGCAATTACTTTACATTTACAATCTCTTTAAATGCCTTGCCTGCTTTAAAAGCCGGAACAGTAGCAGCGGGAATCTCTACTGCCTTTTTTGTTTGGGGGTTCTTGCCCATGCGAGCTTTACGAGCGCGTGCTTCAAAAGTGCCGAAACCTACAACCTGTACTTTACCGCCTTTAGCAACCTCTTCTTTTACGGTTTCCAAAGTAGCAGAAATAGCTTTTTCTACATCCTTTTTAGTCAGACCGGATTTTTCTGCAACAGCAGCAATCAATTCAGTTTTGTTCATAAAATATTCCTCCTCATGTTTAGGTTTTATCTATATATGCTTTTAGAGCACACGGCTCACTGTGCAATAATAATATTTTACACTCTATATCCTTTTCCTGCAAGCGTTTTGAGAAAATTTATTGTTCCTAATTTTTAACCCTGCTTTTCTGCCTGCTTAGCCTCGTCCCAAAATTTATCCAGCTCGTCAAGTGTAAAATCGGTCCAGTTTTTGCCGCTGGCAACAACGCAGGCTTCTACATGACCAAAGCGTTTGGCAAAACGATTGTTAGTGCCGTTCAAAGCTGTCTCCGGCTCAATTTTAAAATGGCGCGCATAATTGACAATAGCAAAAAGTACGTCACCTAATTCGGCTTCTGCCGCCTCGCGGTCGCCGCCGGTTAAAGCCTCCTGCAGCTCTGCCAGCTCCTCCTGCACCTTGTTCCACACGCCCACACTGTCCGGCCAGTCAAAGCCAACCTTGGCAGCCTTGCCCTGCATTTTATAAGCGCGCAAGAGTGCGGGCAGTCCTTGGGAAACGCCGTCTAAAATATGCTTGCGCTCGGTTTTTTCCAATTTTTTAATTGCTTCCCAGTTGCGCAAAACGTCGTCGGAATTATCCACATGAGTTTCGCCAAACACATGTGGATGGCGGCGAATGAGCTTATCCACTACCTCGTCGATAATATCCTGCAAATCAAATTTGCCTGCTTCCTCCGCCATACGGGCGTGGAAAACAATCTGCATGAGCACGTCGCCCAGTTCCTCGCGCATACCGTCGCTATCGTTGTCATCCACAGCCTCCAGATATTCGTAAACCTCTTCAATCATATTGCTGCGAATGGAAGCGTGGGTCTGCTCTCTGTCCCAAGGACAGCCGCCGGGCTCGCGCAGTGTGCGCAGAACATCCACTAACGGCTGAATATCCACAGCATCAAAACCGTCGGTCGCTACTAATTCTTCGCTGTCTGCCGTTTCATCTACAACAATAAGGTTATCATCCTCACTAAAGGTCATAATACCGCCGACATTTTCGCTATCCTCAGTCAAATGCGGAACATAAACGCTGGTCAGATGGTCAATATGCGCCTGCCTGTCCAGCTCAAACAATTTAATCGGACGGCACTCTTCATCAGGCAGTCCTAAATTGCGCAGGAAATAAATTTCATAATCGTCTGCAAGATTTTCCATCAACGCAATTTTCAAATCACCGGCCACTAATTGGCTATACACCTGCGTAATCATCAGCGGATATTCGCCTGCGTCGGTAATGGCGCCAAAATCTCGGGCATCGATAATGCGCAGACCTGCGATAGGGTCAATGCCCAGCTCCACATAAGCTAAATCAAGAAAGCTCATGGAAGGCTTAATCACCAGCTCAACCTCTTGCTCCTTCGCCAGCTGACGCAGCAGCACTACGGTCTTTTCTGCCACCAAGGGACTTCCCGGCACAGCGTAAACTACGTCGCCCTTTTGTGCAGCAGCCAGCACCCGCCCTGCCACATTGCCATAAACCTCCTCAAAGGAAGCTCCCTGCTCGTACAAATCGTCACAGGAGCTGTATTTTACGCCCTGCTTTTCCAGCTCTGTCACCGTAGGATGCACAGCGGTACGCAGAATAACCTGCTCGCAGTTTTGTAAAAAGCTCATGGTTTCTAAGGACAAATTACCCACAGCGCCCGGTCCTAAACCAACTATTGTGATCGTTCCCATATTACGCCTTCTTTCCTAAATTTATTCTCTGCATGATTTTTGCCGCTAAGGGCAGCTTTTGCAGCTCTGCCACCGTCACAACCTGCAAAATTATCAGCAATACCGCATACAGCACTGCCGCCAGCGCCATAGTGCCTAAGGTTGCCGCAGTAAAGCCCAGTTTGGGCAGCAGCAAAAGATAACACCAATGAGCAGCAGCACCCATAAATGTCGCCGCAAAGATTATTTTGATTATATTATACCAACGAAAATTGATTTTGTAATAGCGCAGCGCCAAAATATTCAGCAGCGCCGTTAACCCAAAGTTGATATTGGTCGCCCACGCTACACCGGCGATATTCCACTGGGCATTGGTCAGTCTGCCCACGGCAAGAACCTTCGCAACAATTCCCACCAGCATATGCAGCATGGGCAGTCCGCTGTGCTCCATGCCCTGCAAAAGTCCCGTGGTAATTTGGTGCATACCCAAAAGCCACAGGGACGGCGCCGCGTGCATAATAGCGACCCCGGCTTTAGCTGTTCCATACAGCAGGCGGCTGATAGGCTCTGCCAGCACCGCCATGCCTACGGCGGCAGGCACGGTTATCAGACAGCACAGCTTCATAGCAGTGGAACCTTTTTCGGCGATAATATTCCAGCGTTTTAAAGTAAAGGCTTCCGCTACTGCGGGCACCAAGCTGGTAGCTAAGGATAAGGTCGGAATAGTCGCCAAGAGCAGCAAGGGCTGCGCCATTCCCGCAAAATAACCGAAAAGCGTAGTGGCCTGCTCCACCGTAAAGCCGCTGTCAATTAAATATCCCGGCACCAGCAGCACATCTATACTGCCGCTTACGGGCACTAAGACGTTGGCGCAGGAAACAGGCAGCGCCAAAAGTAATAATTCCTTTACCAGCTTACGAGAGCTGATTTGCTCACTACACAACGTCGGCTCCGCTTGCTGTAACCAACGCTTGCGATAATAACGATAAAAGCCAAACAGCACCAGCATACCCAGCAGGCTGCCCGGAACTGCGCCGAAGGCCGCGCCTGCCGCAGCATATTCCAAACCGTAGGGCAAAAACACATACGCCAGCACCAGCATAGTCACAACGCGGATAAACTGCTCTAAAATCTGCGACACAGCAGGAGGCGTCATCAGCTGATAGCCTTGAAAAAGGCCGCGAAAGCTGGCCAGCACAGTACCGAAAAATACTGCCGGAGCCAAAGCGACCAAGGAATAATAGGCGCGTCCGTCCTTAATAACGCCGCTGCGCACCAGCCAACCGGCTGCCAGCACTAAAAGCAGCGCCAGGAACAAGCCTAAAACAGCCATCAGGCTTAGGGAAAGACGAAAAACTCTGCGCACATTGCCCAAATCTCCCTTGGCCAAATAGCGGGAAATAATAATGGAAATAGCTACGGGAATGCCTGCAGAGGAAATTGCCAGCAGCAGCAGATAAACAGGGTAAGCCATTTGGTAAAGGCCTATACCCTCGCCTCCCAAAAGGCGGGAAAGAAGAATGCGGTTAACCGAGCCGATAATTTTTACCGCCAGGCCTGCCAGCGTCAAAATCATAGCGCCACGCAGAAATTTATCCTTGCTCATCTGCCTTTCCCTCCTTTTTATCCCGTAAATTATTTTTTATTGAACTTATTGCCCAAAGCCAGCATAGGCAAAGTTTTTTCCAGCCATTTCAAAGGTTCTTCCTTTAAAGCCCCCGTACGGTATAACAGCTGAGACTCCTTGCCGTTTTTAAAGGCCATATTATTTTTGTGGTCAGCCAACATTTTCATAAATGTTTCTACATTTATCTGCGCATGCTCGCCAAAGGTAATACGGATAGAACCCGGACGCACGCTAATGCCACGCACCTGCATCAAGCGGCACAGCCCTTTAAGGCCCGCCAAGCGCCACAGCATTTCTACCTCCTGCGGCGGTTCGCCAAAGCGGTCGATAATTTCATCCATTAAATCGTCTTTTTCGCCATATGCCATTTCAGCCAAGCGACGGTATATTTCCATTTTATAACGCGGGTCGACAATGTAATCGTCTGGAATATAGGCTTCTGCAGGAATTTCCAATACAGGCTCCGGCTCTGCCACAGCCTGCTTGCCGTTTTTCAAACGGTTGATAGTCTGCTCCAGCATTTCGCAGTAAGCGGCAAAGCCGATGCCTACAATGTGTCCATGCTGCTGACTGCCCAAAAGATTGCCTGCGCCGCGAATTTCTAAATCGCGCATGGCAATTTTAAAACCGGCGCCAAGCTCCGTAAAATCACGGATTGCCTGCAAACGCTTTTCGGCAATTTCACTTAAAGCTTTGTTAGGTTTATACACAAAATAAGCATAAGCCAAGCGCGAACTGCGTCCTACGCGTCCGCGCATTTGATACAGTTGGGACAAGCCAAAATTCTCGGCGCCGTCAACAATAATCGTATTGGCTAAAGGCACATCTAACCCGTTTTCTATAATGGTGGTACTCAAAAGCATATCGCACCCGCCCTCATAGAAGCTTATCATGGCGTCCTCCAGCGCATCCTCATTCATCTGCCCGTGAGCCAGCTTAATACTGATACCAGGCACTAGTCTGCGTACTTTAGCGGCGATAGCCTCCAAACCGCTGACACGGTTATGCACATAATAAATTCTGCCGCCGCGGCGCAGCTCTCTCTCCAGTGCTTCCTTAATCATGCCATCGTTATATTCGCTCACATAAGTTTCTACGGGCAGTCTGTCCTCCGGCGGCGATTCGATAACGCTCATATCACGGCCGTTGACCAACGCCAAATGCAAAGTGCGGGGAATGGGCGTAGCGCTTAAGGTCAGCACATCAATACCTGTGCGCCATTTTTTGATTTTTTCCTTTTGCGCCACACCAAAGCGCTGTTCCTCATCGATAATCAGCAGTCCCAAATTAGGAAACTGCACGTCGGCCTGCAAAAGGCGGTGCGTACCGATTAAAATATCGACGCGCCCATCCTCAAGATTTTGCAAAATACTCTTTTGCTCCTTAGGCGTGCAGAAACGATTGAGCATTTCCACGTTAACGCCAAAATTGCGCATACGTTCCTTAAAGGTTAAAAAATGCTGCTGCGCCAGCACGGTTGTGGGCACCATAACGGCAACCTGCTTGCCGTCCACCACAGCCTTAAACGCCGCGCGGATGGCAACCTCCGTTTTGCCGTAGCCAACGTCGCCGCACAGCAGGCGCTCCATAGGCTGCGGACGCTCCATATCCGCCTTAATTTCGGCAATAGCCTTAAGCTGGTCAGGCGTTTCCTCATAGGGAAAGGCTTCTTCAAATTCCTTTTGCAGCTCCGTATCGGGACTGAAAGCATGTCCCGGCACAATCTGCCTTTGAGCGTACAAGCGCAGAAGCTCCTCCGCCAGCTCGGTGATAGCCTTTGCCGCCTTCGCCGTAGTACGCTTCCAGTCGGTGCCGCCCATTTTGGACAGGCGCGGCACGGTGCCCTCGCTGCCCACATATTTGTGCAACAGGCTTACTTGGTCTACGGGCACATACAGCTTATCATCACCGGCGTAGGCCAACAACAGATAATCGCGGTGAATGCCGCCCACCTCGACATTTTCTACGCCAATGTAACGACCAATGCCGTGCAGCTTATGCACCACATAATCGCCAATTTTAATATCGGAAAAATATTGCAGCTGCTGTCCCTGATTTTTACTGTGCAGCCGCTTACGCTTCTGCATACCGTAAATATCGTTTTCCGTAAGCAGCAGCCACTTGGTATCCCAAAAGCGAAAGCCGTGATCCAAATCACCGAACATAACGTTGACCTTACCCGGCCGTAAATCATCTTCCGTATAAAAGCCTTGCAAACCATAATTAGTAAGATTGTCGGCAAAGCCGCGGGCTTTAATACTGGACGAAAGCATGATAACCGGAATGATACCGTCGCTTAACCAATTATGTAAATCTTCTACCAGAAGATTAGTATTTCTATTATACGGTGAAACAGAACGCACAGGAATATTTATTGCGGGAAGCTGCGTAAGATAGCTATGACCCAGGGCGGAAACCAGTACAGCGCCGCTTTTAGCGCAGTAGTCAACCAATTCATCCTTAGAAAAAAGCTCTGCCACTGCTTCTTTATTTTCTTTGTCCAGCTTTTCCAGCATGGAAAATACCCGCACAGGCTCGTCCACTACAACCATGGTACTGTCCGCACAATAGTCAAAAACGCTGGCGTCGTAGCAAGCTGCATCATCTGCTGTCAGCGGCAAAATTTTAATTTTCTGCAAGGTTTTAATACTGCGCTGACTATTGATATCAAAGCTGCGCATGGCGTCCAGCTCGCTGTCAAACCACTCTACGCGCACAGGCATGGGACTATTGATAGGAAAAATATCCAGAATATCGCCGCGCAGGCAAAATTGGCCGATAGCGTCAACCTGATCCGTGCGTTCATAGCCTAAAGCCACCAGCTGCCCGACGACATCATTTTGCTCCCGCTCCTCGCCCACCTTGAGCATCAGCTGCTGAGCGCTCAACCCCGCAGGGCGCTGCTGTCTTTGCTGTAAGGCCTCGGCAGTGATAAAAACTATACCTCTTTCCTCACCCTGCAAAAAACGCAGCGCTGCCGCTCTGCCGGCCTGTAATTCCAAGCTTTGCGTTTCCACCTGCACGCGGGGCAGGCTCACAGGATACAGCTCCTGCATGGGCAAATCCGGATATAGATAATTAAGCTCCCGCCGGTAAGCACGAATTTCTTCACGGGAGGCGGTAATAAACGCCAAGCTGCCTTTTTGCTCCAGCAGTTTATCTACGGTAGCAAAAAAGACCGGCTTGCTGCTCGCTGCCAACCCGGTTAAAATACACGCCTGTTTTTTCTTTTGAAAAGCGGCTGCCTGCTGAGTTTCCGCCAGCTGCGCCACTTGCTTAACCAATAAATTATCCATAAAGTAATGCAAAAAAACACTAAATAGGGCATGAACTGCTTCACACCCTAAAATATACTTTTATATAAGCAAGAAAACAAGGGCGAACGCAAAGGCGCAAGAAGCACAAAATGCCACAGATAACGCCTTATCGTTCGTCCACACAGATTTTTTACAATTTTACAGCTAAATCCTTGCGGTCAAAGCTGTGAATTGCGTCTACAAAACGCACGGTGCCGGTTTTATAACGAGCGGAAATAGTGTGAGTACGCACGCCGTCATTAAAATAATTCAAACCGTGAAGCATATTGCAGTTGGTAATAGCGGTAGCAGTAAACATGCAGTCATCGCCCTTTACCAAATCATCAAGAGTCAGCACCTTGTTAACGTCACCAATGCCCATTTTGAGGCAGCGTTGTACTTGCGCTTCATCTTCGGGACACAGACGAGCCTGCATATCGCCGCCCAGGCATTTAACGGCAACAGCGCCGAGAACGCCTTCCGGAGCGCCGCCCTTGCCAACGTACATATGCACGCCACTGCCTTCGATGCAGCACTCAACAATGGGATTAACATCGCCGTCGGTAATCAAAGAAATACGCGCGCCGGCTTTGCGGATTTCATCCATAACGGGATAATGACGTTCGCGATCCAGCAAAACTACGTTCAAATCGGAAACCTTACGGTTCATAGCGTCAGCTACACGAGCTAAGTTTTCGCTCATGGGAGCGTCAATATTGATGCAGCCCTTAGCGCGGGGACCTACGGCAATTTTATCCATATACATATCAGGTGCATGAAGCAGACAGCCGCGAGGAGCGATAGCAATTACGGCAATAGCGCCCGGTTGTCCCTTCGCAACCAAATTAGTGCCTTCAACAGGATCAACGGCAATATCAACAGCAAAACCACCGGCGCCAACCTCTTCGCCAATATACAGCATCGGCGCTTCGTCCATTTCGCCTTCGCCGATAACTACAGTACCGCTGATATTTACGGTATCAAAAGCAGAACGCATAGCGTCAACAGCCAAACCGTCAGCACCATTTTTGTCGCCTCTGCCAATTAAACGACCGCAGGCAATAGCAGCAGCCTCGGTAACGCGTACAAATTCCATGGAAAGTTCTCTGTTCATTATTACATCACTCCTTAATATATTTCGCAAAAAGAAAATCCACTTACATTCTTCTTTAATTATGACACTTTCTATTTATTTTCGCAACCACAAATTGCGTGTGCAAGCATAAATAGCCTAGAAATTAAGCAAGAGCAGTTTAATAGCTATCTGCCAAGGAAGAACGAAAACAATGTACAGCAGCAGCAGACTGAACAGCAGAGCGATACCGGCGCGCCAAGCATCAATTAAATATACTGCTTCTAAAGTGCGCACCAATAAATACAGCATCCATAAAAAACCTACCAGCAGTATGGCTGACAATAACGGTAGTCCGCCTAATCCTAATTTTCCAGCCAACAGCGCTCCCGGCGTCAGCAGCAAAAAGGGCAGCGTCGTGTAGCCTAAAAGACAGATTAAACCTACGGGGTCACCTGCCAGCGCGCCAAAGGTTTCCATAATACCATGCAGCAAAAAGCCGTATAAGGATAAAGCCGTCGCCGCAATCAAAACCGTGCAGATAATAATAGCAAAACGAATCTGCAAAGGCTGCGCCAAAAGCCAGCTATTAGTAACCACGCCTGTGAAAAAGCCTACGCTTAACGTAAAATAAAAGGCACTGCGCCACAAGCAGGGCTGCTTGACCAAGGCGGCCATACCTGCTCCCGGCTCAAAGAGCACATCAAAGGTTTTACGCCGCATAGCTCATCACCTCGCTACATTTTGCACGGCAGGAGCAACGCTCAAGCTGCTTTGCAATTGATGCAGCAGTTCGCCCTTAATTACTTCGGCAATCTGCGCGCTCAGCAAAAATTCCCACGGCTGAGATTTAGCCTTTTCCTTTACAGGCGGAAGGCCGTCCTTGCCCGGTTTAATTTTAGCCAAGGTTCCCGCAGCAGCCAAAGCGTCGTAATAATCGCCCAGCTCGTCAACCAAACCAAGATTTTTCGCCTGTAAGCCGGTATATACGCGTCCGTCAGCCAACTCCCGTACTTTGCTGGTTTCCATTTGCCGGCCTGCGGCGACTGCATAAATAAATTGGTCGTAAATCTCGTTGACAATATTTTGCAGAATTGCTCTTTCTTCCGCTGTCATGGGGCGGTCATTGGTCATAATATCCTTGTACGGACCGCTTTTAATTTTGTCACTGGTAATGCCGATTTTTTTGAACAGCTCTTCCGTATTCATGTAAGGCATATACACACCGATACTGCCGGTCAGCGTAGTAGCGTTGGCATAAACCTTATCACTGGCGCATGCGGCAATCCAATAAGCAGCGCTGGCACCGCTGTTAGCCATAGTGGCTACAATGGGCTTTTTAGTTTTTTCTTTAAAACGAGCCAGCTCTCTGCCGATTTCTTCGGCTGCAGTAGCGCTGCCGCCGCCGCTGTCAATACGCAGCACCAAAGCCTTAACGCTGTCGTCAGCCGCAGCCTCGCGAATTTGGCTCATAATACTGCCGCTGGTAACGCCGTTGGCCTGATTGAACAGCGTCTCCTTACTGTCGCTGCCGCAGGCAATTACGCCCTCAATATTGATAACGGCAACCCTGTCGGGGACAGTGACGGTTTTTTCTCCGTTATTATTACCTTTCAAAAGAGAAACCACAAAACTTAACACGGCCAGCAGCAAAACTGCGCTGACAAAAATTTTTTTGAGCATGTAAACCTCCTTATAATTTTATGACGGTTCTAAAAAAAAGCAGACTGCATAGCAGCCTGCCATTAGTGTGATTATTTCTGCTCCTTTAAAGCAGCTGCTAGAAAATCACGGAACAAGGGATGGGAACGAGTGGGACGGGATTTAAATTCGGGGTGGAATTGCGCGCCTAAAAACCAAGGATGCTCGCTTTCCGGCAGCTCCACTATTTCCACTAAACGGCCGTTGGGTAAGGTGCCGCCCAGCTTTAAGCCCTTGGACAAGATTTTTTCGCGGAAAGCATTATTAAATTCATAACGATGGCGATGACGTTCATAAATCAACTCTTCATTATAAGCATGCATAGTCAGGCTGTCAGGATATACCTTGCAGGGATACAGCCCCAAGCGCATGGTGCCGCCCATATCCTCCACATCCAGCTGCTCCGGCATCAAATCAATAACGGGATGCGTACTCTGTTCGTCAAATTCTGAACTGTTGGCGTCCGCCATACCGCACACGTGCCGGGCAAATTCAATAACGGCGCACTGCATACCTAAGCAAATGCCAAAGAAAGGAATTTTATTTTCGCGGGCATATTGAATAGCCTTAATTTTACCTTCAATGCCGCGGTTGCCAAAACCGCCGGGAACAAGAATTCCGTCCACACCTGCCATAACTGCATCCATATCCGTAGTCTCCGCTTCAATTTCTTCGGCGTTTACCCATTTTATTACCAGCTCTGCTTCGTTAGCTACAGCCGCATGACGCAGAGCTTCGGCAATGCTGATGTACGCGTCCTGCAAAGCCACATATTTACCAACCACAGCAATGGTAACCTTACGTTCATATTTTTTGAGTATGTTGGCAACCATATTGTGCCAGCCGCTCATATCCTTAGGCTTATCCTCCATATCCAGCTTACGCAGTACAATGGAGTCCAGACGTTGCTCCTCTAACAACATGGGTACCTGATAAATGCTTTTTGCAGTTAAATTTTGAATAACAGCCTCTGGGTCAACGTCGCAGAACATAGCTATTTTATCGCGCATATCCTTGGAAATTGGTTTTTCACTGCGGCAGACGATAATATCGGGCGTAATGCCAATGCTGCGCAGCTCTTTGACACTGTGCTGGGTAGGCTTAGTTTTCAGCTCTCCGGCCGCGGAAATATACGGTACCAAAGTCACGTGAATATACAAGGTATCGCTCTTGCCAACCTCTTTTTTGACTTGGCGGATAGCCTCCAAAAACGGCAGGCTTTCAATATCTCCTACCGTACCGCCGATTTCAGTAATAACAAAATCGGCGTTATCCTGTCTGCCTACTAAAAATACACGCTCCTTAATAGCGTTGGTAATGTGCGGAATAACCTGTACCGTGCCGCCAAGATAATCGCCGCGGCGCTCCTTGTTGATTACGGATTGATAAATTTTACCGGTAGTAACGTTGGAATTTTTGGACAGATTGATATCAATAAAGCGCTCATAATGGCCTAAATCCAAATCAGTTTCCGCGCCATCGTCAGTAACAAACACTTCGCCGTGCTGATAAGGACTCATGGTACCCGGGTCTATATTAATATACGGGTCAAATTTTTGGATGGTTACCTTGTACCCACGACTTTTCAGCAAACGCCCCAAAGATGCTGCGGTAATGCCTTTGCCTAAAGAAGAAACAACACCGCCCGTTACAAAAATGTACTTAGTATTAGTAGTCATAATTTTAACCCCCTCAGATTACACAGCATGTCTACAATAAATACTACAACAATATTTATATATAAATTCTCTGCCACAAGCCAAAGCCAACGCTGTAAAGCTGCGTCTAAAAGCATTCTCAAAAATTATTACAGCTTACAAAACGGCAGACGCCCTTGACAGCAGAATTTTTAACCTACATTCTTTCCGGAGCAGATACTCCCAAAATGCCTAAAGCGTGGCGAATTGTATGGCCAACAGCCTTAACCAACGCAATGCGGGCCTGTTGTAAGTCTGTATCTACGCCCAAAATACGGCAGCTATTATAGAAGGAATGGAACAAGCCAGCCAGCTCGTAGGTATAAGTTGCTACATGATGCACGGCGCGTTCGCGAGCCGCAGCAGCCAGCATTTCCGGATATTTACCCAACTTTTTAATCAGCTCTAATTCCTCAGGAGCCTGCAAACTCTCCAGCTTTAATTTCTCATCAGCCACCGCCTCAATCCCGGCCTCGGCCAGCTGGCGGCCAATGCTGGAAATACGCGCATGAGCATATTGAATATAGTAAACCGGATTCTCGTTGGATTTTTCCGTAGCCAAAGTCATGTCAAAATCTAATTGGCTGTCAAGAGAGCGCATACAGAAGAAATAACGGGCGGCGTCGGTGCCAACCTCATCAATCAGCTCGCGCAAAGTAATGGTTTCGCCGGTACGCTTAGACAGCTTCACAATATCGCCGTTGCGGTACAAGCGCACCATTTGCAGCAGCATAATCTCCAGATTATCAGCATCAAAGCCCAGAGCATTCATAGCAGCCTTCACGCGGGCAATATACCCATGGTGGTCTGCACCCCAAAGGTCAATTAAATGCGTAAAACCGCGCTCAAATTTATTACGGTGATAAGCAATATCAGCAGCAAAATAAGTAGGCACGCCGTTGTCGCGAATAACAACGCGGTCTTTATCGTCGCCTTGAGCCGTAGAATTTAACCACAAAGCGCCGTCTTTTTCGTAAATATAACCTCTTTCCTGCAAAAACGCACAGGCTTCACGAATTTTATCAGCCGCATGCAGCGATTTTTCGCTGAACCACACGTCAAAGGTTACGCCAAAAGCTGCCAAATCCTCTTTTAAGCCGGCCAGCTTTTCTTCATAAGCGATATCCAAAAATTTAGCTAAACGCTCTTTTTCATCTAAATCTACAAATTTTTTACCGTAAATACGGATAATACGCTGCGCAGTTTCAATAATATCATAGCCATGATAGCCGTTTTCGGGAAACGCAATACCCGTAGGCATTTCGTCCAACTGCTTCACCGTTAACCCGGCAGGCACGCAGCCCATTTCCTCCAGCTTTAGCAGCTGCAGATAACGGGCGTTAACGGAAGCAGCCAAATTGTTCATTTGATTACCGGCATCGTTAATATAATATTCACTGTTTACATCATATCCGGCGGCACGCAGCAGATTAACCATGGCACTGCCCACAGCGGCTCCGCGGGCATGGCCAATATGCAGCGGGCCGGTAGGATTAGCGCTGACATATTCAATCTGTACGCGGCCTAAACCGTTGGCAGGTAGATTGCCGTAATTTTCACCGGCAGCCAAAATCCCGGCCAGCAAATCAGCAGTCCAGTTCTGCTTTAAATAAAAATTGATGAATCCCGGACCGGCGATTTCCGTTTTTTCCACGGAATCGCAGTCTAAATTATCAACCACAGCCTGTGCAATTTGCCGTGGTGCACAATGCAGGCTGCGGGCAGACTGCATGGCAAAATTGGTAGCAAAATCGCCAAATTCCTTTTGGGGCGGAACCTCCAACATAACCTCAGGCAGCACGCCCGGCTTCAAAGTGCCGCTGTCAATCGCTTTTTGCGCCGCAGCCTTAACAGCGGCAACCAGTAAATCTTTTATATCCAAAGCAAAATCTCTCCTTATTATTTATTTTGGGCTTACATCGTTTCGTAAACCGGGTCGTTAGTTAATTCTATGCCCAGCTTTTTGAAGATTTTAAAATCACCCTCCGTAAGCATTACGGTAGAATGAGCCTGGCACCCCTTGAGCTTTGGCAACTGCTCCAGCGCCAGCTTAGCTAAAGCATCGGTTGCAGCGCACATGGACAAGGCAATCAGCACCTCGTCCGTATGCAGGCGGGGATTTTTACTGCCTAAAAATTTAGTTTTCAATCCTTGAATCGGATTGATGTAGGCTGGAGCAATCAGGTGCATTTCATCGGCAATATTGCCTAAAGCCTTCACGGCGTTCAACAAAACTGCACTGGCAGGACCTAATAAATCGGTGGTCTTGCCGGAAACAATCCTGCCGTCGGCCAGCTCCAAGGTAATTACGGCACATTTACGTTCTTCCGCAATCTCTTTTGCTACCGTCACTACACGTCGGTCATGAACACCGACTTTAGCCTGCTTCATGAGCAGCTCCAGCGTATAAACCTCTTGCTTAGTAGCCTCATCCTTAACCATGCGGTTCCAAGATTGATAATAACGGCGGATAATTTCCTGCCGGGAAGCTTCGCAGCACACCTCGTCGTCACAAATACAGTTACCAGCCATGTTCACACCCATATCCGTAGGAGATTTATAAGGACAATAACCGTAAATACCTTCAAAGATCGCCGCCAAAACAGGATAAATCTCTACGTCACGATTATAATTAACGGTGGTTACGCCGTAAGCCTCCAAATGGAAGGGGTCAATCATATTTACATCCTGCAAATCTGCGGTAGCAGCCTCATAGGCCATATTCACCGGATGCTTCAAAGGCAGATTCCAAATAGGGAAGGTTTCAAATTTAGCATAACCGGCCTTAATGCCGCGCTTATTTTCGTGATATAGTTGGGAAAGGCAGGTAGCCATTTTACCGCTGCCGGGTCCGGGAGCCGTAACAACTACCAGCGGACGCGTAGTTTCTACATAATCGTTTTTACCGTAGCCGTCGTCGCTGACAATATGCTCCACATTGTGAGGATAACCTTCAATAGGATAATGATAATAAACCTTGATATCCATAGCTTCCAGCTTATTTTTAAAACTTTCAATGGACTTTTGGCCTTTATATTGGGTAACAACTACGCTGCTCACATATAATCCCTTAGAACGATAAACCTTTACCAAACGCAGCACGTCCAAATCATAGGTCAAGCCCAAATCATGCCGCATTTTGTTGTTTTCAATATCAGAAGCATTGATGGAAATAATTATCTCAGCTTGGTCCACCAACTGCAAAAGCATTTGCAGTTTGCTATCGGGAGCAAAGCCGGGAAGCACGCGGGAAGCATGGTAATCGTCAAACAGCTTGCCGCCAAATTCCAAATAAAGCTTATCACCAAATTTGCTAATGCGTTCTCTGATATGTTCAGACTGCATACTTAAATACTTTTGATTATCAAAGCCAATTTTCATCCTGCAATTCCTCTACTTTAATTAAAATCTGCATATCGCCATAGGGAGCTCCGTCATGGTACAAGGTATACTCTATTTCCAAATGCCATTTCCCGTCGCGAAAATAGGTATATAAATAGTGAGTATGCGTCAGCAGCGGTATTTTCATATAAGGAGTTTGGTAAATGCTTTGATCCTTATAGCCGCGGCGAAATTCCTGACGGTGATCAGTAGTGCCGCTGCGCATAATAACTACGCTTTTTTGATCCCATTTCAGCGTGGTCTTAGTGCCCTCCATTCCCGATTGAGCATCCTCATGATACATCACATAATATTTTCCGGCGCGCTCCGTCATACTGCCCTGATAATTTTGCTCGGTAGTCTGCTTTTCGCCTGCGTCGCCCTTACTCACACTGTAAATACGAATTTTTACCGGTTTCATCAGCTTCTCCATAAACACGACTAGAGCCTGCCCCTTTTCGCCACAACATTACGATCGAAAGGTCGCAAGCCCTACTAAATTTTTGTCACTCTACACTGCATAAAATGCCTTTTTATTCTCCAATATTATATAACAGGCATTAAATTGCGTCAAGAAAAGTCGTAAATTGAGGTTTCTCTCTTGTTTTTCGGTATTCTTTTACAAATTCACTTGTATTACCGCCATTTTACTTATATAATGTTATTATCTATTTATTTGGAGGGGTTGGTTTTATGAATTATACTGAAATCATCGTATTCGTTATTTACCTAGCCTGCATGATTGGCGTAGGTATTTGGTTCTTTATCAAGGATAAAAACGGCGGTGAGAAAACTTATTTTCTTGGCGGCCGCGAAATGGGTCCGTGGGTAACAGGTCTCAGCGCCGGCGCTTCGGATATGAGCGCCTGGGTTTTGATGGGGCTGCCCGCTTCCGTATATGCTTTGGGCTTAGGTCAGATGTGGATTGGCGTGGGTCTCTTAATCGGCTACACCATGAGCTGGCTTTTTGAAGCGCCGCGCCTGCGTTCTTTTTCCATTGTGGCAAAAGATTCCATCACCATACCGCAGTTTCTAACTAATCGTTTTCTTTCTAAATCACGTTTGCTGCAAATTATCTGCGCCGTAGTTTTTTTGGTAGCCTACACAATTTACGCTGCATCCAGCATTAAAGCCTGCGGTACGCTGTTTAACACCGTTATCGGCATGGACGCTACCATGGCTATGTATTTGGCAGCCATCATTATCGTCAGCTACACCTTTTTGGGCGGCTTCTCCGCCGTTTGCTGGACCGACTTTTTCCAAGGCTTGATTATGCTGGGCGCGCTGCTGGTTGCGCCTCTGTTTGCCGCTTCCTTTATCAATCCGGAAACCGCCGCCTCTATTCCCGTTAACTATTGGAACCCTTATGCCGACTGGCGCGATATCGTTTCCGGCTTGGCTTGGGGTCTTGGCTACTTTGGTATGCCGCACATTATTATTCGTTTCATGTCCTTGGGCAAGCAAAAGGATATGGGTAAATCTGCTGCTATCGGCATCTGCTGGACCACCTTAATTTTGGTTTTCGCTGTTTTAGTAGGCGTTATCGGCCGTATGTTCTTAGGCTTTGACGAAAACATCAGCAAAAACTCTTTAGTATTTATCGCTATGGTGCGCCAAATTTTTCCGGCTTTGATTTCCGGTGTACTGCTGTCCGCTGTTTTGGCAGCTTCCATGAGTACCGCCGACAGCCAGCTTTTAGCCGCTGCCTCCTCCTTTGCCAGCGACGTTTACAAGCCCTTGTTCCGCAACAACAAAGCTTCTGACAAAGAAATGCTGTGGGCAGGACGTTTTGTGGTTTTGGGAATTTCCTTAACCGCGCTATACATGGCAGCCAATCCCAACGCAGGCTCCATTATGGCTTTAGTGTCCAACGCCTGGGGTGTATTTGGTTCTGCCTTTGGTCCCGCCATTCTGCTAAGCTTGTTCTGGCGCCGCTTTAACTTCCAAGGTGCTGTTGCCGCTATTGTAATAGGCGCTGTGGTTGATATCGGCTGGTTTATATTCTTTTCTTCTACTGGTATTTACGAAATTCTGCCGGGATTTTTCGCAAGTCTCTTGGCAGGCTTTATCTGCTCCTACCTTAGCCCCGCTCCTTCTAAAGATGTAGAAAAGCTTTACGACAAAGCCGTTAAATACGAGGACTAATAAAATTTATGTTTACTCCCTTCACGACCATCACTTTTTGGTATTGGCTATATAATCAGCTATTTTTTCTGATAGGCTCACTAGCCTTTCTGCTGGTTTTGTTTATTACGGGACTTATGCAGTTAGGCGCGCTGGATATGGTGTTCAGCTTTATTCTTGATATTGCTTTACTGCGCATGCTGTACCGCTGTTTCGGTCGCTTTTACTGGCGCAGCCGTCTAGACGAAGTGCGCACCACCGGCGCAAAAATGGCGCAGGCAGCACTGTTTCCCGTTATAGCAGGCTGCATTGTACTGACGCTGTGCTTTGCGCTGGCAGGCGGACACCACAAGGAAACTATGGTAGGTATGCCATTTCTAGCCGTTATAAATTTAAGCTTTGCTTATCTGCCCTTAGCCAACAGCGTGTGGACAATGCTAGTTATTGCCGTAGCTTTTAATTTGATGACCTTAGGGTGCTTTTGGAGCTACTGCGAAAAATATTCCGGCTTACAGCTTCCATGGAAACAAATGGGATATTATCTTTTTCTTTGTTTTTTAGTGTGCACGATGATTATTTATTATTTTACGGTCAAGACCATAGTGTAGTTATCTAAACATAAAAAATTTAAAGGACTGCCTTCCACAAAAGAAGGCAGTCCCTTTTTCTATTTTATCAAAACAAAGCAAATATAAAAAGTGGCTTTTATGAGAATGTCCTCTCATAAAAGCCACAATCAATTTTTAATTATTAGTACAGCTTAGCGCCGGCAGGAATATGCGGATCTACCATTAAGAGATGCAGCTTTTCTGCGCCTTCTTCTTGATGAACAGCGCTCAATAGCATACCGCAGGATTCAATGCCCATCATCTTGCGCGGCGGCAGATTGGTAATAGCAATCAAGGTCTTGCCCAAAAGCTCTTCCGGCTCATAGAAAGCATGGATACCGCTCAAAATAGTACGGTCGGCACCTGTACCATCGTCCAAAGTAAATTGCAGCAGCTTTTTGCTTTTAGGTACAGCAACACAGTCCTTAACCTTTACTGCGCGGAAGTCAGACTTGCTGAAAGTATCAAAATCAACAAAATCGGCAAACAGCGGCTCTATCTCTACCTTGGAAAAATCAATAGCCTCCGGTTTTACTTCAGCAGTTTCGGCAACGCCAACGGTAGCTTTAATCTGCTCCGGCAGCTCCATAGGATGAGCTTCAGATTTCAAAGGTTTCATGGTGGGGAAGAACAAAACGTCGCGAATAGTTGAGCTATCCGTTAAGAACATAACCAAACGGTCAATGCCGATGCCTAATCCGCCTGTGGGAGGCAGACCGTATTCCAAAGCATTAACAAAATCTTCGTCCATCATATTAGCTTCTTCGTCGCCGTTAGCACGTTCTTCAACCTGCTTCAGGAAGCGTTCGCGTTGGTCAATCGGGTCGTTAAGCTCGGTAAAACCGTTGCAGATTTCGCGGCCGTAAATATAAGCTTCAAAGCGGTCGGTAATTTCCGGATTATCGGGATTACTCTTAGCCAGCGGAGAAATTTCTTTAGGATGACCGGTAATAAAAGTCGGTTGAATCAGCTTATCCTCAACATATTCTTCAAAGCAAGCGTTGATAATCTTGCCAATGCCAAAGGTAGGCTCAACGGCAACCTTCAGCTCTTTGGCCAGAGCGCGCGCTTCTTCAATGTCGGTTACATTGGTGAAATCCTTGCCTGCATATTCCTTGACAGCGTCAATCATGCTTATACGCTTCCAAGGAGAAGCCAGCTCTATTTCGGTGCCTTCATAAGTGATTTTGGTCGTACCCAAAACATTCATAGCAGTTTTAACTACTACTTCTTCAGTCAAATCCATCATATCGCGATAATCAGCAAAGGCTTGATAAATTTCTACGCTGGTAAATTCAGGATTATGCCTGTTATCAATACCCTCGTTGCGGAATACGCGTCCCAATTCATAAACGCGGTCCATACCGCCAACGATAAGGCGTTTTAAGTACAGCTCCGGAGCAATACGCATATAAACCTGCATATCCAAAGCATTATGATAGCTGATAAACGGACGGGCAGCGGCGCCGCCTGCAATAGTGTTGAGGATTGGAGTTTCAACCTCTAAAAATCCGTGGCTGTCCAATACCTCGCGCACGCTTCTGATAATTTGGCTGCGTTTTACAAAGGTATCACGCACCTCAGGATTTACAATCAAATCAACATAACGCTGACGATAACGGGTTTCAATATCCTTTAAGCCATGCCATTTTTCCGGCAGCGGACGCAGGGATTTAGACAGCATTTCCATAGCGTGTACCTTAACGGAAACCTCACCCATGTGAGTGCGGAAAACACTGCCGGTAACGCCGATGGTATCGCCGATATCCATCATTTTTACTAAAGCATAATTTTCTTCACCCAATACGTCTTTGCGCACGTACAGCTGCATACGTCCGGTTTTATCCTGCATATCCATAAAGCAGGTTTTACCGTGACCGCGAATGGCCATTACGCGGCCGGCCAGTTTTACCTCTGATTCGGATTCAGCCAAAGCTTCAAACTGCTCGTTGACATCAGCGCTGCGGTGAGTCCACGGGAAACGGCGGCCAAAAGGGTTCCAGCCCGCTTCTTCAATGCGGTGCATTTTATCGATACGGTTCTGCATTTGCTCATTGAGTTCAACCTCTGTGAGCGATTCCTTTTCTTCTACTTGCTTATTTTCTGTCATGCTTTTGCTCCTTATTATTTAATTTCCAAAATTTCATAGGAAAGCTCTCCTGCAGGAGTATTAGCTACCACAACGCTATGTACCTTTTGTCCTAAAATAGCGGAGCCTACGGGAGATTCATTAGAAATACGGTTATTGAAAGGATCTGCCTCGGTAGTACCAACAACGATATAGGTTTCCTCGTCGCCGGTTTCCATATCCTTGAGCACCACGGTACGGCCTAAAGTTACAACGCCTTCTGCTCCAGAAGCAGATGTGTCGATGATAACTGCTGTTTTAATCATCATTTCCAGCTCTAAAATACGGCCTTCATTTTTGCCTTGGTCTTCCTTAGCTTGATCGTACTCAGAGTTTTCGCTTAAGTCGCCCTGCGCACGTGCTTCTTTCAAACGCTCAACAATTTCCTCACGAATAGGGCCTTTACGTTGAGCTAATTCTTCTTCTAATTTTCTAAGACCTTCAGCGGTAATTTGAGTTTCTTTAGTAGCCATTTTTCTGCTCCTTTATAAAAATTTATTAAATAATTTACCTTTAAATTTTATTATAAGCTGTGCCCTTTTCCCTTGTCAATATCAAAAGCCATGGATAGCCAACGCTATCTGCGCATTATGACGCACCTCTTGAATATGCTCGTGGGAAACGGCTCTTTCAAAGTTACGGAAACCTGCCATGCGGAAATTATGCTTGTCTGCCAGCTTGGAAATTAAGTCAATCTTGTTTACATCAAGATTACGTCCCAAAGAGAAATTTTCATAGCGTCCGTCCAAAGCCAAAATCATAGTTTCACTCATACAGGCATAAGAAGTACGCGGCGGAAAGCCAAAATTAAAATGAAAATCCACATTGCCCGGCACATTGATAATACCGCCTTCGATAACCAAAACATCGTTGCGGCTTAAAGATACCTCGCGGGAAACATTACGGGGGCGCGCTACGTCGCAGACCACGGAACCAGGCATTAAATCTCCCGGTTCAATTAAAAAGTCTAAAGCGCTGGTAACGGTCATCACAATATCCGCATGCTTTAATGAAGCATGAATATCCTGGCTAACGGCCACTTCGCAGTGATTTTGCTGAATAAGCTCCTGCGCCAGTTCCTCCAAAGGCTCCATGTGTCTTGCAACTAAGGTAATGTGCTTAACCTCCTTAGCTAAAAGGCGCACGGAAGCAGCACCAATAGAGCCTGTTGCGCCAACTACCACGGCGCGACAGTCTTTAAGGTTTTTACCCATCATCTGCGCCGCCTCCTTGGTGCCCTGCACGGCAGTAGCAACCGTATAGCTGTTGCCGGAGGTTACGGCTATATCAAGATTTTTTGCCACCGTAATACCTGCGTCGCCTACAATGGAAGTAAAAGCACCTAAGCCGACTATTTTAGCACCTAATTCCTGCGCTACTCTGCCGGATTCAATAATTCTGTCCATAACAAATTCTTCCGGCAGCTCCACCATCTGCTTCGCAGTCAGCGGGCAGCCGATAAACCAGCCTTCTGCTTCGGCATAAGGGCTTTTAACGCCGGTAATATGGGAAACCTTAAAAGGTTTTTTCATTTTTAACCCAGCCTCAATAATCGGGGCAGGAATATACTTCATAAGCGGAGATAAATGCTCCATGTCCTCCAAGGAAAGAGGGTGAATGATAAAAGCAAACTTTTCCATGATAATACTACTCCTTCGTACCAAGGTACTCCACAGAAGATTCTATATGATAATGCTCAATGAGCTTTAAATACTCTTCGGCAGATAAAGGCCCTTTCCCATCATGTAAGGCCACGAGCATTGCTTCCATTACATTAGTACCAAAGCTGCGCCCTTGAATGCAGGGCGTAGTTGTTATAAGAATTTTTATACCGGCCTTACGCAGCATTTCCCTGTCTGCCGCGGTAACCGTATTAGTAATGATAATCTTGCCGGGCAAATGTTCCGGCATAAATTTTTTTATATAATGAAAATCGCCTGCTATAATATCGCTTTCCAAAAAATATTCCGGATGACGCACCACACGTTCGTCTTGCTCCTTCCCCATGGGATAGAACCAGCTTACAGGCAGCTTAGTCACCACCGGGGCCAATAAAGAAGCCCACCAAGCCAAAGCTTTGAGCGAGCGCAACGGTTTATTTATATTCAGTCCAAAAATCAAATCACCAAAAGCAACCTGTGCTCCTGCTTCCAACAAAGCCTCCGCCATACCGAAACGGTCCACTGCACACACCAGCAGCACTTTACTTCCCTTAATAGGCACTTTATTACCAGCAGCCAGCTGACGAATGAGCTTGCGCTCCAAGGAATTTTTTACGCCGCTGCCATCCAATACGGGCGTGTGTTTCACATTTGCTACCAAACGAGCAGATTCGCGGAAGATATAACGCTCCTTACCGGCATATACATATAAATCAGTGCCGCCAAGGCCTATAGCGTCTGCTTTGCCATCCCACTGCTCCATGAGTTCCCGCGCAAAGCGAAAATCACCGTCAGTGCCACGCCGCTCAATATGCACTTTTTGCCCGCAAAGCTCCAACACGGCACTGGCATCACGTTTAGAAGACCCTAAACTGACGCTGACGATATGCTTGGCTTGCTTACTAACTTCCATAATCTAAGCTCCCTGAATACTCTTTAACAAAATATTATTGTAACATATTTAGCGTTTTTCTTCAATGCTGACTGATAAATGTTTTTCCTTTTCATAATAGTTATGAGCGCAAATGCGATAAGCAGCCAGCAGCTCCAAAAACTGCTTCTGCGTATCCACTTGATGAAAACGCCCACGAAATTCCGCTGCATGAGGCAAACCTTTAAGATAAGCAGAAATATGGCGGCGCATTTCTTTCACAGAAATTACTTCGCCCTTATAAGCAATAAGCATCTGCAAATGCTCGGCAGCTAAATTAAGCCGTTCATCTAAACTTGGCTCCTGAAGATTTTTTTCTCCTGCGAGCGCCGCTTTCAGCTGGCTAAACAGCCAAGGATTGCCGTCAGCGCCGCGGCCAATCATCAACCCGTCCACGCCTGTTTCTTGAAACATGCGCAAACCGTCTGCCACAGTAAAAATATCACCGTTGCCAAAAACCGGTACCTTAACCGCCTGCTTTACTTCTTTAATAATATGCCAATCTGCCTTGCCTTCATAAAACTGCCGGCGCGTGCGTCCATGCACGGCAACAGCGGCCACACCTGCGCGTTCGGCAGCCAAAGCGATTTCCACCGCGTTACGGTGCTCGTCATCCCAACCGGCGCGAAATTTTACGGTTACAGGAATATCAACAGCGTCCACCATAGCAGCCAGCACTTCGTAAGCCAGCTGCGGATTTTTCATCAGAGCAGAGCCTTCACCGTTGTTAACAATCTTAGGCACCGGACACCCCATATTAAAATCAATAATATCCGCTCCGCCGTCCTGCACCAGTTTAGCCGCTGCTGCCAGTTCTTGTGGCACGCTGCCAAAAAGCTGAATTGCCGTAGGCCGCTCCGCCGCATCTATGCGCAACATTTCCGTAGTCTTAACATTTTTATACAGCAGCCCTTTGGCGCTGACCATTTCGGAAACAGTCATGCCGCTGCCTAAACGCCGGCAGATAACTCTAAAGGGTAAATCGGTAATGCCCGCCATAGGCGCTAAAGCTAAAGGGGCATCTAATTTTATTTTTCCTATTTTCATGGCAACTCCACAATATATTTTAAGTATGCAGTACGTAAATATAATAATTAAAGAAAAGCCCGCCAAAAAAATCAGCGGACTTAAACTGTTAAAAAGCAAATTATCTTGTACAAGCGTCAAGGCTAAAGCAAAACGCTTTCCGAAATTTTTATTTAGCGTTCTTTTCGTAAAGAATGCGCAGACCATCTAAGGTCAGAAACGGCTCAATTACGTCAATGCAGTCAGACTCGGACGCCATTGTATTGGCAAAGCCTCCGGTAGCAATAACAAACGCATCGCCGCCTAATTCCTTTTTCATATGGCTGACAATACCTTCCATCTGCCCAACAAAACCGTAAATCGCACCTGCCTGCATAGAATTTACCGTATTGCGGCAGATAACGGTTTTAGGCTTAATCAGCTCAATGCGAGGCAGCTTAGCTGCGCGTTGGAACAAAGCGTCCACAGAAATACCAATGCCCGGGGCAATAGCGCCGCCAAGATATTCGCCTGTAGGCAACAGGGCGCAGAAAGTGTTAGCAGTACCAAAATCTAAAATAATCATGGGTCTGCCTAGACGACTGTATTTATGAAAAGCAGCCACCGCGTTTACGATACGGTCAGCGCCTACTTCCTTAGGGTTGTCGTAACGGATAAAAATACCGTTTTTAATGCCTGGTCCTACTACCATAGGCTTAATGCCAAAATAGCGCTCGCACATGTGGCACAAGGGAATCAGCACGGGAGGCACTACGCTGGAAATAATAATGGAATTAATCTTATCCATTTCCACGTCGCTGTAGTCAAACATACTGCGCAGCATAATACCAAACTCATCCGCAGTTTTAGAACGGTCAGTAGAAAAGCGCCAATGAACTTTTAACTCTTTGTCATCAAAAACACCGGCAACAACATTGGTATTTCCTACATCAATTACAAGTAACATATTAAATCCTCCTCGGAATCGTGCTTCCGCTTGTAAAATTGGCCTCAAAGCCTTTACTATTGTATCACAAAGCAAGCAGAATGCAAGAGCTATTACAAGTTTTTCCGGCTAAGCATAGGCTCCATTTTTAGCGGCTGCCGGACGAATCGAAACATCGCCTGCAACAACCTTCTCCAACGTTCCGTCAGCTTTACGCACTATTAAAAGGCCTTCGTCATCAATATCCTCCGCCGTGCCAAAATAAGTTATATCAGGAGCAATTACTTTAACCTCCTGCCCTAAAGTGCAGGAATATTTACGCCATTCATCAAAAATCGAAGCAAAGCCTTGCGACACAGCAGCTTCGTAAAGCTCCTCCATATTCTTTAGAATATCGCACAACAGCTGCACGCGGGTAAAAGGCTCAATCGCCGCATCACATACGGAAACTGCCAGCGGCTTAACCTCCTCCGGATAATCTTCCGCAGTAGCATTAGTGTTAATACCAATACCAATAACCACGTAATTGATATGACCAAACTCCGCATTCATCTCTGTCAGAATCCCAACCAGCTTGCGTTCCAGCAGCAAAATATCGTTAGGCCATTTAATAGCGGCGTTAACGCCGGTAATTTTATTGATGGCCTTAACAACGGCCACTGCCGCCAACAACGTGCATTTAGAGGCCTCCTGCGGCAGAAACGGCGGCTTAAGAACTACGCTGAACCAAATGCCCTTAGCATAAGGAGAAATCCAACCGCGGGATAACCGTCCTTTGCCTGTGTCCTGTTCTTCGGCCACCACTAAAAGGCCGTTTTCACAGCCTGCATTAGCCAAAGCTTTCGCTAAATTGTTAGAAGAATCTACGCTGTCACGATAGCAGATACTATGCCCCAGCCATTTAGTTTGCAGGTGTGATAAAATCTCCTGCGGAAATAATCTATCGGGAACTTCCTTTAAAATATAACCTTTCTTTGGTACTGATTCTATATCATAACCTTCGTTTTTTAAGGTTTGGATATGCTTCCAAATTGCCGTGCGTGAAACCTCCAGCCGGCGAGAAATTTCTTCGCCGCTGACAGGCTCGTTGCCGCTGTTCCGCAATAATTCCAAAATACGCTTGCGCATGAGTTCTGCCTCCCAATTTTTATCATCAAAATAACTCGTTTAGTTAACTTTCTTCTAATTGAAAGGTTATCACTTGGTTAACCAAAAGTCAAGCAGTTCATTAACCATAAAGCATTTTGCCGTTAAGTATCATCAATGTGCAAATTAAGTTGATACTAAAAATTTAAGCCAAGCTGAATATTCTTGACGCTCACACAATTTTATTATCAAGATATTCTTTAATAAAAATTGCTAAATGCAGTTCAAAACAGCACTTACTGTCTGTATAATCTATATGCAGCATACTGCTGATTTTTTTGAGGCGATAAGCCACAGTATTGCGATGCACATGTAAAACCAGAGCTGCTCTCTTAACATTATTATGAGATTCTAAAAAAATCTTTAAAGTCTCCAATAGTCGATTTTTATAGCGGCTGTTTTGCTCAAACAAAATTTGTAATTTATTACAACAATAGATTTGCAATTCATTTTTATTTTCGATTTGCTGCAACAGGTGATAAAATTCCAATTCATTATAGTGGGAACAATGTCTGTCAGCAAAATGACTCAACATAACTAAAGCAAAATTTGCTTCCTGATAGCTATTTTTAATTTTGCTTATATCATCGTAAATATTGCCAAAAGCTGTTCTTACAGTATTTTTAGCTTCAATATTCAACATTTTTTGGTATTCATCCAGCATAGTATAGTCTTCAGCAATATCTCGCAAATTATTTGCACCTGCCAACAGAATAACATTATTGCCATAAATAATCGACATGCTGTTAATATTATGAATATCACAGTAAAAATCCACCTTTTGCTGCAGAATGCTTTTGTTAAGAATAATATCTTTTGTCGGAACAAAAGTAAAAATGCAAACAAAAAAATAGCGTGGAATGCTTATTTGGTCTACGAAAGCGCGGTTAAGCAGCTTATCTTTGGTCGTATTATCTGCAAACAGCAGATAATTTAAAAAATCAACTATATTGTTAGCATTAAGCTGATCGGTCAAAATCAGCTTAGTGATACTTTGAATAATATCAATAATTTTTTTACTCCCCGGCATGGAAAATACCGGAAACCTTGCCGCAGTAGCTTTTTGCAGGAGTAAAGCAGGAATTTCTTTAATATATTTATTGTCAGTGATAATTACTAAACCAGCTAGATTTTTCTTGATACCTTCTTCAAGAATATCGTTTAACATAGACGCATGAGGAACAGTACCCGTGATGAATAAAAGCGCGCCTCCGTGTGCCCAGTAAGATACATTTTCCGTTTGGCATACTTGAGTCCACGAAACAACTCTGTCAAGGCCATTACTGCCAGCCCTAAGCTTAATAGATGTAAAAAAATTTTGATGTAAAAGCGTATTGCATGTTATGCTCATGCTTATCACTCCTTATGCCTGATTTAAGTGTTTTATAGACAGCTAAACAACCAGTTATCTGCGTACTCATTGTAACGCTGCACAAACAACATTACAATAGTTAAACCATATAAAATATTATTTAAATACAGCAGCAAAATAGCAAAGCATCTTGTAATTTTTACAAATGTTAGCATAAAAGAAAACAAAACAAAAACTGGTACAGAAAGTTTCTACTATACTTTCTGTACCAGTTTTTATTTTGCAGTCGCCAACATTAGCTTAATGCGATTTTCCTGGTTGACACGCGAAGCGCTGGCATCATAATCAATCGCCAAAATATTTGCTTCTTCACTGATTTCTTTTATTTTGTTAATCATGCCGCGTCCGGCGATATGATTAGGCAGGCAGCCAAAGGGCTGAGCACAAATAATATTATTATAGCCGCTGTGAACCAGTTCCAGCATTTCGGCCGTTAAAAGCCAACCCTCGCCCATATTATTGCCATAGCCGATAACGCCCTTGACCATAGCCTTAGTTTCTTCATACGCAGCAGGCGCACAGAAGGGAGGAGTATCCAGCGCTTGGCGGAGAATACTTTCCAAATGTTTAAGATACCACATAGCGCCCTTATTCGCGCCATATTTCCAAAAGCTTCCGCCATACAGCTTATAGTCTGTAAGATAGGTATCTACGCAGTACATAATAAAATTCAAAACCCCGGGCAGCATGTACTCGCAATCCTGCTTCTGTAAAAACTTCTCTAAATTGTTATTGCCTAAGGCAGCATATTTAATATAAATTTCTCCTACAATACCAACCTTGGTTTTAGGCGTTAAGGTAATAGGCACACTGGCAAATTCTTCGGCAATGGTTTTTGTTATTTTTTTGATATTACTCATGACCTGTGCTCTGCCAGTAAGAAAAGCTTCGTTGAGCTTAACCAGCCATTTATCAGCCAGATCATCGGCAGACCCCTGCACAACCTCGTAAGGACGCACCTTATTAGTCAGATACATTAAAGCGTCGCCATAAATAACTGCTGCCAAAAATTTACGCAGCATAGCGGCGTTCAGATGAAAGCCCGGCTGTTTTTCCAAACCGTTAACATTAAGACTGATAACAGGAATGTCGCTGAATCCGGCTTTTTCTAAAGCCTTGCGCAGCAAATAAATATAATTGGATGCGCGGCAGCCGCCGCCAGTTTGGCTAAGAATGAGCGCTGTTTTTTGCAAGTCATATCTGCCGCTTTCTAAAGCATTAATCAGCTGGCCGATAACCAAAAGCGCCGGATAGCAGATGTCATTATTTACATATTTAAGACCTGTTTCTACAACCTCACGGCTTGTGTTTTGCAGAATTTCCGCCTTATAACCGCAGCTAGAAAGCGCAGACCGCAAAAGTGAAAAATGCAGCGGCAGCATACCGGGAATAAGGATGGTATGAGTTTTTCGCATTTTTTCTGTAAAAGAAACAAAATTATTGTTAGAGGCTTCCGTCATGGAGAAAACTCCTTTAATTATTATCTAATTCAAACAAATTGGCAGCAGAGAAAAGACTACGAATGCGTATTTTAGCTGCGCCTAAATTATCAATATCATCTATTTTAATCTGCGTATAAATCCTTCCGTTTGCTTCTAAAATACGGCGGCATTCGTCAGCGGTAATAGCATCACAACCGCAACCAAAGCTTACCAGCTGAACAAGGTGCATATCAGGGTTTTCTGCCACGTATTTAGCGGCAGCGTAAAGGCGGCTATGATAAGTCCATTGGTTAAGCACATGTAAATCCGTATTGAGCTCTTTAGGCGTTACATGACTACTGACTGCATCCTCGCTGACAAGAGCAGCGCCCATCGTAGTAATCAAACGGTCGATACTGTGATTTACCTTGGGGTCAATATGGTAAGGTCTGCCAGCCATAACTATGATAGGTCTGTGCTGCCGGCGTGCCAGCGTAATAATTTTCTGTCCGCGCTCCTTAACCTGCGCTTCAAAAGCATCATAAGCGGCAAAAGCAGCGTCCACAGCTTTTTTTATCTGCTCCTTGGTTATATCGCTGTAAGCCTTATGAAAAATTTCGTAAAGCTTCTGCACCAAAACCTTTTTGTGCAACAAGCCAAGATAATCAAAGAAAAAAACCGCTTTAGACAATTCGCGCATATTAGCATGCAGCACTTCAGGATAATAAGCAACAACGGGACAGTTATAACAGTTTTCCGTCCCCTGCTCGCAAATATTATAGGTCATGCAGGGATAAAAGATATGGTCAATACCGTGATCAAGCAACCACTTAATGTGTCCGTGCATAAGCTTGGCCGGATAGCAGACAGTATCGCTGGGAATCGTATTTTGTCCCATACGGTAAATATATTTATCTTCAATCGGACTGGTAACTATCTTAAAGCCAAGGTGCTGCAAAAGTCCCTGCCAAAACGGCAGCAGCTCATACATATTTAAACCCATCGGAATGCCCATCACGCCGCGGGTTGGCTGCTCATTAACAGGCAGATTTTTTAAAAGCTCCAGCTTTTGACGATAAAGATTTAAATCATCCTTAGGCGCCATGTGCGTAATAGGCCGTTCGCAGCGATTGCCGCTGATAAAACGTTTGCCGCTGGCAAAACTGTTAACAGTTAAATGGCAGTGATTGTTGCATAAGCCGCAGGTTACACCTTTAACTGTATGCTGAAAATCTGCTAGGTCTGCCAGCTTTAAAATGCTGCTGGGATACCTGTTACTTTGATAACGGCGCTGAGCGTAAAGAGCAGCGCCATAAGCGCCCATAAGTCCTGCTATATTTGGCCTTACAACCTCCAGCCCCATTTCCAGTTCAAAAGCACGCAGCACGCAATCGTTGAGGAAGGTGCCGCCCTGAACTACAATATGCTTACCGATGGCAGCCTTACTGCCGGGTCGGATAACCTTATACAATGCATTTTTAACAATACTTATTGAAAGCCCGGCACTGATATTAGCAACAGAAGCTCCGTCTTTCTGCGCCTGTTTAACACTGCTGTTCATAAATACGGTGCAACGGCTGCCTAAATCAACAGGCATGTCGGCAAAAAGGCCAATTTTAGCAAATTCTTCGGCTGTATAACCAAGAATTTCGGCAAAAGTTTGCAAAAAGCTACCGCAACCACTGGAGCAAGCTTCATTCAAAAATATATTATCAATGGCTCCGTTATGAATTTTAAGGCATTTCATATCCTGACCGCCAATATCCAAAATAAAATCCACATTAGGCTCTAAATACTGCGCTGCATAAAAATGCGCCATAGTTTCCACAATACCATAATCTATACCAAAGGCATGTTGAATCAAATCCTCTCCATACCCGGTAACGGCGCCGGCTAAAATGCGGCAACGAGGATATTTTTCATAAAACGCAGTAAGATAATCGCGTACAGCCACAACAGGATTACCCTTATTGCTTTGATAAAAAGAATCTAAAAGCTCGCCTGCCGGACTCATAACGGTAATTTTGATAGTGGTACTGCCGGAGTCAATACCGATAAAAGCTTCCCTAGCATTTTCAGGAGTAGAAATAGTTATGGCGTTTTGGGAATGACGCTTATAAAAAGCATCGTATTCTGCCTGATTTTGAAAAAGCGGCGGCATATGTTCAAATACATGCTCCTTGCTGGCAGCCTCCAATTTAGCAGGCAATGCAGCAAATTCCACGTCGTGCTCGGCACAGAAAGCCGCACCCATAGCCACATAATAAAGGCTATTTTCCGGACATACGCCTTTAATCTGCAAAATTTTATCAAAGCTTTCACGCAGACAGCTCATAAAGGTTAAAGGTCCGCCAAGGTAAAGCACTTTTCCCTCAATAGGCCGACCCTTAGCTAAGCCGGTAACAGCCTGACTGGCCACAGCATGAAAAATGCTGGCCACTAAATCGCTTTTAGCGGCGCCCTGATTTAGCAGCGGCTGGATATCACTTTTAGCGAAAACGCCGCAGCGGCTGGCAATAGTATAGCTGGTAGCAGCTTTTTGCGCCAATGCGTTCATTTCCGTTGTTTCTACATTAAGCAAGGAAGCCATTTGGTCGATAAAGGCTCCGGTGCCTCCGGCGCAGCTGTCGTTCATGCGCGCATCAAAATGGCGGCCAAGAAAAAGTATTTTAGCGTCCTCGCCGCCAAGCTCAATAACCGCATCTGTTTGCGGGTTAAGCTTTTCCGTGCAAATTTTTTCCGCAAAAACCTCCTGCACAAACTGCAGTCCGCAGCTTTCGGCAATACCTATGCCCGCGCTGCCGCTGATAGCCAACCGCGCCTTACGCAAGGTAGGAAATCTAAGCATCAGCTCTTTATGCAATTCTAAAATTTTAGTAGCAATTTGGCTGTAATGACGCTGATATTTGCTGAACAGCAGCGTACCGGCATCATCCAAAACTGCTATTTTTATTGTTGTACTGCCAATGTCTAAACCTATCTGCATAATGACCTCCGGAAACTGATTCTACCAATATAGAAATCAATCAATACTTATTCATTTTATATTTTAATACTTTAAAGCTGATTAGTAAAATACTTAGAAAATAAAAAAGTAAAAAAAATGAAAACTTTTGATTTTCTTGAAGGTTAAAAGCCATAATTTTTTGTTGTCAAAAATTTTTTGTGCAAAGTGCACAAAAAAATTTTTAAATTTTGTTTACTTTGTCCATAGCTTTTTAGCGGCAAAAGTGTATAATACAAGCGAAGTAAATATTGTGGGCCCATTATTTACTAGTAACGCAGCAACAAAAATACACGGATAGTTTTGCCAAGCAATGAAGGAGTTGTGTTAATTGATGAACGATTATATTATGGCATCCGGTAAAGAAGTTAATTTATTTATCACCAAGTTTTGTAAAAACCAGCAGTTACGCCTAAATATTCCGCGCTATTTTAGAGTAGAAGTAGAGGCCTACGAGGATTTAGCCCCCGGCCAGACCGTTTACAGTTGGATGTACGGCGGCAGAAAGCTGCGCGATACAGCCATAACCTTTAAAGTACGGGATATGACGAATTTAAAACTCTATTACCCTATTTTTTCGGTGGCAACAGGCAAAGCGTTACTAAAGAATTGGCAATTATCTTTACCGCCTAAATTCAGCGTTTTTGCCCATAAACCAAAACCGCGCACTGTTGCGCCGGATAAAATTAATCAAGAAATGCGCAATCTTTTAGCGTATGCGCGTTTATTCGTTAGTATACAGAAAATCTACTCCTGCCCCATGCCTTACGGGTTTAAGGAGGTTTTTCTACAGCTTTACGCCTGCCCGCAAGAAAGCATAGACAGCAGCGTTGTTGTGCTAATCAATAATGTTATCAGTCAATATTTAGCCAACAGCCATGTTATCGAATGCAGGCATCTGCAGGAATTTATCATCTATTTACAGCAAAGATATCAGCGATTAAATTTCATAGATAATGATTTTTCGTCTTTAAGGCAGCTTTTAGCAGCAGAAGATCCACAAATAAAATGCTATTTTTAGCTTTAGCAAAAGTGAAAAAGCAAATTTAATTTTTCCTGCTTTGAAAAAACTGTAAAAATAATTCTGCTGCCGGCGAAAGTTTATTTTTATTGCTCCAATAAAGGCTTTGAGAAAAAGTAAGCTTGCAGTCATCAATAGGCAGACGTAACATATCTTCGTTTACAGGATCGTTAGGCAGTGCGGCAACAATAGCTATACCTAAATCGCTGGCAGCAAAGGTCACAGCATCTAAGGAAGTTGTAGAAATAAACGATATTTTAGGCTGAAAGCCATACCCCTGACAAACGCTGCGCAGCAAGCTGTAGCTGCCGTAATTGCAGCAAAGCGGCAAATCTTTCAAAGCGTCCGGAGTCAAAATCGTTTTCTCGGCCCAAGGAAGCTGCATCCTTTTACTGTAAACAGCATAGAAATATTCCGTTTTAATTTTTACAGCCGTTATTTCCTCTGAATGCGGCAAAGGCGCATTAGCAAAGCCAAAATCAATTAGTTCATGAGTAAGCTGCTTTAACTGTTCCATAACAGTGGCATTATGAAATTGAAAATTGATCTGCGGCTGCTGTTTAGCAAAAGGAATAATAAAATTATTCAAAAAATATTCACTGCTGGCATAGGAAACGCTAAAGCGCAGAGTGCCGCTGGCCTGCTTGCTGAAGGACTGCATAGAAAGATTAATGCCATCTTCAGTGGAGCAAAGCAGCTTAGCCTGCTTTAAAAAGGCTTCTCCTGCTTCGGTAAGCTCAATATGACGCTTACCGCGGCAGGTTTTAAAAAGCTGAATCTGATAATATTTTTCTAAAGTTTTAATTTGCGCACTGAGAGCCGGCTGTACAATAGCCAGCTTTTTTGCTGCGGCACTAATATTGCCTGTTTCGGCAACCACAATAAAATTACGATAAAAATCAAAATCCATAACGCGCTCCTAATATAGCAAAAAATGATTAAATAAATCAAATTAAAATATTTTACTTAATTTTACTCCAAGAATATAATAAAGTAAATACTCTTTAGCCTTACAGCTAGCTAATATTATACGAGGAGATGTAGTTATGAAAAAATATCGTTCATTGAACACCTTGACCGGACCGTTATTATTTTTTGTAGTGCTGCTTATCTTAGCGCAGCTTATTCCCTTTAAACAAGCAGCCGCTATCGCTACAATATGCTGGATGGGTTTGTGGTGGGTGCTGCGCCCGGTAAATATTGCCGTTACGGCGCTTTTACCTATTCCCATCAACGCAGTCTTCGGGATAGTACCTATGGAGGGTATCATCAGCAAATATTTTTCAGAAATTGTGGTTCTTTTAGTCGGCAGCGACCTTATCAGTCTAGTATGGGAAAAAACGCATTTAGATAAACGCATGGCCATTAAATTCCTTTGCGGCATTGGCACCTCCATGCAACAGCAGATTACTGTATGGCTGCTTGCCGCAACCGTATTATCTATCTTTTTACCCAATGTAGTCGTAGTTATGATTTTAGTTCCGGTGGCAGTCAGCATGCTAAAATTTCTTGGACAGACACAAATCACCAATAATCCTATTGCTACGCCTATTTTACTGGCGTTGGTCTGGGGCGCAGGCTTCGGAGGCTTTGGTTCGCCTTTAGGCGGTGCGTCCAATTTAGTGGCTATCAGCTATTTAGAAAAACTTACAGGCAAAGAATTCATGTATATTGACTGGATTATCCGCTTTTTACCTTTGCTGTTTATCATTTTGCTGTTTATTTTAGTATTTTTGCTGCATCTACCTATGCCTGTAAAACATATAGAAGGCGGTAAAGAATATTTCCGTTCTGTTTATGCTAAACTTGGACCAATGAAACGTGGAGAAAAGCTGGGATTATGGCTGTTTGTTTTGGCTACGCTTCTAGCTTTCGTTCGTCCGCTTTATGTCAGCTATTTACCTTTAATGAAACCAGCCTATGTTTTCTTTTGCTTTGGTATGCTGACCTTTGTCCTGCGCAACGAAACCGGTCAACTTCTGCTTACTTGGAATGAAGCAGAAAAAGGCATCATGTGGGGCATGATTTTTCTTTTTTCCGGCGGCTTAGCTTTAGGCAAGCTAATCACAGATACCGGCGCGGCAGAAGCCATTGCCAAAGTAATCACCTTGCTGCCTTTAAGCGGCGGCGTGGAAACAATGTTCAGTTTGACTTTATTTGCCACCTTTCTAACAGAAATCAGCAGCAATACTGCGGCAGCGTCTATTTCCATACCGGTAGTAGAAAGTATAACTAAAGCGTTGGGTGTTAATCCCATTCCCTATATTTTAATTTCCATTGTAGCCGTTAATTGCGCATTTATTCTGCCGGTAAGCACACGCGCCGTTGGCGTTACCTACGGTCTTAATCCAGATGATTTAATGCTCCATGGCGTAAAGCTTTCTATCTTATGTATGGTGCTGGTCAGCTGTTTAGGATATGTTTGTATGACATTTTGGGGGTTATTTAACCATATTTAATTGATAATGTAAAAAAGTCGCCACACGGCGACTTTTTTTATAAGCGAACGTCAAAAAACGCGTTGAACAAGTAATAATATGTTTCTGCAATTTTATTTGACTAAAATATTAAGACCAGCGTCCCGGCAGTAATCAACAGGCCGCCGATAATAGTTTTCAGCGTTATAGTCTCTCCTAAAATAACGAACGCCATAACCATAGTAATAACCACGCTGAATTTATCAACAGGCACAACCTTACTTGCTTCGCCAATCTGCAAAGCATAAAAATAACACAGCCATGACAAGCCTGTTGCCAAACCGCTCAGCACCAAAAAGAGCCAGCTTTTGCTGCTGATATCCGCAATCTGCTGATGTTTACCGGTAGCAAAAACTATGAGCCAGGCCATCAACAACACAACAATCGTGCGAATTGCTGTAGCCAAATTAGAATTGACATTTTCAATGCCAATTTTAGCAAAGATTGAAGTTAGTGCCGCAAAAACGGCTGACAATAATGCAAAAACAATCCACATAATCTTTCTCCAAAAACTTCTACCTATTACCTACGCTATTTGTGCCCGCGCAGAAAACACAAATTTAGCAAGCGCCATATTTTTTATAAGCGGTATGATTAGTGCAGCCGACGATATTATTTATAGCAAAGCCATGTTTAAGCGCCGCAGTTACAAAGGCTTTAGCCTGCTGCACCGCCTCCTGCATATTCATACCGTTAGCCAAACCTGCAGTAATAGCAGCGGAAAAAGTACAGCCTGCGCCATGATTGTAAGAAGGATAAATTTTAGGAACGGCCATTTCCAAAAATTCCTTCCCGTCATAAAAAACATCTATGGCTGCATTGTCGGCAAGACGCTCGCCGCCCTTAATTACTACGTTCTTAGCTCCGGCAGCAAGAATACGCTCTGCCGCTTCGTGAATCTGCGCCGCAGTTTTAACTTCCGGCATATCCGCAAGATACGCCGCCTCCACTGTATTAGGCGTAATAATATCGCAGCGCGGCATTAATAGCTTCTTGATAGCTTGAGCGGCATCAGGAACTAAAATTAAATCACAGCCCTTGCACACCATTACGGGATCAATAACTACATTTGGCAAAGCATATTTATCAATAGAAGCAGCTACCAATTCTACCAAAGCAGCGCTGCCCAGCATACCGGTTTTCATGGCGTTAATACCAACACCTTCAATTGCCGTTACCAGCTGCTTTTCAACCAAATCAATCGGCAACGGAAAAGCGCTATGTTCCCAGGTAACCGGATGCATGGTTACAATACAGGTCAGAGCCGTCATGCCAAAAACGCCCAGCTCCTCCATAGTTTTTAAATCTGCCTCCATACCTGCGCCACCGCTGGTATCGCTGCCGGCAATAGTCAAGGCTTTATTTAAATTCGTCATAAGTATCCCTCCGTTATATAAGAATAAACTTATTATAAGCCTTTTGCCGACATATTGATAAAGTCAATTTATGCAAAATTATCAAGACCAGTTTGCTGCCAGCTCTGCCAAGGTTAAAGCAAAGGCAGTTGTACGCGGCACAGCCGTGTTCAAATCTACGGATTCATGGTCGGTATGCTCGTCATAATTTTCTACGCCCAAGGCATCGAGAGTAGGCACATATTTAGCAGTACGATTGCCGTCGGTCAAGCCGCCAGCTACCCATTCGCTGACCTCGCCGCCAAATTCTTCTTTTACAATACGTTTATAAACGTCTACCATTTTTTGCGCCTGCGCAGTTTTCTGCATGGGACCGGTTACAATACCGCCGGTGACCTTGACGGAGGTTCCGTCAATCACAATTTTATCCGCCAAAGCCTTTACTTCTCTGTCGATACGCTCCTGCTCCTCAATAGTAAAGCAGCGAATATTTACTTCGCAAAAAGCGTCGCCGGGAATAACGCTGATTTTATCATTATTGGAGCCAATTACGCCGACGTTGACAGTGTTTTGCGGAATAAATTGACCTGCGTCCACAACACCGCGTTTTTTTAAGGCTTCTACAGTAAAATCATCCGGATGGCCGGGCATGGGACTTGCCAGCTTATGCAGTTCAGTAATGGTATAAGCTAACTGATGAATGGCATTGGCACATTCCTGCGAAGCGTTGCCGTGATGTCCGCCCTTGCCGGCAACTTCAATGCGATATTTAGCGCTACCCTTACGCTGGGTAACAATGCCCCAATTAGGACGGGCAACATCCATCAAAATAGCAAAATCGGACTGCTGACTTAATTCGGCAACAATATCCTCCGCAGTTTTGGAGCCGCCCTCTTCTTCGCCGTTGGTGTAATAAATAATTTCTTTAAAATTATCAAAGCCTGCTGCTTTCAAAGCCTTTAAGCCGTAAATTACTTCTACAACTGTAGCCTTATCGTCGCCAACGCCGGGACCCCAGGCGAAATTATTTTCATCTACACGGAAAGGCCGACGGGCAGCCTCGCCTCTTTTGAAAACGGTATCCACATGCGCAACAAGCAGAATAGTATATTTGCCTCTGCCCTTTAAACGGCTGATCAAATGACAGGCTCTGTCGTTGTAACGAAACTCGGTAGCCGCGCCGATTTCTTCCATTCTAGCAGCGACAAATTTATTGGCAGCCTCCGTACCCTCGCGGTCGCCGTTACCCGAATCTATGTTAGTTAAAATTTCCAAGTCTTTTACATAATCGGCATAATGGTCAGCAAGATATTTTTTTACAGTTTCTTTCATGATAATACTCCTTCCAAGACAAAATATAAAAAACAGAATTCTATTTTTTTATATTCTACTAGATTACCTATAAATCCTGCTGAAAAAATGTAAAGAGGATATATCTATGCTTATTTATATAGTATGATTTTGAAAAACGCTTTATAAATTTATTGTCACATTAAAGCTTTAGGATATAATCCCCTTCCTCACCTCTAATGTAACTTTATCACATACAAAAATTCTGCTTCTGCGTATAATAAAAGCAAACAAGAGGCTTACTGATGCTAAGTCTGGTTTTTATCATTATTTCTTCCCCAAAAATTCAAAATATAAGGCATCGTTTTGTTATATAATATAAGCATAAATAATCGCAGAAAAATTTTACTATAAGGAGTGATTTTTATGGCCATTATCCATCCCAACGCCACAGAATTCCGCCAAATGCTGGCGGAGAAAAAAACTTTTTTCGCTGATTTCTACGCAACCTGGTGCGGCCCCTGCAAAATGCTCGGTTATGTTCTAGAGGATATTGAAAAAATTTTGGGCGACCATATGGACATTGTGAAAATTAATATAGATAAAGAGCCGCAGCTGACGGAGGAAATGGACGTTGCCATTATTCCCAGTCTGTTCTTTATTAAAAACGGCGAAATCGCCGCCCGTTACAGCGGCTTTTTACCCAAAGAGCGTCTGCTGCCGCGTTTGGAAAAGCTTTTAGGCGAAGAATCTCCGGTGGAAGCTGCTCCGCCTGCCAATTATGATTTAATTATTATCGGCGGCGGCGCGGCAGGCTTAACGGCAGCCATTTATGCACGCCGCGCGGGCTTGAACACTTTAGTTTTAGAAAGCTTCGCTCCGGGCGGCAAGCTCATCAAAACCTTTGAGCTGGAAAATTGGCCCGGCATCAAAAATGTCAACGGCTCCCAGCTGGCGTATGATATTTATCAGCAGGCTATGGCGCTGGGCACGGCTTATCTTTACGAAAAGGCGGAAAACATCGAGCTTGACGGCAAGCTGCGTCACGTTCGCTGCGCCAGCGGTCAAAGTTTTACAGCGCCTGCCGTAATTATCGCCACCGGTACGATAGAACGCTTACTGCACATTCCCAACGAAAGCGAGCTCATTGGTCACGGCGTCAGCTTCTGCGCCGTTTGCGACGCGGCCTTCTACCGCAACAAGCCCGTAGTAATAGTTGGCGCGGGCAACGCTGCTTTTGAAGAATCTTTATATCTGGCAGAATTTGCTTCGCACATTACCATTCTCGCGCGCAGCGATGTCTATAACGCCGAGCAGATTATTCAGGAAAAGGTTGCCGCTCATCCTAAAATCACGGTACTGCCATGGCACACTGCACAAGAAATTATTCCCGAAAACGGGCGCGTAGCCAAGGTCAGAGCGCTCAACACCAAAACTAACGAGGAAGTCATAATAGACTGCCGCGGCTTTTTCCCCTATATTGGCGCAGACCCTGCGACTAATTTCTGCCGCGAGCTTAATATTACTAACGAAAAGGGCTACATTATTATCAACGGCGATATGAGTACGAATGTTCCCGGAATTTACGGCGCAGGCGACGTATGCGACAAGGTGCTGCGTCAGGTAGTTACCGCTACTAACGACGGAGCTATCGCCGCCCAAAGCGCGCTGAATTATTTACGCAAGCTGTAAGCAAAAAAGCTGCTGTTTCCATCAAAGAACAGCAGCTTTCTTTTTTGTGAAAATATTGTCGGTAATACGCAGGCAAATTTTCGTAACAAAATTTAGCAGTTTAAATATTGCAGGCAAGTCTCTATAACCTGCCAAAAATTATTGGTTAAAGCAGTTATTTCATCAGTATAAGCAGCGCCAACATATCGTCCTTATGTCCCAACATATACAGAACGGCTGCTGTCAAAAACAGCAGTGTCTGTACAGGCACGCCGCTCCAGCTTCCGGGAGTGAGAATACCGCCGACTTTAGGCATAGCCATCATTACGACAATAATCAAAGTTACCCAACCAATATCCACGCCATGAATAGTATCAGTCGTCCACAAAATAATTGCTGAAACTACCCAAAAGACAGTGCGTTTTTCCTTACCGCCTTCACAGCATCCTCATGCGGAATGTCGGCGCTTTTTACTACCAACGCCATAACAGACATAATCAAAAATGCACAGAGCCACAGATGAGGAATAAGCAGTGCCAAAATAAGGGTCAAGACAAAAATAGAAATAATACTTCTTCTAAAATTGGTAACGTATACCGGCTTGAAAAAATCAATTTCATCATAATAAATCAAGGTCTGTCGCGTAATGCCAAAAAACTTGGCCATTTCGCTGATAGCTATCAATTGCTCCATGATTATCCTCCTAATGATTGCCAACCTTTTTCTAAATTTTCCGCGCTCACTTATTAAAAACACTGTATCATATTGCTAACTATATTGTTACAATACAGTTAAAGAAAAAATTTTACAGCTGTATAGCTACTATACAGTAACTTTTTGTTAAAAATCAAAGACGCAAAAATCAGCAATAAAGTTTAATCTCGACTAAAAAAACTCTGCTGCAAAGCTTAACAGCAGAGTTTTTCAGTAATATATTACATTTAAATTTTTTAAAAGCTTATTTGCATTTAGGCCGCAGCTCCGGCGGCAACAGGATACAGGAATCATGAATTTTTTCACTGACAGGATTTACATGCACCATGCAATGTTTTACCAAAGGGAAATTTGCTTCGATAGCCGTATGTACCATTTCCGCAATTTTATGTGCATCTAAAAGGCTCAAATTGTCTTTCACGCTAATCTCCACATCAACATAAATACGGCTGCCAAACATACGCGTAGTCAGTAAATCTAAATGCTCCACTCCGGGAACGCGCTCAATAAGCTGCTCCAGCTCTTCAGTCGTTTCTTCATCGCAGCAATGGTCTACCATTTTCTGCATAGCGTCTTTGAACACTTCATAAGCAGCCTGTAAAATCATTAGGCAGATAATAATACTGGCGATAGGGTCCAAAACCGGATAACCCATGCGCGCGCCTAAAATACCTACAAAAGAACCTATGGAAGAAAGCGCGTCGCTGCGATGATGCCAGGCGTCCGCCATCAAAGCGCCGGAATTTGTTTTTCGCGCCGCTGCACGGGTATACCAAAACATACCCTCTTTCACTACGATGGACAAAACTGCCGCCCATAAAGCTAATTGGCCGGGAACCACTAATTCCGAAGCTTCTGCTACAAAAACCTTTTCGTAACCGCTGTAACCAATGCCCAAAGCAACCAGCGTCAGCATAACTGCCAAAATAATCGCCGCCACACATTCCATACGCTCGTGGCCGTATTGGTGTTCCTCGTCGGAATCCTTGTTGGACATTTTAACGCCGGCCATAACCACAAAGGTACTGAATACGTCGGACGCAGAATGAATACCGTCGGAAATCATGGCGGCAGACTGCGCCATAAAGCCTGCCGCCAGCTTAGCCAGGCTAAGCACCAAATTGGCGATAATACTGTTGAGTGACACTACCATAGCCACTCGTTCTTCTTCACTGGCAAATTTCATTACTTAAACCTCCTGAAAATTTTTGTTTTTCCTTGTAAATTGTGCCGAAATCTCTGCAAAGCAGACGCAAAGGAGAAAAAGAAAACGCCTGCGGAATAGTAAGTAACTGTCCCGCAGACGTTAATTTTTAGTCTGCTGCCCAAAGGGCCCGGCTGCAAAAACCACTGGAGGTAAACCGCCTGATCAGTTTGTACTGTAGCTGAAAAATCGCAGTGCAAAGAGATTATAGGTAGTATACGCGGTTAGCAAACGGTTTGTCAAGTATTTTTCAGACAACGCCTGAAAAATATAAAGCGTAATAGCTTGTTGCAGCTAACAAATTTATTCTTCGGATGCAATACGCACGCAGGAAGCAGCTACGGCATTATGCCAACCGTATAGCAGCTTGCTGCGCTTAGCTTCATCCATAGCAGGCGCAAAGGTTTTGGCAATCTCATGATTTTGTTTGATAGCCTCTTTGCTTTTCCAATAGCCGACAGCCAAGCCTGCCAAATAAGCAGCACCCATGGCGGTAGTTTCAATAGTACGAGGACGGGCAACCTTAGCATTCATAATATCTGCCTGAAACTGCATAAGAAAATTGTTAGCGCAAGCGCCGCCGTCCACTTGCAGCGACGCCAACTTAATACCGCTGTCCTCCTGCATGGACTGCAAAACATCATTAACTTGATAAGCGATAGATTCCAACGTAGCACGCACAATGTGGCAGCGGTTGACACCGCGGGTTAAGCCCACAATAGCGCCGCGGGCATATTGATTCCAATAAGGAGCGCCCAGTCCTACAAAAGCAGGTACCATATAACAGCCATTGGTATCGGGTACGGACGCAGCCAAAGCTTCGGATTCAGCGGCATGGCGAATAACTCCCAGCTCATCGCGCAGCCATTGCACAGCGGCGCCTGCCACGAAAATGGAGCCTTCCAAAGCATATTCCACCTTGCCGTCCACACCCCAAGCGATAGTAGTAACCAAACCATTTTGGGAAGCAACAGGCTTGCAGCCTGTATTCATCAGCATAAAGCCGCCTGTGCCGTAGGTGTTTTTAGCCTCTCCGGGTTCAAAGCAGGTTTGTCCGAAAAGTGCGCACTGCTGGTCACCGGCAGCTCCGGCAATAGGAATCTGATGCTCAAACAAAGAAGTGTCCGTTGAACCGTAAACGCAGCTAGAAGGCTTAACCTCCGGCAGCATATTTTGCGGCACACCCAAAATTTCAAGAATTTCTTCATCCCATTTAAGCTCGTAAATATTATACATCAAGGTGCGGGAAGCATTGGAATAATCGGTAACATGCACTTTGCCTCCGGTAAGCTTCCAAATAATCCATGTGTCAATGGTACCGAAAAGCAAACATCCCTCTTCGGCCTTTTGACGCGCGCCGGGAACATTTTCCAAAATCCAATGCAGCTTGGTGCCGGAAAAATACGCATCTAAAACAAGACCCGTTTTCTCCTGAAATTTTTGCGCATAGCCTTGATTGTTCAGCCAATCGCAATATTCCGCAGTACGGCGGCACTGCCAAACAATAGCTTTATAAATGGCTCTGCCAGTCACCTTGTCCCACACTACCGTAGTTTCGCGCTGATTGGTAATGCCAATCCCGGCAATATCAGCAGGAGTTACGTTAAGCTTGCTCATAGCTTCGTACATCAAGCCAAGCTGCGTAGCCCAAATTTCTTCTGCGTCGTGCTCAACCCAACCGGGCTGCGGAAAATACTGGGTAAATTCCTTTTGCGCCACGCTGCAGATTTTGCCTTCATGGTCAAACAAAATTGTACGACAGCTGGTGGTTCCAAGGTCAAGAGCCATTATATATTTTTTATTCACACGGCTCACTTCCTTTTTACAAATTAGGCAGGAACATTACCAGTCCCGGCACATAAGTAACAACTAACAGCGCCACTAGCAGCGCAATAATAAAGGGCATAACCTCTTTAAAGAAATCTCCCAGCGGCGTTCCCGTGATAGCGCACACTGTAAACATCATCGAGCCAAAGGGCGGCGTTAAACCGCCAATCATGATATTAACGATACAAATAATACCGAAATGCACAGGGTCAACGCCAAGCGTTTTCATTACCGGCACCAGCAAAGGCGCAAGAATAATTAAAGCAGCGCCGCCTTCTAAAAACATACCCAGCACTAACAAAAGCACGTTAACCAGCATCAGCATTAAATAAGGATTCTTTGTAAAATCCAACATCGCAGAGGTAATCTGCTGCGGAATACGCTCCCAGTTCATGTAGTAGCCAAAGAAAGAAGCCGCTACGATAATTAAGCAGACGGAGCTGGTACCGTAAATTGTTTCCTTCATGATCGGCCAGGCGTATTCCCATTTCAGCTCTTTGTAAATAAACGCGCCGACAAAGAGGCAATAAACAACTGCCACAGCGCCTGCTTCAGAGGGAGTAAACATACCCATGCGCAAGCCAGCGATAATGCCAAAGGGGAACAGCAGCGCCCAAATGGATTCCTTAAGCTGAGCCATTATTTCGCCAAAGGTAGCGCGTTTGGCGCGGGACGGCTTATAGCCGCGCTTTTTGGAAATGTAGGCAACTACCAGCATCATAGCCACAGCCATTAAAATGCCCGGCACATAGCCTGCCATAAACATTTTCGTTACGGAAACGCTGGCAATCAAGGCGTAAATAATCAGGTTAATTCCCGGCGGAATAACCGGCGTAGTAGCGGAAGAAGCCGCCGTAACCGCAGCAGAAAAGGCTTTGCTGTAGCCGCGCTTTTCCATTTCAGGCACCAGCATTTTACTCTGCATAGCAGCGTCGGCGTTGGCGCTGCCGGATACGCCGCCCATCAGCAGGGACAGCAGCACGTTGACCTGCGCCAAGCCGCCTGTCATGTGACCCATAAGCACATCCGTAAATTTCATCAGCTTATCGCTGATACCGGCATAGTTCATAATGGAGCCTGCCATAATAAAGAAAGGAATCGCCAGCAGCGGAAAGGACTGGGTGCTGGTAATAATTCTTTGAAACATCAAATGCGTAGGGGAAGCGCTGTCAATAAAGGTAAAATAGGATACCGTCGCGCCAAACAGAGCATACGCAATAGGAATGCTGGAAAAATACAGCACAAATACGATAATGACGGGCAAATAAGCCATTATTTTTCCACCTCCTTAGAGCCGCACAAATCGCCGATAACAAATTTCACAGAGTAAACTGTCATCAGCACAAAAGCAATCAGGACAGAAGTACTGATATACGCAGACGAAACGCCTAAAACCGGCGTCATTTTCGTGTAAGAGGTTTGGATATACAATACAGAAAGATAAGCCATATAACCGTTGAGCACAACCAAAATCAAATCCGTAATCAGGCGCACAGCCTTTTGCAGCGCAGCGGGAAAGCGTTTTACCAAAAGGTCTACGCCCACATGACCGCGGTGCTTAAACACCGCTACCGCACCAATAAATACGGACCAAACGAAGCAGCCGGTCGCTACCTCCTCCGACCAAACCAAGCCGGAATTTAAAATGTAACGCATAATAATATTGATAATAACGAGAACCGTGGTAACAATCAAAAAGGCAGACGCTACCAAATCCTCAAGATTTTGCAGGATAAATTTCATGCTCATAGTAAAAAATCGCCTCCAAAGGATTTTAGCTCACATGTTCCAGAGGTGAAAACAAAGCGTTCCGCTTTAAATAATTGCGAAACGCTTTGCTTGATGTACAGTAAATTATTTATGCACAGGCATCTTGTTCAGTTTCGACTGCTTATTTTGCTGCGCGGATTTTTTTGATTTCAGCTTTCAGCTTCTCATAGATACCGGGGGTTGCGCCTTCTTTTTCTTCCATTTGTTTGAAAACAGGCTCGGTTGCTTTTTCAAAAGCAACATGGTCAACATCGTTGAATTTAACGCCTTTGCTTTCCAATTCCTTATAAACCTTATTATAGGATTCGGTGCCAATCTTGGTCATTTCTTTGCCACCGTAAGCAAACTCTTCAGCGATAATTTTTTGGTCTTCAGGAGAAATTTTATCCCAAACTTTGGTAGAAATATAAACGCCGCAGGTACCCAGGAAATGTTTGGTGGTTGCTACATTCTTGCAGTGCTCATAGCATTTAGTACCAATGTTGGTAAATTCGGAACCTTCCAAACCGTCAACAACGCCTTGAGAAACACCGGACAAGGTCTCGGAGAAGGGCAGGCTGGTAGCAGTTGCGCCCATAGCGTTGATAGTATCAATAAACAGCTTGGAGCCGGGAGTACGCAGCTTCATGCCTTTTAAATCTTCCGGTTTAGTAATAACCTTATTGGTAATCAGGTTACGGAAGCCAAATACGTAGTCCAAAGCCAAAACCTTGATACCTTTCTTTTCAGCCTTAGCAACCATATCTTTCACAAGCGGAGTTTCAATCATTTTTGCATATTCATCATAGGTTTGGTACAGCATAGGTCCAACCAAGGGTTTAAAATCAGGAACATAATCGCCCAAATAGGAAGGATCCTCTACGGAAATAAAGTTTGCGCCGTTAGCAACCTGCTCCAAGCCGTCCTTGTAGCAAGCCAGCTGATTTTGACCATAGCATTGAATTTCTACGCGGCCATTGGTCTTTTTGTTGATACGACCGGCAACCAATTCCATAGATTTGTAAAGCTGCTCGTCAGGAGAGAAAACGTGGCTCAATTTCAGAACGATTTTCTTGTCAGAGCCTGCCGCTTTGTTATCTGCTTTTTTGTCGCCGCCGCAACCGGTGAGCGCCAGCATCATAACTGCCATCATCAATAAAGCAATTATTTTTTTCATGTTAATCCTCCTCAATTTTTGTTGAAATTTGTTGAATTTTTGCAGAAGCATCTCTGCGCATAATAGCTATTTACATCTTATCAAAGCTTCACAATATTGTCAATAATTTTACAAGCATTTTACAAACACTGTTCTACATACATTTTTGGGGCATTTTACATCCCTACTGGCTCAAAATAGTCCCGCTTGTTTTTTTGCTGATTATATGCTAAGATATTGTTGAATATTGTTGAATTTTTATTAAACTTTTCTATATATGAAACAGGAGGCTTTGTTATGACTATGATTTTTGCTCACCGCGGCTTTACAGGCTATTATCCGGAAAACACTATGCTGGCGTTTCAAAAAGCTGCGACCGAAACTGTAGCCGACGGTATTGAGCTGGATATTCAACTGACCAAAGACGGCGAAATTGTCATTATGCACGACGAAAGCCTGGACCGTACTACCAACGGCAGCGGCTGGATTAAAGATTATACCTTAAAAGAGCTGAAAACGCTTTCCGTGGGCGTCAATATCAAAGGATTTTTCCCCCGCCAGACCATACCCACTCTGCGGGAATATTTTGATTGGTTTAAAACCACCTCGCTTATCACTAACATTGAATTGAAAACCGGCGTATTTGAATACGAAGGCATTGAAGCCAAGCTGGCTGCTTTAGTTGGCGAATACGGTTTGGAAAAGCAGCTTTGGTTCAGCTCCTTTAATCATTATTCCCTTGCTAAGCTTAGGGAACTGCTGCCAAACGCCAAATGCGGTTTGTTAATGGACACCTGGCTTAGAAATGTCGGCGCTTATGCCGCCGGTCAGGGAGCAGCTACTGTAAATGCGTGCAGTTATTTTTGCTGTAAAGAAGGCGTAGCCGAAGATTTGCACGCTCACGGCATCGGCTTGCAGGCTTGGACACCGAACGACGCACAGCTTATGCAAAAATTAGTAGACCGCGGCGTAGACAGTTTAATAACCAACTTCCCGGATATCGCCGCTAAAGTTACAGGCCGCGTTTAAAAATTTTATTTGCAGCGAAAGGAACAACGCATGGCTAAAAAAGTTACGCTCAAGGATATTGCCGCCGCTGCCAAGCTGTCACCTGCCAGCGTTTCTATGATTTTAAACCGCCGCAGCATCAATCGTTTTAACGCCGATACAGTGGAGCAGGTTTTTGCTTTAGCTGCCGGTATGGGCTACAAAAGCAGCAAAGGCAAAAGCTACAGCTTAGTTAAACCTTCGGATACTTTGATTTTTATTATTTGTCCTTCAGTTTTCAACCCTTTTTACACAACTATTATCCAAGGCATCGAGATTGCCGCCCGCAACCAAGGCTTTGTCACCTCCGTGCGCACTACCTACTGGGACACAAACACGGAAAGCTTTATTATGGAACAAGCACGTAAATTTAACGTTGCCGGCGTAATCTTCGCCATGATTCCGCAGCAGCCCCAACTGGCCTACAAATTAAGCCGTCATCTGCCTGTTGTCGCTATTGGCGACAGACGCGGCGACTTAGAGCTGGCAACAGTGGATATGAACAACTACACCGCCGGTCAGCTTATCGGCAGACATCTTTTGCAGCTGGGTCATCGTCAGCTTGCCTATTTAACGACAACGCTCAACGAGCAGCATACTTCCCGCCTACGCCGCTGCGAAGGACTGCAAAGCGTCTGCCGGGAATACGCTGATGCCAGACTGCATGTTTTAACCAAGAATATTACTCCCGATTACGAAATTTCTCATGTGGATGTAGAATATACCACGGGCTACGAGTTAGCCGGGGCTTGTCTTAAAGAACACAACGAAGTTACAGCAATGGTCGCTATCAACGATATGGTAGCCTACGGAGCATACAACGCTATCCGCGACCATGGTCTGCTTATTCCCGAAGATATCAGTCTGTGCGGCTTTGATAATATTTTTCCCTCCCGCCTGCACGGAGTCGCTCTGACAACGATTGACAATTCCCTAACCGAATGCGGTAAAAGCGCCTTTAATCTATTGCAAGAGGAAATTGCCAGCTACGAAAATCACGGCCGCTTTGAAAGCATTACGCATGTGGAATATAAATGCAGGCTGGTAGCAAGAAACAGCAGCGGGCCCGCGCCGAAAAAGAAAATCGACTAACGCTAAAAACTGTATTATTAAAGCGATATATTATCACTCGTTCAACGCTATTAACATACTTTTTCGCAAAGGCGCGACGCGTGCCCTTGAGGGTAAAAAGTATGCAAAAAGAACCTTTACTTGCAGGCGTGCAAGCGGCACACGCAGCTTATATATCATACTTTTTCTTGGGGCAAGACGCGTGCCCTTTAGGGTAAAAAGTATGCAAAAAGAGCCTTAATTGCAGGCAGTAAGTCCCACTGGCTTCATAGTGATAACGTTCATTCGCAAAACAAACAACTACAGCAACAATGACTGCGGTAGTGCTTTGAACGAACTATAGATAAACTTCTTGCTTGCTTTTGCCTCTCAAATCTATGCGCAACAGTGAGTATTCTTGGTGCTAGCTGCTAAAAACTACTCGTAACTCTAACCAAAATTCAGCACGCAACGGTGAGTATTTTAGGTGCGGACAAGTACAAACAGCACGCTAGCGTACAAACTACTTTGCGGTAGACCGCCAAAGCGCTGCATTGCGAGCCGAAATAGACTGAAACCACGAACTAAAAAGCAGTAGACAAAATCAAGAATGTCTAACAAACGGGGTATTAAAAGCCCTTTTTGCAAGCTTTTTCTGCAAGAAAAAGCGAAAGTTTGCCGCAATTTTCAAAATCACGTGCTTTTCTTGCAACTTCTTTTGGCAACAAAAGAAGTTGCAAGAAAAAACAAAAAAGGACTGCCTTCTCTCGCAGAAAGCAGTCCTTTTTATTTCACTTTTTAGTTTAAAAAGCCCTCACCCCAAGCCGTTGCAGCGCGCCAAATCTTCATAAATCAACTCTGCCATACGCTTAGCCAGCGCGGGACGCTGGCGGCACAGGCTGGTTGCATTTAACAACTGCGCCAGCTTTTCCTTATTGCACAGCATACAACAACAAGGCTGAATAATTTCGCTGGCCATATACGCCGCTGCCCGCAAGGACATTTCGTCAGAAAGCAGACTGCCGTCCGCCGCCTTGCCTAGAAACACAGCCAAACGCTTATCCAGCGCTATTGCCAGTTGTTTTTCTAAAACGCCTGCCATAATTTTAGCGCATATTTTCGATAAAATCTTCAAAGGTGTTGATTAGCACAGGATGCCCTGTCACTACCAAATCGCGCAGATAGCTGCCATAGGATTCATAAGTGTTATCCTTCAGCTCCAGCTTCAAGCCTTCTTTTTCGTATTCTTCAATCATTTTCAGAATGAAACGGTTTACAGTGCCGTCAGGAGTAACGTTCAGCGGAATATAACGCTCTTCAGCATCATACTTTTCTACAACAACCTTCCAACCGCCGGGAACAGGCGGCAGACGTGTTGCTTTAATAAAATAATTATCGGGTGAAAAGCCCACATAACCATCCATTTTATTATATAATTTTGCTTTTTTCAGCGGAAAGCCGTTTTTATTACCCCACTTAACGATTTCTTCACTAACCTCATTATTATGCACAACACTGGGAAATGTTGCTTCTGCTAAAATCTCGGACATGATGATACCTCCTCATGGTTGATATTAATATTGTACTCTAGTTTAAAAATTATTTCAATAACCGCTTGGGGAAACAATCTGCAAAATTTTCTTAAAGAGTACGCAAAAAGGCGGCAGCCGCAGCCACCGCCTTGCAGATACAAGATAAAATTATTAAATTTGACCCAGGGACTTCAAAATTGCCTGAGCGATAATAGCGCTGGCAATATAAGTGCCAACGAATACTACAATAGCGAGCAGACAGATGCGCCAGCCAGATTTAGCAAAGGCATCCAAATCCTTACCGATAGCAACACCGGCATAAGCCAAAATAGGCGTACACAGAGCCAGGAAGCCAACCTTTTTTACATAAAGATTAACAATCTCGGAGCCGGGAAAGCCGGGTACGGTCATAATGCAGCCAATGGTTACAACATAAGCAGCAGCCGGAATACCGCCGGGCAGATATTTAGAAGCCATCATGCCGATAAGAGCAATAACAGCCAAAATCAAAAGGCCGGGAATAGATTCCACAATATTAGCCTTGGTACCCAGCACGTTGGAGAATAAGCTCATTAAAGAAACTATGCCGAGAACAATAACAGTATCTTTTACGTTCATTATGCTTCCTCTCCCTTCTCAGGTTCCACACCATATTTCATCTTATAGAACTTTTTGTACAGCCATTCGGTCATTGGCAGACCAATCCATACGGACATATACAAGCCGTCCAAGCCGGAAAGCATGTTGGAAGCAGCGCCGAAAGCCGCAAGCTGATCCGCCATTTCCGGATACATAGCTACCAAAGAGCCTAAAGCAGCGCTCATCATGCTGGCAGAGCCAACACCGGCAGCCATAGCTAAAGCGTAGGGATGAATAGGCAGAGTGGAAGCAGCTACGCTGGCCATAATACCAAAGAAAATAGTACCAAAAACTGTACCGGCAATGTAAACACCCATAACACCGCGGCCCTCGCTGGAATCCAAACCAAATTTTTCACCAATCAAGGCAACGTTAGGTTCGCGGGCAATAGAGTGAGCAGCGCCGATGGTTTCGCGTTTCAAGCCAAGATATACAGCCACGGGAACGCCTAAAAGCACGGTACCCAAATTACCAAACTCTTGCAGAATCAAAGCCGGAGAAGCAGCTAAAATCTTCGGCAGAGTAGGGCCAACCAAAGTGCCATAGCGAGCCATGAGCAACATCAGCGTAACGCCGATAAGGCTGGAAGCATCCACCATTTCCTTTTTACTGGACAGATTGAGGAACTTGGGTGTCGTTAAAATACCCAAAAGCAAAGCAAACAGCATTGGCAAAAGCACAATGCGACCAATACCAATGGTAATGGTGTGAGTGCCGATCAGCTCTGCTACAATGATCAGCGCCAGAATAATGGCATGTAATTTAATATTTTTCATTACAAACCCCTCCTTAAAAATTCCTATATTAAGCAAAACCGATGAAAAGGTACTAAATGCAAGGCGTAGTGACAACATATAACCAATACACTTAGAAGCTGCAACGAAACAGCAAGCGCCTTCTCGAAGATTTTAACTAAAATAGCTTTCCATTTTTGCGATATATTCTTCCTTAGTAAGAATCGGCGTGAAATCTGCTAAAATACCCTTAGCTTCCTGCGCGTCATCCGCCAACAAATCTACCAGCATCATGGCAAAGGCTTTGGCAGGCAGCAGCACCACCGCATTAAAATCTACTACATGAAAATCGCCGGTGTGCAGCAAGCCGTCGGTGCCGCCGATAAAGGGATGAATAACCGGCATCAGATGCGAAACATCTCCCATATCGGTAGAAGCGTTAAAGTGACCTGCGTCCTTAATATCTACATCCGGATTAACCTTGCGGGCATTAGCAACCATCAGTTCATTAAGCCGCGCATTGCAGTTTAAAGGCATCATACCCGGCAGAGTAGTGATAACTGTCTGCGCGCCGATAGCGTCACCGCCGGCTTTTAAAGCGGCATCTACACGCGCGTGAGTATTGTCAATGGCTGCCATCGTTTTAGCACGCACATACAATTCCATACGCACATCCGCCGGTACGGAATTTACAAAATCGCCGCCCTTAGTAATAATCGGATGCACTCTGACAACATCCTGCTCACGGAAAGTTTCGCGCAAAGCGTTAATACCCATAAGTCCCAGCATAGCAGCGTTCAAAGCATTGATGCCTTCATGGGGAGCGTCAGCCGCATGAGCAGTTTTGCCGATATAACGCACGGTTTTACCAACAAAGCCGTTACTGCTGTCGCCAACGGAAACAGTGGGACGCGGCATATTTTTATCGGCGTGCATCTGTATAGCCATATCAATATCATCAAAAGCGCCTTCGTAAATCAGCTGGCCCTTGCCGCTTAAAAAGTGCAGCTTGCCTGCCTGCACCAATTTTTTACGGTACTCAATCTCGATATACTCTTCCGCCGGTACGCCGAAAAATACTACGTCGCCGGCCAGTTCATTTAGTACGCCGGATTTCATAATACCGCAGGCAGCGCCCAGCATGGCAGCTATCTGCAAATTATGGCCGCAGGCATGCGCCGCGCCTGTCAGCGGGTCTGCTTTAGCGCTTTCCGGACAGCCGACGGCGTCCAGCTCGCCTAAAACTGCGGCGGTGGGACCCGGCTTGCCGCCGTGAGCACGCGCCTTAACACCGTTGACTGCGAGACCTGTTTGCGGCTCCAAGCCCAGCCCACGCATAAATTCTGCCACCTTAGCAGCTGTTTTAACTTCTTTAAAGCCCAGTTCCGGCTCGCTTTCAATGCTTCCTGCCACAGCTTTAATCTGCCCGGCGCAAGCATCTATGGCTTCACATACCTTTTGCTTTAAAAGCTCTTTATCCATAGGGTAGCCTCCTGACCGCCGTCCATTTTATGTGGACAACAGCGTGATTTTTTTAACATTTTTATTTATATTATAACACAAGCGCCTTATTTGTCAATTTTTGTCACATTCTTACTTGTTCTAACAGGTAATTTATTAAATTTTTATTTACCTAAGCCAAGAGCTATGCTATGATATATAGATAGTATCTTTATCTTACGACAAAATATTACAGAAAGGAGTCTTGACATGTTTGCTCAGATAAAAAAAGATATCGATTCAATTATGCTGCGCGATCCCGCCGCAAAAACAAGACTGGAGGCAGCACTCTGTTATCCGGGTCTGCATGCCATTTGGCTCCATCGCATAGCTCATCATTTTTATTTAAAGGGCTGGGTAGTTTTCCCCCGTTTAATCAATACCTTTTCGCGTTTTCTTACGGGCATTGATATCCACCCCGGCGCAAAATTAGGCCCCGGCCTTTTTATTGACCACGGCATGGGACTTGTTATCGGCGAAACAGCGGAATTAGGCAGCAACGTTACCTTGTACCAAGGCGTAACCCTAGGCGGTACGGGCAAAGAAAAAGGCAAACGCCATCCCACTATCGGCAATAATGTAGTTGTTTCCAGCGGCGCGAAGGTGCTTGGTTCGTTTAAGGTAGGCGACAATTCGAAAATTGGCAGCGGCAGCGTTGTTTTGAAAGAGGTGCCGCCCAACTCCGTGGTAGTTGGCGTTCCCGGACGTATAGTTACCCGCGATGGCGTGCGCGTATCCCCCAGCGACGGCAGTAATGACGAAAACATGATTGACTTGAACCACGATAAGCTGCCCGACCCTGTTGCCGATTACGAAGAGCTGCTGGCTAAGCATATGGAAGAAATCAACGGCCGCCTTAAGGATTTGGAAAAGCTTATCTATGCCGCGCAAAGAAAGCAGCAGGAACAGCAAAAGGAAGAATAGAGCTAGTTATTTCAAGAGGTAAAATTATGAGCAAAATTATGACCACAGCCGAAGCTATTCAGGAAGCACGCCGCTGCTTAAACTGCGCCCGCCCCTCCTGCCGCACAGGCTGTCCTATCGAAAACAATATTCCCGAATTTATCCGCGCCCTCAGCGAAGGCAATATCGGCACGGCCTACGAATTGATTTCCGAGCGCAGCAATCTGCCCGCTATCTGCGGCCGCGTCTGCCCCCACGAGCGTCAATGCGAAGCAAACTGCGTTTTAACGAAAAAGCAATGCGGTATCGAAATCGGCAGCTTAGAAATGTTTGTAGCTGATTTTGCCCACGCCAACAATTTAAAGCCGGCGCATCCCTCCAGCAAAATGCGCGGCAAGGTAGCAGTTATCGGCAGCGGTCCGGCTGGTCTGACGGTAGCAGGCGATTTGGCTAAAATGGATTTTGACGTAACGATTTTTGAAGCTCAAAGCGAACCGGGCGGCGTGCTGCTGTTTGGTATTCCTGAATTCCGCCTGCAAAAGGATGTTGTGCGCCGCGAAATTACCGAGCTGCGCAATATTGGCGTAGAAATTAAAACCAACCAACTGGCAGGCGTGGATTTTACCGTGGACGACCTTTTCGCTCAAGGCTACGACGCAATTTTTATGGGCACGGGCACGGCGCTGCCCCGCACGCTGGATATTCCAGGCAAGGAGCTGAGCGGCATTTTAACGGCTACTTATTTTCTGCGCATGGTGGTTTTGGCTAACGAAGGCAAGCTGGACGCCAGCGAAACATTGCTGCACACCGGCGATAACGTTATCGTAGTCGGCGCAGGCAACGTGGCTATGGACGCTGCCCGCACAGCAGTGCGCCGCGGCGCTAAAAACGTAACCGTCGTGTACCACAAGAGCGACACGGAAGTAAGCGCTTTTCCGGCGGAATACGAAGCGGCTCTGGCAGAGGGCGTACAGTTCAAATTTTTGAGCCAGCCTATCGCCTACTTTAATAAAAAGCAGATGCGCGCGCTTAAAAACATCCGCCGCCCCGCCGCCCCCACGGACGAAACGGAGCTGGCAGGACTTTTAGTGCAAAATATAGCGAAAACTGCCGAAGGCAGCTTTGTGGCAGAAGGCGGTCAGGAGCTGCTGCCCTGTGACTGCGTAATTTTAGCCGTCGGTCAAAGGCCGGCCGCCCGCATAGTATCTACCACAAAAGGCATTCAGGTAGACGAGCGCGGCTTTGTCATTACCCGCGAGCGCCCCTACGGCATGACAACCCGCGCAGGCGTATTCAGCAGCGGCGACGTGGTTCACGGCCCCGCTACCGTAGTTTTGGCAATGAAGGAATCCAAAAAGGTAGCCGGCGGTATCGCCCAATATATCGACGCCAAAAAGCTCTTGGAGGATTGTAATTTAGAATAAGAGTAAGAATAAAGCACTGCTTTGCAAAAGACGAAGCAGTGCTTTTTTATTCCAAAGAAGTTATTAAAATTCCAAACTATCCGCATTCAAAAAGAAATATTTCATTCCCATGATAACGAATCCGTCATCATTCCTCCAAGGCTTCTTGTTTCTATTTACAACCTTATTGCGAACGAAAGAACCTATTATGCTACTTTTCTTACAGGCAAGAAAAAGTAGCATAAAGAGCCTTAATTGCAGGCAGTAAGTCCCTTGAGGGCTTTATATCATACTTTTTCTTTAGGCAAGACGCGTGCCCTTTAGGGTAAAAAGTATGCAAAAAGAGCCTTAATTGCAGGCAATAAGTCCCCCGTGCTTCGGCATGATAACGTAAATTCGCTAAACA
>CAJKLD010000003.1 GCA_905200645.1 uncultured Phascolarctobacterium sp. | reverse complement strand
GACAAGAGCACTTGAGCTGCTATGTCTATTGAACAAGAAAAAATTTGCGCAAAACTATTGACAGTACCAAAGTTTTTTCTCTTTTCTTGGCATAGTAAAAGCCTCCTATGATTTTATTTTATCATAGAAGGCCTAAGGTGCTTAGATATTTACAGAGTTTTTCTCACAGTCTCGTGTATAATGGCACTATGTAATATCTTAAATTATACGTGATTATCTTCCAAAAGACAATCTCATAATATTTATTTAAAAACTTTATGATAATGCCTTTACATCATTATATAATTTATGCAATTGTTTCAGTGACATATCCAAAATCGGTTCAAACATAAACGAATTCAAATGAATATTTTCTGGTGTTATCATAGCAACAAGCTCCAAAGTGTTCATTGAAGCATCATTTATATATTTTTTGTATGCTTTAATTAACCACGCACTTTGATTCTTTTTGGAATAGATATCATTCATTACATCTAAGCCATTTGGCAGGTCAGACAATATTCTGTTTTTCATATATAGCTCAGCTTTTAAACGTATTGCCATAGATAGAATTAGTTTATTTTCTATTTCTAATTTTTCAACACCAGTAATTTTTTCGCTTTCTTGCATAATAACATCATAAATTAATTCATTCTCTCTTCCCAATGCAAAATTCACATTATCTGTTTTACACCAATATTGATTAAATATATCTTGAATTTGTTTTAAGTTAATTGTTGATGTATCTGTTTTATAATGCAAAACGCTTGTAAGCAACAAATACTCAGGATTGTCATCCCCTTCAGTATACTCAATCAAATTACGAACAAATGGTATAGAAGCAACCATAATATTATCACTATAGTTTTCTATGAGCCTCTTTTTATAGTTCATAAAAATATTTTTTGTATATTGTCCCTTCTCAAATTTTATCTCACTTAAATCTGAAAATGCAATAAAAGAATTACCACGCTTTGTAATTCTTGACGCTACTGTTCTGTAAAAATCAAAATTGTGTGTCAATAACAAAATCTTAAATAATTTTTCATCATTCGCATCTGTATATTCTGATATATCACTTATATACTCTATAATCGCATATTTATTCTTGTAATCAAAAGATTCCGAAATATCATCAAGCACTAACAAACATTCTTTCCCCTGTTTTTTCGCAACCAATATTTGAAAAATCATATTTAAGATGTAATACGCTCTACGTTCACCTGTGCTTAGAACATTAAGTAAGTTATCCTTTGTAACTTCCTTCTCTCCTCGATTATCTGAAAAAATATATTTAAAACTCGGCATTTCCATATTCAAAATAACATCTTCTTGATTCGATGGTTCAATAGTAAACGGAACAAAAAACCTTTCTTTAAACAAATCTAATGCCTTTTTCCAATCTGTTGTTTCCCCTCTTGCATCATCACGCAATTTTTTTAAATCTAGTTGTGCTTTGCTATAGTCCTCTAATAATTCATCCAGCAAATGCTCATAAGCAAGAAAAACTTTGATCCACACTTTTTTCTTAAATAAATCTATATTTTTATATTCTACAATGACCTCCTGATGCTTTTGCAAAAATAGATTAAATGCCTGAGTATCTTTATTCTTGCTAATAGCTTTATTATTTTTTTCAAACAAGTCTTTAATTTCCTTTGTATTTAATACTTGTTCTTTTTCTTTTTGTATCAAATCATCTAATTCTTTTTGCTCTTTTACTATTATTGAAGCACTACCATCCTTTGCTTTTAATATGACTTCATTATTAGCAGCAAAAAATCCATTGCTATTTAGCGAACTACTTATATTTCCATAATTATTATGATCAATGACTCCTTGTTGCATATACAAGGATTTATCCACTAATTCTCTATATTTAGCTTCATACTCCTCAATTAGTTCTGCGGTTTTTCCTGTCTTAATCATTGCATACACTTTATCATTAAACAATGCATTATAATCTAAGTCGTCTTGATTCAAAGAACAAGACATTGTTGGTTCGTGTAAAAATGCTTTTATTTCCGCCAAACAAACATACTCTTTCTGTGGAGATGAGTTCCAATCCTTCAACATAGTATTCTTAACATCGAAACCGCTGCGTGTCGAATATCCCATTTTTTCTTTTATTTGGGCATATAAATATTCCTTTTTTCCTCTATTGATTTATGAATATCCAAATACTTTTTGCGCAAAGTATCATTAGCCATTAACAACCCTTGACCATCATATGCATTCTCATCAAACGGATTTATTACAATAATTTTATCGCCAGAAATCGGTACATTCTGATCATCTGTAACATTACATAAACTTGTATATCCAAATATCTTTTCCTCAACCGGCTTACCATCTCTTATTGCTTCAAATGTTTTTGCTAACGAAGACTTCATTGTTCCGTTTGGTGCATAAATAATAGCAACATTATTATTGAAATAATCAATATCTTCATTCAGTTTTTGAATTCCATAACAATTTTCCAAATGCAACTTCAATTCTTCCATTTTATTGAATTCTCCTCCACCAAGTATCTTTATATTATAATCTTCAATATTACCATCTACCTAATCGTGATGGCAGGAAATACAACAATAAATCTTCCTCTATTTTCTAAACACAAATAAATATTCGTGTGCTATCAGCAAGAAATTATATTTTACACTGTTTGTTTTCCAATATCCTGTTACTCTACAATTATGTTGTTCTTTTATAATAAGTTCTTTTAATTTGAAACCTGCTTCCTCAAAAATACGCATAACTTCAAAAGACATCGGTATCATATGTCCTTTTTGACGTGTGTCACCCATAAGTATTGCACAAAACTTGTCTTTCTTGAGAACACGATAACTTTCTGAAGCAACTGATTTCATTTCCTCAAGAAAATCTTTTACTTTCAGTAAAGATAAATCTTCTGGAATATCTTCGCTATATTTTATAATATCTGCATAAGGTGGATGAGTACATATCAGATCAATACTTTCATCAGGAATAAAATCCATTTTTCTTGCATCTCCTTTATGAAGATACACTTTACCGTTTGCACCTTCGTGTTCAAATGATACTTTGTCTTTACAGCGTGCAAGTGCGACATCGTTCACATCAACACCTATAATATTTCTATTAAGCAACTTAGCTTCCACAAGTGTTGTTCCTCCACCTGCAAACTGATCAAGAATTAAATCGTTCTCTTTTGAATAACGAAGCAAAAGATTGCGTGGTATATATGGAGACCAATTCCCTCTCCATTTTGCATCGTGGGTTGCCCAATCACCTCGTTTTGGAAAAGACCAATGCGTTGTCATTTCCAATTCAAAGTCTTCTGGTTCCCATTTAGTTATTTTCTTTGCCATTATCTAATATCCTCAATATTAACTCCAAATCTATCCAACAAAGCATTCATTGAGAGCCAACGTCCAGCTTTAGTCGGGTAATTACAATCTTCTTGTCCCCAAATCCATTTGTACACTTTAAGAATCGTTTCTACAGGAATTCCAATGGTATCTCGAAGTTGCAATCGCTCAATGACATCTTCTGGTTCATCACCACAGCAAACATTATAAAGGCCTTCAATTAGCAACACTGCTTCTCTCTCATCATAATCATATTTATCAGCTATATCATCACTAATTTCACTATGGCTAATTAACCACAAGCTTTGTTCTCGTGGATTGAAAATAAACACCATAAAATCATCTCTCGATAACCTTCCGAAGTTTCTTTTTCCGCCTGGCTTATTAATTGCAATTATTTCTCCCGTTGACAGATTTTCAACCTCATACACCAAATATGGTATATTGTTGAGTTCATCTCTAAAAGCATTTTGTTCTTGGTTTTCTATATGTAATGGGACTAAATTTACATTGTATCTAAATATTTTATTCGACATTTGCTGTACCTCATATCATTACTTTATTAATAATCCCTTCTTCCAAATCCTTGATATTATAAATGTGTTGCATAACATCAAAAGTTTCTTCAAGATTATTTCGAGCATCCAACCAACCATTTCCATCCGTAAACCAGACAAATGCAAAATTGTCAATTTCCTGTGCTTCTTGAGAGATCTGTTTATAACTACGTGCTGTTTCATTTAATTTTGAACCGCTACTTGCATAAAAATTTGTTTCAATGCCATAAACTGTGTTCTCTGTTTTAATTACGAAGTCAAAACGTTTAACGGTTTTTCCTTTATTCGAAATTGTAGAAAGGTCAAGATGAAATTTCTTCTCAATTTCCTTAATTTTCATCTCCTTGAAATATGTTTGATTCTTTACAAATCCCGCTTCTACAATATAACTTTCAACTAAATTCTCCATCAGGTGTCCACCACGATTTTTACGACCATTGGAATCAAGTCCTGTTTCAACACCCGTTACATAATCAACCAAATTGTTTACAATATGATTCTGTAACAAATCAAACAACCCCGTTTCGCTCATAAAATATTTATATCGTTCATAATGAACGTGACTATTTGGCGGATACTTCCCAAAGTCAAATTGAAATAAATAACCACCATTTTCATCCTGACAATATATCTCATTTGCTCTGACCGCCAAAAGTAACGGAATGCACTTCAATACTTCAGGGTATTTTCTCATCAATCCCTCAAAATCGGCTTCAATGCTCTTAGAACCTATTAAAGAATTCAAAATATTTAGTTCTATCCTGATATTATCTACATTTCTATGAACCTTTTCAAAATCTATGTAATACCCATAATCAGCAATGCTATCACGAAATCCCGATAACCAAGTATTAAAATCTCTATTTGACATATATTTTCTCCTCTTACTGCACTTTACAAGGCTTTCCAGCTTCACAGCGAGCCGAACGACATTCTCGACAATATGATTGTGGAATATAGCGACCATCCCCCATATTTCTGTAACCAAATTCTCGTTCTATATCATCCTTACCATATGCTGTCTTCCCACAGCAAGGACATTGTGCATATTCTCCGTATGGCATATTTTAACCTCCTTAGAAATTAGAAATAAGTAATTCTTTAATTTTCCCTCTTGCTTCGCTATTACAATTAATTATTCGAGTTGCTTCAACTCTTCTGATTTTATGAGCAGAGTAAATATTATCAAAGAAATCATCCTCTGTATTTGAATTTTTTGGATCCGAATTACTGATAACAATCTTTGCCCCTTTTCTATGCATATTATCAACAAATTTTGCAAGTTCAATCTGTTCTTCATCATTAAATAAATTCTCTGTATATGCAGTAAAACTTGCTGTATCAGTAATAGGTCTGTATGGTGGATCAAAGTACACAAATGTATCTTCATCAATAAATTCCGAGGACTTTCTGTAATCACCACAAACAATATCAACCTTCTGCAATTTTTCAGATACTGCGCGAAGATTTTTTTCGTCACAGATCATCGGATTTTTATACGAACCCATAGGCACATTAAACATTCCTTTTTTGTTTACTCGGAACAACCCATTAAAACAGGTTTTATTCAGAAATATCATTAATGCTGCCTTTTCTATATTAATGTCTTCATTTCCATTTACCTTTAAATCATTAAAACGTTCTCGTTTCTGCATATAATATACTTTACGTTTATCTGTATCTAATGGTACAAAAGTATTCTGCATTATATAAAGCATCTCAATAAGTTCATCAATGTCGTCACGAATAATGCGGTAAGTGTTAATAAGTTCAGCATTTATATCACTAATATAAACCTCTCTTAAATCATATTTACTAAGAATATCAAACAAAACTGCTCCACCACCGATAAAAGGCTCCGCATATTTAGTAATACTCTCCTCATCAAAAGGATAATAGTGTTCAATTTCTTTGAGAAGCTGACCCTTGCCACCCGCCCATTTCAAAAATGGCTTAACTACTTTTTCTTCACTTTTATTATATCTTGTACTTCTTGCATCTGTTGGTTTTTTTGCAGTAACCGGTATAATCCACATATTGCCCACCATAGTTGCTTCAGCAATTCTCTGTTCTGAACATAGAACCGCTACGCGTCTTTGGGAAATCCCCCATTTATCAGCAGCCTCTCTTGCAGACATAAATTCCATAATAAACCTCCTGATTCCTTGCACTCATCTTTTACACATTATATTCCAAATCTCGAATAATAGCAATATCATTTTTGTACCAACTTAATTAATAGATAGTGGCAAGGAAAATACTACCTTGCCACCATAGATATTAACTATAGATCACTTCATTATTAACAACTTCCCTCACACAAGCCTGTATGTTATTCATTCTGCCAATCCATTCGTGGGTATTTTCTGCCTTTAATTGTTCTGTAACTCCCTGTCTGTCGGCATATTCCTTTACCAATCGAAGAAACATATCTTTTGCCTGCTTATCAACATCCACAAGGTAACTATGCAGCTTTCCGCTTGTCAGCAGGTTCATATACAGGACCTTATGATGTTCCTTTAAGTGCTTTGCATGTCGCTGTCCCCAAAAGCCAATCGACTCTGCCTCTTCTTCGGTTGGTACTGTGATATCGGGCAACAAATAATCACCGACCTGTCTGTATGTTCCGCCCATTTCTTTAAAAATCGTCTTTGTCATTTTCCTTTTCCTCCTGTGATTTTGATTTATCGTGAGCGTGTATTATCACGCTTGTAACCTTTGATTGTTCTTGCCTGCTCCAGTAAATCATCTATCTGTTTGCGACCAAACACCTTACGGAGCAGACTATAATCTTTATTTTCAGCCTTTAGGTTTTTGTTTTCTTCAGTCAGTCTTTCATTGACCTTTTCCAAACGCTGATTGTATCTTTCGAGTGCTTCGTCAAACAATTCATGTGATAATCTCCTTTGTGGAAATCTCTCTGATTCTTAACTTGCCAAAATACGGAAGTATTTTCGTGCGGATGATATGTTCTTTTGTCAGCCATGTGTTCTCCTTCAGCCGGATTTTCACATCCCGGATATACAATTCGGTAAAGGCTTCAAAGCTCATATCAAGGTAAGACGCATTCTGCAACTGGAACATTCTCTCCCATTTCTGAGCTTATTTCTTTATGACAAACCCACGCTTGCATTTCTGTTTACGCTCGCCTTTCCAATTCACATACCATGTTCCATTGGCTTCATTTTTAAATACCGGCATTACTTTTCCTCCTTTTCTGCTCCGTAGAGCCTTTCATAAAAATACTGGCGGTTCACACGCCCTGTAATCGTAATAAAACCTTTGGCTTTCAGTTCCTCATTCAACTGCCGGATTAACTTATAAGCATAAGGCTTTGATACGCTTAGTTCCTGTGCCACTTCTTCGGCACGAATAAATTTGTTCTCCATAGCATCAACCCTTTCATTTAGTTTTTAATGTGCCGTTCTATCCGAATTTAAGTTTCAACAGGCATCCCTGCTTGTCGGCAGGTGCTGTGCTGTCCCAAAATATAAAGAAATTTCAGGCGCTCACTCTTTTGAGGTCTTGGCGGTTTATTCTTTTCAGACGGTCATTCAGTTTTTGCTTAACTAAATATATTTATTTAGTTTATTTACATTATGCTAAGCATATTTGTTTATCTTAAATGATTTCAGGAAAACCATTAAACTTTTTTGTTTTGCATTATCTTGACTTCACCTAAACATATCTGCTAAGCTAATTACACTACATATACAAGGAGCGATGATTATGGCGATTGGAGAGAGAATACATTTTTTCCGCATTCTACGTGGAATGACACAAAAATATCTTGGTACGATTATCGGCTTTCCTGAGCGAAGTGCCGATGTGCGTTTAGCACAATATGAAACAGGAACAAGAAAACCGAAAGCGGAACTTACTGCTGCGCTGGCACAGGCACTTGATGTTTCCCCTCATGCCCTCGATGTACCCGACATTGACAGCTATATCGGGCTGATGCACACTTTATTTACCCTTGAAGATTTATATGGTCTGACTGTCAGCGAAGCAAACGGAGAGGTCTGTCTGAAAGTCAACAATGACAACGGGAAAGACGCCCACGAACTACTGAAAATGCTCTATGCTTGGCAAGAACAGGCGGCCAAGTTATCTTCCGAAGAAATCAGCAAGGAAGAATACGATAACTGGCGTTACCACTATCCGAAGTTCGATACCACACAAAGATGGGCGAAAGTACCATCACAGGAACTTAGTAACGCATTAATCGAGTCATTCAAGGACAAATTGAAAGAGTAATCTATCGGGGAGCTACTGCTATGCTAATTCAGGAAATAGACGAAAACAAAAAGCGCTATCTGCATTTACTTCTTCTTGCCGATGAGCAAGAAGATATGGTAGACCGATATTTAGAGCGTGGTACAATGTATGTACTGGACGATAATGGAGTCAAAGCTGAATGCATTGTCACCGATGAGGGCAATGGTGTACTGGAAATCAAGAACATTGCTACATTGCCTGACTATCAAAAACAGGGTTATGCCCGAAAACTTATTGATTTTCTTGTTGCGAAATACTCTGAGCAATATTCGGTGCTACAAGTCGGAACAGGTGATAGTCCATTAACCATTCTTTTCTATGAAAAATGCGGCTTTATTCGCTCTTATGTCGTAAAGAATTTCTTTATCGACAACTATGATCACCCAATTTTTGAGTGTGGAAAGCAGCTTATAGATATGGTATATTTACAAAAAATGCTATAATTTCCACTATGGCAACCTTATAAAAACGACAAAAAGCCCTTAGCTATGAGTGATTACCCACAGCTAAGGGCTTTCTAATATGGATTTATTTCGTCATACAAGACCAACTATAAATCATTCTGCAACCCGTAAACCAGTGGATTACAAGAATAATGGCTATTATATGACTATTATCAAAAGACTTCTTGAAATGCCGCAAACCCGCATAACACTGAGTTTTTACGAATTCTCAACTATTCAAACTCAATAGTTGCGGGCGGTTTGGTAGTGTAGTCAAACAGCACGCGGTTGATATGCTGAACCTCGTTGACAATGCGGTTCGCAGCTGCGGTGATGGTTGCAGGCGGCAGCATGGTCACTTCGGCGGTCATAAAGTCGGTGGTGGTAACGGCGCGTAAAGCGATAGCATAATCATAGGTACGGCCGTCGCCCATTACGCCAACGCTGCGCATATTGGTCAGCGCGGCAAAATATTGGCTGGGACGCTCGCTCATGGGCAGCTTGTCAACCTCTTCACGATAAATAGCGTCAGCGTCCTGCACAATAGCAACTTTCTCCGGAGTTACATCGCCGATAATGCGAATAGCAAGTCCCGGTCCGGGGAACGGCTGACGAGCAACCAAATGCTCTGGCAGGCCCAGCTCGCGACCGGATTGACGTACTTCGTCCTTAAACAAATCGCGCAGAGGCTCGACAATTTCTTTAAAATCTACAAAATCAGGCAGGCCGCCAACATTGTGATGGCTCTTAATGGTAGCAGATTCGCCGCCCAAACCGCTTTCTACTACGTCAGGATAAATTGTGCCCTGCGCCAAATAATCAACAGCACCGATTTTTTTCGCTTCTTCCTCAAAAACACGGATAAATTCTTCGCCGATAATTTTGCGCTTGCGCTCTGGCTCGCTTACGCCTGCCAGCTTGCCATAGAAACGCTCGCGGGCATCAACGCAGATAAAGTTAATATCAAATTGACCGCCCTCGCCGAAAACTGCGCAAACCTCTTCGCGCTCGTTTTTACGCAGCAGACCGTGGTCTACAAATACGCAAGTCAGCTGCTTACCGATAGCCTTAGCCAGCATAGCAGCGCAAACGCTGGAATCTACGCCGCCGGACAAAGCGCACAGCACCTTGCCGCTGCCGATTTTTGCTTTTAAATCTTTAACAGTCTGCTCGACAAAGGAATCCATTTTCCAAGTGCCGGCGCAGCCGCAAACATTGTACACGAAATTGCTCAAAATCTTAGTGCCGTTTTCGGTATGCAGCACTTCCGGATGGAATTGTACGGCATACAGCTTGCGTTCAGCATCTTCGGCTGCCGCAACGGGACAGTTAGGAGTATGCGCGGTAATTTTAAATCCGGGCGCAGCCTTTTCAATATAATCATTGTGGCTCATCCAGCACACATTTTTATCGGGAAGACCAACAAACATGGGACTGGTAGTGTCAAGATCAACTAAGGTTTTGCCGTATTCACGCTCGGGCGCAACGCAGACATGACCGCCCAGCATGTGGCTCATCAGCTGGCTGCCATAGCAAATACCCAAAACAGGCACGCCCCAAGTATAAATTTCCGGATCAATGGTGGGAGAATCCGGCAAGTAAGCGCTGTTGGGTCCGCCGGTGAAAATAATACCTTTAAGATTTTTCTTAGCTTTAATTTTTTCTAAGCTGTGAGTATAGGAAACGATTTCGCAGTACACGCCGCATTCACGCACACGTCTAGCGATAAGCTGGTTATATTGACCGCCAAAATCAATTACTAAAACCATTTCTTGGGATGTAGTTTGCATGCTGACACTCTCCTTATCTTCTATAATATGTAAAATTTCTAACGATTTGATGATTAGATATTAACATAAAAACGGTCAAAAATCAATTACAAAGGCTCCTTTGACAGATGATTTCTGCCAAAAGAGCCTCTTTTTGTGTAATCGGATTAAAAAATGTTCGGATTTTTATTTACAGTTTGTTAAAACAAAGCCTGCAAGGCCTGCTCCAAGGTTTTGACCTTAATAATTTTTATTTTGCTGTCAATTTCCGGTAGGCGCAGTTTGCTGTCCGGCACAATAAATTTATGAAAGCCTAAATTTATGCCGTCTAAAATTCTGCGCTCCGGCGCGCTTACGCGACGCACCTCGCCGGTCAAACCAACTTCGCCAAAGCAGAGCACGCCCTTAGGTACGGGACGATTGCGATAGCTGCTGACCAAAGCCGCCGCCACTGCCAAATCTGCCGCCGGTTCTGTCACCCGCATACCGCCTACTACATTGACATAGGCATCGTAAATGCCAAAATCCAAGCCAAAACGCCGCTCCAAAATTGCCAGCAGCATATTTACTCTGTTATAGTCAAAGCCCACGGCAGTTCTGCGCGGCATACCATAAGGAGTTTTAGCTACCAAAGCCTGAAACTCTACCATAATCGGACGATTGCCCTCCATGCAGGCACCAATCAAGCTGCCTGCGGCTTCGCCGTCTCTGTCCTCCAAAAATAAGCCTGCGGGATTGGCAACCTCCGCCAAGCCGCCTGCTTCCATGGAAAAAATACCGCTTTCTTCCGTACTGCCAAAACGATTTTTCAGTGCTCGCAGCACTCTAAAGGCGTAAGAGCGGTCGCCCTCAAATTGCAGCACCACGTCCACCATGTGCTCCAACAGCCGCGGTCCGGCAATATTGCCGTCTTTAGTAACGTGGCCGATAACCATTACGGCAATATTCGTAGTTTTGGCAAACTGCAATAATTTCGCCGTACATTCTCGCACCTGGCCAACGCTGCCCGCCGCCGTGGGCAGCTCCGAGTTATACATGGTCTGAATACTGTCGATAATCAACAGCTGCGGCTGTACGGTACCGGCCTGCACTAAAATTGCGTCGAGGTCTGTGGCGGTCATGATCAGCAAATTTTCGTTGGTTTTCGCGCTGCCTAAGCGCACTGCCCGCATGGCAGTTTGTTCTTCGCTCTCTTCGCCGCTAACATAAAGCACCTTTACTCCGCGCTGGCCAAAGCGCAGACCGGCGTCCAAAAGAATGGTAGATTTGCCAATGCCGGGAGTGCCGCCCAACAGCACCAAGCTGCCGGGAACTACGCCGCCGCCCAAAACTCTGTCAAACTCGTGAATACCTGTCTCCAAGCGCTCAATTTTTACTTGCGCCACGCTGGCGATAGTGCGGGGTTTAATTTTATCACTACCGGTCGGCAAATAACTTTTGCTTGGCTTTACCGCAACCTCTGCTTCTTCTACCAGGCTGTCCCACGCGCCGCACTCGGGACAGCGCCCCATCCATTTGGTAGCTGCATAGCCGCAGCTTTGGCAGACAAAACGATATTTGGCCTTAGCCATTTATTTTGCCGCCCCCTTTACGCTGCTCAGCTTTTCAGTTTCAGCTTGCTGCTCCGTTTTCACTGTCACAGGAATCTCTACCAAAAAATGTGTTCCTTCCAGCGCAGTATGAAATTGCAGTTTTTTCTTGTCTTGAACGTTCGGTTCAGCTAAAATTTTGTCACCCTTATGGAAGCTGCCAGTCAAGAACAAATCACTCACCGGGTCTTCCACCAGCTTGCGCAAAGCACGGCGCAGCGGACGCGCTCCGTATTTACTGTCGCTGCCTTCTTTAAGAAGCAGCTCCTTAGCGTCAGGCGTTAATTCAATAGATAAACCATTGGCAGCCATGCGCTCGTTAAGCTCTGCTGCCAGATTATCAATAATGCGCTCCAGCTGCTTTCTGCCTAAGGAAGAGAAAACTATGGTTTCATCTATACGATTTAAAAATTCCGGACGGAATAAATGCTTAATTTCTGCTAAAACCTGCTCCTTGCGGCTTTGCTTTTCGCTTTCTCCATCAGCGGCAAAACCCAAAGGCTTAGTATGGCTTAGGCGCTGCGCACCTGCATTGCTGGTCATAATAATAATAGTATTGCGAAAATCAACCGTACGTCCCTGTCCGTCAGTCAAGCGTCCGTCTTCCATAATTTGCAGCAGCAAATTAAATACGTCGGGATGCGCTTTTTCTATTTCATCCAACAACACTATACAATAAGGCTTGCGCCGCACAGCGTCCGTCAGCTGACCGCCCTCGTCGTAGCCAACATAACCCGGAGGCGCGCCAATTAAGCGGGCAGTAGTATGTTTTTCCATATATTCGGACATATCAAAACGCAGCATAGCTCTTTCGTCGCCTAAAAGCTCCTGCGCCAACGCTTTTGCTAATTCTGTTTTGCCCACGCCCGTAGGCCCCAAAAACAGGAAAGAACCTACCGGACGATTTTTATCCTTAAAGCCAGCGCGAGCGCGGCGCACTGCTTTACTTACTGCTTCCACCGCCTCGTTTTGACCGATAACACGTTTTTCCAAACGCTGCTCCAGCTGTAAAAGCCTAGCGCTTTCGCTTTCCGTCAATTTGGACAGGGGAATGCCGGTCCAAGAGGACACTACTTCCGCCACGTTCTCCGCGTTGACGGGCGTAGCTTTAGCAACATCTGCTAAAGCAGCTGCCAACTGATTTTGCAGTTCCGCTTCTTTATCGCGCAATTTAGCTGCTTCTTCAAAATTTTGCTTTTCTACGGCTTCATCCTTTTCCAGCTGCACAAATTCCAGCTCTTCCTGTAATTTGCGCGCAGGAACGCTGCGCTTATACAGCTGCAAGCGTAGGCGGGCACACGCCTCGTCCATCAAATCGATGGCTTTATCCGGCAGATTGCGGTCGGTAATATAGCGGTCGCTAAGCTCCACCGCTGCTTTAATCGCTTCCGGCAAAATTTCCAGCTTGTGGAATTTTTCGTAATGCTTGCGCAGTCCCACCAGCATTTTTATGCAGTCCTTAACGCTGGGCGCTCCTACCATAACAGGCTGAAAACGCCGCTCCAAAGCCGCATCCTTTTCAATATGCTTGCGGTATTCGTCAATAGTAGTAGCGCCGATAACCTGCATCTCGCCGCGCGCCAAAGCCGGTTTAATTATATTGGCCGCATCAATGCTGCCTTCGGCGCTGCCTGCGCCGATAATTGTGTGCAGCTCGTCAATAAAAAGAATAATGCGTTTATCCTCACGCACCAGCGTTAAAATTTCTTTCATGCGCTCTTCAAACTCACCGCGATATTTTGCTCCGGCCACCAGCATGCCAATTTCCAAAGAAAAAACTATTTTTTTCTGTAAAAATTCCGGCACCTCGCCGCTGACAATTCTCTGTGCCAAAGCTTCGGCCACAGCAGTTTTTCCCACACCGGCTTCACCGATGATTACGGGATTATTTTTTGTGCGACGGCAGAGAATTTGAATAATCCGCTCTACCTCGGTATCACGGCCAATCACAGGGTCAATGCGTCCGTGATTAAACTCGTCGTTTAAATTACGGCCATATTCTGACAATACCTGCAATGTATCGGCAGGCTGAGCAGTTTTTTTATTTTGGGACTGCGGACGGCGGTTGGGAACGCTTTTGCGTCTTTCATCCAATATTTCCATAAATTCTTCGGCATATTCCTTAGTCACATTAAATTTATTCAACACGCGATAAGCTATGCCGTCACCGGCAGATAAAAGTCCCCATAAAAGCTGCTCGCTGCTGACATAATCATAGCGCAGTTCCTTAGCCTTGCCTGCCGCTTTTTCCAAAACCATTTGCGCCCTTTGGCTGTACTTGGGCACGCCCGTCCCCTTACGGCTGCTTTTATCCAGCCAGTTTTCCAGTTCCTGCTCAATATCATGCAAATCTGTACTGCACAAATGGTTAATAATGCGCGTGCCAATACAGTCCTTATGCGCCAAAAAACCTGCTAAAATATGCTCGCTGCCAATATGCTCGCTGCCGCAGTCCAACGCTTTGTTGGCAGCCAGCTCCAAAACCTTGGCCGCGCCCATACTAAAGCCATCCTTAGCAGCGCGCTTAGGCTGCTGCTTAAACAGCTCGTTAGCGCCCTCGCCTAAAAGATGCTTTAAAAATTTCAGCGCCTTTTCCGGAGAAAGATTGCTGCCTTGATTGCCCATTCCCGGCGGCAGCAGCTCGGAAGCGCAATCCTCACACAGCCATTTATCTGACGGCTTATCGTTGACCATCATCATTAAATGGACAACAGCCTGTTTTTTGTGACAATTTTCACATAACATTGTTTTCACCTCCGCCCTTCGCCTGCCAGCAGGCTTAAGGCCTGCTGTAGTACGGCTTTCTTCTTAGTTTCATCTGCATCAATAATATGCAGCATATATTGCAAAAGTGTTTTTTCACGGCCGGTGATAAGCTTTTGCGCAGCTAAATGCTCCACCAGCTCACCGGCAGCAGGCTCTTTATGCTTCGTCCGCACAGATTGCGGTTCCACACGTACAATGCGCACAAAGCCGCCGCTGCCGCGGCGCGACTCCACCATATACCCACGCTCCGGCGTAAAGCGCGTGCTCAAAACATAACTAATCTGCGACGGCGCACAGCTCAGCCGTTCTGCAAGCTCGTTGCGCTGCACTAAAAGCGCGTCCTCCTGATCCCTCAGCAGCTCGCCGATAATAAAATTTTCTATTGCATCCGCTAAATTTTTCATAATTCTCACCTGCATTAAAAAGTAAAAAAATATTTTTTGTCTGACTCTATTATATTTGACTTTTCGACTTTAAGCAAGTGAAATTATTATGACACACATTTTGATAAATAAAAATCTGTTGCTCACTAATTAAATTCACAAAGGGTTTACTGAATATTTTCTTTTTTGACTTTTTGACGTTTGACAGATTTCTCCTAATCCCTTACAATGAAAGTAAGCTAAAAAATTTTTGTTGAATTTTGAAAGGAAGATGTTTCATGAGTAAAAGTCTTTTAGGCGTAATTGCCGCCATTGTTATTGTAGTAGGTATGATTTTCAGCAGCTATAACGGCTTGGTAAGCCTTAATGAAAATGTAACCGGCAAATGGGCGCAGGTTGAAAACCAGCTGCAGCGCCGCAACGATTTAATTCCTAATTTGGTAAATACCGTCAAGGGTTATGCCGCTCACGAAGCAGACGTTTTTAAAGCAGTCAGCGACGCGCGTGCCAAAATGGGCGGAGCAAAAACAGTTGCCGAAACCAGCGCCGCCAATAATGAAATGACCGGCGCTTTGAGCCGCCTGTTAATGGTTGCCGAGCGTTATCCCGATTTAAAAGCCAATGCCAACTTCACTCAATTACAGGATGAACTGGCAGGTACCGAAAATCGTATCGCCGTAGCGCGCAAGGATTACAACGACGCTGCCCAATCCTATAATACTAAAATCAAATCTCTGCCCGCTTCCTTGTACGCCGGCGCATTTGGCTTCACCGCCCGCGATTATTTCAAAGCTGACGAAGCTGCGCAAAAAGTTCCCCAAGTTAAATTCTAATTAAGGTAAAGTTTATGAAAAGGTTCCTTATATATCTGGTGCTGTTGCTGCAAACCTTTTTTGCAGCAACAGCACTGGCCGGACCGAATATTCCTCCCCGTCCTACAGCCGCCGGCGGCATTTATGTGCAGGACTACGCGGGCGTTATCAGTCAGGCAGATAAACAAAAAATACTGCGTATCGGTCAGGATTTGGACAATAAAACTACGGCGCAGGCAGCAGTTTTAACTGTTAAAACCTTAGACGGCTATCCTATCGAAGATTACGCGCTTGAAGTTTTGCGTCAGTGGGGCATTGGCAGCAAGGCCAAAAATAACGGCGTGCTTATTTTGATTGCAGCAAATGACCGCCAAAGCCGCATTGAAGTAGGCTACGGACTTGAAGGCGTTCTGCCTGACGGGCTCACGGGACGCATTCAGGATCAATATATGCTGCCCTATTTTCGCCAAGGCGATTACAGCAAGGGCATTTTGCAGGGGTACGCTGCCACCACGGCAGCCATTGCTAAAAGCGAAGGCGTGCAGCTCACAGGCGTAAAATATACCGGCGGCGCGGCGCAAGGACAGGCACAGTCAAAAAGTCTTGGGTTAAGCGACTTGCTGTTGGCCTTAGGCGTAATTGCGCTGCTGATTATCGATAATTTATTTCTCGGCGGCTTTATTACCAATATGCTGCTTTTTGCTTTGCTGCGTGGCGGCGGTCGCGGAGGCGGCGGTGGCGGCTTTGGAGGAGGCAGCGGCGGTGGCGGCGGTTCCTCCCGCAGATGGTAATATTTTTCAGCTTCTAAAAAATTAAAGCTTCTAAAAAATGCGCTTGTTTGCAACGCATCTTTTAGAAGCTTTTTTATTACGCAGATATCATTTTTCTGCCAGCACTTTTTTCACCATATCGGGAAAATTGCCAATAACAATGTCAATGCCTAAACTATTCAAACGCTTAACCTCATCTGCATCATTAACGGTATAAGTATTGATTGCAATATTGTGGCTCTTGACCTCTGCCACAGTTTTCTCCGTCAGGCTGCCGTAATAGGGATGATAGCACTCCACGCCTACGCTTTCCACATAAGCGCCGGGATTTACCAGCCAGCTTTCCGTCAGCAAACCGTATTTCAGCTGTGGTGCTAATTTACGCATCTGCAAAATGCTGTAATGATTAAAGCTGGAAATAATCACCTTGTCCTGCAAATTATATTTTTGCAAAAGCTCCCAAACCTTAGCTTCAATACCGGGATAAGGATAAACGCCGGTTTTAAGCTCTATATTAGTTACAATGGGTAAATCCTTAACCCACGCACAATATTCTTCAAAAGTAGGCACAGGATTAACGCCCATTTTACCGGCATAAATGTAAGACGCATCCAACCGGCGCAGCTCGGCTAAAGTAAAATCGCGCACATTGCCTGCTCCGTTAGTGGTACGGTCAACCTTTTCATCATGGATAATCACTACCTCGCCGTCCTTAGTAAGCTGCACGTCCAGCTCAATGCCGTCTGCGCCTGCTTCGGCAGCCTTCTTAAAAGCCAACATAGTATTTTCGGGATAATGTCCGCTGAAACCTCTATGGGCAAAATTTTTCATAGATAAAGCCTCCTATATAGACATGCTTTGACTTCATAAATTCATGTAGGTAATCACGATATTTATTATAAAACCAATATCCATTATAGTCAAACATAAAAAGAAAGGCTTCCGAAGATTTTCGTGTATTTTTTGTGAAATCCTTAGAAAGCCTTTAAATTTTAAGTTATTATTTAATTTCTAAACCGTTGCCGTCATCCCACAGCACAATTTTATCCTGCTGCATAGATTCCTGCACTAGTATTACGCGCTGGTTGGCGCTGCCGCGAAAACGCAGATTAGGATTTTTTAAATCAATGACAAATTCGCCGTCTACCAGCACGTCGATATAAGTCAACATTTGCTCCGTTATCTCCCACGGACCTAAATTACCGGTCAGCATATCCTTTTCAAAATTGTAACCGCTGTAGCACCACAAATCCTTATGCGGAAATTTTTCCTTGAATTTTTTTACCAAAGGCGCTAATACCGCTTGGTTAGCAGGCTCAAAGGGTTCGCCGCCCAACAGTGTCAAGCCGCGGATGTGCTCGTTGTCCAGCAAACAGAACAGCTCGTCCGCTGTTTCTTCAGTAAAGGGTTTACCGTAATTAAAATCCCAGGATTCCGGATTAAAGCAGCCTTTACAATGATGAGTGCAGCCGCTGACAAACAGCGATACGCGCAGTCCGGGACCGTTAGCAATATCTAAATTTTTAATTTCAGCGTAATTCATGCGCGTTCACCTTCTTATAAATGCATTACACGGGATTTTATCTCCTTGGTTTTGCCTACATTCCAAAAGTTTTCGCCTAAATAACCGCAGGTACGGCGGATAACTGTCATCTTAGCATGATCCTTGTTGTGGCAGGCCGGGCATTCCCATTCGTTATCGTCGTTAATGGTAATTTCGCCGTCAAAGCCGCACACGTGGCAGTAATCAGATTTAGTATTAAATTCAGCATATTGAATATTGTCGTAAATAAATTTAACAACTTCTTCCAAAGCCTCGGTATTATGACGCATATTAGGAATTTCCACATAAGAAATTGCGCCGCCGGAGGAAATCTTTTGGAATTGGCTTTCAAATTTAAATTTATGGAAAGCGTCGATTTTTTCGCGGACATCAACGTGATAGGAGTTGGTGTAATATCCCTTGTCGGTAACGTCCTCAATAGTGCCAAAGCGTTCTTTATCAACGCGGGCAAAACGGTAGCACAAGCTTTCTGCGGGAGTACCGTACAAGCCGAAGCCTATACCGGTTTTAGCCTTCCATTTTTCGCAGGCGCCGCGCAGACGATTCATAACGCGCAGAGCAAATTCTGTTCCTTCCGGCTCGGTGTGGCTGACGCCCTTCATGAGCTTAGTCAATTCATAAAGGCCAATGTAGCCTAAAGAAATGGTAGAGTAACCATTCTCTAAGAATCTATCAATAGGTTCGCCTTTTTGCAGACGGGCAATAGCGCCATACTGCCAATGTACGGGACTAACGTCGCTCTTAATGCCCTTCAAAGCATTATGGCGGCACATTAGCGCTTCATAGCACAGCTCCAAACGCTCGTCCAAAATCTGCCAGAATTTTTGCTCGTCGCCTTGAGCAACAATGCCAATCTGCGGCAGATTCAAGGAAACTACGCCTTGATTGAAACGGCCTTCAAATTTATATTTACCGTTTTCATCCTTCCAAGCAGTCAGGAAGCTGCGGCAGCCCATGGGACTGAACACATTGCCTTCATAATTTTCGCGCATTTTTTTCGCGCTGATATAATCTGGATACATACGCTTAGCGCTGCATTTTACAGCCAGGCGGGTAATATAATCATACTTGCCGCCCTTTAAGCAGTTAAATTCGTCCAAAACATAAACCAGCTTGGGGAAAGCAGGCGTTACATAAACGCCCTTGTCGTTCTTGATGCCTTGCAAACGCTGACGCAGAATTTCTTCAACAATCATAGCGTTTTCTTTTAAATATGGATCGTCCTCGCGCAGGTTCAAGAACAGAGTAACGAACGGAGATTGACCGTTGGTAGTCATCAAGGTGTTGATTTGATACTGAATAGTCTGTACGCCGCCCTTTAATTCGTAACGCAGGCGCTCGTTAGTCAGACGCTCCAAAGTATCGGCGTCAATTTTACCGTCGCTGGTTTCTAAAATATTCTTTTTAAATTTCTCATAGCTGCGGCGCAGATATTTACCCAAATGACAGATATCTACGGATTGTCCGCCATATTGACTGGAAGCTACGGAAGCAATAATCTGCGTCATAACGGTACAGGCTACCTGAAAGCTTTTAGGAGTTTCAATCAGCTTGCCGTTCATAACCGTGCCGTTGTCCAGCATATCGCCAATATTTATCAGGCAGCAGTTAAAAATAGGCTGAATAAAATAATCTGCATCGTGGAAATGCAGCACGCCTTCTTCATGCGCCTTAGAAATTTTTTCCGGCAGCATAATGCGTTTGGTTAAATCCTTAGAAACCTCGCCGGCAATCAAATCGCGCTGAGTAGCTGCCATAACAGCATTTTTGTTGGAGTTTTCTTCCATAACATCCTTATTGCTGTTGCGAATCAAAGAAAGAATAGATTCGTCGGTAGTATTGGCTTTGCGCACCAACGCACGCTGATAACGGTAAATAATATACGCCTTCGCCAGCTCAAATTTACCTTCGTCCATCAGGCTGTGCTCTACCATATCCTGAATATCCTCTACCAACAAACGCATACGGTTGCGCTCCTGCACATGCTTGGCAATTTTGTCAATCTTGTCCTCCTCAATGCGATATTCAGGTTCGACAGCTGCGTTGGCCTTTTGAATTGCCACAACAATTTTGCTGCCATCAAAATCTACGGTAGTACCGTCGCGCTTAATAACCTTCATTGCCCTCCATCCTTTCTGGTTTTTATCAATATAAACATGGAAAAGGACCGCAACAAAAATTTCTTTATCTGTCCACGGCCTTTTGCAATCGCCTTTCGTCTTTTGGCTACATTTGATTACGAAATCATTCTACCACAATATATCGTGTATGTCAACGAAATGCAAAACAATATATAGCTCTTCCTTTTTTATGCGCTACTAATTTTTTTGTTGCAGCTTGCTCAATTTTTATCGCAAAGTTCGCTGCTTGTTTACACAGACGTCCCTGCTCAAAGAATGTTCCGCAGAAAAACAGCGAAAAAATCTGCCGCAAGCCGCTTATTTCTCTGCTTCCCTTTGTATATTACTGCAAAAAATGATACAATAAATAGCATCACATTGTTTAAATTTAGGAGTGTTACTTAGATGAATAATTCCTCTGTTAAGAAAAATAATTTTCAGGGCATACTTATGCTCACTCTCTGCGCATTTATCTGGGGCACAGCCTTTATTGCGCAAAGCGTAGGCGGAGAATATGCCGAGCCGCTTACCTTTAACTGCGCCCGTAGTTTTTTGGCGACAATTTTTCTTTTCTGCTGCTGTTTATTGTTCGATAAACTAAACGGCAAGCCCTTCAGGATTCTTGGTACTGACAACCCTCTGCGCAAGGACCGCACTATAAAAGGCGGTATCGTATGCGGTATTGCTTTAACCTTAGCCAGCTTTATGCAGCAGCTGGGAATTATGTATACTACTGTAGGCAAAAGCGGTTTTATTACTGCGCTTTATATTGTGCTGGTGCCATTTTTAAGCTATGCAATTTACCGCACCCGGCTAACCATTGTACAATGTGTTAGTGTAGTTATTGCTGCAATCGGTATGTACTATATCTGCATCAACGAAGGCTTTTCTATTAACAAAGGTGATTTTTATACATTAGTTTGTGCCTTTTGTTTTGCGGGTCAAATTATTGCGGTGGATAGAGTTATTACCAATTTAGACGGAGTGCGTTTATCCTTGGTACAGTTCATTACCTGCACCATACTTAACGGTATTTTGATGTTCATTTTTGAAACTCCGTCCTTGCATAATATTATTTTAGGATTGCTGCCCATAGCCTACGCAGGCATTATGTCCAGCGGCGTGGCCTACACCTTGCAGATTGTGGGGCAAAAGCACTGCAATCCCGTACTGGCCTGTATGATTATGAGTTTGGAATCAGCCTTTGCTCTGCTCAGCGGCTGGCTGCTTTTGGGACAGGCTATGAGCCAGCGGGAAATTTTTGGCTGTCTTTTGGTTTTTGCCGCTATTATGCTGGCACAGGTACCGGAAAATATGCTGCCGTGGAAACAAAAAGAATAAGTAGAAAAACGTAAGACAAATATACATTTTTAAATAAAACAGGGATAAAAAAACCGTGCAGGAATTACTTCCTACACGGTTTTTATAATTTAAAGCTTATTTTACTGCTTCTGCACAGCGTTTGCACAGAGTAGGATGCTCGACATCAGCGCCAACCTCGTCGCTGTAAATCCAGCAACGCTCGCACTTATGACCTTCAGCAGCCATAACGGTTACCTTCAAATCCTCGCGTCCGGTTGCTTCTGCGCCACCGGCAACGCCCTCAACTACAACTGCTTGAGAAACAATTAACAAAGTTGCCAAATCATTTTCTACAGATTTAAGAATAGCCAAAGCTTCGCCTTCGGCATGCAGTTCAACCTTAGCGTCTAAGGAATGGCCAATCTTTTTATCGCGGCGGGCTAGTTCCAGAACCTTGGTAATCTCACTGCGAATACCAATGAAGTTATCCCACTTGGTTTCCAAAGCTTCATCAATATACTCTGCTTTAATTTCCGGCCACGGCAGCATTTGTACTGATTCCGGAGCGTTAGCAGGCTTCTTCATAAATTGCCATACCTCTTCCATGGTGAAGCTCAATACAGGAGTAAGCATTACCAAAAGATCCAGCAAAATTTCGTACATAGCAGTCTGCGCGCTGCGGCGTTCCTTACTGTCGGCCTTGTAAGCGTACAGACGGTCCTTAATAATATCCAAATAGAAGCTGGACATTTCTACGGTACAGAAATTGTGAATAGCATGATACAGCACATGGAAATCGTAGCTGTCGTAAGCGGCGGTAACTTCCTTTTTAAGCAGCTGCAAATGCATCAAAGCCCATTTATCCAGCTCCAGCATTTCACTGAACGGAACTGCATCCTTTTCATAATCAAAATCGTTGGTATTACCCAAAATGTAACGGATGGTGTTGCGAATCTTGCGGTAAACCTCGGACAGCTGTTTCAAAATCTTGGGAGAAATGCGGATATCTGCCTTATAATCGGAGGATGCAGCCCACAGGCGGATAATATCGGCGCCGTATTGCTTGATAACATCCTGTGGAATAATTACATTGCCCACGGATTTAGACATTTTGCGGCCTTCGCCGTCAACTACATAGCCGTGAGTCAAAACAGATTTATAAGGAGCCTTGCCGGTTACGGCAACGGAGGTCAACAGAGAAGATTGGAACCAGCCGCGATGTTGGTCGCTGCCCTCCAAATACATAGCAACAGGCCAGCCCAGCTCCGGACGTTTAGCGGCTACTGCCATGTGGGATGAACCACTGTCAAACCATACGTCCATAATATCGGTTTCCTTGCGGAAATGATTGTGTCCACATTTAGGGCAGACGGTTCCGGCTGGCAGCAGCTCTTCAGCGCTGTGCGCCCACCAAGCGTCGCTGCCTTCTTTTTCAAACCAGTTGGCCACAGAGTCGATAGTGGCTTCGTTGATTAAATGCTCGCCGCATTTTTCGCAGTAGAATACGGGAATGGGCACGCCCCAAACGCGCTGACGGCTGATACACCAGTCATGACGGTCGCTGACCATGTTATGAATACGCTGCTCACCCCAAGAAGGAATCCATTGTACGTCGTTAGCAATCGCTTTCAAAGCTTCGTCGCGGAAGCCGTCAACGGAAGCAAACCATTGAGAGGTGGCGCGGAAAATAATCGGATTTTTGCAGCGCCAGCAGTGTGCGTATTGATGCTTAATATTTTCCTTGCCCAGCAGGCAGTTCAGCTCTGCCAAATATTTTAACACCGGAATATTGGCGTCAAAAACAAACATGCCTGCAAAGCGCTCGCCGGCTTCAGCGGTTAATTTACCTTGGCCGTCAACGGGGCACAAAATCGGCAGCTTATATTTCAAACCGGTTTCAAAGTCCACGTCGCCATGACCGGGAGCGGTATGTACGCAGCCGGTACCGGCTTCCAATGTTACATAATCTGCCATAACAACTAAAGAGGTGCGGTTGTTATATTCGGGGAAAGGATGTACGCATTCGGCAAATTCCATATCCTTACCCATGGTAGTGCCGAGAATATTGGACAAATCCTTGTGACATTTTTTGCCAACTTCGTCCAGCAAATCTTTAGCCATGAATAAAACTTCGCCCTCGCATTCAACCCAAGCATATTCCAAAGCAGGATTCAAAGCTACGGCTACGTTAGCGGGAATAGTCCACGGAGTTGTAGTCCAAATTACCATGTAAGCCTTTTTACCCTTAGCAGCTTCCGGCGTCATGCCGTTATCTTTTACTAAAGGCATTTTTACGAAAATAGTGGGAGTTTTTTGCTCGCCGTATTCAATCTCGGCTTCAGCAAGCGCGGTTTCGCAATGCGGGCACCAGTAAACGGTCTTTTTGCCCTTATAAATATAACCCTTGTTAGCCATAGTGCCAAACACGCGAATTTGTTCAGCCTCAAAGCTATGGTGCAAAGTAACATAGGGATGCTCCCAATCGCCCAAAACGCCCAAGCGTTTAAAGTCCTCGCGCTGAACGTCCAGCCATTTTAAAGCAAAATCGTGGCATTTGCCGCGCAAAGTCAAAATATCCAGCTCGTTACGGTTCAAGCCCAGCTCCTTGATGCAGGCGTGCTCAATAGGCATACCGTGAGTATCCCAGCCGGGAACATAAGGAGTGTCAAAACCTTGAGCATATTTATATTTAACGATGATATCCTTCAAAATTTTATTCAGCGCCGTGCCCATATGAATTTTGCCGTTGGCATAAGGAGGACCGTCGTGCAAAATAAATTTGGGATGGCCTGCATGCAAGGCTTGTTTTTTATTATAAATATCGTTTTCCTGCCAAAATTTCAAAAAGTCAGGTTCACGCTGCGGCAAACCGGCACGCATAGGGAACTCTGTTTCGGGCAGATTCAATGTTTTACCATAGTCCATTAGTCATAACCTCCAAAAATTATTAAACAAAATAAAAAAGCCTCATCCCGCAAGGGACGAAGCTATAATCAACATAGATACTCCGTGGTACCACCCTAATGACAAAACATAAAAATTCTGCCACTCGTTTGCGCGTTATCGGGCGCGACCGTATGCAGCTACTAGCTTCGCCGCATCCATTCCCAAGTGATTTTCATCTGCTTGGCTGTCATCCGGGCTTACACCATCCCCGGCTCGCTTGCTCCGCCTGCACAGATTACTGTCTTGTTCATCATGTTGCAATATTCAAAACTCATATTATTATATATTAAGCCCTGCCAAAAGTCAACTAACACACTAAACTTTTGAAAAAGCCAGCCTGCTCAAGCACTGTTTAAGACTATTTTTTTTCGTACTTAAAATTAAACACGCCGAAGCCTTGACAATGATTTAAGTGGCTTACATCATTCAGACGAAAAATTGTATGCTCGTGCCATTTATTGATACCCAAAACCGTAACGCTGGCCGGAGCAATATCCACCGAATAATTAAACGCCACCACTTGAGCCATATTCATGCCCAGCCATTTAAAGATAATATTTTGCAGCGTACCTTTATGGGCAACAATTAAAAGATTTTCTTTTTCCACATCGGCACAGCTCCATAAGCCCTGCACATTGCGCTCATAAAATTCCGTGCGCGTTTCGCCGCCGGGATAATTGCGATGATGCAGCTCCTGCTCCGTTGCAGGCTTGCAAAAAATCTTTTTGGCTTCTTCCTCGGTTAGTCCGGCAGCTATGCCGTTATTTTTTTCCCGCAGAAACCGGCAGTATTCTATTTTGTCCTGCATATTTAAGGCTGCCGCTAAAATCTGTGCAGATTCCGCCGCCCGCTGCAAATCGCTGGCTAAAATGCGCAGCTTTTCCTTGCGCGGCGCAAAATCCAACGCCAGCATCTCCGCTGCCGCTTTAAGCTGGGCGCGGCCCTTATCAGTCAGCACAGAATCCGTCCAGCCGCCGGTTAAATGCCGGGTGTGGTGAGTGGCTTCTCCATGGCGCACCAAAATAATCATGCTTCACCCACCGCCTATTCCTCTGTCTGCTTAGTGAAATTATTCACCAGCTCCAGCTGCGTTTCCAGCATGTGCCGCATATTTTTGCAGTGCAGCAGAGATTTTTTCATTTGGTTTTCATAATTCTGCTGGGCAAGAGACGCTCTGGACTCGGCGTCAAAAATAATTTTACGGCTTTTTTCTTCGGCATCGCCCACAATTTTGCGGTACTTAGTGTTGGCCTCCAGCATCATTTTGCCTGCTTCGCTGCGTGCATTTTCCAGCAACGCATTAGCTTCGGCAGCAGCGGAATTACTGCGTTTTTTGCAAGTATCCTCGGTAATTAAGCGCAGCTTATCCGTTTCCGTTTCGGCAGTGCGCCGCAGATTATCGGCATATTCCTTAGCTTCGGTACGCATTTTATTGCCCTCCGCCATGGCAGCCTGCAGCATATTATCCGTCTTGGCCTTAGTTTGGTTGTACAAATCTTCGGCATGAGCCATGGTTTCCTCGTGAAGCTTTTTGGCAGACGCTTTGGCCTCTGCCAACAGCTGCTCGCACTTCACCGCAGTTTCCTTTTCCAGCAGCGCCGCCTTTTTTTCGCTGGACGCTTTCACCTCGTCGGCAGTTTCCTGCGCTACAGTCAAGGTGCTCTGCATGGTAGCCTCCATCTGCTGATAATATTCCAGCTTAGAGCTGACGCGCTCAATGGTTTCCTTTTGCTCCAGATTATCCAAGTACAAATAATTATACTCTTTGATAATCTCCGCCATAAATTTGTCTACCTCTTCCGTTTCGTAGCCGCGAAAGCCTTTGGGAAAGGTTTTCTTTTTTAAATCCTCAGGAGTTAGCATCTTGTTTCCTCCCTTTATTTTAAATGTAACGCTTCAACGTAATGCTGATGCGTCCTTTTTTAGTTGTGCCGCGAATTTCCGCCACCTCTACGCGCCCGCGTCCGCGAAAAGAAAGTATGTCGCCTTCCTTGACCGGCTGCGCCGCTTTTTTTGCTTCCTGCCAATTTATTTTCACATTCAAGCTCTTTATTTCCTCTGCCATGCGGCTGCGTGACACGCCATACCCGGCTGCCGCTACTGCGTCTAAACGCAAATCAGAAACCGTGGCGTTAATAATTTTTACCTTTTCTTCTTTTTGCAGCAGCTCCTCGCGGGTAATTTCCTTTAAGGTTACGGGAGCGGCGCCTATCTGCGTCAAATTGCCAATCAAATAATTTACCAGCGTGCGCTCTACTACAAGCTGCGCGCCCTCGGGCACAAAAACAATGTCGCCCAAAGCCTCGCGCTTGCAGCCCGTACCCATAAACGCGCCTAAAATATCGCGGTGGGACAAATCATAATAGCGTTTATCCCACGCTGCCAAAAAGAACGCCATACCAAAATCAGGCTGACCGTAAAAATCTTCGGCCACATAAGCTACCTTCACGCGCTCCGCATTGGCAAAACCGCCGTCCGCTTCCAACTTGACGTTATCAAAATTAGCAGCGATAATTTCTGCTGCATTATAAGCGTGAGGGTCTAAAAATTCACTGACGCGGAACTTGCGGCTTTTATTAGCTCCCTCTGCCAAATCCAATAGCTTGGCCGCCAGCTGTTCGTCGCCGCCGGCTTTAAAGTAGCGTAAAATTTTTTCTCTATCTGCCATATTTTTCTTACCTATTTAACTTTGCAGTTCCTGGCTGCGTGCCAAAACTGCCATTACCGCATCATAAAACGCGCCGCGCATGCCGTGATTTTCCAAAGCGTGAATACCGGCGATAGTTGTGCCGCCCGGGCTGGTAACCTGATCGCGCAGCTGCGCCGGATGCAGACCGCTTTCAATACATAGTTTGCCGCTGCCGGCCATGGTCTGCGCCGCCAGTTTAATGGCCAAAGCTCGCGGCAAACCTGCGCGCACGCCTGCGTCGGCCAGCGCGTCGATAATTACAAAGCAATAGCCGGGCCCGCAGCCGGAAATAGCGGAGATAGCTTCAATAGCTTTTTCATCCACAAATTCTATCTCACCGCAGCTGCTGAAAATTGCTGCCGCATCATTTTTCATAGCTCCCGTAACATTTTCGTCACAGCAAAGCGCCGTCATACCTGCGCCGCAGGCCAGCGGCGTATTAGGCATAGTGCGTACTACCGGCAGCCCCGGCGCATATTTATGTAGCTGCTCAATGCTTACGCTGCCCATAATGGACAAGACCCAAGCATCTTTTTTAAAGCTATTTATCAGCGCGGACGTTAAAGCCACCGGCGCAACCTGCGGTTTTACAGCGAAAATTACTAAATCGGCGTCGCTAACCGCCGCCTGATTGTCTGTAACGGCCTGCACGCCATAAGTCTCGCGCAAATAATCGCAGCGTTTATGTGTGCGGTTGCCCACATAAATATCGCAGGGCGCAAGCAAGCCACTGGCGATAATACCTTTAATGATGGCCTCCGCCATAGCGCCACCGCCAATAAAAGCAATTTTTTTTACGTTTAAGCCTTTTATTCCTTCCAAGGCTGTTCCCCTCTTTCAGTATACATTTCTTCACCGGCGTCTATATCTACATTTTTCGGCGCACAGATTAAAATATCGTGGCCTAGTTTTTTCATTGTACCGCCCAAAGCGTAAATCGTGCCGCTGATAAAATCAGTCATGCGTTTCGCTACCACATTATCGGTATTTTTGAAATTTACTACTACAGGCTCGCTGCCGCGCAAGCAATCGGCAATCTTTTGGGAATCGTCAAAATTGGCTGGTTCCAGTACCACTACGGTCACCAGCTTATCGGCAAGCGGCAGATTTAACGTGCGGCTGCTCATTTTACCATCAGCAGCTTTGGCAGTTTGCTCTTTGACTTTAGCTTGGGGATTACTAAAGCTAAACAGCGGCTTTTTCTCTTTAGCTGCTACAGGAGCAGGGTTGCTCAAAGCTACCGGCCCAGCAGCAGTTATATTTTTTTTACTGAACAAGGAAGGTCTTTCTTTTTTTTCTTCGTCCGACGCCCTGTTAGGCAAAGGCTTTTTCAATTCCAGCTCGTCGTCAAAATCGTCCTCTTCATACAAAAAACTAAGCGAATCCACAATACGGTCAATCAATTTCATATTTTCACCAACTTTACTAAATTTTAAAATTTCAAGCTATAATCACGCTGACCAAAAAGCGCCGTGCCCACGCGCACTACGTTAGCGCCTTCTTCTACAGCAATCATATAATCGCTGCTCATCCCCATGGATAAAATGTCAATCTCCGGCCGTTGCTGCTTTAAGCGCGCAAAAGCGCGATATCCGGCAGCAAAAACTGGACGGGTTTCTTCAACGTCATCGCATTTTTGCGCAATAACCATTAACCCACGCAGACGGATATTTTTAAATTCATCCAGTTTAGTCAATAGTGCAAGATATTCTTCCCGCTCCAAACCGGATTTTTGCTCCTCGTGAGCAATATTTAATTGTAATAAAATATCCTGCGTCTTACAGATGCGAGCAGCTTCTTTATCTACGGCAGCCAGCAAATGCTCGCTGTCCACAGACTCAAGCAAATCGAACAAAGCCACAGCCTGACGCGCTTTATTAGTCTGCAAATGGCCGATTAAATGCCACAAGCCATGCTTACCAAGCGCTGCCTGTTTGTGTTTGGCCTCCTGCACTCGGTTTTCACCAATATTTTTGACGCCTAAAGCCAAAATATCACTAATTACTTCAGGCGGATGATTTTTGGTAACGGCTACCAAAGTTACGTCGCTGCCGGTGAGCAAATTTTTCTGTCTGCGCTTAGCCAAAGCCGCTTGAAGCTGCCGCTGCACAAGCTGTAAATTTTCAGCTAACACTTTTCTGCCTCCTACTCTCCAGCTAAAATAATATTTCTCTGCTGCCTGCATAATTTTTCAGCAGGGTACACTATACCATTTTTACTATATTATTTTAACATACTACCTCTGTCTTGACAATAATTGTCTGCAAAAGTAAAGTCAAACACGCACAAAATAAAAAATGCGAGCCAATTTAGCTCGCATTTTTTATAAAGTGGTGTAAGGTGTGTGATTTATCCGCTAAAATATCTTTTAATCCAAATTAGGCGTACTGCGCGGACGGTTGATGTCCTTAAGCATCTGCATATCTCTGTCAGTACCGCGCCCGGCAGTAGTCAGGTAGCCGCCAATCATAATGCCGCTGGCACCGCCGTTTAACGCCAGCACCTGCAAATCGCGCAAATTTACCTCACGTCCACCGGCAGTACGAATCTGTGCTTTAGGTAAAATAAAGCGAAAAGTAGCAAAAGCGCGCAAAATTTCCAAAGGCGGCAGCGGCTTATTATTTGCAAAAGGAGTTCCGGAAATGGGCGTCAGCAAATTGAGCGGCACGGAATCAATGCCCAGCTCTTTTAAGGTAAACGCCATTTCCACACGCTGCTCCGGCGTTTCGTTCAAGCCCAAAATACCGCCGCTGCATACGCGCAAGCCAGCAGCCTGCGCATTTTTAATGGTAAAAAATTTATCTTTATAAGTGTGAGAGGTGCAGATATCCGGGAAATGGCTGGCGCTGGTTTCCAAATTGGAATGGAACCGTGTTACGCCCGCCGCTTTCAAAGCTTGCGCCTGCTCCAAGGTTAAAATACCTAAAGAAGCGCAGACTTCCATCTGCAATTCTTTTTTAATGCGGCGCAAAGCCTTGCAGATATTATCAAAATCGTCCGCTTTGCTCTGACCGCGGCCGCTAGTCACAATCGAAAAGCGTACAGCGCCGGCTTCCTTAGCTTTTTTGGCAGCCTCAAAAAATTGCTCCTCGCTTAACAAGCCATATTCCTTGACACCGGTGTGCCAGTGTGCAGATTGCGCGCAGAATTTGCAGTTTTCACTGCATTTACCGCTGCGCCCGTTAATAATAGCGCAGCAGTCCACCTCGTTACCGGCAAATTTTTGGCGAATTTTATCCGCCATAGCGCACAGCAACATAGTATCGTCATCGCTGACGTTGATTAAAAATTCGGCTTCTGCTCTAGTAATATCTTGACCGGCCAAAACCTTGTCGGCCAAAGCAATAATTTTTTCCATTGTGCTTTCACATCCCCAGATATATTGATTAACTGCTTTTCAGTTTCTAGTTAACTGTAGTTTATTATATAGCAAAGAGGAGATTACGTCAACCTTATTTTTTTATTGGTTTACTATTTGCGAAAGCAGCCTCACCATTTTTTACGCCAGCGATTTTTATTTTCTAAAGCTTTTAATGCTTTAGTATAAGCCTCCAATAAGGTTTTATTACCGGCGCACGATTGCAGCCGCATATCAACCCCTAAATCTACGCAGATTTTTGTTTCAGTGTCAACAATATAATGGGACGCTATGCAATAATTAGCGCCTCTGTTATCAAAAAGATACATATACACAGCGCCTGTAGCCTGAGCCAAATCCTCGTCCTCACGCAGTGCCTGCAAATATTCTGCATCGGTAAATTTTTCATAAGCCAACACTGCCAAATAAAATATGCCGTCCTGTTTAACGCTTTGCACATTATCCGTATCTACAAATAAAATGCCTACATCCGTTTTACCCACCTGCTCCAAATTCTGCGCACCGGCAGACAATGGCACTAAACAAATTAGCAGCAGCAAGAATATTAAACAAAATTTTTTCCAAATCATTTTTACCACCTAAGAAAACAGGGAAGAAGCACTGCTCCTCCCCTTTACAATTTAATTATTTAACTATTAACAATTTAAGAAAATCAGATTAAATTTCTCTCTTATTTTTTCATAGACAACAGCGCATTGGCAAAATCAGTCAGAGAAAATAATCCCTGCTTCTGCTTTTCTTGTTCATAATCTCCGTCAATATCTACAAAAAAATCGCGTACCGGACATTCCAATACTTCACTCAGCTTAATGAGATTTTCTAAAGTGCAATGACTGCGCCCACATTCTATATTGCTCATGTGCGCTTGGCTGATGCCAATCTTGTCGGCAAGCATACTTTGCGACAGCTGTTTCACAACACGCATAAGCTTTATTCTTGCGCCTACTTTAGCCGTTTTTTCACTTACCATAACAAAAACTCCTATGCAGACAGCTTAGAATTCCCAACGGAAGCCGCCGTTAACCTGCCAGGTACGGTCATAATCGCCGCCCAAGGTACGCTCTACGTCTACCCAGAAATAAGTATTGCGGCTGATGGTAACGTCTGCGCCTACGCCAACGTCAAACCAAGTATCCTTGCCGTCATATTTTTTGCTCAAATAACCGTCAGCGCCGGTTACTCTATATTCTTGGTCGCCGCAGAATTCGTGCAGCAAATCTGCTTTAATGTAATAATTATCGCGTTTGGTTGCGTCTGCTTTATCAAATTCGCGTCCCAGGCGGAAGCCTAAACGACCAATCAAACTGGTTGCTCCGTCCTGCTCTACACGCACGCCGTAATTGGTTACATAATCTGCGCCGCCAACGCGCGCCAGCTGTAATTGAGTTTGCGGCTCAAAATACCAGTCGTGCCCGGTTTCTTTTTTGCGTCCCCACTCGCCGCTGATGCTGCCAAACCATTGATGATAATCGCTGGAAATTCTATCGTTTTGACGAGTATTAACGTCAAATTCACTGTTAATACGACCGCCGCGGATTACTAAATCGCGGTAATGTCCTTTATCGCCCATCCAAGTATCGTACAAGCTTAAGGAATAACGGTCATGTTCGCCAGTACCACCCACGCCGGACAAAGAGGTATCGCCGTGAGTATAATCCAAAGCGCCGCCGCGATAATGTCCGCCGTCGTCCTCCATAACTTCCTTGTCATATCCCAGTTGGAACATATTGCTGTTGGTTTTAAAGCTGTTATCCATACCTACGCGCGCATGACGATAACGTACCCACAAGCCTTTTTCGTCGGTCAAATAACGAGATTCTCCCAAACGCTTGTTAAGACGATCCATTTCTGTGCCCAAAGCATAACCGGCCTTCATAGCGCCATCAACAGAAGAAACATTTTCGTTTTCGGTTTTATCTGTTAAGCCAATGTACCAGTCGTTGCCTTGTTTATCTGCATTAACATCACTATCAACACCATATTTATAGTTATAAATATTTTCCGCAGAAACCTTTTCCAAGTTAACGGCACTGTCAAAAGTTGCATTACTGTCTTGAACATAAGCAAAATACAGCTTGTCGCCTACATTCATATCGGTAGAAATTTTAGAAGCTTCTACATCAAAAAGAATATTGTGCGCGCCTTCACTGGTGCCGTTCAAATAAATGTAATCGCTGGTAGCGCTTTCTTGTTTGTTATTTTTATTGGCAGCGTCCAAATCTAAAACAAAGGTAGAACCGGTGCCGGTCAATGTTCTATCGACAGTTAACTTGCCGGCATTGCCTTTATCGTTTTTAGTCATATCAATAAGAACGCCATCTGCTTTTAGATTCGTAACATTACTGTTACCTGTCATAGTCCAAAGCGCGCCATTGGTAAATCCAAGATTGGTAGTTGCATTTTTAGTTGTGACAAAGCCTTTAAGGAAAGAATCCTGAGAGTCATAATTAACATTCACAACACTGTCAGTTTCTGCATGAACATTACCAGTCATCTGCGTTAATTCAGAAGATTTAATAGAAACGGAACTTCCTAGTCTTGCAAAAGCAGCATAATTGTCAGAATTAATTATATTTTTCTTTGCCTCTAAATTTATAGTTCCATGCTCATGTCCAAACAACGCAATATTTGTAGCAGTTACTTCATTTACATCATCAGCAATCAAATTAACGCTGCCATCATTTTTTGCCCTATCATCATATGCTAGAATTCCAGTGAAATCAGACTTAATATTATTGCTTGTTGATTTAATATCAACCTTACCTCCCCATGCATAAATAGTATAGGCTAAATTTCCTTTTGATTGTGCAGATAGCTGTTCTTGAGCATTAATCTTTATATCACCATTAGATTGGCTATTAATTGCTGCATTTATTTTTCCATCAGGAGCTTGAGTATTTATTTCTATATTTTGGGCTTTCATACCAATAATGCCATAAGTAGCTCTAACTCCATAAGCAGAAGTTGAGCTTGATTGTACATTAACTTTTATACCTTTTTCTGCTGAAATTTGAGCATTACCACGATACCTAGATATAATACCATTTAAATCACATTGATTAATATAAGAATTATTAGGATCAATATTACTGCTTATCGCCATATTAATATTTCCATTAGAATGAATTTTCATATCGGCTTCTTCGGAATATTGAAAATCCTTACTCTGTACTTCAACACCACCTGCTTGACCATTAGATTCAGTTAGGTCAACATTTAAATTAATATCTCCGTCAACATCAACATTAACAATCTTATAACTACCATAAGAAAAATCATTACCTAAAGCATAATCTGCCCAATAACCAGAATCTTGAAACGTTTTAGTAGTTACATTAATTGTTAGTGGTTCACCGTCAGTTAATATAATTTTGTTAACATCTGGTCTTCCATCATATTCCTTCGCATAAACACAATTCCCACCAATAGTAAATACACTAGCCGTCAGCAAGCTCAACGCAATAATTTTTCCTAAATTCCTTTTCATAACAATACCTACCTCTCTCGTATTGCATACATCTCTAGGCCTGTTTTATATCGTAAAAATTTTATGTTAAAAATCATTCTTTACTTTTAAAAGCAACGTTTAACAAAATAGGGAACAGCAGTTGCTGTTCCCTATTTTGTTGTTATTTAATTTTTACTTGCACTAGATTAATCAATCTAAAAATAATAGCTTTTAACTACGGATTGATTACAAGCCGCGCTCTGCCAACATTTTGGCATGTTTTGCAGCTTGAGCAGCTACGCGAGCGTCTTTGGCAGCTTTCTTTTCTGCTTCTGCTTTAGCAAGCTTTTGTCTAGCAGCTTTTTCTTGTTCGGCTTTCAGCATTTGCTCAGGGCTTCTGCGGCCAATTTTCCAGGTAGCGCCAATACCGGCCATAAATTCATCACCGGCAGTAGATACGCTTACATTCAATATGAAGTTTTTATTAGGATAATGGAAGGCGCCCAAAGCCAAACCGGTTTTATCGCGATATTGCCCAACGCCAACAGCAATTTCGGTTGGAGCAGCCGGGTCATAACCCATGGTGTGCAGGGAAGCCATAGCGGCAGCCATTGCGCCTACTTTTTCAACACGGTCATCCAGCTTGTCAATTTTGCTGTCCAAGCGGCTTACTTCTTTATCAAATTTTTGCTCAATGCGTTTGTCTTCTGCCTGACGCTCACTTACTTCAGTTTCCAGTTTTTCTTTAGAAGCAATATCGGTAGCTTGCGCAAGTTGTTCACCTGCTTCATTTTTTAAAGTCAAAGTGCCGCTTTCTTTGTCATAACTAGCAGATTTAACGTCGCCTGCTTTATCTGCATCTTCGCGTGCTTTAATTTCATCTTTGATTTCATTAGATAATTTGATATCTGCGTCCTCACGAACTTTAGCTTCGGTTTCAGCGCCGGTAGCCAATTTATCTAAAGCTTGATTGATATTGATAGGCTCTGTGCCAAAAATTTTATGTTGACCTCTATCAGTGTAATTGCCTATTTCTTCTTGAACCTTCTGCAAATCACTGTTGCTGGCAACGTCGTTGATTATAACTTGTCCAGCATCTGTGCCATCAGCATATTTAATATCCATAGAAACGGAACCGCCGGCTACAGTATACTTTCCACTTGCAATAGAAGCGCCGTCTTTACCGTCAGCACCGGTATCGCCTTTATCACCCTTGTCGCCTTTTGCGCCAGTATCACCTTTGTCACCCTTGTCGCCTTTTGCGCCAGTATCACCTTTGTCACCCTTGTCGCCTTTTGCGCCAGTATCACCTTTATCTCCCTTGTCGCCTTTTAGTTCAGCCTTTAAAGATTCATCTTCTTTGATGTCGCTAATTACAGTATCTTTAACACCATCAATTTTTTGCTCTAACTTTTTATCATTATCTACTAAAGTATCTTTTATTTGAGCTATATCTTTGATATCTAGTTTATTGGCATTTTCTTCACATTTACTCTCGTCATGATATGTGGCTCCATTAACCTTATGTTGAATTTCAGGATCTTGAAGACCTACTTGGGAATCTGCTACATCTTTATTTTCAACAACAACTTGCTCTATTCTCACTCCATTCCACCAAGTATCTCCTGCCAAACATTTATTGTCGTATCCGTTAACCACAAATACACTAGCAGTCAATAAACCTAACGTAATAACTTTCGCTAAACTCTTCTTCATAAAAAACTCCACCTTTCCTGCATTTTCAATGCCTAACGCTTGAGACGACAGACGTTTTCAATTTTCAGCCCGGCTTGCGTCACTCATCACGATTTTTGATACAAATAAACGCTAAATCCTTCGCCTAATTATTTTGCTGCAAATCTAACATTTATTTACAATCAAGCTGTCTTGTAACATTGAGCGAGCATTTACCGTGCTTATATTTTAGTACAAAAATCCCCCCCGTCAAGACATTTTAGAAAAAATATTATAAATTGCAGGTAGTAAAGCATTTAAGATACATAATCTAAAAATTGGCATAAAAAATACGCAGTCACTTACAATCAAGTAACTGCGTAAAAACGCTATAATTTTTTCCTAACCTTGAGCGCTTAAATATCTTTTCAGCAAAAAGGTGCAGAAATACGGAAAAGTATAAATATTATTTTCGAAGCCTATGTTTCCTTTTACCAGCTTAATTCCATATTGAATATCAGGATAATGATCACCGGCAATCAACGTAGCCAAAGATTTTGCTTTACTATTAGTTGCCTTTACTTCCACAGGAATTAGTTCCTTACTTGTACGCACAAAAAAAATCTTCTTCCAAGGTAGAATTATCTTTTTTGTAATAATATAAACCATAACCGCATTTAAACAAAGCTTCGCTGACAATATTTTCATAAAGAGCGCCTTTATAAACGCCTAAATTTTTATTAGCACGCAAATCCCTTGATTCGCAAGTATTTTACAAAAAAATGAGGGAATAATTCGCTTTTTATCACAAAACATGAGCGAATGATATTTGTAGCTCTAAAATTTATCCTAGCAAAAGGCAACTCAAAAAAATATTTAAGCTAAAAACAAGCAAAAAGAAAAAGGACTGCTGCATAAGCAATCCTTTAAAACTGCTGCCTTAATATAGGCAGCAAATAAAAATTTTATCTAATTCCAACTACACCTAAAAATAATCCCAGCACGCCGCTCATGCACAGCAGCTTAATAACGCTCATCTTGTGACGGATGCACCACAAGGATATGGGCAGCACAAAGCAGCCAATTAAGTCTATTTTAGTAAAATCCTTAGGCAAGGTTTCCGTATTCCATAAAGCTAAAAACACAAAGCTCAAGCCCGCCGAACAAATCAACGCCACTACTGCCGGTCGCAGGCCGTTCAAAATTCCTCTAACGGGACCAATATCGCCGTATTTAAAAAATAAGTGTGCCAAAATCAAAACAATAATTACCGAAGGAAAAACAAAACCAACGGTAGCGCACACCGCTCCCGGAACACCAGCCACCTTAGTACCGACAAAGGTCGCCGCGTTAATGCCGATAGGTCCGGGCGTCATCTGTGAAATCGTAAAAATATCAATAAACTGCTGCATTGTCAGCCAGCCGTGCTCGTCGATAACCTGCGCCTGAATCAGCGGCATAGATGCATAGCCGCCGCCAACACAAAAAGCGCCAACCTTAACAAAACTCCAAAACAGCTCCCAATAAATCATCCAGCTCATACTACCGCCTCCCTACGCATATTTTTTATCCCGCAGTAAAAAGAAGCCGATAATAGCGTCTACCACTACGGCGTACATCAAATTCACATGGAAAAAATAATTTGCCACAAAGGTTCCCAAAATAATCAGCAGCGGCAACGCCAATTTTTTCTTGAGCTCCTTGTGCAAAAGGTCGATAGCCACGTTAATAATAATCGCCGTCGCGCCGCACTGCATACCTTTTAAGAGCAGTTGAATATATTGATTATTGGCAAAAGCGTCATAAGCGTAAGATATAATGCTCAAAGTAATCAGCGGCGGCAAAATCGTGGCAGCCAATGCCACCAACGTACCCTTAAAGCCTGCCAAGCGATAGCCCAAGCTGATGGCTGCATTAGCGGCCACTACGCCGGGCGCGGACTGCGCAATGGCAACAAGGTTCAGCGCCTCCTTGTCATCCAACCATTTATATTCATCTACAAATTTCGCTTTAAGCAGCGGAATAATAACAAAGCCGCCGCCAATGGTGAACGCGCTGATAATAAAAGTTGATTTAAACAGCTTCCAACATAAATTATTGTCCCGTACCCGCTCTAATTCCAAAATTATCGCTCCTTTAATAGCAGTTTACCATATTATAACACGAAGAGCCTTCCATTGCGAACGGAAGGCTCTTGTAATTATAAAAATATTTCTTTATTAAGGACGCGTCTGTAAAATTTTTACCGCCAGCGCTGCCAAAACCTTAATAGCACCAGCCAACGCGCTGTGGTCAAAGGTCATCTGCGGGTCATGCAGACGCGGTACTAAATCGCAGCCAATGCCAAGACTAGCCGTTTTCAGCTGCGGTCGCTGTTCTTTGAAGAAGTTAAAATCTTCGCCGACAGTAATATTGGCCGCGGGAATTAAGGCTTCGCTGCCTAATTCGTTCACAATCACGTCGCGGGTAACTGCCAAAAGGGACGGGTCGGCCTCTGCCGCAGGACAAGTACCCACAATATGACAATCCGCCTCCGCTCCATAAGCTTGAGCAATAGAATTTACAATAGCTTGCACTTTCTGCCGCAACTGGAGCATTTCACTGTTAGAGGTACTGCGCAAATCAAAACCGATATTTACCTTGTCGCAGATGGCGTTCAGCGAGCCTGCACCGCCTAAAAAGCGCGTAGTTTTTACGCTGCCGCCTAACAGCGGATTGGAGTGCAGCGCGTTGACCGCATTGACAATAGCCGCGCCCACATCAATAGCGTTAATGCCCAAATGAGGCTGGGAGCCATGCGCCGCTAAGCCGCGAATTTCTCCCGCCATCAGCGTGCATGCCGTCCAGTTTATCTGCGCGATAATCTGTCCGCTGCGAGCCATATCCTTGGGCATCAAATGATAACCCAGCACATACTGCACATCGTCCAGCGCGCCTGCTTCCAGCAACGCTAACGCACCGCGGCCAATTTCTTCCGCCGGCTGGCAAAGAATTTTTAATTTGCCGCAGGGCAGTCCCTGTTCCGCCAACAGCTTGGCCACGCCTAAAGCCAGCGTCATGTGCCCATCGTGACCGCAGGCGTGAATTGGTTTTTCGCTGCCGTCCTCCTGCTTAAAAAGCAAACAGTCCATATCCGTGCGCACAGCAACCGTCGGTCCCGGTTTATCGCTGTCCAAAAGCGCCGTCATGCCGGTAGTGCCGCCAACATTTTCTGTCACAGTGTAACCGCTTGCGCGCAAAAAATCCGCTAAAAATTTAGCTGTCTTAACCTCGGCAAAGGCAGGCTCGGCCATGGCGTGCAGCTGCGGCCAAATTTCGTTAATATGACTTGCCAAATCCATAGTACAGCCTTATTCTTTCCAGCCAAGATATACGGAGCCGGGAAATTTAGTTTTAATAAATTCGGCGTTTTCTTTAGATTGATAAGCTTCTTTGAAGGTTTGCAGACGCGGGTCTTTTAAAGTAGCTTCTTGTACAGCAACAATATTTACATACAAAGAGTCAGCAGTTTCTTTGACAATGGGGTCGGTTGCAGGATTGAGACCGGCGTTCAAGGCATAGGTAGTGTTAATAGCGGCGCAGGTTACGTCGTCCAAGGAACGAGGAATTGCCGCAGCTTCCAGCTCAATAATTTGGAAATTATGCGGATTTTCGGTAATATCAGCTACGGTAGTAGTAATATCCTGAGGATTTTTAACCTTGAGCAAGCCATGAGAAGCTAACAGCAAAATGCTGCGACCGCCATTGGTGGGGTCGTTAGGAATGGCAATTTTAGCGCCGTCGGGAATGGTGTCGCCAGGCTTTAATTTTCTGGAATAAATGTTGATGGGGAACAAAGCTGTGGGAAAAGCGTTAGCCAGCTTAAAGGAAGGCTCTTTTTTCATAGTAGCTTTTAAGAACGGCTCATGTTGGAAGCTGTTGGCCCAAATTTCACCGGCGGCTAAAGCGGAGTTAGGAGTTACAAAATCACTGAACTCTTTGATTTCGATTTTCAAGCCTTTTTTCTCGGCAATCTTTTTAACATTTTCCATGATAATGGCATGGGGGCCGGGATTTACGCCTACAATCACAGGCTTATTGGGGTCAGCCTTTTTTTCTTCTTTAGAACCGCCGCAGCCGGTAAAAGCTAAGGTCAAAGCGGCTAAAGCGCCAATTAAGGCAATTTTTACAAACTTATTCATAACACATCTTCCTCTCTTAAAATTACGGCCTAGAGCCGCTTAAATAATAAATTTACAAACCTTTTTCCTCGTACTCTGCTTGTTTAAAGCCAATGAGCACCTTTTCTCCGTCAATGACAATAGGACGCTTAACCAGCATACCTTCGCTTGCCAAAAGCTTAAGCTGCTGCTCCTCGCTCATGGTAGGAATTTTATCCTTTAAATTAAGCTCCTTATAGAGCCTGCCGCTGGTATTATAGAAGCGTTTTAAGGGCACCCCGCTGGCCTTGTACCAAGCTTTCAATTCCTCCAATGACGGCTTTGCTTCTTTAATATCGCGCTTTTCTAAAGTAAAGCCCTTGTCCAGCAGATATTTTTCTGCCTTTCTACAGGTGCTGCATTTTGCATAGCAAATAAATAACATTCTACCACCTCTTTTACTTAGCTATCTCTGCTTTTAAATAATCTACTGCCGCCTGCATTTGCAGGTCTTTAACAGCATTATCGGGAAGCTCAACCACTACATCCGGCTCGATACCCACATTATGAATAGAAACACCGGAAGGAGTGTAATATTTAGCGATAGTAATTTTTACGCCGGTGTCGCGTCCTAAGCGGTATACGGACTGCACGCTGCCTTTGCCAAAGGTCTTAACGCCAAAAAGTTTACCTGCTTTAGTATCCTTAATCGCCCCCGCGACAATTTCCGAAGCGCTGGCACTGCCGTGGTCTACCAGCACTGCCAAAGGATATTTTACTTTTTCTAAAGAAGAATTTTCGGTGTAGGTCTTGCCGTTTTTATAGGTTATCGAAACAATTGGCCCCTTAGGCACCAGCATACCGGCCACGCCTACGCCCGCGTTCAAAAGTCCGCCCGGATTACCGCGCAGGTCAAGAATTAAAGCCTGCATCCCCTCTTGCTCCAGCTTTTGGTATTCCTGCTTAAAATCTTCGCCGGTGCTTTCGGCGAAAACAGAAACGCGAATATAACCGATTTTGGTATTGGGCACAAATTGACCTTTTACCGAAGGATTTTTTATTTCTTTACGCATAACGCGTACCTTACGCAGCTGTCCAGTTTTATCCTTCAGCTCTAAGGTAACCTCAGTACCTTCTTTACCGCGTATTTTATGCGCTACCTGCTCCATATTCAACGAGCTGACAGATTCGCCGTCAATAGAGACAATAATATCGCCGCTTTTAATACCGGCCAAAGCGCCTGGATTATCGGGCAGCGCAGAAATCACCACGTAATTGTCGCCACGCTTGCCAAAAACAATGCCTATACCGCCAAAGGTAGAAGAAGTTGTTTCGTTAAGCTGCTGAAAATCCTTGTTGTTTAAATAAACTGTGTACGGATCGCCTACACCTTCCACCATTCCCTTAATGGCGCCTTCATACAGCGCATGATTATCTATTTCACCGTTATAGTTTTGTTTGACTAAATTCATAGTCTGCCAAAAACGCAGAGTATCGGTAACGCTGCCGGTAATTTGGTGCAGCAGCACGCTCTCTGCGATAGTCACGGCAGCGAAGGTTACTACAGCAGTAGCTGCGCAGCAGGCAGCCAGCTGCCAAGATTTTTTTTCCATCAAACCATTCACGCCTCCAAAATTTTATTAAGGCAAATAATTCAAGGGTTCTGTAACTTCGCCGTGCAGACGCACTTCAAAATGACAGTGAGGTCCGGTAGAATAACCAGTGCTGCCTGCGTAGGCAATGCAAGTTCCCTTGCTTACATATTGTCCCTCATAGACATTTAACCCTTGATTATGACCATACAAAGTTACTAAGCCGCTGCCATGATCAATCATAACAGCATAGCCGTAGCCGCCCAACCAGCCGCTGTACACAACCGTGCCGGAATCCGCAGCCAAAATCGGTGTACCGTAATCTACGGCGATATCCATACCGCTGTGATATTTGGTCGTGCCAAAAACAGGATGAGTACGCCAGCCATAATAGGAAGTAATCTGACCGCTGCAAGGCCACATAAAGCGTCCCGTACCGCCGCGATTGCCGGAAGCAGTCATACCGTTGCTTTCCATATTACGCAGCATAGCGGCAATATTTTCGCTCACAACCAGCAAGCGCTCATATTCTTCCTGGCTTTGCTGTTCTTCCTCCTGCGCCTTGTACAGCATATAGGAGCGCTGCTCCTTAAGCTTATTGACTCTTGCGGTTTTCGCCTCCAAAGCAACCTGCGTAGTCTTAATTTCTTTCATTTCAGCGTCCAGCTTTGCCTGACGTTCTGTAATCTCTGCTTCGTCTTTTTTCAGCTGCTCCAGCATATCAATATCGCTACTGATAATTTTTTGCAGCAAAAACATGCGAGAAGAAAAATCGCTGAAATCTTTGGCGCCTAAAAGCACGTCCAAATAATTTATCTGTCCGTTGATATAAATGTCACGCAGACGCTTGCTGTAAATTTTCAAGCGGGTTTCTACGTCTTTTTTCTTTTGCGCCAACCTTGTCTGATTGTCGTCAATACTGCTCTGCAAAGTGTCGCGCTCTTTTTGCAGCTCGTTAGCCTGCGCCTGCAGCTGCTTTAGATTGCCTACAAGATCCTGCAAGCCTTCGCTGGCCGCCTCTGCCCGTCGACGCGCAGCCGCTTTACGTTCCTGCATTTTCTGCATCTGCGCCTGCACACTGTTCAGCTCCGCCTGCTTATCGTCTGCTTCGTTGGCAAAACCGCCGCCTGCAAACAGCGGCAAAACTGCCAGCAAAGCAGCTAAGGCCAAGCCGGTAAAATTTCTTTTCAGCATTTGCCAGCCTCCCTTACACACGCAGGAATTTACGCAAAGAAATATAGCTGCCTAAAGCGCCGATACCTGTTCCCGCTATTAAAAGAAATAAATCTACATATAATAACAGCGGCTGTGCCGGCAGCAGCGGCAGAAACGCCAACGTAGCATGAATACGCTCCAGTAAGGCGGCATAAATGCTGTTAATCAATAAAAAGGCAATCACGGCACCGAAAAAGCCCAGTGTCATACCTTCTAAAAGGAAAGGCCAACGGATAAACCAATCTGTTGCGCCTACATATTTCATAATAAGAACTTCTTTACGGCGGGCAAAAACCGTCAGACGAATAGTATTACTAATAATAAACAAGGTAGCCATTGCCAAAAAAATAACCAACAAAATACCGCCGAAACGCAAAATTTTTGTCAGCTGGAATAAATGCTCCACAACCTCTTGACCAAATTTAGCCGTTTCTACTTTAGGAATTTGACCAATCTGCGGCGTCAGCACTTTAATGCGTTCCGGACTGTCTACCTGCACCTCAAAGGAATTGGGAAAGGGATTATCCTTGCCCAAGCTGTTCAACAGCTGCTCCTGGTCGCCCAAACGTTCTTTAAAACGAGTTAAAGCCTGCTCTTTACTAACTTGATTAACCTTCACTACGCCGGGCATTTTTTGCAGCTTGGCCTTAACCTCCGCCAGCTCCTTATCCGTAGCGCTGTCCTGCATATAAACGGAAACCTGCACCTGGCTTTCCAAATACTGCGCCAAATTATTGGTATTAAGAAAAATCATCAAAAACATGCCCAAAACCAAAAGGGAAACAGCCACCGTAGAAATAGAAGCAAAGCTCATAAAGCCATTGCGACGAATGGATTTATATGTTTCTTTAATAAAATACTCCTTCGTACTAAAGCTCATAGCCGTAAACTCCTTCTTTTTCATCACGCACAATATTGCCCTTTTCAATGGCAATAACACGTTTTGCCATTGCGTCTACCACCTCTTTGTCATGAGTAGCCATAACAATGGTAGTGCCGGTTTCGTTGATTTCCTTAAAAATTTCCATAATCTCCCAACTGGTTTCCGGGTCTAAATTTCCCGTAGGCTCGTCGGCAATTACAAAAACAGGGTCGTTGACGATGGCTCTGGCAATAGCAATACGCTGCTGTTCGCCGCCGCTCAATTCGTTAGGATAAGCGTTGGCGCGATGGCGCAAACCGACTAAATCTAAAACGTTCAGCACCTGACGCTTAATTTTGCGGTGTGGCGCTTCAATTACCTGCATAGCAAAAGCGACATTTTCGTATACGGTGCGGTCCGGCAGCAGACGATAATCCTGAAAGATAATACCTAGCTGACGACGCATAAAGGGTATTTCCCTAGATTCCAACGACAGAATATCCATACCATTAACAAAAATGCTGCCCGTAGTAGGCAAAACCTCACGGAACAGCATTTTGATAAAAGTAGATTTACCGGCGCCGCTTGGTCCAACAACAAAGACAAATTCGCCCGGCTCTATATGCACATTAACGTTCTGCAAGGCCACGGAACCGCCTGGGTATACCTTGCTCACATCGTTCATTATCAGCACTACCTTCAATCTCCTTTCGTCAATAAGGCTAACGCCTGCTCAGCATTAAGCATAGCCTTCGCCTGCAGTTTATCCAGCAAACCTCGGCACCCATTGCCGGACGCCAGCACTTTTTTTGCAGCAGCTACTACTTGAGCTGCCTGTAATGTTTCTACCTTACCGGCAGTTACGCCGTGAATATCTTTGACAAAACCGTCTACCTTAGGGTCATAGGAAACCGCTACAAAAGGACGTTCCATAACCGCGGCAAAAATCAGCGCATGCAGCCGCATACCAATCAGCAGCTGAAAATTGCCCATCAAGGATAAAAACTGCTCCGTATCACAGTCGGCAGTTAAAACCGTACTGCACTCCTTATGCACCATAAAATGCTGCAAACGCTGACAGGGAGCCACATCAATAGGATACTGCAAAGGCAGCAGCACTATATGCGCTTGATAATCTCTGCTCAAAATATCCGCCGCTTTGGCCAATTCCAAAAGATAACGGTCATCCTCCTGCCATTTGCGCACAGAAAGCGCGATAAGCATTTTATCTTGGGGCACACCAAATTTTTCCAACAGCCTTTGTCCCGCTTCTGCGCTTTCTTGCGGCAGCGTCATCACAGCGTCGGCAGTAAGCTGCACCTTTTCCGCCGGAATACCTATGCGGCGCAATTCGTATAAAGAATCTTTGTCGCGCACAGTAATTAAATTTACATGACTGCACACAAATTTTGTCAAGCGGCGCATCAGACTGCTGTGAATGGGGCCGATACCTTGGGCATAAAGCATAACTTTTTTCCCTAAAAGCTGTCCTATCGCCAAAATAGATAAATAGTACAGCAGACTGCGTTTACTGGTAACGTCCTGCAGCAGACTGCCGCCGCCGCTGATAAGCAAATCGCAGCTGCGCAAAGCGCAAAATATTTCTAATGGATTAAAACGATGAATGGAAGATACACTGTATTTGGCCGCCGTTACTTGGGGATTGCCGGAAAAAACCGTCAGTTCCACAGCATTTTCCTTACTGCGCAAAGCTTTCACGATCGCGGCCAGCATAGCCTCATCTCCGGCATTGGCAAATCCATAGTATCCGGAAATTACGATTCTATTCATTGCTCAAGGTATCTCCTTTTAAAATTAGCAAAAACAGGCCATAAAAGGCCGACAAGCACTACGCTGATAACGCCGACAACCACGCCCACAGCGTAACCGTCCACAGCGCGCAACAAGCTCATAATCACCGGTGTGCGCATATGACAGAAGGTCTGCACCAAGCTGCCTTGACCGATAACAGCGCCGCAAATCAGTACAAACTGCCACCAGCGCGGCACGCATTTATATACAGCCAGCACGGTTAAGAAAAATGCCGGATGGCCGATCATAAATTCTTTTTCGCGCGGACGAGCATACATTACTTGCTCTAAAAACGCGCGCATTTTCAGTTCAATAGCAGGCACAGGCACACCTCCGGTATGACCGCTGCGGCCTACAAAATAGAACATAACAAACAGCAGCACAAACAGCACTGCTACATGCTTAAAGGTCAAACCGGTATCCAGCAGGCTGTTAAGCTTAGCAAGCAAGGTATCCAAGCCTTTGCCAACAACATGCAGCAAATCATAACGTTTGATAAATAATACCGCCGTCAAAATCACCGGCAGAATAAAGGTCAGCTTAACGCCGCGATAAATGTCAATCTCCAGCAAGAAGCGGCTGTCTGTTAAAATTGCCGACAAAAAGGCTGCGCCTACAAGGGATAAGGCAATAGCCAAGGCCAGCTGCCACATTCCCCGCCAAATAATTTTGACTAAACCATTTTTATTGGTAGCATTCTTGTCCCAAATATCCATAATTACGCTCATGGATAATACGGGAAATACGCTGGCCGCCGCCAAAGCCAGCAGCTGACGCAGCAATAAACCTCTGCCAAGCATAAGCACGGCGCAGCCTATAGCAGAAGCTGCTGCCCACAAAGCCAGCTCCTTTTTGCCTGGCAAATTAAAGAGTTGGGAAAGATACAACACTGCGCCTGCCACAATGGCCAGCACGATAGGCAGCCAAGCAGTTTTAGCCGGAAAATACGGTGCAAAGCCATTTTCCGTATGCAGTCCTTGGAAAACGCCGGCTTCACCGATTGTATAACCGCGCGCTTCCACATTGGCTTTAATATCGCGCACATACTGCAAATTTACTTTCATCAAATCCTGGCCGTTTACCGGCATATAGAACGGACGAATATAGTTGACGCGGATATTGCGCTCCTCGTCCGTTAACGCCCAACGGTGCAGAGCAGTAGCCACAGAAATTTTTTTCTGCTCCAAGCCGTCAATCACATAAGAACGGGCAGCCTTATAATTATTGGCCTCCGCTAAAGGAATTAAGCCCTCAATTTGCGCAAAGCGCAGCTGAGTGTAATGCTCCAACATAACCAAAGTTATATTACGTTCGCGCAATTTTTTCCCAAAATAATCTAATTTATCAGGATAGCCCACAGTTTCACGGCCGCAGGGCATTAAAGCATGAACTTTTACGCCGGCCTTGTCAACGCGCTGAAAAATGCTGTCGATTTTTTCTTCATTAACATTAACGTAGTTTTGCGGGCGCACAATAATTTTAAAGCCCATAGCGTCCAGCTGCCGCATATCGCGCACAGGCAAACCTAAAGGAGCCTGCAATAAGCCTAAAGGCTCGTCGTATTTATCCTCCGGCAAAAGCTCGGTTCTGCCAATCACGCGCAGAATACGCGGCTCGGCAGCAACTACCTGCACGCGCTCCGCACCGTAACGCAAAGTTAAATCCTCCTGCACGTCAGCCAAAACTGCTGGATTGCTGCCTGGCGCGATAAAAGCTGCATCCTGCTCCAGCATAGCCGCAGGCACAGCAGCAAAAACGCCTTTGTCAGCTCCCATGCTGGCAGCCTGACGTAAGCTTTCACTGGTAGCGGTTTGGATTTCGCCTTTTTTAGTCAAGCGCTCCAACGTAGTATCAAAAACCATCAGCGAATTGATTCCGGCGTTTTTAAATTCACGCAGCACCTGCTCTTCAGGCAAGCCTTCCAGAGCAGCCAGCTTGCGCAGTCCTTCATATTCCATGGCCATTTCCACAGTATTGTTGGCCTGTTCCACTTGATGGCGATTCCAATTAAGCCACAGGGCACAGACTAATCCTAAAATAATCACTGCAAGCAGCACAGGATTATAGCGACACTTCATTGTTTTCACCTATATCCATCAAATCTTTTTCTGCTGACTGCGCAGATAAGCCTCTACAAAAGGCATCAAGGCTCCGTCCATAACAGCCTGAATATTGCCAGATTCACAGCCTGTACGATGGTCCTTAACCATGGTATAAGGTTGGAACACATAGGAACGAATTTGGCTGCCCCATTCAATATTTTGGTAATCGCCTGCTAAATCATTGACTAAAGCGTCCTGCTTAGCCTTTTCGTATTCGTACAATTTAGCACGCAGCATTTGCAGGCAGCGCTCGCGGTTTTGAATTTGCGAGCGTTCGTTTTGGCACTGCACCACGATACCGGTAGGCTCATGGGTCATGCGCACAGCAGAAGAGGTTTTATTAACGTGCTGTCCGCCTGCGCCGCTGGAACGATAGGTATCAACGCGCACTTCGTCCATGTTAATATTTACTTCAACTGTGTCGTCAAGCTCCGGCATAACGTCCACCGCAGAAAAAGAAGTGTGACGGCGGGCGTTGGCGTCAAAAGGAGAAATACGCACCAAACGGTGCACGCCCTTTTCAGATTTCATAAAACCGTAAGCGTTGCGGCCATTAACCTGGAAGGTGGCGCTTTTTACGCCGGCCTCATCGCCCGGCTGATAATCCAGCATTTCCAACGCAAAACCGTTTTGCTCGGCAAAGCGGGTGAACATGCGCAGCAGCATACTGGTCCAATCCTGGGCCTCGGTGCCGCCTGCACCGGCATGCAGAGTAATAATAGCATTATTAGCGTCATATTCGCCGCTGAGCAGCATCCCTAATTCCAAATGCTCCAATTCTTCGCGGCATTTTGCCAGCAGCTCATCCATTTCCGGAATCATGCTTTCATCATTTTCTTCGGCAGCCATTTCCTGCATAATTTCCAGTTCGTCTACACTGTCGCTTAGCTTGTGGAAGCCATCGACCTCTTCTTTTAAAGAATTAACGTCCTGAGCAGTTTTCTGCGCCTTCTCCGGGTCGTCCCAAAAGGACGGGTCGCCCATTTTATGCTCTAATTCGGCAATGCGGTCTTCTTTGACAGCGATGTCAAAGAGATCCCCTCATTTCCTCTAATTTTGCTTGTAAGTTAACGATTTCAGGTTTATATTCTTCGATTAACAAAATTCTTCACAACCTTTCACATAGCAAATTTAGTTATTTACATTTCACTAACAAACAGCTAACTGCCTGTAAACGAAATTAACACATCGACCTTATTTATACCTCTTGAGCGCCATTTTCTTTAGCGCCGTCTAAATGATCATCTGCCTGGGGCTGCGTAATAACATTTACGTGATAAATGTAACGAACTACATCATCCTGAATAGCGTCAATCATAGCCTCGAACATATCATAAGCTTCAAATTTATATTCCACCAAAGGATCTTTTTGGCCATAAGCACGCAGGCCAACGCCCTCGCGCAGCATGTCCATAGCGTCAAGATGCTCCATCCAGTGATTATCAACAACCTTAAGCATAACAAGATTTTCCAGCTCGCGCATCAGCTCGGAGCCAATCGCGTTTTCACGCGCCTGATAATGGTCTTCTGCTACCTTATGCAGATGCTCGTCCAATTCCTCACGGCTCAAAACCTGTAAACCTTCCACAGTCAGTAAACCGCGGGGCGCATAAAATTCTTCCGCATACTGAATCAGCGCTTTCAAATCCCAATCCTCGGAATAAACCTCGGGCGGCGCATACATAGCCATGGTGCGGTCTACAACCTTTTCTACCATTTCTTTAATATTGCCGCTCAAATCCTCCTGATGCAGAATTTTCTTACGCTGTGCGTAAATAACCTCGCGCTGCTGATTCATAACGTCGTCATATTCCAAAACGTGCTTACGAATGCTAAAGTTGCGCGCTTCTACCTTCTTCTGCGCATTTTCAATGGATTTAGTAACCAAACTGTGCTCGATAGGCTCGTCGTCCTCCATGCCCAGCTTATCCATAATACCGGCAATATTATCGCTGCCAAAGAGGCGCATCAAATCATCTTCCAGGCTAAGGAAGAACTTAGAAGAACCCGGGTCGCCCTGACGAGCGCAGCGGCCGCGCAGCTGGTTATCAATACGGCGGCTTTCATGGCGCTCCGTACCGATAATATGCAGACCGCCCAATTCGGGCACACCTTCGCCAAGAACAATATCCGTACCGCGCCCTGCCATGTTGGTAGCAATGGTTACGGCGCCATATTGGCCTGCCAAAGCAATAATTTCCGCTTCTTTTTCGTGGTATTTAGCGTTTAAAACATTATGGGGCACACCGCGGCGTTTGAGCATCGCGCTCAGCTCCTCGGATTGAGCAATGGAGGTAGTGCCGACCAAAACAGGCTGGCCTGCCTTATGACATTCTTCAATCTCTTTTACCGCAGCCTTGTATTTTGCCAAACGTGTTTTATAAATTACGTCCGGATAATCCACACGAATCATGGGTTTATTGGTAGGAATAACAACTACGGACAAATTATAAATTTTTTGGAACTCCTGTTCCTCAGTCTTAGCCGTACCGGTCATGCCTGCCAGCTTTTTATACATACGGAAATAATTTTGGAAGGTAATGGTAGCCAAAGTCTGGCTTTCGCGTTCAACCTTTACGCCTTCCTTAGCTTCAATAGCCTGGTGCAGGCCTTCGGAGAAACGACGACCAAACATCAAACGACCGGTAAATTCGTCAACAATAATTACTTGTCCGTCCTTAACCACATAATCGCGGTCGCGGTGCATCAAAGCTTTAGCTTTTAAAGCGCACATAATTTGGTGAGAATAATCCACGCCGTGTTCATTGTCGTACAAATTTTTAATGCCCAGCATTTTTTCTGCTTTGGCAATACCTTTTTCGGTGGGAGCAACCTGTTTTTGTTTTTCGTCAACGGTATAATCCTCTTCCTCGGTCATCTTATCTACAACTTGCGCCATAACGCGGTACAAGTCGGTAGATTTTTCGCCGGGACCGGAAATAATCAACGGAGTACGCGCTTCGTCGATTAAAATGCTGTCCACCTCGTCGACGATACAGTAATTCAGCTCGCGCTGCACCATTTGCTCCTCGTTGACAACCATGTTGTCGCGCAGATAATCAAAACCAAATTCATTATTGGTGCCATAGGTAACGTCTGCGGCATAAGCAGCCTTACGGTCAGGATAATCCATATCATGAACAACCAAGCCGACAGTAAGCCCCAAAGCTTTATAAATGCGGCCCATATCAACGCTGTCACGGCGAGCTAGATAATCGTTGACGGTTACAACGTGCACGCCCTTCCCGGTCAAAGCGTTAAGATATACCGGCAGAGTTGCTACCAAAGTTTTACCTTCACCGGTACGCATTTCGGCAATTTTGCCGCGGTGCAGCACCACGCCGCCTACCAGCTGCACGTCAAAATGACGCATACCGGTTACGCGCTTAGACGCTTCGCGCACAACGGCAAAAGCCTCCGGCAGAATATCGTCCAAAGTTTCGCCCTTTTGCAGACGTACCTTAAATTCAGCAGTCTTAGCAGCCAAATTGGCAGAGCTTAAAGACTCCATACTTTTTTCCAAGCTATTGATCTTATCTACGATTACGCGAATATTTTTTAATTCCTTCTCGTTCGGATCTCCAAAAATCTTCTTTAAAATGCTGTCGAGCAAAACGATCACTCCTTAAATTTATGTATAAAAAAAGACTATACACCTAATTTTAAATTATATCAGAAATCATTTTAAAAAGCAAAAAAGCCGAGGCTTTTTCCTCAGCTTTTTTGTGAAGTTTAGGTAAATAAAACAGCACTTAAAAATTTTCACAGTATAACGCAATCGCTTTCCTTCCGTTCGCCTATACCCCAAGTATATACATCAATAATATCATCTAAAATATAAATCCGCAATGAATCTACACTTTGATTAATCAAACAGCTGCTTTCTCTAAGCAATTTTTCGTACTGTTTACGATTTAACAACGCTTCAAATGCAGACTTTTGCACTCTTACGCCATAAGTCTCTAAGCATTTAACCATTTTATTACGCATTTTGTTGTCCACAATATCATAAATAATTAAAACGATAAATTTTCGTTGTTCCATATTATCTCAACTCCAACGGAACATAAATCTCGCTATCATCTTTCATAATTGCTCGCGCATATTTTTTGCACTGCATTCTAATACTTTCACGATAAGTAAATTTTCCGTCCAAATATTGATTGTTAGAACGCAGCTTTTTATTATACGCCTGTAAAAAAATTTTTCGCGCTTCCGTATTCAAATAACAACCATCCTCATTTACTGTAAATGCTGTTATATCAATCATATTCCGTTTAACTATTGCCAACACTAATGAATCAATCAACGGTGCCCGCCATTCTTCAATTAAATCAGAAACCAAAGCAGGATGACCCTTAACTATTTTATGCAGGCAACCAACATAAGGATGCAGGCCGCAGGATATAACACTAGTCAATATTTCATCAAAAAGCATACTATAGCCCAAACTCAACATAGAGTTGAAAGGATCTCTCGGCGGCTGCTTGCTTCTTCTTTCAAAAGCATAGGCATCCGGAACCAATTTTCCTAAAGCATAAAAATATACTCTGCTGATAATCCCCTCATATCCCATAAGAATTTTGGTATCATCCGTAAAAAATATATTTTTGCGAATAGCCAAAATGTTTTTTATGCCTTCATCAACTGCATCTAAATTAGCATTGCGATTATATCTACGTAAAATAGTAAGCTGATTATGAACTTTAGCCAAAATAATCTTTTTAGCTAAAGCAAAATATAACGTTCCGTCTTGTAAAAGGGCAAATTGTTTTTGATGCTTCAAAATATCTACGGAGCCATTGCTCATTAGCGAGCCAAAATAGCGACCATACCCCGAAATCCAGGACAAAGGAATATTACGCTCCATAAATTCAGTAATAAGCTGTGAAGAAATTTGTACGTGATCAACAAGAGTGACATCTTCAATTCTTTCCAACGGAACTTCAAATAATATCTCGTTGTTTCTTCCTATAATAACATGTCCTCCGCGTTTACGCACAAAAGAACCGCTTTCAGTAATGTACAAAGATGTCATTTTAATCACCGTCCCTATTTAATTTTCACAAAGCACTCCGTCCCCTTATCGGGGTTTTATTTTTTAATCACAAAGACAGGAGGTTTCGGGCATGATGTACGGTTTCCGTCCCCTTATCGGGGTTTTATTTTTTAATCTGGGGTTTTGTAGACGACTAGTAGTAAATACTACTGGTTTCCGTCCCCTTATCGGGGTTTTATTTTTTAATTTGTTGATGAAGCAACACATAGTATGCAGGAAATTCTGTTTCCGTCCCCTTATCGGGGTTTTATTTTTTAATTGAGTGTTACCACTTGGTTCACATGCTTGATGCTCGGTTTCCGTCCCCTTATCGGGGTTTTATTTTTTAATTTGCAGGCAAGGGCGCAATGGCCGATGCACTTATTGTTTCCGTCCCCTTATCGGGGTTTTATTTTTTAATACAATATAACACTCGAACGCAGCTAGACGAAGCTTTGTTTCCGTCCCCTTATCGGGGTTTTATTTTTTAATTGATGCAACTTACAAGGAAATGTTAAATGACATTTTCGGTTTCCGTCCCCTTATCGGGGTTTTATTTTTTAATGCTAATAGTGTTTTTAAGACCTGCAAAATTGTTATTGCGTTTCCGTCCCCTTATCGGGGTTTTATTTTTTAATGTAAACACTATGACTGTTATTCGGGAATTTTGTTTCCGTCCCCTTATCGGGGTTTTATTTTTTAATTTTACAGCTTACGCTACAGCTCACAGAGAAACTGTTTCCGTCCCCTTATCGGGGTTTTATTTTTTAATCAAAACAGCAGTAATAATGTGCCTGACTTAGGGGTTTCCGTCCCCTTATCGGGGTTTTATTTTTTAATCATAAAAATTATGCAAATATTAAATAGTCAAATTGGTTTCCGTCCCCTTATCGGGGTTTTATTTTTTAATATATGCAGTATATTTTAGACCAGCAAATGACTAATTGTTTCCGTCCCCTTATCGGGGTTTTATTTTTTAATGTAAAGACAGCAAAGGTATTTATCACAATCGTTGCGCTGGTTTCCGTCCCCTTATCGGGGTTTTATTTTTTAATGAGACGTTTATGATTGACAAGTACGATGGGTATTAGGTTTCCGTCCCCTTATCGGGGTTTTATTTTTTAATTTGACGTAATTTATACTTATTTACAGGGTGCTGTAGTTTCCGTCCCCTTATCGGGGTTTTATTTTTTAATTCACAATTTAGAATTAGATGAAAGTCTGATTACTAGTTTCCGTCCCCTTATCGGGGTTTTATTTTTTAATTTTCGCTTTGGTTGCGAATGTGAAGGGGTACTCGTAGTTTCCGTCCCCTTATCGGGGTTTTATTTTTTAATTGTAAAGGGTGCACACATACGGGTAAGGCACACCATGTTTCCGTCCCCTTATCGGGGTTTTATTTTTTAATATTAGAGAAGGATAGCAAAATAAAAATGGAGGTTCTTTAGTTTCCGTCCCCTTATCGGGGTTTTATTTTTTAATCCTGGCCTTTGAAGCTCGCTCGCAGAGCTTCTCTCCAACAGATTTACGGCGCAAAATAATTTTTACGCCGCATTTTAGTTTATCACATACCAAAAACTGCCGTCAGGCCGCTTTCCAAGCGGCGCGGCGCAGATTACACAGAAAAAGTGTCCATGCTTTTAATAATGGCATAATTTAATTCTTCATAAACATTTTTCTTTAAGACGTTTTCTCCTTGCATCACCAGTAAAAATGCTTTGCGCAGCTTTTGTACTATGGCAAAGGAGCCTAGCTTAGGTTCTGTATTTTGCAGCACCTCCTCGGTAATATTAACTATAGTATGCGCCAAAGGATTGCGGTGACGCGCTTCTACTTCACGCAGAACGCTTAGTAAATCAACCAGCTCCTGTGGCTCTCCCGGCATAATTTTTAAGATGTCCAACATATTAGTAAAAGATAACTCCGTATTATCTCTAAAATTTCCACCATAAGCTGTATCCAGCTTTGCCAAAACCTGTGGAAACATTTTTTGCAGCCGTTGACGTTTGATTTTCCAAGGTTTATTCGCACTGCTGCGTTCACAAAATTTAGCAGGCTGATAAACTGTTTTATTTTGAAAATAAAACAATAGCAGCTGATATAAAAACGGCGTCAGCTTAACAATAAATTCTGCCAGTTCACCGCGTTTTTGCCGCAATTCCATCAGCATAAAATATTCACTAAGCATATTTACTTCTCGATTATTAGATATTCTTTTGCCAGCTTTGGCAAAAGCGTCATCTAATTGCAGCTTAGAGCGCAAGTCAGCATGCTCCAGCAATCTTCCGGTTTCGGTGCTGAACATACCGCGATATTTTTTATATAAAGTAAAAGCTGCGCTATACTCATAATTATTTACCAAGCTAATAAGCTGATGTCGAACACTATAACGTTGGAATAATGATAAGGGTGGCTCTTGGCAACGGTTCGGCATATCCGGCTCATCATCAAGATTATTAGCAATAATAGAATCTATATCTTCGTCATTTTGTGCTGCATGATTACTTCTGTTAGAGCCGTTGTGCGGCGACATAACCTGTATTGCCTGCACATTTTCAAAATCAGTCGCCAAAAACGACATAATTGTTTTCATTTGCGGCGTACCGGAGCTTAAATTCAGCAGAATTTTTTCTGCGGGATATTCCTTGCGCAGCTGCAAAAATTCTTCGGCTAAAGGTACCAATTTTTCCATTTTTTGCGCTTCGGTAATTTTTGTTTTGATAAATTCTACTTTACATTCCGGAGCCACATGCTTAATTGCTTTAGAATAAACCTGCTTGGTATTTTCTTTCTGCGCCATATCTTTACTTAAAAAAATTCTAATCAACCATGGGCGATAACGGCGCAAAATTTGCAGAATGGCTCCGTCATACATATCGCGAATGGGGTCAGTATCTCCTGCAGGAGTATATAAAATGCTCATCTTTCTACCTCCCTCGAAAATTTTATTTAGCACCAATTAGAGGTTGTTGAGCAAAAAACTTTTTACTGCTCCCATGCCTAAGGCCGTTTTTATGCCAACACCGCACCAGTTGGCATATTCGCTTAGCAAAGCAATAACCCTATTGCTCATAATATTGCCTTTCATTCCCAAAGCATACATTCCCTGAAAAGCCGGAATGCGCGCTCCGTCCACGCTGTACTGCCGCATTTGCAGCTTATAATCTCTAACGTAAACCTCTCCTGCCAAATCGCTCGCCAAACCTTTAGTATCCAATATATTGCTATCTGCAAAGGTATTCCAGCGATTTATTAAGCTATTAAAAAGCATAGCAGGCTGCGGAAAAATCATATAATTTCCTTCGCTTTTAAAACTGGCAGAAGTAATAAATTCGTATTTCACAATTTTCCCTTGCAAAGGATAAGCAAAATTTTTTTCTGCCAAATTATTATAACTTGTTTCCTCACTGTATTCCTTACTTAGCAGTTGAAGTTCCATATTTTTTTGCTCTAAATAAATTTTTCCAGGCAAAGTGAAGGCCGCTCCCAAAATTTCATTTTGAGCCTGTTTATTCAGGGCAGTCAACCGCCAATAGACTGCCTCCCGCAGCTTATCAAAATAAACGCATTGTGAATAAGGACGCAAAGCCTGCGTATGCAATATATCGGCATAATCAGCGTCTATATGCTGCATTAAAACGCCGTGCAGCACAGACCCCGCCGTAGAAGAAATTTTTACTCCCGCAGACGCGGCAATTTTTATTTCTAAAGATTGTATCATGCTTTGCCTACCTCTGCTAAGCCCATCAAACACAATTTATTTTTATAAGTAGTACATTTTAATGTACGCGGTGAAATAATTGCATCACAAATAAAATGCTTATGTTGTCTAAAGCTGCTGTTCAGCAAAGTTTTTACCGCCCATAAAGCAGTTGCGGAATCAGGAGCTAAAAATGCCAGCAAAGTTTTGCTCAAAAAGCCTGTGTTGCTTCCCAACCACATGTTAGCATTTTCTATACCTGTAAACACCTCCGGACAGCCCTTAGCAAAAGCCTGTGCCAGAATGTTCTGCACCGCCTGCTGATAATTTTTGGCTATAGTAAGCAAATCGTCCACAGATTTTATACCTAAAGTATCCATATAAGCTTTTTCCAGCTTAATATCAAAATAAAATTCTGCTCCGGGCAAAACGCATTCTCTAAAAACTGATAAAGGATGCGTAGATATTGCACCGTTTCTTTGATTAAAGCCAACATCTTCCTTTTGCAGAATAGCTGTTGCTACATTTTTACAGTCATAGCTATCGCTGACCTGCAAACCGCGCAAAGCGCTGCACACTGCGTTATTGGAATTTATTGCTCTGCCATTATTTTCTAATTTTAAAGCATGTAAAACACTGCTTTCTAAATCATTGGCTACTTTATCTAACGCTCTCACTTGAATTCGGTCTGCATGTAAAAGCGATTCCACTTCGCGCCAAATTTTATTTTTTAAATTATTTCTTTTGCACAAAATATGATAAATAATTGCTGTACGCAAAACGCCTTTAATGCTGCTTCCGGGAATATATACGCTGCCGTCTATCTGCTTAATATGTTTAATAATATCATTTAAGGATTCTTTGCGCACATTAGCAGAGCTTCCTATCTCTACTACAGCCGTATTTACAATTACGCTGCTAACGTCTGCTAAGGAAAAGCCTTCACTGCGCAGCCAAGCCAAAAGATTTCTTTTATCATTAATATCAGTAACATATTTTTCATAGGCTGGCAATAAGCCTTTAGCATAAATAAACCTGTGCCACTTATGCAAATTCAAAAAATAAACTTTTCCTTGTTTAACGTCATAAAAATAATCCTTAGCGCTCAAAATTGTACCATCGGCAATATTTATCGGCGTTACCACGCGTAAACACATTTTAGTTGTTTCTTGCTGCATATTGTTATTCATCATCCAACCCCACAAACATCCCCACGCCGTTACGGTAAATCTTATGGTTCAGACCGTCAACATCTAATTCCACCATGCGTCCCTGAACGCGTTTTGCAAAACACGAACCTTCCGCCAACATAAAAATGCTATTTCTTTTTACATTATTATCCAAACCGAAAGCAGGCACAAAACCACTGCGTTTAAGCAATTTATAATTTCCCTGTTTAATATTTTCTGCTTGCCCGCGAACAGGGCAGACAGGAGCAATGCACATCTGCCAAGCAGCATTTTCTTTTACAAGCATAGCCCCTAAAGCTATATCATCTTCATAAAATCCATTTTCAGCATCAATTTCCCATTTGTCATCTTCTAATTCAAACTTGCCATAGCCGCTGCTGCGTTTGCCGCCAATACCGGACAACCCCAAACTAATCAAGGCATTTTCAACAAAATCTATATCTGTCTCATCTTCCGTTCCACAAATCAAATAAAGTCCTGTCTGTTTGCTAAATAGATAACTACCAACATAATATGGCAAAGATTTTTCTCCACGCATACCAACTCTTGCAGTTACATAGGGCACAGCAAATTTAGGTGTGCCATCATAATCGTTTTGCCCTGTTTTAAGCAGTCGTTTTATTTGCGATGCTCTAATATATGCTTCTTTCTTTTTCTTTTTTAATTTTGTTGCCAGCTGTTTAATTTCTGTAAAACTTTGCTCTGTTTTTGCTATAACTTCGCCGTTTAATAAAGGCTTAGGCAGATATAGCTGCAAATCTTTGTCGTCAATTCTGTAAAAAGGCATTAGACTGGAAAACATTATTTTTCCGCTTGCCGTTTTAGCGACGAAATCATTTAATATTTCCTGATTATCCGCCATCTCATTACACAAGGCGCTGAATAAAGTATCGGCACTGCAATTTAATAATACTCTTTCTAAACTCCCTCCACCGGCAGAATCACCAAAATGAACTGGCGTTAAAAATTTTAAGGTAAAGATATAATATTTCATCTTGCATCATTCCTTAAAAGCTGCATATATTTTTGTAAATCTAATTCCAGTTTACCGATAGCTTCCATCTCTAATTTTTCAAATTGAACACGGCCATAGCCACGAGATCCGTGTCCACCTAAATAATCATTTTCTAAAAGCTGTATTCCCTCTGCTAAAGTCTGGATATCTTCTTCTATTTCATTAATATTTTCTACATTGTAAACCAGTTTAAAGGCAAATACTGCTCCAGCCGGAACGCGCTCTATCTGACGCGGATTGGCAACGCCGCTAATACGGCTAATAGTATTTTCAAATTTTACCTCACCAATATAAGTGTCCATATCTAAACCGCCGAAAGCATCCAAGGTTTCTTGCGTCAAAAATAAATCAAAAAACTGCAACCTTGCCGGTACAGCAAAGCCTTTACCGCTGGCGCCAAACAAACGCTTAACAACATCTTTATCATCTCTAATATCATTCAAAACATACCCGTCACAGGTTGCTTTAGCCAATAAAGTTCTAATTTTTCCCTTTATGGAGCTGCCGGGAATCAGCGGCGCGTTAGTAAACGGATCGCGAATAAAGGGGCTGTCTACGGCGCCGATAGGTGCAAAATCACTGCTGCCGCCAATATGCATACCGGTCAAAACTTTTAAAGAGCCTGTGATTAAAATTTTACCTTTTAAAGCTTTCTGCTTGCTGTCAATCATTTATCTCTACCTCCATAATACTTATGAAATGCTACTAAAGCTTCCGTATATTTACAAAAACGTGCAAATTTTTGCTTGTCATCACCAATATCATCAATAATCTTTTCTAAGTTTGCCTGCTTAACAAACTTTTTAACCGTTGCTTTTTTATTAGACGCAGCATCTCTCCCCGCCTGATAAAGCAGATTTACTTTTAAAAATTTTATTTCTTCTACCAAATCTTGTGGCAGCTTGGTAGCTGCTTTATTTTGCACTAAATAAAGCTCCACTTTATTTTTGACAATATTTACTGCTGTCAAAAATTTTCTAATCTGCGAAGTTGTTAAATCAATTTTATCACAATTATCCCTATCCTTATATCTAAGAGCTTGAATAGTTTTTTCCGCATCTTTTACCACATCATACTGGACAACAGTTTGTACAGTATTTCTAACAATCTTTTCCGGTCTCTCAGTTGGTTTAAAGCCTGCTTTGGCAAATGGGGAACGCATATCATTGATTCGCATTTTTATTCCTCCTTAGTCTCACGTAAATAATAAATTAAAAGATTAAGTGCCGTATATAATTCTTTTCTATCTTGAGCTTTGGTATACCATTGATACATTTGCTGACTAAATTCATTATAACATGCTATTTTTTCGCTATTTTGCTTTTGTTCCGGCTGCAATCTAGCCATAACATAAGCAAAACGAGCAATATTCACTGCATCCTTATCAGCATTTTCCAAAAGCTGCAACAGTCTATACAGCATAGACTTTCCACATGAAAGCTTATTAGCGTTAGAAGCATTATAATCTAAATGCTGTAAAAGAAATCGCAGTTTTTCATGACAAACATTGTCTGTAAACTCATTCCAATGATAAATATGTCTGCAAGCAAACATACTGCCTGCTGACGCAATTTCCGTATCAAAGCCAAACAAAGCAATACTATTCTTTTGGTCACTATTATTCTTAGCAGCACTTTCCAACATGCCTGTAATTTCTGCCATTTTACTTATGGGATAGCTGGGACTAAAAAGCGCCAATCCCGCTGAAAAGCTTAACTTATCATTAGTAAAAGCAGAAAATGCTTGACGAATATCAACAGCTAATTCTAAAAGCTCATCCCAAGCGCCAACAATAAACATATCGTCACCGCCGGAATAAATTATATGTACTTTTCTTGCTGCTGGCCTACGCAAACCATATAAGCTGAAAGGCTTTTGACATACTTCCGCATTTAATTCGCCATTACATATTTTTCCCACAGCAAGCTTAAAAAACAATCCTAAATCGCGCGATAAATCTGCATATCTTGATAACGTAGCATATTTTGTACTGTCAGCAACGCCTTTTTTTACAAAGCCGCCAATAAAAGCAGCCCCTAAATTATCTACGTCAGCACGCAAAACGCCCAATCGTTTAATACCATGATTATCATCACAGGATAATTCTGCCAAGCTGGAAAACTCTAAAACATTTCCTTTGGCATCTTTGGTAATATAATCTGCTAACCACAAACGCGTGCTGACAAAACTTCCTGTTATCGCTTTATTTTTAGAATAAATACGAATTATTTTATCTTGCTTATCGCTGACAGCTTTTTCATTTTCAATAGCTAAGTAAACCTTTTTCTTATAACCAAAAAGCTCCAAGCATTCATTTACAGGCTCTTGATACAAAGCAAATATTTTTTCTTTATCAAATAGCCTAGCTCCCATTTCAAATAAACCTTTGCAGTTAGGACAGATAAAACCTTCTCCGGTGATGGAATTTGCTGTCAGTTCGCCGCTGGAAAGATGGCATACGGCACATTCCCTAGTGCCGTCATTATTTTTATTAAATTTACTATTTTCATCAAAAAGTTCTTCCAAACTTTCGCAATCGTAGCGACTAATTTTATCCTTATTTAATTCACGGCTGACAGCAGCAAAAGCGCTGTTTTGAGTATTAGACTCTAACAAATCTTCTGCCGAACAAGGTGTATAAGCAAGCGCCATATATAATTGAGTGCCAAACTTCTCTAACAGCCAACTATTACAGCTATCTTTAACGTCGTTAAGCAAAGTTTTGGTTGTTTCAGTATTTGGCAAAAGCAAATAAAAATGACCGCCGCCGCAATACAACAAATTAGCTCTGCTTAAATTGAGATTTTCCAAAATTTCATCAATGTAATTTTCCATAAAAATCTCTAAGTAAAAAGAACGTCCACGCAGAGATTTTAAAGCGCCTTTCGAGGGAATAGTATAAATAAAATTTTGAATACCCGAAAAATCGCCGGAAACTAAGAGAAACGTTTGTTTTTTACGAAAATCTTTGTTATTTTTTAAGCAAATCTCTTTGTAATTGTCTATACCGTTGGCTACGCAATATTTGTAATAACAACTTGCTATGGCAGCAGTTATTTTCGTATGTACATAAAGCGAAATATCACATACCTCTGCCGTATTAGTGCTTGAAGGTACAAAAGAAGTTAAATCCTCCAAAATACGCAGCAATTCATTATTATTCATATCCAAAATAGATTTACGTAGAAAATTACTTTGTAAATCTTCTACTATATCCTGATATTTATCTTCTGTTGCCAATAATAAATCACTAGTAGGATAATTAAATAAATCTTGAGGATTAATACCGCACAAGTGATATTGAGCTTTTTTGCTACTTACACTATCTCCAAAAATATTAAATACAGATTCCAAACAAGCTTGAGCATTAAAACCGCTGTTTTCTACGTCCTTAGTACGCCTATCCGCTCCGGCTGCAATGTTATCCGCTTCATAAACTAAATAGCTTAAATCATTATCAGCTAGTTTAACGTCTTTCAAAGCGTAGCCATGATGATATTTTACACAATTCAGCATTTTTTCCGCTTCTTGAGTGTTAGGCAAATTTTTTTGCAGAAATTTTGCACCAGCTTCAGAATGCTTACCTAAACTGTGGTCAGCACGCAAACAAATCTTACCAATATCATGCAATAATGCGCCCTTAATTAAAACATTCAGTTCATTCACCAAAATTTGCGTCCTCCTTACACATTTTATATACAAGCCAGTAATTTAACAACATATGTTTTATATAAAATTCTAGATTATAATTTAAAGTCCTGCTTAATTTACAAAAATTTGTTTTTAAAAAAGCTTCTTCCACTTTACTTATACCGTAAAATGAAAGAAGCTTTTCCATTTTTAATGTTTACTCTGTTTTTTACTTCAGCAGTCCCTTTTCCATAATATAGTCAGAAACCATATCCGCCGCTTCCGCAGTAATTTTAATACATTTCGTGCGGTATTCAGGCGTACCAAAGGACAGCTTGTTCAACTGCGAGCAGCAGGCAGAACCAAAATGCGCATAAAAACGCTCGTAAAACTCGTGCGTATATTTATATACTTCGGTTTGGTGCTTTTCGCTGGGGTCTAAGCGTCCCACAATAGAGCTGATAATCATTGCCGACCCGCTCAACGCACCGCAAACGCAACCGCTGCGGCCAATGCCGCCGCCCATACCGCTAATCATACGGATAGCCTGATCCGGAAGATTTAAATTCAAGCCCTTGTTGCAGGCCTTAACTACGGATTCCACGCAGTTGTTGCCCGCCTGATGATATTCTTCCGCTAACTTATAAATTTCCTTCATAATAAATCCCCCTCATTTATATATTGCAGCCAGACGCTTATTCCACGTCAAAAATTTTGCCCGGATTAAGAATATTGTTGGGGTCCAGCGCTTTTTTCACCGCGCGCATCATTTCCAGTTCATCAGGATTGGTAAATTCTTCCATTAAATGCTTACGCTTGTAGCCAATGCCGTGCTCGCCGCTCAAGCGTCCGCCGTGAGCGTAAATAAAAGCGTACAGCTCCTGCTGATTTTCTTTCACACGCGCGTCCCAATCCTCGTAAGCTTCGTCCGCCATTTTCAAAATGTTCAAATGAATATTGCCGTCGCCTGCATGACTGGCAATACGGGTCACAAGCTGATATTTTTTCGCCAAGCGCAAAATTTCTTCCAGCAATGCCGGTTCCTGATCCACAGGCACTACCACATCCTCCTTGCAGACGATAAGGCTTTCGGCACGCACTGCTTCGGCAAAGGCTTTACGCGCCTGCCAAATTTTGTCATGCTCGGCCACCAACACATCGGCAGCGCCGTTTTCGGAACAAATTTCATCCATCGTGCAGGCTTTTTCGTCCAAATCATCCTCGCTGGTTCCCTCCACCTCAACGATGAGATAGTTGCCGTTTTCACTGCCCTGCAGCTTGCAGCCAAGATAATTTTCTACGGATTTTATCGTAATATTATCCATATATTCAACGCAAGTCGGCATAATACCGCCCTTGATGATTTTGTTAACCGTGCCGATAGCTTCTTCTGCAGAAGCATAAACTGCCAGCAAATCCATGCTGTATTTGGGCTTAGGCAGCAGCTTCACGGTAATTTTCGTAATAATACCCAACGTGCCTTCGCTGCCGATAACCAGTTGTTCCAAGCAATAACCGGTGGTCTGCTTTTGCAGGCGTGCGCCTAAATTTACAATTTTGCCGGTGGGATTAACAACCTCTACCGCATAAATTTGGTGACGGGTAGTGCCGTATTTTACAGCGCGGTTGCCGCCGGCGTTGGTAGCTACGTTACCGCCAATAAAACAGGAATCGCCGCTGCAGGGATCGCCGGCATAAAAAGCGCCTTTAGCCTCTACCGCTGCCTGCAAATCAGAAGTGCGCACGCCGGGTTCTACCACCGCATACATAGCTTCCTCGTTAATTTCTAAAATGCGGTTCATTTTTTCTAAAGACAAAACTACGCCGCCATAAACCGGCACAGCGCCGCAGGCTAAGCCGGTACCCGCCCCGCGCGGCACCACGGGAAAAAGATGCTCGTTGGCCAGCTTAACAATCGCCGCCACCTGTTGAGCATTTTCCGCAAAAACTACCGCTTCCGGCATGTGATGATAAGCCGGGTCCGTAACCTCGTCATGAGCATAAATCTCCAACTGCTCGCCTTCGGTCAGCACGTTTTGCGCGCCTACCAAAGCTTGCAGCTTAGCTATTATTTCCTGGGAAATTTTGTTGTATTGCATAAATTCATCCCCCTATTTTTCTTTTCGCCAAACAGTTTAATTTGCTGCCTGCAATATTTATTTTGCTACAAGAGCATATGTTCTGCTAAGCTCTGCGTTCGCCTGCGGCTCCGCAATCGCTAAGTATTCACATTATACTCAAGAGCATATGTTCTACTAAGCTCTGCGTTCGCCTGCGGCTCCGCAATCGCTAAGTATTCACATTATATCACAAAATTTTTATTTTGACTCGCCATGCCGGCACAGTTCTCGATAAATTTCCCGATAATCCTCCTGAAAAATACTGGACCTACGAAAAATAAAATTTATCTCATGGCTTAGCTGCAAATCGCGCACAGGAATAACCGCCAGCTCGCCGCGTTTTTCCTCCTGCGCAATAGCTGCGTGATAACAAAAACTGATTCCCAAGCCGTCCTTGAGCATATATTTTATCGCGCCAATATTGCCCAGCTCCACAGTATTGGCAAAGTTTTTCACCGATAAGCTATGCTCCGCTAAATAAGCTTCCAAAATTTCTCGCGTGCCGCTGCCCGGCTCGCGCAAAAAAACTGTTTCGCCTAAAAGGTCGTCAATACTTGCGCCATCATATTGCTTAGCCTTGGCAGGCGATGCTACCGCTACAAAATCTTCTTTTTTATAAGGCAGAAAAGCATATTCATTCTTGGGAAAAGCTCCCTCCACAATGGCAAAATCAAGCTCGCTGGCTCCCAAAAGCTGCAACAGCTCCTGCGTATTACCAACCTGCATCCGCACATAACTTTGAGGATGAGTACGTAAAAAAAGGCGCAAATCCTCTGCCAACATAAATTCCGCTACGGACAAAGTGGCGCCAAAGGCGTAGCTTGTTAAGCCTACTTGCGTTTGCAGCATACGCTCCCGCATGTGCTGCTCGTCATGCTTCATATTCAGCGCGGCCTGCCACAAAATTTTTCCGGCTTCCGTCAGCTGCAAGCGCTTTCCTTCCATAATAAACAGCTCCACGCCGTAGCTTTGGCTTAAAAAGCGAATGTGCTGGGACACGGCAGGCTGCGTCAAATTAAGATATTCTGCCGCTTTAGTAAAATTCATAAATTTACACACAGCCAAAAAAGTTTCCATGCGAAAATCCTGCATCTGCTTGCTCCTTTAAATTACCTTTCCTGTTGATAATCATAACATAATTTTATCATATAATAAAGATAGATAATTTTTCATTATTGTATTTTTGTGTTAAGATAGTGTCGTTAGCGAAAAATTTATCACAACGTTCAAGAAAGAAGGTTTCAAAATGCAATTTGTTCAAAATACGTGGAAGGGTATCCTGCTGTGCCTGATTATTTCCGTTCCCTGTTGGTTTTTAGGTAAAATTTTCCCGCTTATCGGTGGCGCAGTGTTTGCCATTATTGCCGGAATGATTATTACGATTTTTATCAAAGATAAAGCGCCTTTGCAAAGCGGTATCAATTTTGTTTCCAAAAAAATTCTGCAATACGCCGTTATTCTTTTAGGCTTCGGTTTAAATCTCAGCGTGGTGCTGCAAACCGGAATGCAGTCCCTGCCTATTATTATCAGCACCATTGCGACCTCTCTTTTAATTGCCTGGGCTATGCACCATTTTATGGATATGCCTACAAAAATTTCCACCTTGGTCGGCGTTGGCTCCTCCATCTGCGGCGGTTCTGCCATTGCCGCCACCGCTCCCGTTATCAAGGCTGATGACGAGGAGGTTGCTCAATCTATTTCCGTAATTTTTTTCTTTAACGTTTTGGCAGCGCTATGCTTTCCCGCTTTAGGTATGCTGGTAGGCTTTTCCACCGGCAGCGGCGAGGCCTTCGGCATTTTTGCCGGCACGGCAGTCAACGATACTTCCTCCGTAACAGCCTGCGCCGCTACTTGGGACTCTATGCACAAATTAGGCTCTGCAACTTTGGATAAGGCTGTTACCGTAAAGCTCACCAGAACCTTGGCAATCATTCCTATCACCATGGTTTTGGCTTACTTAACTACTAAAAATGCAAAAAACGCTGATAATGGCAGCAGCTACAGCATTAAAAGCGTTTTTCCTTTTTTCATTATTTACTTTGTGTTGGCTTCCGTTATCACCACTATTGCCTTAAATATGGGTGTAGCCGTAGAAGCCTTCGAGCCGCTCAAAACCCTCAGCAAATTTTTCATTGTGCTGTCCATGTGCGCCATCGGTTTGAACACCAATATTATCAAGCTGGTTAAAACCGGCGGCAAGCCAATTCTTATGGGCTTCTGCTGCTGGGTGGGCATCACCGCTGTCAGCTTGGCTATGCAGCACGTTTTAGAGTTGTGGTAAAAATTAAATCAAAATACCGTTACAATGATCAATTTCATGCTGAATAATCTGCGCCGTCCAGCCTTCAAAGCTGCGGCGCTGTTTTTTTAACTGTATATCCTGATATTCCACCGTAATTTTTTGGTAGCGCACCGTCTGCCGCACACCGTTCAAAGATAAACAACCTTCTTCCGTGATATATTTGCCGTGTTTTTTAACGATTATGGGATTTAACATCGCCACGTTGACTGCGCCCATATTCACTACAATGATACGTTTTTGCACACCAATCATATTAGCCGCCAGACCCACGCAAGTTTCCGCATGAGCTGCCAAAGTATCCAGCAAATTTTGCGCAATATGGATATCCAAAAATCCTGCTTCCGAAGATTTTTGCGCTAAAAATTTTTCGTCATGAATAATTTCACAAATCATAAATTACCTCCGTGTTCTTTTTGATACTGCGCGCCCCATTCCTGCATAGCAAACAAAATCGGCTTTAAGCTTGCGCCCGTAGCAGTCAAACTGTACTCTACCCGCGGCGGCACCTGCGCATACACTCTGCGGTTTACAAGTCCATCCTCCTCCATAGCACGCAGATTGCTGGTCAGCACCTTCTGCGAAATGCTGCCGATAGATTTTTTCAGTTCGCCAAAACGCTTTGTGCCTGTCAGTAAATCGCGCAAAATCAAAACTTTCCAGCGGTCGCTGATAAGCATCAACGTAACCTCCACCGGACAAAGCGGTAACTGTTTGTTCATTATATATCTCCTCTTATAATTTAGATTTTAATAAAAGTTGAGGCTATACTGCTTTAAATAGCACAGCTAAGCGCATTTATTTCTATAGTTTCTAAAAAGTAACTACAGCACTTTAAAGTGCTTACTTTACAAAACCTCTTTACAGCATTATTATAATTGCAGATGCTTGCCGAAAGCAAGTAAAAGGAGGATTTATTTATGAATAAAGTATTATTAACTTATGTAAAAGAAAATACGCAAAAACTTTTGCTGGCCCCCAGCGCCTGCCCAGAAATCAAAACAGCTGCTAAAAGCTGGCTGGCAGCTATTGGCACTAATCAAGAAAACGCTACAACAACTAAATATATCGCCGAACTGGAAGCAGCAATTATGCCTATCGACGGCTTAATTGCTTTTTCTCAAAGCGAAGCCGCACAAAAAATTTTCGGTGCAGAAGGTGTAAAAGGCTTGCAAGCTCACGCCCGCGAGCTTAAAGCCCACGGCGCAGAATATTGCGACTGTCCCGCCTGTGCTGCCTGCAAAGCAATTTTAGATAAAAAATCTGAGCTGCTGTAAGTGGGCAACTCTAACCAAAAAGCACAAAGGCCATGCTCTGCGTAAATGCAGAAGCATGGCCTTTTTGTGTGTTGTTTCTATTTTTTAGGAAATTGATACGGCCATAATTATTAGAGCAACACGGAATGGTCACCGACAGGCCGTAAATTCGATTATGCACCATAACCAGCAAATAGCACAAGCCTTAGAAGCAGAATATGAACTGCTAGCGTGAATAGAAGTTGCCTCTATAAAAAAACAATTTCGGCCTATCACACGGCAAATCTCCGTATACTTCAGATTAGTAAATTTAACTTTACTTCTTTTTATACCACAGCTTCTATTAACAGCTTATCTCCTAAAACAATATCGTAAACGCCAGGATTTTTATGCTTATTAAAATTAAAGCTAAGCAAATAGCCTTTTTTCAGCTGATAATAATCCAAGTAATCAGCTAATTGCTGTTCACCACGATTATGATATTCTTCGCCACGCCAAATTTTTAATTCAATAATAAACTGTTCTCCACGGTAATCAACAATTACATCCGTCCTGCGTAAATTGCGTGTTCTAGCCTCAATATAATAATTACCAGTACCATTAATAATAGGCCTTAAATAAAGCAGAAAATACTTTCTTCCCTCTTCTTCCAAAAAAGCTTCTTCTTTATCGCCGTATAATTCATTAAAATGAACTATAAACCTTGCCAAAATTTGGCGCATGTCCAAATGACCATTAACTACAAATTGGTGCTAGTCATCTAAAGAAGCCTTAAAAATTTGTTCATCTTGCATACTTGTCGTAGATAAATAGCGATTATACAACCACATTTCAAAAATTCTATTAGATATTTTCAAAACGCCTTGTTGATTTTTAACAAAGCCAAACATGGCTGCATTTGCTATATTATCATTAAAAGTATTATAGACTATTGCTTTACCTGTAAATAAAACTTTTTGCAAAGTTTTATCAAGCTCCGGATAATTAACAAGCTTTGCAGAAAGTGAAGCAAATAAAGTATTATCCTCTGCCAATAAAATTTTTAAAGCCTCGTTCAAACCGTCTCTTGTCCAAGCTTTATTCTTGTCATACTCACACTTAATAGCTATCGTTTCATCAAGCAGCTTGCAAAGCTTAGAAACTAAAAATGGATATCCCGAAGTATAGTCATAAAGCAACTCAGAAATTATTTCTATATTCATTCCCGTATGATAATCATTTTCGTACTCTTTAAGCATAGCTGCTATTTCCGAAGCTGAAAAACTCATATCAATACTAAAATCAGCAGCAATATTCCATGGACTATTAACTTTATGTTCTAAATCTTCTCTGATTTTTCTGCGTAAATTTCGAATATCATATACACCCGCTAAAATCAAAGATTTAAAAGTCGGCTGTTCTTCTCTATCAATATAATATGCTCTTAGCTGAGCTAAAAAATCTAAAAACACCTGATTATTCGAAGCGCTATCAACTTCATCAATCAATAAAACCAATGGTCTGCTGCTAACACTGCAAATATCACTCAAAAGCTCAAAAAGCTGCTTTAATCTAAAATTAGGCGAATGATTATCAACAATTACAGCCAATCTTTGCAATTCTTGGTTAAATGGTTCGCCATAATTTGAAGAATTACGTTTTATCACTCTAACAAAGGAAGATGCAAAGGATAAAGAAAAAGTATTTTCATCAACAAACTCTTCTGCACCAAAAGTCTGAAAATCCAAAGATATTACACAATACTCATTCTGCAAGTAATTAGCCAAAGCACGCAAAGTAGTTGTTTTTCCATACTGCCGAGCCTTAGTAATAGAAAAATATTTGCCCTCATCAACTAATTCTTTAATTCTTTGCACACGTTGGGTAATATCTACCATATAGTGTTCTTCAGGCTTGCATACCGCCGTCACATTAAAAAACTTTTTCATTGATTTTCCCTTTCCCGGATAGCAATGATTTTTGTATTTCTTAATATAGTTTTTATAAACAAAAAAATCAACTATCTACAAAAATTTCTTTATCATAAACCGAATTACTAACTATAGCTTTGATTCCAAGGTTTTCCAATTTTTCAACTAACATGTTTTTAAAGTTATTATCACAAAATGGTGATACAATTACTTCTTCAAGAATAATTTAGCAAAAATAGATATCCTCAAAAACGCCCTAAAACGCCTATTTCAAGCGACTTTTCCAGGTTGAAGCTTCTTTGCATCACATGGGCTTTGCGACATTTACGTGACTTATGAATAAAATTTATTACTATACTAACCATGATTATCTAACTTAGAGAACAACGCAAATCTATCAATAGCCGCAATCAAATCTGGTAAATCTTTATGGGTATAATGTTCTGTAACAGTTTTGTCGGCGTGCCCAACAATTCTTTTTAACATAACACTATCAGAACCAATACCACACCTATCCATAATACTAATAAAAGTATGCCGTGTAGCATGAGGTGTAAGTGATAGTCCTAGATATTTCATAAATGGTTCGAAAAAAAACATTCTGTATGCAGAACCGCTAATTGGTTTACCATTATCATTGGATATCAAATATTCATTACTATTATCTAAGCGATGCTTAATATATGGTAGCAATTCTTTATGAATAGGCACCAATCTTTCTGCTGCAGCCGTTTTTGTACCATGGACTTGAATAACACGATTGGCTATATCAACATCAGCAGCTTTTAGTTTAAGCAATTCACCAATACGTAATCCAGTATATAAAAGTATAATAATAGTATCAACCATTTTTATATCAGCATAGCTTTTCATTCCTGTCGGAAAGCGAATTATCCAATCTTTATTATCTAAAATAGTCTTTATTTGTTGTTCTGTGAAAAATTTGTTTTTAATATCTTGCTTAGGAGCAGTTTGATTAATAGTCACAAATTGAGCATAATCTTTTTGCACAACGTCATTTTTCAAGCAGTAGCTAAATGTTTTATTAAAAATCGTTTTTAACTTAGTTTGATATGTAATACTACATGATGACAGGGTATCCATAATAGCCTGCATATGTGCTGTACGAATATCTATCATATTTATATCATAAAGAGGTTTACAGTGCTTATAAACAGATTTTAAAGAACGAGCAGCCCCGGCATATTTTTCATAATGTTTCAGCGACCATTTTTCATATGCTTGAGAAAAAGTCATATGTCTGTTACTAATATCATAAGGCTTTGCATTAAATTCAGCCAGTGCAAGAACAGCTTCCTTCCGTGTACTATAATAGCCAAGTGTTTTGCTTATCTGCTTCGCCTTTCCGTTTTTTTCATCTAATTCCCAACCGGTTGTTACTCTTACACGCCACGGACGACGACGATTACCACCCATCTTTACGACACTACCATATCCATTAGGGTTTCTTATGATAATCTCCTCCTAATCAAGCCAGCCTTTCTCTTTTGGCTTTCTTAAAATATCATTTCACGAAAACAATGTACAACAACAATACCACTATAATCGCAATAAGGTATTTATTAGAGATACCATCAACAAAACTCTGCTGTACAGGTGATATTACATCAACTTTATTTTCAACTACTGTGTCCACTGTTTTTACAGCTTCTGCAACCTTGTTCTTTTTATAATAATAGCCCTTAAGATATAAACCTAATGCTGTCGGCGTTATGAAGTAACTATGGCTACCGTTTTTAGTTAAAGGAGCATCAGAAGCCCTATCTGCATTTGTAAAATCTTCTGTATGCCCAACACCTACAAGAACAGGTATTTTCGAATTTCTTATTGCCTCGCAGATAAACTGATTATCAAATATGTATCTAATTCCTACAGAATTTCCGCCCCCACGAACAATACAAATCAAGTTTGTATTGTTACTATCGTTAGCACTTTTTATTACAGCAGGAATAACACTTAAAGCATCTTTTCCTTCTAAAGTAACACTTTTTTTCTCAACAATAATATCAGAATGATTTCCTAGCGCACGCATAAAATCCTTTGTACCAGCTCCAACTTCATTAGATATTAAAGTTATTATTGGATGTTCTGGCAACGCCTTAGGTACAGCATTAGGAGCACAATAATAATTTATTGCATATTCATCAGGAAAAATTGCTCTAGCATTTATTTGTAAGTTATATTTATTATCTTTATTCTCTTTTGGAGCCCACCATTCAAGATAACCTTTCACTTCAACATAAGCTTGCTCTTTTATTTTAGCTCCAGCGTTTGAAATTTTCTTTAAATTATTAGAATCTACAAATACATTAACATAAAAATCTTCATCATAATTTAATTTAAAAGTAGCATATGCACTATTTTCAGCTACATACCAATCATAAACTTTGCCCTCAAACGTTAACAAGTCCTTTATTTCATCAATTTTAGGTTTCATTGATTTTAATACAATCATAGAAGCTTCTCTGCTTTTTTTCATCACATTCACCTTTTACACCTAATTATTCTTAAACTATTCTTTCTTTTTCAACCACTTTTCTATTCGCCTTAGCCAGCTTCATTTTAATTATCGCTTCAATCTCTTCCCTGTCATCGTCTTTTAACTGACGATAATCTTTTATTATTTCTTCTTCTTCTTTAGCAGACAATAATATAGAATGAACCTGACTAATACCTTCTTCTACCAAATCTGCCTTGCTAATACCAAAAAAATTAGCCATACGTTCAATCTTATCTATTCTTGGATATTTTTTCCCTTTAACCCAATCGGAAAAAGTGCTTTCTTTAAAGCCTAAAGTTGTACACAATTCTTTTTGAGTTTTCCCAGTTTTATGCATATATTTTTTTATGTTATTGGCCATAACCATTTTATTGCTTGACCTACACGTAAATTCATTCTCTTTTATGCCAAGTAAATAGTCGATTGTTACATTAAATTTTTTTGCCAATGCTACTAACATTTCATTTGACAGCTCTCTTTGCCCTAATTCATAAAAAGATACCGCTTTGGGAGTTACACCTAAATAGGCAGCTAATTCAGCTTGCGTAACATTATATTCTTTTCTAAGCTTTTTTATTACGGCACCAATCATATTTTCTATCCTTTAAACTTAATCAACCTTAAGCTATACCTTCTTTTTCAGCTAGTTTCTTATTCTCTTTAACTAACTTCATGTCAACATAATCATCAATATCTTCCTGTACAGAAGCATCTAATTTTCTGTATTTTTCTACTAAGACTACTTCTTTTTTATGTAATTTAATCAAAAAAACATCAGTAGATTCTTCTTCTATTAAGTCTGCCTTTTTTATTCCAAAATATTTAGCCATTTTTTCAATTTTATCAATTCTCGGATAACTCTTTTCGCTCATCCAACTAGAAACTGTCGTTTCTTTAAACCCTAAAGCCTCACACAATTCTTTTTGATTTTTACCTAATCGCTGAAGATATTTCTTTATATTTCTAGCCATTACTTCTTTATTACCTAAATCACTCATCTCACAATACCGCTCCTTATCATTCTATTTATCGTATATTATACGACAAAAATGTAATATATGCAAGCTAAGTTGAATTTTATACGGTTTTATCGTTGACAATGCGATTTAATCGTATTATAATAAAATTAGAATTCATTGAAAGGAGTATATACTTATCATGGAAATCACTTTGAAAGCAGCAAGAGTAAATAAAAATCTAACGCAAAAAGAAGCGGCAAAGCGCATAGGAGTAAGCCCTGACGTAGTTTCTAATTGGGAACGTCAAGTATCATTTCCTGATGTACTACAATTAAAAGCTATTGAAAAAGCATACGGAGTAAGTTATAGCCAGCTTATTTTTTTGCCTAAACAATGCGATTAAATCGTATTTTGTGTCTATTTTTAATAGAATGGTACGATATTTTCACTTACTTAGGAAGGAATGCTAAAGCCATGAAAATCACAATACTAGATGCAGCCAAAGCTCTGAATAAGTCACCACAGTATATTCGATTAATGCTGCAGCAAGGGAAATTTCCATTTGGTAGCGCAACCAAGATGTCGCCACACCGTTGGAACTACGTTATTTTTCCAGAAAAATTTCGCGAATATGTAGGAGAAGTAAAGCAATGAATAAAATCACTTTGCTAGGTCGCTTTGTGCGCGATCCGGAAGTACGCTATACCGCCACAGGTAAAATAGTTTGTCAGGGTACTATTGCTGTTGACAGGCCCTTTGTTAAAGATGACCAACAAGCAGCTGATTTCATCCCCATTGTTATTTGGGGTAAACAGGCAGAAGTCTGTGGTAATAATTTTTCTAAAGGACAACGCATTCTTATAGAAGGCCGGCTGCAAATGCGTAGCTATGATGCCAAAGACGGCTCTAAACGCTATGTATCCGAAGTTATCGTAAATCATTTTTATTTTATTGAAAAAAAGCCTGCCAATATTTCTAATAGTGGCAGCTGCATGGAAGCGTTAGGAGCTACTGTTCCCAATGAAGAACTTCCATTTTGAGGTAAAAAGCTATGCCTAAAAAATATTATTGGTTCAAAATGCGGGCAGATTTTTTCGATTCACGTGAAATTAAGCGCCTGCAAAAAATTCCCGGTGGCGATACTTATATTGTACTTTATATAAATTTGCTTTCACGGTCAGTAAAAACGGAAGGATGTTTGCATTTTGACCATGTAGAAGACACCTTTGCAGACGAATTGGCCTTAATTTTAGACAGCAATGCCGAAACAGTAAATTTTTTATTAAAATTTCTTATGAGATATGATTTATTGACTGTAGACGGAGATAACTACTATTTCCTCGAAGCAGTAAGCCATATTGGTAAAGAATCTGAATCAACCAGCAGAGTAAGAAGATATAGAGAAAAGCTTATGCTAACTCCAATCTCTAATACAGATAAAAAGTCTGTATCCGTTACACCAGCGTTACCAAATCGTTACAATGTAACTGTGGATAACTCAATGTTACAAAATGGTTACAATGTAACACCCAGTCAAAATGTAACGCAAAATCGTTACAATGTAACGGGCGAACGTTACATTGTAACAGATGTAACATCAAATCGTTACAATGTAACGGATGAACGTTACGATGTACAAAAATGTAACACAGAGATAGAGAAAGAGATAGAGATAGAACCATCCAGTAGTACTAAAGTAAATATAGACATAAGCAAACCTGTGGATAATTTTGGTTTACCTATCGCTACCGGCTTTGATGCTTTTCTGAAATGCTATCCACGTAGCCAGGCTAAAAGCGAAGCTGTATATCAGCCGTTTTGTCAGCTTGTAAATCAAGGCGTTGCTATAAGCGACCTTATCGCAGCAGCCAAGGCTTATGCCGATGCTGTACGCAACGATACTGCTGATCCGCGCTATATCAAAATGCCAGCCAATTTTCTTAGTCAGCAAATATGGCTGAAATACAAGCCCCAATTCCAGCTTGACTGCCCTACTTGTCACGGTAAAGGCTATATAGACTGTCCTCCATCGGACGAATACCCCAACGGTCATGTTGAGTTTTGTAGCTGCAAAACCCGTTACAAAGCATTTGAATCTGACGAACTTCAAACTATCCTTGCCAAAATTTCAGGCCAGCAATAGCACAGTACCCTTTCAGACGCGCAAAATTTGCCCTAGAACGATTTTATTCCGTATTTAGGTAATCATCCTAGGGCAAATTATAAAAATCAAAATTAGGCCACTTTCTGACGCTATACGGAGCAAATCACTATTAGGAGGTTTAACGACGTATGGAACTTACTCTTACAATCGACGGGCAAAAGATTTTCACCACCAACAAGATTATTATAAATCGCAGTGGCAATCTCATAGCTTACAAAGATAATAAAGTCTTAAATCTTAAATTATACGACAAAGAAAAGCAAGAAATACGCATTGATGTAAGGGACATAAAATAATAAAAACTTACGTTCATGGAGGTGTATTATGTTTAACCGTGAAAATTATGACATCTCACCTGAAGATGCTCAAAAAAGTATTAAAATTCGCAGACACACTGCGGATTTAGCAATATTAGACTTTGAAGCCGGTACACCCTTCTTTTGGGACAACGACGGCATCGCATTTAAACGTATGATCAGTATAAAAACTGGTTATGCCTACCAACATAACACTATACCGATGATATACGCTGCGCGCGAACACGGATATACTGATTGTCGTTGGGGAGGTATCCTAGCCCTCAAAGGCGCTCATTTATATAAACAGGACGAAGGCGTAGAACTTGAAATTTGGGCGAATGAAATCTCCTTACCCAAAAAAGATGCTGACGGCAACCAGCTATATGACAAAAACGGTCATCCGATGGAAGAAATGATTAAGCTTAGTCGTCCGCAAATAAAAATAGAACGACTTTATAACGGTTCTGTTATCTCCGGGCTAGGTGAAGAACCTGAACCTCTCTATAACTGGATGGAAAAAGCCGAAATCAAAAAACGTCTACTGGAAAACTGCAAAGCCAAGCTTGTTTTTGACCAGACAGAAAACAATTTCTATGTTAAAGATACTGATACTATCCATATGGTGCCGGAAGAAAAATGGAAAAATAAGGATGAATTTTTAGTAGAACTGTATCATTGTGTTTCACACAGCACTCTTATTGACAGCCGTACCGGCAAAAATCCTTTTTTCCTAGATCTAAAAAAGCGCTGCGGTCAAACCAATTACGCGGTAGAAGAATTAGTGGTAGAAATGGCTACTTACCGTTTCCGTACCAAATATGGCCTTAAAATCAATGATTCTCACAAAAAAGCTCATGGTGAATATCTTACCCGCTGGTCAGAGGAAATTGACCGCAACCCCAATATGCTGAATTACACATACAGTGATTCCTATGCTATTTTGAACTACATTAGCGAGCATATCGTGCAGTTTACTAAAGAAGAACAGAAAGCGCTGCGGTACAAATTTAACTATTGGAAGAAAAAGCATAATCAAAAAGTTGCTGTCAAGGAATATCATACGCGTGAAAGCACAAAAGCATGCAGAAGCGGCAGCACAGCAAAACCTTCAGCGCCAACAGCTAAGAATTATAATACTAATAGCAATGCAGACAATGCCAAAGCACCAAAGGTTGCCAAACCTGTTGACCACGGAGTTATAAAGCGTGTCTGCCCGGTATATCATCCCGATTACGGCAAAGGCTTTACACAGGATTATGTTACAGAGAACGGCAAAACCAAAATCGGCATTATTTTCGGTGAAGGTGGGCCAGGCACTGGTTCAGGCTTTTACAGTCTTGCTCAGCTACAGGTAAAATACAGTAAGTGGTATTTTGGTAACGAAGCCATTGCCAAGGCTGAAGCTTATTACGAAGCGCAAAAGCAGAACAAGACTGATGCTAAAAATAAAACTACCAATAAAGCAGCTGATAAGCCTAAATCTAAAGAGGATGAACAACAAGCTAATGTATCCACACCTAAAATCAAGCTTGGGCAGGTCATACTTAGTAGATCTACTGGCAAAGGCATCATAGCTAAAATCTATAAAGACGATAACAATGTAGCTATGGTACATATCAAGTATTCTTCCATGACTCTTGCCTATAGGCTGGAAGAACTCAAAGACAGCGAACGCTTTACTATAACCTCTGAAACTAAAAATACTGCATCTGAAAAGCAGCCAGCTATCAATCCTTCTACAACTAAGCCGGTAACAGAAGAACCTAATCACGAAACAGAAATTGCCAAGCAAACTACTGAAAAACCTGTAGTTTCTGTGCACGAACATCTTAATTCTACTGCCAGCGTAGCTGAAGAAATAGCTAAAGAACCGCGCAAGGACTACCACCGTAAGCTTAACAGTCAGGAAGCTGCTATCGCTGATACTGTTGTTAGATATGTACGCAATATTCCAGCAGAAAAGCAGAATGATTATGGCAGCAGCATCAAATCAACTAGCGAAAAATTTGCTAAAGCACATAATATTCCTACTCCCCCACCAATAAAAACAGCAGCAATCAAAGCACAAAAGAAATCACGACTTATAAACATTGTGCCTACTCGTGATACAGAGCAAAGTAAAGGCCAAGAACTTTTAAGAGAAATCAATAGATAACAAGGAGGCAAACTTATGAGTATTACTACAGCCGAACGTGAAGCATGGATTTACACTTATGCAGCATTTGAAGAAGATGCTTTAACGGAAGAAGAAGCAAAGGAGGCATCTGTCGATGACGACTACGAAGAATAATCTTGAAAAGCAAGCGGATTATCACAAGCTTGTAGCACAGGAGATTATTGATATGCTGGAAAAAGGTACAGCTCCATGGCAAAAACCTTGGACAGCTAACATGTCGATGATTCCACATAACGGTGTTTCTAACCGCCGCTATCATGGCATGAACGCATTGCGCCTTATGTATATCGGTATGGAACGTAAATACGAAGATCCACGTTGGATGACATTTAACCAAATTGCTCAACAAGGTGGTCACGTTAAAAAAGGTGAAAAAGGCACAGTGGTTACTTACTGGAAATTTACCAAAAAAGAAAAGGACGAAGATGGTAACGAAGTTGAAAAGCTGCTTGATCACCCTGTACCTTTTCGTAGCACGGTATTTAACGCAACACAGTGTGACGGACTACCGGAACTGAAACTACCGGAACAGAAATGGACTGCTTTAGAACGTGCTGAAATCATGATTAAAGCGGTCGGCGTACCGGTATATCATGACCAAGCCGACAGGAATTTTTATATACCTAAACTAGATGAAATTCATCTAACGCCCAAAAGCAGCTTTCTGGACAGTGAAGCTTATTACAGTACCGTACTGCACGAATTGGGGCATTCTACCGGACACGAAAGCCGTCTTAACCGCGATATAATCAATAAATTCGCTAGTGAAGATTATGCAAAAGAAGAACTGCGTGCTGAAATTGCCAGTTATATGATTTGCTCCGAGCTGGGCATAGCAAATGCAGCAGCCAACGAACAACATGCAGCTTACGTCGGCAGCTGGATTAAATCTTTAAAGAAAGATCCAGCAGAAATTTTTCGCGCTGCTAAGGATGCTGATGCTATTTGTGAGTTTCTTTTTGAACGTGAAAAAGAATATCTGAAAAACCATGAAGCTGATTTATCTAAAAATATTGAAGCTGATAAATCCATTGAACCGCAAAAGGCTATTGTTATTCCGAAACGCAAGCTGATACTCAACAGCCTTACTCCACCAGCCTCTAATGAGTTAAGCAGATAAGGAGCTATCTATGAATGATGAACAGCGAAAAAGATTAGAAAACGACATTCTAAATAAAAGAGTAGTTGATTATGACAACTATCGAATTATCTATAATATCGTTACCGGTGAATTTTCAATATATGAAAATTCTTTATGTGTTATGAAAAAGCGTAATGTAGAAGAAGTAACAGCTTTCTTCAAAGATAAAGAATGTATCAAGAAAAAGCTACATAACGAAAGAAAAGCAGTAGCTAAAGGCAATAACTACTGCCGCGAGCTTAATATTACTTGTAATTAACCTAAAGGCGTTGCCACACGCAACGCCTTATACAAATATATAAGTTCATATATAACATATATGAACTTATATATTTGTATAAACTGTATAATTTATATTTTAAGCTACTATTATATAAACCATATAGACTGTATAACTAATATAAGCCTATACATTTTATATAAACATATAAGCTTGCTTAAAGCCATTAAAACAATGCCTGCGACATAAATTTTTTTGTAAATGCTTGCCCGCCACATATTTTAATTACTCATTACGGCAGCAGGCAATGCAACCTGCAAGCAGGTGCTACGCATCTTTGCCTGCTGCCTATTCGCAATATCATAATATGTGCGGAAAGCATCACAAAAATAATCACTTGCTCTTTCAGCAACAAAAGCATAATTCATATTAAATATATAAACCCATACGTTTATATGAGATATATAAAATATATAAGTTATGGAGGTGTTAATTATGAAAAACTATGAAGTTATGTTCCTCATAACGGATATAGAAAAAACTAAAACTACAATCAAAAGTATTGAAAAATTTATAACTGATAATAATGGCGAAATTGTAGAAACCGAATGCTGGGAAAAACGTCATTTATCGTATGCTAACGGGAATTATGTATTGATAAACTTTAACGCTCCGGAAGAAACGGCAAAAAAGTTTAAGCATGTACTTAGTACAAATAAAAGCTTGAAAACCTTTTTTGCCATTGAATCACTAACCTTATTATAGGAGATGAACAATATGCCAACTTTAACCCCAGAACAAACACAAGCGTTTGAAGCCATGGCAGATGGTCAAAACGTTTTTCTAACTGGTTATGCCGGTACAGGCAAAAGCTATTTGATAAAAGCTTTTATAGCTTACGCTCAAAATGAAAAAAAGAATGTTATGGTTACGGCTCCTACCGGTATCGCAGCACTTAATATCGGCGGCAGTACTATTCATAGAGCGTTTAAGGTTCCGTTAGATCCAATAGGGCCACATAACCGTATTTCTAAAATAACAGCTGCCGTAAAAGATGCGGACATTATCATCATCGATGAAATATCTATGGTGCGTTTCGATGTATTCAGTTATATTGCGAAAGTGGTTGAAAAGGCTTATTCACTAACAAAAAGGCCTAAGCAGCTAATTGTTGTTGGTGATTTTTTCCAATTACCGCCTGTACTCACTGATTATCAGCGTGATGTCTTAGAAAAACTTTGGAACCAAAATATTCAAGAAGGCTTTGCCTTTAAAGCCCCTGAATGGCAAAAAATGAATTTTAAAAACATCGTATTAACAGACGTTATCAGACAATCCGAGCCAGCTTTTATCAAAAGTCTTAATGATATTCGCAGCGGATGTACGCACTCATTGACATTGTTAAATAAATTATGTGCTACAAAACCTCTTGATGATGCTATTTATATTTGCAGCACTAACGGCGAAGCTGCTGCTATCAACAATACTAATCTAGAAAAGCTCGGATCAGAAGAACATTATTTTGCTGCAGAAATTTTCGGCAAAGTATCTGCTAACGACAAGATAGTCGATGATGAGATTTATCTTAAAGTAGGTGCCAGAGTAATGACCTTGACAAACAATTCTGAAGGCTACTATAAAAACGGCACTATGGGATACGTAACAGATTTTTCTGATGATGGTGTAGTAGTACAGATTGATAACGGAATAAAGATTTTAATACTACCCTATACCTGGGATATCATCGAATACGATGTAAAGGACGGAAAGCTAGTGAAGCATATCATTGGCAGCTATACGCAAATACCACTTAAACTTGCTTATGCTATCACTATCCATAAAAGCCAAGGACAAACCTTTGAAAAAGTAAATCTTAATCCATACTGTTTTTGCGCAGGGCAGTTATATGTTGCTTTATCACGCGCCTGCAACTGCAAAGGACTATATATCAAAAATCGTTTTATTAATCCTCGGTGGCTTATGACTTCTAATAAAGTCATTGATTTTTATAATTCTGTTACAAATTAAGGAGGAGCTTAAACATGAAAGTAATAAGCGTAGTAAATACTAAAGGCGGTACAGGTAAAACGACTATTAGTACCAATGTTGCAACTAGATTAGCAATGCTTGGATATAATGTGCTGCTTATCGATATGGATGCAAAACAAAACTCATCTCTTAAAGTAATTGAAATTCGTAACAGCAATAATGATTTGGCCACGGTAAGTGCCGTGACTATGAAAGCGAAATCATTATTCAAAGATATTCAGAACTATTCCAACTTCGATTTTATTGTTATTGATGCAGGAGCCGGCGACAATGAATTGACCAGGGCATCTGTAGCCTGTGCAACTTTCGGTATGCTACTTATCCCCCTCAAGGCCAGCGGACTTGATTATTGGGTAACAGATGATGTTCTTGGCACACTCGAAGAATGGCGTAGCTATTTTACTATTGAAAATACCTACCTGCTTCTCAACGAATATGATCCTAAACAAAATATGGCCAAAGGTATTAAAGAATCTATTGATAAAGCCTGCGAAAAATATCAGGTAAAGGTTATGCAAACTAAAATTCTTAACCGCGTCGCCTACAAAGAATCTTTATGCTATGGTATGAACGTTATGGAGTATGCAGATATCAAACGCCATACAGAAAAAGCAGCTATGGAACTTAACGATTTAGTAAACGAAATTTTATATATTTTGAAATGAGGCAAGTAAAATGAACAAAATGACAATTCCATCCAATCCCAAAATTTCAGAAAATATTATGGATAAATTCCTTAGCGGAGATAAACCGCCTGCGGCTAATACCGGCAAAGCATACGCTTCTGCAGATAAAAAAGCAGTAAAAATGTATAACGTTCCTTTCCCGCCGGAAGTGCATAGGCAAGCTAAAATTAACGCCTTCAATGAAGGCATCAGCCTGGCAGAATATCTAATCCGCGCTGTAGTACAAGCCAACGAACGATATAGCAAATAATTTTATCTTCTCTTATTATCCTTGTAACAAACATCAATCTTTTCAATCCATCAACTGTATGCTATAATGACATTTATGAGATAGTCGATGTCGGTTTTCCTACTCCCTAAGAGTAGGGGGTGATTTGCTATGACAACCTTTGAAGCATTATCTCTTATGATAAATTTTGCAGGTTTAATAGTTTTCATTCTCTCGTTCCGTCGTAAATAACGCAGAAATGAGAAAAACCGCCTAACGGTTAGGCGGCCTTCCATCAAACTTTTAACTTTTGGGGAGAGCCGACCTTCCACAATCGGCTATCTCTTTATTCATTATAAGCTTTAAGCTAAAAATAGTCAATACTTGACGTATACCACTACATTTTGATTATAAAATCAAAACAGCGCCTACGGCACAAAAAAACATAATACAAACAGGCAAACTATAAAATCACTGCTTTACACGCACATATTATAAGCCTAGTCTGTGGCGTATAACAAGGATGCTTCGCACCGCAAGCGGCAAGTCCTTGCATAAGCCACAGACTAGGCTTTTTTTATATGTGCGTAAAGCAAAATAAATTATCGCATAAGGTGGCATTTATGAATATTAGTGAAATAAAACAATTTTTATCATTTCAAAGCAAAGCTTTGGATAGTTTGGAATTTCTAATTAAATACGACCGCGAACAAGCACTAAAAAATAATGAGCCTGCGGAAAAGACTATCGTCTTAAAAGCATTTATTGACACGCAACGTAAAAGCTTAGACGTTGCCAATCGTTTACTCTTAAAGCATGAATCCTCGCTGATACAGGAAGAAAAAGCCAAAGCTGAACAAGAAAGACGTACTAGAGAACAGGCCTACAAGATGAAAGCACAACAGCAAAAGCCCGTTACTGCTCTCAATCTACAGCAACCTCAACAATCCGCTTCGGCTGACAGTATAGAAGTTGGCTTATTTGATACATTGGACGGTGAATACGAATGAAAAAGCTTATGGAACTGAATTTTTTTAATAAAAGCATTTTTGCTATGGCAAGTTACTATGGTAAATTCTTAAAACATAGTCTTGCTCCTAACACACCGACAATGTATCTTACAATGGCTGACACAGCTAATAATCAAAAGCGCAGATGGCACATCCAAAGTATTACCAACTGCTATTGCAGAGCTTGTGATGTTCTTATGGTTATTCCCGGGGCTATTTTTAATGCGCAGAAAAATAGGTCAATTACTTGTCCTTCCTGCGGTCATGTGCATAGTATTAACAATATCTTGATAGCAGATAATGCACAAGCTACATTGCCGTTATATGCAAGAGCAACACTTCTTGAATTAAAAAATTGTCTGAGATTACAATTTATTTATGAAGCAATTATTTTAGGCAATGATGTATACAATGATTTTAGCGGAAAAAATTCAGTTACAGAACAATTTAACTTTTACTATAACGACAAAAAAGTTGTTTGGAAAAAAATGGTAAACAATACGGCAGAATCTCGCGAAATAGGCTTTTATGCTGATTTATTGAATCCTCTATCATCTATTCTAAAATATATACCCTATTCAGCGCAGGACAGAAAAGGTAAAAAAATGTCAGAACTAATAGCTTATATGAGAGATTACCTTACCAACAAAATGAATGAGCAGGGATATAGCAAACGTAAGCTATTCTTTAATGTTGCTAAGTCAGAAATGCTAGAACGCAACCTCTTATACCTCGCTCGTAAAATCCGTTTTTGGGATGAAAATGAAACCTACGAAATATATAAATCAGCAGGGCACCATGTGAAATATGACCTTCAAAGGTTGCATTTACCGAGTTTGGAAAAGAAAGAACTCGAATTATCCAATTTGCTACAGCAAGGCTTTTCCTATCTCGACGCTTTCTTAACCACATTTTCCTTACCCAACAACCGCCTTGTAAGAAAACATATAGGCTATGCTAACGTCTATCCTCTTAGTAATGCATATTCTATTGGTAATGATATATTTACTGCTAATTTAATACCATATCTCCTGCAAAACCATAATAATGTACCTGCCATTTGCGGATACTATAAATACCTTGCCAAATATTATCCGCAAAAGCATTTAAGTGATGTTATAAACGGCAATATGCGGAACCTAGAAGATACTGTCAATCTATTCAAACTGCTTAGCAAAGAAAACCTTATAAAATTTGAAAATGAAAAACCACATTTCAAAGACTTACATAACTACCTAAGTCCGCTTGTAGCATCACAAAATTCTAATGAAATTAACTATAAAATTCCAGAGGCTATTTTACGCAGGCTGGATATGCAGTTGCGTAACAGCACATGCAAGGTACTTACTAAATATAGTCAGGTTTTAAAAGCAGGCATAGATTTAAAAAACTGTGCCGCTAGTTATAAAAAACGTATCAATGATAACTTGCAGCTTGTATTGATTTCTGACGACAAAGGAAAGGCAAAAGTCCTGCTAGAAATTCAAAATCAAAGCATATTACAAGCTAAGTTATGGGATAACAAAAAAGTCAAAACTGACACGGAATATAATTCCATTGTAAAGGAATTTGCTAAAAAAGCACATCTAAATATCAATACTAACGATATTTCTTTGGAAAAAGATGTATTATCTACTTTAGCAGTCTAAATATAAAAGCCAGGCATACACCTGGCTTTTATATTTAGACTTAATCTTATACACTTCATATATTCGTATAAAACATATAAGTCTATACTTTTTATACGATTAAAACAGTACCTACGGTACAAAAAAACAGGCGCAGCCACTATTATATTTTTCCTTGCTTTTCCGCCACATATTTTAATTGCTCATTACGGCAGTAAGCAAGGCAACCTACTAAGAGGTGCTTTGCAGCCTTGCTTACTGCCTATTCGCAATTTCATAATATGTGCGAAAAGCAAATAAAAATTGTCGCAGGAGGCTATTATGACTGAATTAGAAATCAATCAAATGATGTATGAAAATCTTTTAATGACAAAAATCATTGCCTTTATAGCCCTTTTTCTAATTATTTGTGTTGTAGGCTTACATATTTACTCCTATCTGCAAACAAGAGCTACAAAAGAAAAAAAGCACACGCCTTTTTTCTATAAAGGCACTTATGATGATTTTATCAAAGAGAACAAAAAATGAGGTGAAATTTATGACTGAATACCAAAAAATCTCCGCTTTAAAAATTTACCCAACTGGTTTGGTAGCAAAAATAGAACTGCCAAATGCTGAATATCAATTTCAACGTATGCAGTTAGCCGTCAGTAATGATTGCAGAGACATTGATATCAAAGATATATTAGACAGTCTTGAATTAAAAGAATACTGTCTGATATTTGATGATGAGTTTTTGCTAAAAGGTAAAGCTATACTAAATCCCATTGCTAGTTATTTGTACGGTTATCAAGAACACGGACAACCGTTATGTGGTAACGTTCTAGTAATGAAAAACTACTTTACTCCTGAAGAAGAAATAGATACTGTGGGGTTATCTGATGAAGATGTGAATATCATACAAAATTTCATAGCAAGAAACTTAGATAAGATACGTCAAGCTATGTATGATTTCCTAAAAAAAGTATAATGTTAATTTAAGAAGACAACTACTATATAGACTTATATGTATATATGAAACATATAAGTCTATATTTTTTATATATACATATAAGATTAAAACAGTGCTGAAAGCACAAATAAACAGGTACAGCCATTATTATATTTTTCATTGCTTTTCACGCACATATTATAATTGCTCACTTCGACAACCGGCAAGGCAACCTGCAAGCAGGTGTTACACATCCTTGCCTGTTTTCTATTCGCAATTTCATAATATGTGCGAAAAGCAAATAAAAATTGTCGCCGGGCAGGGCGATTATAAATTCTGCTCATACAGGAGGTTTTTGGTTATGAATACTATCACTATCGTTGGCAATCTTGTTCGTGAACCCGATGTACGTTACACTGATACCGGCATCGTCTATGCTCTTTTCTCTATTGCAGATAACGGCTTTTCCAAAGGCGAAAAAACTACTATTTTCTGGAATGTAATCATGTTTGGTGCTACTGCCGAAAATTTTGGTAATGAAGCTGTCAAGGGGCGTGAATATACTATTAAAGGTATCTGTACTCCTAATTCCTATACCGATAAAAATGGTATTGAACATCATGACATAAGCTTGCAGGCAGAATGTTACAGAAATGGACGCTTGCCTAAATCGGCTCAAAGCTCCAATTCTAAACCTTCTAATAAAAAAGAATAAAACTTATCGGCAGGACGGCTAAAGTAATTTAGTCGTTCTGCTTACATTATCAAAATTTGACAAAAACTCATCTTTGTAATACAATGTATTACAAAGAAAGGCGGTGTTTTATATGGCTACTATATCCATTAGATTGAACGAACAGGACAGCAACTTTATCAGAAAATACGCTGAATTTAAAAACATTAGCATTTCTGACCTTGTAAGGCAGGCTGTTATTCACCATATTGAAGATGAAATTGACATTCGCGCCTATAACAAAGCTATGAAAGAATACAAGGAAAATCCTGTAACCTATACTCATGAAGAAATCCTTGCTATGCTGGAGGAAGAAGAATAATGTCTGGTTATGCAGTCAATTATACTCCCCAAGCATTCAAGGCTCTGAAAAAATTAGATAGGCCAACACGCACATTAATATTAAATTGGATTGAAAAAAATCTTATAGGCTGCGAAAATCCAAGGCAGCACGGTAAAGCATTAACTGCAAACCGTTCCGGCCAATGGCGTTATCGCGTAGGCGATTATAGAATAATTGCTGAAATAGAAGATGAAAAAATTATCATTCTTATTCTTACAGTCGGTCATCGTCGAGAAATATATTAAAGCCAGTTGACTAAATAATAAGAAAGCAGGACGTCTAAAGCAATTTAGACGTCCTGCTTTTATATGTTTATATAAGTCTATACATCCACAAATCAATATGCCTACCAAAAAACGCTTAAAACGTCTCCTAGGATCGTTTCTAAGCGTTCTTTTTTGAAGTCGCGACTATTTATATTCATCAATTAAAAACTCTACTCTATCGGCAATCATATCAGCTATAAACATCGTACCCCCAATTACTAACATTAAATAAAGAAAATAATCGTGGTTGTTAATATATTTTACATAACAACCAAAAAGCAAGATCAAAAGTAGCGCAATTTCCACTAACATACTGAAAGGGAAACAGTCAATAGCAAATTTTTCACATGGTTCATCTGAATATTTTTTTAACATATACAAATCGTATATCACACAAGCTGCAGCATCTAACGCGGCTAATCCGGCCACAATATTGAGAAGTAAATTAGCATCCATAACAGCACCTACTTGTAAAATTTCACCAATTCGTTATTTATTATATCATGCCATTTCCGTAAACAACAGTAAATCTTTATCAAAATTTAGATTGATAGTACCCGTCGGACCACCATCGTTTCTATCTATAATTAACTTATACTTACTTTTTTTCGTTTTCAGCACCATGTTTAAATTTCCTACGTTCATATCTTCTTTACAATCTATTATCAGTAAAATGACTATATTTAATTCTTCCGCCAAGTTCTGTATTTTTTGTAGCATTTCATTTTCTAGCTGCAGATCTAAAAAAAGCACCTGCATTTTTTGTTTACTATAAATCTCTCTAATTCTACTTACCAATTCTATAACGGATGAATTAAAGCTATACAGTCCCATATTACTATTTTTCGCAGCTGTTATTGCTTCTTGTATTTTTTGCCATTCATTATCTTGCATTTTATTTGTCTTAAACTTCCAGCAGGAAACACTGGCCAGCGCGCATACAAGACGCAATGTTACTTCGTCAATATGCTTATCTGTAATATATATTACCTTGCAAATTTCCGCCATATGAATCATCATCTGCAAAGCTAATGCTGTTTTTCCACAGCCGGTCTTACCTTGCAAAGTTGTTACTACGCGCGCATGCAGCCCATTAGTCAGTAAATCTAAAGCATCAATACCTGTGTTAATACCTTTATAATTACTTGTTATAATGCGATTAAGGCATGATTTAAACAAATCTGTTAATGATATTTCTTTAATGGCGTCATTATAATCAAAGTTGGAAAGCTGCATAATTAGATGCTGCGCCTTGTCAACTGCTTCTTTACTATTACTATCCGAGCTACTATATCCTAACTCCTGTATCATTTTTCCGGCATTAATTATTCTTCTGAAAATGGCCTTATTTTTAACGATATTAGCATGATAAATTATATTTGCAGCAGATACAGTATTTAGGCTAGTAATATACCCTACTCCACCGACTAAATCTAATTTACGCCTGCTCCGTAGATAATTAGTAAGCGTCACTATATCGATAGGCTTATCGTGAAAAAACAAGCTTAGCATTGCTTTAAAAATCACTTTATGCGCTTCTCGGTAAAAATCATCTACGTTCAATATGTTAAGCACATTTTTGATACTGTCTTTCTCTTGTAAAATAGCGCTCAATACGGCTTTTTCAGCAGCAATATCTTCAGGAATATTTTTTGTTTCCATTTTCAACACCTACTAAGCAAGGATAATATTTGTCCTCTAACAAACGATTATTTTTCTATTTTCACTCTTCCAAATACTTACGAAAATGGACCTGGAACAATGTCCAGGTCCGAAACGGAGTTGTTTTATGAAAAGGTACATGACTTGGGGAACATATACACTATTCATCTTAATTAAAATGTGAATACTACTTGGCTCCACAGGGTTTTCATATTGGTTTCTGCATCATCTTTACCGTCTAAATCATAGTATTCTACGGCACCGACAATGTTTTTAGCAAAAGCGTAATTTGCACCTACCATGTAGCCTTTAATACCATTAGTACCATAATCACCATTCATGGTATGTACCATGATAGTTGTGGATGCCTGGTCATAATATTTAGCATACAGGCCGTAAGAGCCTTGATCGCTTGCTTTAGCGCCTTTATAATTCAGGCCAATTACATAACCATCATCTTCGTTTCCAACGCCTTCTTGATTCGAGTGCATATAAATAGCATTCATATTTACATTCTTATCGAAAGCATAACCGGCAGCTAAAGACCAGATTTTGTTATCTTTATATGTTTTATCGTCAACTGCGTCTGCTTCTACGGTATCAGAAGTAATGTCTGCAGCGGCAATCTTTTTAGTGGTATCACCTTTAAATACGTCATAAGCTGCTGCAGCGTTAAATTTACCGGCCGTACCAGATACTTTTGCACCTAATACTTCATCATATTTAGTGCCGAAAGTATAATCTTTACCGTCAGCGCCTTTTTTCAACATAACGTCGCGGTCAAAAGAAGTATTTACGTTAGTCGGCTTACCATAGTAACCTTCTACTTTAACATTGTTGCCGTAGCCCAAAATTACACCATCAAAACGGGTATCATAAATGTTGCCATCACCAAGGTATAATTCTTGACGGCCTGCAGACACATTTACGCCACCAATCTTACCTTCTACATACGCACGTTGGAAGTCAGTTTTTTCGTCGCCGGTATCGTTGCGGAAGTCTTGCTCATTCTGCAGCATTCCTTTATAAGTCCAATCATCATTGACTTGACCTGCTATCCACAGACGAGTACGCAATTTGCTAGTAGAACCGTCAATATCGCCGGATTTATTGGCATAATGATAACGGATATTGCCTGCGATTTTTACATTATCCATTTTTTGTTCTAATCGAGCTACCTTAACACCTAAATTATCCAGTTCTTCGGCAAACTCAGCAGCCAGCTTGTCAACGTTAGCGCCTTTTGCCATTGCCTTTGCTACGATTTGAGCCATTTCATAACGAGTCATCACTTTGTCGCCGCCGAAGGTAGCGTCGCCATAACCGTCGATTACGCCAGCAGCAGCCAGTTTGGAAATGCTGTCATACGCCCAATGCCCAGCAGGAACATCAGAAAACGGGTTTGCAGCATAAGCGCTTGCGGTTACACCAAGAGCCATTGCCATTGCTAATACTAAGGACTTTTTCATGATAATTTTCCTCCTTGCGGATAATATATTCTATAAATTACCGCCGGAATAATTAACAAGAGTTTCCTTGTTTCCTCTATGTAAATTCCGCAAGCAATTTATAGTTTCATGCTTCAATTATAATGTATCTTTATCTAATTTTCAAGATTTTTATAGTAATTTACGATTATATTCTATTCGTATTTTATTATTATAATCCTTATTTACTATTTTGCAATTCTCAAAAGCATATATATCATCAGCAGCAGTAATATCGGTGTCAAAACGCCGGAAACAATTACAATTTGAGTAGCCCAATCTGTATGATTACCTAACTGCTTTATCCATTTTTGAGATGCTGCATTCATGGAATTAAAATTTGCAACAGCTACATCCAATGCACTTTTATTTTGCCTATTGCAGTCCTCTAATAATTTTTGTGGAATTTCACCTGCAGCATCCCGCAACGCTTCAAGACATTGCTTTGTGCTGCTATTAATCTGGTTCAAAGCACTTTGTAGATTAGTAACATTGCCGCTAATGTTATCATTCATCTTTTGTAACGACTTGGGTAAATCGTTCATTTCTTTCAAAGTTGTCATTATAGATAACATATCATTACATATATCAATTAGTTGATTGTTTGTGCTTTTCATAAAATGTTTTATATCATTATCCATACTAGAAACTTTATCACGAATATCGTTTATAGCTTCAGCTAATTCTTCTAAATCTGCTGTACATATTTCCGGATCCTCTGGCTCCAATACATTCGATTCCTGCATTATTCCCGCTAATTCTTCTTTATATCCATTTTCAATTTCAAATAAAGAATTTTGTTCCTGCTGCTCATTCATATTTGTTCACCTCCATTAAGATTTTCGGAATGTACTTTTCTTAGGAGCAAAATCAGGCTTTCCGTCCTTATCACGATAGTTTTTATTACAATGCGGACATTTCCAGAAAAAGCCATATTGACCTTTTGCTCTATCCATAACCCCCTTACAATCAGGACAGTAACCTATAATCGGTTCTCCATCAGCATCAACATTGTAGTAATAAGGTTTATTATTATAGGGATTTTTACATTCTTCGTTGTTGCATAAAAAGAACTCGGCCTTTGTAATTTTACTATACCTTTTTATCAACTGGCCTTTATGACAACGAGGGCACTCTACAGGTGGCTTTTTTTCAGGATCGGATGGGAACTCATGCTTTTCTGCATAATAAATATTTTCGTTTACGGTACATTTGATTTCGGATATAAACGTATCTAAATCATATTTACCTGCTTCGAGTTCAGCTAATTTATATTCCATAAGGGCAGTAGCATCAGGCACAGCAAGGCTTTCTGCTACGTTGTCAATAACATAGCAGCCAAAAGCAGTAGGAATAAGCTCGTTTTTAACTTCTTTCAGCATCGGCCGTACCGGCTTTCCTTTTATTGCTGTAGCTAACAAATCATCAATAATTCCATCCCTTGTAGCAGGCGTACCAAGTCCCTTAATTTCTTTTAATTTATCTCTGTTAGGATTATCGGCGGCCATATAACGCCAAATTTCCGTCATTGCGCTGATGAGTGTACCAGCCGTATATCTTTTAGGCGGCTTCGTTTCTTTGGCATCTATCTTACAGTCAACAAGTGTACCTATATTTTCTCCTTCAACCAACACCGGAATTGCATCTGCTAAATCTTCAGTTTCTTTTTCCTTTTCATCCAATCCCATACCCTTGTATCCATAATCAAGAATATGTCTGCAACTGCCTCGGAAAAGCTCGTCTCCTGCACAAATAGTATATGCAGCGCTTTCAAATCGGCACGGATGAAGAAACTGCATAATATATCTTTGCCCTATCAGCCTATATATTTTATCTTGGTCGCTGTCAAGCTGGTTATCCGGTAATACTCCGGTAGGAATAATGGCATGGTGAGCAGTAATTTTGTTGTCATTCCATGCCTTACCAACAAAATCAAGATCAGCTTTATCTGCTACATTTAACCCATAGGATTTCAAAGCAGCTATAATGCGTGGCGCATCTTCCAGCTGCGCCTTTGGAATATAATTGCAATCAGACCTCGGATAAGATACCAGCTTTTTCAAATACAATGCTTCAACAATATCCAGTACCTTTTTAGGTGATAAATGATATTTTTTATTAGCATCTACCTGTAATTTATCCATAGAATAGGGTAATGGTGGGTATTCTTCACCAGTTGTCCGTTTATAACTTTTTACTATGCCGTCTGACATTTTTACCTTCGTTATGACCGCCTGCAGCACCGCTTTTTCCAGCACATGACCTTTTTCATCTAAATTCAACTTTTCCGACGGAGCTAATTTTACTTTTACCGGAACCTTATCCTTTTTGTAGGTTGATAGAAGCTCATAAAAATAATGCTTCTTAAAGCTTTGTAAATCACGTTCTCTATCAACGACAAGCTTCAGCACAGGCATTTTTACACGGCCAACACGCCAACGTTCATCAAGTCCATACTTTTTTGCCTGCTCCTGATAACACCTTGATAAATTAATACCTACAAGCCAGTCTGCTCGTTGACGTGCCTGCGCGGCAAGATACATATTCCGATGATTTGTATTATCGTCCATACCGTCAAAAGCACGTTGTAACGATGTATTATCTTTTGCATTCGGCATGATACGTCTTACTACGCCTTTGTAATTACATTGCTCTAAAATTTCATCTACTATACACTGTCCTTCTCGGTCTGGATCGCCTGCATGAACAACCTCCTGCGCTTCTTTTAATAAGTTTTTTAATGTTTTTAGTTGTTCTGATTTATTAGAATAAGGATTAATATGCCATTTTTCTGGATAAACAGGATAACAATTCCAAGTAGAAAAACCATAATCTGCCGGCTGCGCTAAATAATATAGATGCCCGGCAGCCCAGGATATTACAACCCCATCTTTCTCAACATAACTTCTGTTGTCTTTATAGTCCTTTTGCGGCCATAAAAAATCTGCTATAGCTCGCCCCATATCAGATTTTTCTGCAATAATTAATCTTTTCAAATTAACCACTCCTCGTATAATAAAGTAGTAGTATTTATAGTCCCTCTCCAAGGACTGTATGCTATACTATTGAAGATACTGTGGATTGGTTCACTACTCCTACCACAAAGATGGTTTAAGAAAGGCTCCAACCACAGTCTCTTATCTTTATAGTTAGTCTTTTTTATATGTATTTACGTTTGAAACATGGTTTTCGGTTGTCTAATATTGTAATTTGTGATAAAATAATATTAGTCATACAGTATAATGGATTAGGTGCCATGAAACAAGAATTAAACAAAAACATTAACGAAATGAATATCGAATGGTTGGCTGTTTGCAAACGACTAAGAATTTATAGAAATTCGTTAGGCCTTAATCAGGCTAAATTTGCGGCCAAAATAGGAAAAGCTCAAAGCTATTACAGCATCATTGAGCAGGGAAAAGCGCGCCCAAGTGCTGAAATTTTGCTAGCCATAGCTCAACTCGGATGTGATATGAACTGGCTACTGCTCGGAAATATAGACGAAGCTAAAGTAGAAAGCTATGTAAGCCACGGTTTTGCCACCCTATCAACAATAAATTTAGTTGAGCAGCTTGATGATGCCGGCAAAGAATTTATCCACGACGTTATTACAGCGTACCTAAAATCTAAAAAAAGTAAGGAAAGCCAAGATTGACAGGAGGTCTACATATGAAGTTGAAGAAATTATTACTTATTGCTCTTATGATTATCAGCGTGCTGGCTATTGCCGGCTGTGGTGAAGAAGAAAAATATAACACCGCGAAAAAAGAACTGGTACAAATTACAGATACTTTTAAAACCATAAAAGCTAATGACGAAAACAAAGCAAAATTTGAAGAGGCCTACAAAAAAGCAGAGACTAAACTCGCAGAAATGGAGAAATTCTCTAAATCCGATACTAAATTAACCAACGACTATTTGAAAGTCAAAGAAGAATTAGCACAACACAAAAATCACTGGAATCACGCGCTGGCTGAAGAAAGAGAATTTCAAAAAGCCAAGGCTAATCAATTTAAAACCATGAAACATCCAGATGTATTTGAAGGATTTGAATTAAAATAATTTTTAATAGCAGTCACTATAGTGACTGCTATTTTTATTCTCCAATTCGCATAAAGCCTAAGTCCTTAGATACCTGTTGCATTTCAATCCTTTGTTCATCCGTAGGATGATAAGGATCATAACCCTTAAAAACTGCTTTCTTGAGTTTCTGTTCTTCCAGCCGTTCCGCGGCAAATTCTTCTTCCTGACTTTGGACTTCATCAATAAATAAGGACGCCCGCATACGGATAGCATCTATATCATTAACTCCCTGCAAAATAGTCACCGCATTAGCTTTTTGCTTTTCGGCCAATACTCCGTCATCATGCTGCGAGATAGTGCCATTGACAGCATCATCTCTAGCAGCATTATTTTTTTGCACTTCGTTCATTATCTGCAGCTCCATAAGCTTGCGTTTCCCTGCTTCATTACGCAGCCTGCGTTCTATTGCTCCATTATCCTGCATAGCTGCTTCAGTAGTAATATATTTGTAGCTTTCAGTATTCTTTTCGTCCTTATATATATTTATAACCGTGTCACCGTTTGAAACACCGTTAATTTTAGTAACAGCACTATTGTATGCTTTCTCAAATTCTGTAATATTGGCCGCTAAATTATAGATACCGGCATTACGCAGCTTCTCATAGCTATTTTGTACGTTCTTTACCATTTCTGCGGTTTCTTTCACAGAATCAGCAAAACGCTTAGCGTCAAATACATGGTCTCCGGGATGAATTGGACGGTGACGTCTTGCTGAAGCGAAAGGAATTGTTGCAAGCAGCGTGCCATAGAGTGCTAATAACAAGGCTCTTTTGATGTTCATACAAACCAACTCCTAACCTGCTTTAAATATTGATTAATTTTATCATAGTCAACTATAAAAACAACTTTACATTGTACATGCTTAGCTTCAATAGAGCCAATATACCGGCTATCAAATGATAAATTTGGCTCATTTAAGAATAAATAATGCCCATCTGGTACTACATATCGCCCAGCCTTTAGTTGCGGCAAGTACGATGCCCGTGTTATAGGATAGTTCTGCTGGCGAACAATCAACCTATCATTGGTTACATCATAATATTCTCCGCTAATGGCGCGTACCTGCTTAATTAATTTATACCCTTTTGCTACATGCAGTCCCGGCACATCCTGCGGTAGATTTACCACGCACCAGTCGCCACAATGTAGTTTTTGGCTAGGAGCATAAATATATATACCATGCGGACCTGAATCTGTGAGATTTTGCCATATTAAAGGGCCATAAATCATTCTAGCCCCCATCAACATACATAAAATACTGAAAAAAACTATAATTATTTTTCTAATGCAATTCAAAATGACCACCTACTAATTTAGCTAATTTGGGCGGTATAACACCAGTCAGGAACGCCAATGCCCACAGGCCGGCGCAAATCTTACAATGTTTTATAACGCTTACACTGTCTAGATAAGCTAGATGACCGTTTTCATCGACAATAGAATATAAGCTTGCCGCATCTGCATCCTGTATAAACATCACCATAAAGCAAATCATTATGGCTGTAACCATAATCTCCATAGTTATTGTAAAAAGGTGTCCTAAAGTACCTTCTGGTAAAAATTTGCTGAATCGCCAGTTTGCAAAAGGTATAGTAATAATATTGAAAACTGCACTACAATAAAATTCTATGTAAGTTATAACTACTTTTACAGCCAGGATAAAATAGAGAATTATAGTTAGCCATGTTGTAATAAAAATCGGCAAAATAAATGACAGATTAAGCAAAAAAGCTAAGGACTTATAACTAGCTATTTTAGCAAGAGCAGGCGTCATAAGATATACTACTTTTTGGATTATAAGCTGCGGCTGGGTAAGGTTTTGTGTAATAATTGACGGATCGTTGATAAATGTACCTGATACAGAGCTGACAATAGACAAAAAGAAATCGTTAATCAAAATATTCCAGTTATACACAACAAAGAAGAAAAAGCCGTACTTTAAAACTTTATTCATAAGTGTAATCCAGTTAAAAGCCATACAGGATAAAATCATCGGTAATGTCAAATCAATAATAGCAAGTGCAGCTAAAATACTTACGGCATAGTCAGATAAATGGCCAAAGGCATCAATAGCTGCTTTACTGTATTTTTCCATATCACTGTTTAGATTATCACCAAATTCGTGCATAGCTTCTACGCCCCATGGCAGTTCTACGTCATCACTACCATAAACGCCACCAATCGGTCCGCTTCCCTGACCATCACCAGCAGGTATATATTCTCCGGATAAATCAACGCCTATCATTTTCAAATAAGGGTATGGATCAACCTGCATTCCAAGGGCATAACCAGTACCGTTAAATACTTCAATATGAGCATGTGGACCGGTCGAAAATCCTAGCGGTCCTTCATATGGATCACCACCTGTTATACCTATTACGGTTCCGGCAGTAACATATCCAGTCGGACAATCAAGAGTATCAGAACGGCAATCACCAACAAAATAGGTCAAACCATCTTCGCAGTCTATCTGCGTCCAATAAATAAAGCCTCCTCCGGCACCATGCGATACTTCCCCATCTGCAGGAGCAAGTATTGGCGTTCCGGAACCTAAACCAATATCTATACCTGCATGTGTATGGCCAAAGTGATTCGCTTCACCAAACGGGGATGTAATTACGCCTCCCGGAATAAGAGGCGCGGCACAGCAGGATAAGCACAATATTAAATTCAATAATACTGTTAAAATTATTTTCATTGAAAATGCCTATCTTCAAAATCTCTGAACCATTTAGGTGGTGTATTGGCTTTATTATCATTATATTGGTTATAACCCTCTGTAAGCGCATGTCCCACACGGCTATTAACAGCAGCAGAACCTAGTGTAGCTCCTAATGTTTTCATCGTTCCTGAAGTTATAGCAGATCCTACATTACCACCATTTTGCATTAAATCACTTTTTATATTGGTTGCTGCTAATTTAGATACACCGGCTGCAACGCCCAATGTACCGGCAGCCTTAATACCTAATCCCGTCATTGCTCCAATCGCGCCACCAGCAGTAAATGTTGGTGTACCACTCATAATATTAGCGGCTAAATCCGGTATCTTCCAAACAATAAGGCCTAAGGTTAACATGGACAAAGAATGTTTTATCATTACAGATAAAGTAGAAGCTTGAGATGCACCACTGGCATCCTGCCCTGTAGCAAGGAAGTTGCTGACATCGCCTATATTGGCGTTGACCAATCCTACGATAAAATACATGACCATAAGCTTTACACTGAAAGAAAATACCGCAGATACAACACGCTGGAAAAGAAAAGATGTATAACTTAACGCTCCAAACGGCACTAAAATAACAGCCAACCCGGCAAAAATATATAATTCTATCTGCGTCAAAAGCACCTGCAGAGCGATAAAGAAGAACGCACCCAAAGTAAGTGCCATAGCAATTATAGTAACTACAATAGTCCCAACAGGGGTATTCATAACAGAATAACTTTCCCAAACATTACCACAAGCAGCAAATCCTTTATCTAATAATGCACTAGGATTTATGAATCCTGCCTGACTATCTATTCCTGCTGCAGTCAATCCTGCTATCTTAAAAGATTTGGCTATCATATTAATCATAGTCGGCAAATTATACACTAAAAAGAAGAAAAAACCGTACTTGATTATTTTGGTACAAACCTGCGATAACTTAAATTGGCCATCGTATAAAGTCCAGGTAGTAGCAATATCAATAATAGCAAGAGCAATTAATAACTCTACTGCGTATGGCAATAGATTTCTAAACCCAGCAACAGAACTCATTGCAAAAAAATTTAATAGGCCATCCAAAAAGCCATCGCTATTCAATGCTAAATTCATTTTTAACTACCTCACAACTCATAATCTTCAAAAACATCTGGATGTTTCATGGTTTTGAACTGATTAACTTTAGCTTTATTCAATTCTTCTTCTTCAGCCCTAGCTTTGGCTTCAGTAATAAGCTGCTGATTTTCTTCTGCCGTAATCTTTGCCTGCGCAGTTTCGACTTTATGCTTTCCCTCTAATGCCTGCATATTAAGGTTAATGCGATCTATATTTGCCTTAATACCGGCTATTTGGTTAGCCAACTGTTGACCTTGTTTATTGCCTTCGATATCTGCATTTTTCTTAAGCAATTCATTAAGCATCTTTTGGTTATTGTCCAATTCTACTATCATCTCTTTATAGGCAATAATCATTGCACGATTATCCTGCGACTGTTGCTCACGAATATTCCGCTGCAAAACGATATTATTCTGCTCGCTTATAGCCCAATTATCATCAGCGTTAAGCTTTGGAAATTTATTCTCCCAATATGTCTTTATCTGTTCTTCAGTAGCCGTAGTTGCAAACGCCTTAGTCGCCTTATTAAGTGTTTTTTGCAAATTGGCTAAGCTGTCGTTAATCCCCTGATTATACGAATTGATAACAGTAGACGGAAAAGACGCCAGCTCCTTTGCCTGCAGAGTAATTTGCTGTGCTGTTTGCGTAACCAGCTTAGCTGATTCCGCGAATGTTTTTGCCTGTTGCGCTATATTTTGAGTATCAATAACCGCAATAGCTGCCTGTGACTGATTAAAGCCAAACCCTATAATAGCCCCTACAAAAGCCGCGGCCATCCAACATCTATGAATTTTCATAATCAAGCCCTCCTCATATTTTTATAGGTTTTATATGTTTGCATAGTTCGTATGATTTCATACGCTTATATAAGACATATAGACCTATATATTTTATATAAACGTATAATATTAAGATATCCTGCCCCACATAGGGGCAGGATAAATATAAGGAAATAGGAGAAAGAAAGGAATTAAGCAGATTTTTTCATTTCCATAACTACTTTTTTGAGTTCCGCAAGTTCTGCCTGCAGCTCATTATTCTTAGCTTGAATTTCCGCGCTTTGTTTAATTACTGCTTCATTGACAGCAGATAATTGCTGAACCTGTTCGGTTAAAGCACGTCTGCTGGATACATGAGTTTTATTAGGACGATCAAGAGCAAAAGAAGCGCCCAAAGTATACATATGCTCGGTTCCGCTAGAAGAACCAGCCAAATTAAACATTACTTGCTCATTCGGACGATAGAACATGCCCAAAGCGACTGCAGAAGAACCGTGATAGCTACCGGTTGCAGCTGCAAAGTTAAGCTTTTGATCTTCGTCAAAATCTAATGGATGTAAGCCTGCCATAGCTGCAGCGGCAGCGCCGGTCTTATTAATTTTATGATCCATTTGACCAAATCTGCCAAGAACACTTTGTCCACCCAAGATTGCATCTTTAGCACTTACTGTTTCACCAACATTCAGGTCACCTTTAACAGAAGCATTAGAATTCATCTGTACGTCACCATTTAAAACAGTATTGCCGGCTACGCCAAAATTGCCAAGAGCTGTAATATTGCCAGTTGCAACAATATTACCATCCTTCATGTTGACAAAATCAGTCTGATTACCAATGGTAGCACCGTTAGTAACTGCTAGATTATTGAACCCAGCATTGTTAGCTACTACATTGCCGTGTGCATAAATGTTGCCGGTCACTTCTTGATCACCAACAACATCCAGCTTGCCGTCTACTGTAGTATCTTTCAGATTGGTGCTGCCGCTCACATTCAGGTCGCCTGTAATATCTTGGTTTCCGCCGATACTGGAATTACCACTTACGGTTTGTCTGCCGTCTACTGTGCTGTCCCCTGCTACATGGCTGTCGCCTGTTACATCCAGCTTACCGTCTACGTTTGTATCTTTCAGATTGGTGCTGCCGCTCACATTCAGGTCGCCTGTAATATCTTGGT
>CAJKLD010000002.1 GCA_905200645.1 uncultured Phascolarctobacterium sp. | reverse complement strand
TATAAAGTACAACCCGGCGACCGTGTAAGCGCAGGTCAAGTTGTTGCTATCGTTGAATAATTCAGGCTTCTAAAACTGAATATTTTAAGCCTTTAGTTGTTTCGCTGCTCTGTAGGCGCAGAGCAGCGATAATAAAAAATTGTACTAAGGTGGTGTAATAATGGTTATTTATGGTGTTGCATTACTGGCATTCTGCTATTTAACTGGTGTATATCTTGGTGATATTCTTGGTGCTTTGCTTGGCGTAAAAGCTAATGTTGGTGGCGTTGGTTTTGCCATGCTGTTCCTGATTATTCTTAGTAATAAGGGTATCGACGCAGGCTGGCTTGATAAGAAAAGTCAGGAAGGTATTGCTTTCTGGTCCGCAATGTATATTCCTATCGTTGTTGCAATGAGTTCTATTCAAAACGTAGCTGCTGCTCTTTCCGGCGGTGCCGTAGCGGTTTTAGGCGGCGTTCTGGGTATCGTTTTAGGATTCATCTGCATTCCGCTCTTGAGTAAATTGGGCGGTCAAAAAAACTAATAGGAGGTGTAAATTATGGATTTAATGGCAATGTTAACTAAAGTATTGACTAAGAACGGCCTGATTTTTGCATTCGTTCTTATTGGTCTTACTAACTTAATTGCTTATAAAATGGCAGGCTTGACCAAGGGGCGTATTCACGGTTCTGCAGTAGCCATTTTCTTCGGCTTGGTTTTGGCTTATATTGGCCACGGTGCTAAAGGTATTGCTTCCATTCCTATGTTTGCCGGTATCGGCATGATGGGCGGCGCAATGTTCCGTGACTTTGCTATCGTATCTACTGCTTTCGGCGCTGACCTACGCGAAATTAAAAAAGTAGGCGCTGTCGGTGTTCTTTCTTTAGTATTTGGCTTGGTTACCTCTTGGATTGCAGGCGTAGCCATTGCTTATATGTTTGGCTATCGTTCTCCTGTTGACCTTTGCACCATTGGCGCAGGCGTTGCAACCTTCGTTGTTGGTCCTGTAACCGGTGCTGCATTGGGCGCTTCTTCCGAGGTTATTGCAATTTCTATCGCAGCAGGCGTTGTAAAATCCGTTTTGGTTATGATTATGACTCCGTTTGTTGCTAAAATGATTGGTTTGAATAACCCTCAATCCGCAATGGTATTTGGCGGTATCATGGGTACTACCTCCGGTACTGCAGCCGGTATGGCGGCAGTTGACCCTAAATTGGTTCCCTACTGTGCAATGACGGCAACCTTCTATACCGGTTCCGGCTGCTTGACCTTCCCGTCCATTTTCTATTTGCTGACTAAAGCAATTTTTGGTTAATCAATATGGTATAATACAAAGCATAAGCTGAGGAGAAAGTTGGTTAGTGTTATGAATGAGCAAAATATTTTACTTCAAAGAGTAGACAACGATGAAATAAAAATAATTAATCAATATTACACTTGCCAGCTTTCCTCCTTCGATGCTGACTTACAGAAAACCAGTCAGTATTTAACGCAGGCTATTTTATTGGAGGTTAACACGCATCCAAAACCGGGCTTGGTAACAAGATTATCCAATGGTTCGCATAATGATATGAGTATTATAACTTTCATGATGAGTTCTGCGGTACTGAGTAAGGCTTTTCAGGATTTACAGGATATTGGTACGGCTCATCAAGGTTCGCTTGATGAATTGTTCAAAAAAATTCGTTCTTATGGAATTAGTGCCGAACGTGAATTATTAAGAGTAACTAAAGGAATTAATACTCAAAGAGGTATACTTTTTGCCGGTGGTTTAGTAAGCGGCGTAGCAGGCTATGCCATGAGCCACGGCGGCGACAGACAAGCAATTATTCCGTTGCTAAAAAATATGACTGCTGGCTTAGTTGATAAAGAATTGCGTTCCTTGGCATATAGGGGAACTACAGCCGGTGAAAAACTTTTTAAAGAAAGCGGTATTACCGGGATTCGCGGTGAGGTAGAAAAAGGTTTTCCCAGCGTTCTTAAGCATGGGTTACCGGCGCTAAAGCAGGCAGTTGACAAGGGTGCAAATTTAAATGATGCTCTTGTGCAGACGCTTATTGCACTAATGACAGTAGTAGAAGACAGCAATGTAGTTTGGCGTACAGATTTGGCAACTTTGTTTGAAGTTCAGAATATAGCTGCCAACATTTTAGCATTAGGCGGTGTGTTTACCGATTTAGGCAGAAAGGCTATTGCTAAAGCAGAAAAATATTTTGAATCTAAACGGATAAGTCCGGGCGGCAGCGCTGATTTGCTATCCATAACTATAACTTTATATTTACTTGAAAATAAGGAATTTCCATACGATATATTTTAGGGACATTGGTATATTAGGAAATTCTTGACATACAACACAAATGCGATAAAGACTCCTCCATTTTGCATGGTAAGGTTCGGTAACAAGCCGAACCTTATTGTGCATTAAACAGAAAGAAGAGGGATATTCATGATAAATTTTGTTTTGCAGGCTTTAGACGGTATTTTTACCATAGTTTTTGTAGTGGCAATAGGATTTTGGTTAAGTAAAAAAGGTTGGTTTGACGACCAAAGCAGCGCTTTAATAGCTAAATTAGTTACCTCTGTTTCTTTACCGTTATATATGATTACCAGTCTGACGAAAAATTTTACCTTGCAAAAGTTATTACAGCTGGCTCCTGATATGCTGCTGCCGATTGCTTCTATGCTGCTGGCTATGGTTGTGGGCAAAGCTGCTGCAAGGCTGCTCGCGGTACATCAGGGGCGGCGCGGCGTTTTTATCACCAACTTTTTTATTGCCAATACTATGTTTATAGGCCTGCCTGTCAATTTAGCCTTATTTGGTGATGAAAGTATTCCCTCGGTAATGCTTTATTATATGGTGAATTTAATCTTTTTTTGGACCTTAGGCGTGCAAAATATTGTTGCTGACGTAACGGGCAATCATGAAAAGATTTTCTCCAAAAAAGTATTGCACAAATTGTGGTCACCGCCGTTAATGGGCTTTGCTGCGGCAATTTTGTTAATTGTTTTCAATATACAGCTGCCGCGCTTTTTGTTGCGTGGCTTTCAGTATGTAGGCAATTTAACTACACCGCTGTCGCTTGTTTTTATAGGTATAGAAATAAGCAAAATAAACTTACGTGAATTTAATTTTGAAAAGGATATTGTTTTTGGCTTAGTAGGACGCTTTTTAGTTTGTCCTTTATGCGTACTTATGTTGGTGCCTTTAGTAGCAGTTGCGCCTATTTCTGTAAAGGTGTTTACCATGCAGGCAGCGATGCCCGCTATGACGCAGATGGCCATAGTTTGCAAGCAATATGGCGGCGACAGTCAATATGCGGCGGCGTTGAGTTTTATTACTATCATATTTGGTTTGCTGTTAATTCCGGTGTATATGACTATTGTCAACGTATATTTTTAATACGAGAAAGGTGGTAAAAAATGGAGCCTGAAAAAATTATTCGTAAAATGTGGAGCTCTAATGCTTTTATGAACGTCCTAAAAATTCAAATTAAAGAAGTGCATTGCGGCGGCGCTACTTTAGAAATGCCCATTGATTTTGATATTCATACCAATCATTGGCTGGGGGTGCACGGCGGCGCAATGGCCGCTTTGGCAGATTGCGTTACCGGAATTACCTGCGCTTCGGTTGGCAAAATTTGTACTACTTTAAATATGAACATTAACTATATCAGCAATGTGCGCGGGTTGGGAGCTTTAACTGTTACCAGTGAAATTATACATAACGGACAGTCAACGATTAATCTGGAAGCAAAAATTAAAGATGACGCAGGAAATGTTATCTGCAATGTTACCTATATTATGTTTGTGATGGATAAATTGCGTGAAGTACCGGAGAAGTGGTAACACTGCACTATTGTTCTTATAAAGTTTTAACGGTAACAATTTATAAAGTAAAATAAAAAGCAGCAAGCTGTGACACTTTGCAGTAATACAGCTTGCTGTTTCTTTATAAATTTTATTTAATGAAGTTTTTGTGATTCAAATATGGAACATAGCGCATATAGCTAAAACCATAATTGCCGCTGCCGAGTAGGTATGTTTTTTACTTAAGGTATACATTGCTAAAATACTTGGAAGAATCACAATCAAGACTTATTTGGTTAACATATTCAGCACCTCTTTTTTATTTTAGGAATACTCCTGTTATGCTTCAATTAATAAAACTGCAATTCAGTCCGGTATTTATAATCATGGTTGCAGAATTATACCTATAAATGAACCGAAATGTGTGCGGCCAATATCCTTGCTGTGGCTTAAAGATAAAAAGTTAAGTTTGGTAGCAAAACAATTTCAGGAATTTCTTAAATTAAATTTTTGCAAGCAGTAAAGAGGCTTGCCTTTAAGAATAATAAGTACAACGCTGCGGAATTATAATTTTGTAATTATGGTTTCCGTAGCTTTTATTTATCCGGGTTGTACATTGGTGTGTTTTGGGGCCTTTATTAGGCGTTAAAGCTAATGTTGGCGAAGTTGGTTTTGCAAGGTTGTTTTTGATTTTAATTACTAATCATGGTGTTAAGCATGAATGGCTTGACAAAAGCATTTGATGTTATTATAATATCAAATATACTGAATGCTGGTTATAAAAATGATAGTAATGCCGCTAACAGAATAGGAATTCACCACTCCTACAATTCTGTTAGCAAGCAACACTATAAATAACCATTATACCAAAAAGGACAGGAGCCAAAAGCTTCTGTCCTTTTTGGTATATGTGTTTTTGATAGTTTATTTTGCCAGCTCCAGCATCAATTTTACGACGGAGCTTTCCGTGGTATCGAGACCCGCGCTTTCAGCGCCTAAGCGCTGCGCGAGAATACCCATAGGATAGGTATCTAAATGCACGCCGTCATAAAGGCATTGGGTGTTGCAAATAATTTTTATTCCATGTTGGAGCAATTTTTCCAAAGTGGGCAGCCAGTTATTATCGCCGTTGGGAACGCCGCCTGCGCCAAAACCTTCGATAACTAAGCCTTTGTAGCCTTGCGCTAAATAATAATCTAAAATATCCGGCGTAGTGCCGGGGATTATTTTGATGACGGTAACTTTGGACTCCAGCTTGGTATTTACGCTGAATTTTCCTTCACCGTAACCGCCGCCATGCAGCGCTTTTTTGTGCCAGAAAAGATGATTGTGATTGATAGTAGCCAGGGGCGGGCGGTTAATGCTGGCAAAGCCGTTAAAATCCTGGGTATAAAGTTTTTTGGCGGCAGCGCCGTGAATAACTTGATTACCAAAAACCAAAGCTACACCCTGTAAATCACTGCAAGCCGCAACAAAAGCATGATAAATATTATCCGCTGCGTCACTGCCGGGCTTTTGAATGGGCAGCTGAGCGCCGGTAAGCACCACCGGTTTATGACAATTTTGCAGCATTTGGCTTAGGGCCGCTGCCGTGTAAGCCATAGTATCTGTTCCGTGAGTAATTACAAAGCCGTCATAGCGCTCATAATTTTCCGCAATAGCCTGCGCAATAACGCACCAATGCTTAGGTGATAAATTACTGCTGTCTAAATTCAAAAGCTGACGGGAAACAATAGCGCAAAGTCCATCCAGATCAGGTACCAGCCTGAGCATTGCCGCAGCGTCAAGCGCAGGAATCAAACCGTCTGCGGAGGGAACGCAGGCAATAGTACCGCCGGTAGCAAGCATAAGAATTTGTTTCATAAATAAATTCACCTCTTTGGAAAATCAGCACCGGTTATAAATTAAATTAAATGTCGGACAATTATCTGTATTTATTGGTGTGCTTTTTGCGCTGATGCTCTACGCGGTAATCTGCCTGCGTTTGGTATACCTGATAAATGTACAGCGCGCACAAAGGTACTACAATGAACATACCCAGCCAGCGATTGTTAAAAAAGTAGGAGCCTGCCATGCCTACAATCAGGCTGACAATAACTACAAACAGCATATTAACCTTGTATTTCATGAGTAATTTTTTCATTCTTATAAAGCCTCCTAAAATAATTGATAAACTTATGAGTGAGCAGCAAAAGCAGCTTTGCCCTTGCTGTTCTAAAAAGCATGTTGGCAAGCCGGTTTTTAAATGGACAGCAGCTCTTGAGGAACAATAATATTTTTCGTAGGAATTTTATTTGCGTCAAAAATTGGCAGCAGTTCTGCGGCGCCGATAGGTTCAGGTTTGTCTATTTGTCCTGCCATGTGCGCTAAATAGCCGATAATAGGCTCCGGACTGCCAAAATGACGGCGAAGCACGCTGATTTCCAAATCTTTATCGCGTTTCGCCAGCCTGCGTCCGTCGGGCGCTACTAATAACGGAATGTGGCAAAAGCTTGGGGGAGTAAAGTTTAATAACTTATAAATATATAGCTGCATAGGCGTGGAGCTTAAAAGGTCACGGCCTCGCACAACCTGCGTTACCCCCATAAGAGCGTCGTCAATAGTTACGGCCAGTTGATAAGCAAAAACTCCGTCGCTGCGGCGGACAATAAAATCACCGCTTTCACGGACTAAATTATAACATTGATTGCCGTAATGACCGTCTGTAAACCTTAGCGGAGCGTTTGCAACCTGCAAGCGGTAAGCAGGCGCACGCAGCTTAGATTTGATTTCTCGCTCCTGCTGCGAAATGTTGCGGCAGGTTCCGGCGTAAATAGTGCGTCCGTCGCTGAGATGGGGCGCTTCGGCTGCGTGCAGCTCGGCACGGCTGCAAAAGCACGGATAAATCAGCCCCTGCCGCTGTAAGTGTGCAAAATATTTTTGGTACACAGCGCTGCGCTGACTTTGAAAATAACTTTCGCTGTTTTCGCTTGCGTAAGCGCCTTCGTCCCAAAAAAGTTCCAGCCATTCCAAATCACGAGCCAGCGCGTCGGCTTTGGCGTGGGTACAGCGTTGCGGGTCTAAATCTTCAATGCGCAGAATTATTTTGCCGCCAACGCTTTTGGCATACAGCCAAGCAAGCAGGCTGCAAAAAATATTACCCAAATGCAAAAAGCCGCTGGGAGTAGGTGCAAAACGACCGACGGTTAAGTTAGCCGCAGAAAAATTTGTGGGAGAAAACATTGTTAGGCACATCCTTTTATCCTTACGCTTATATTTTATCATATAGGCGACTGCTTGTGTATAATATTTCACAGTAAAAGCTGCTGTAAAAATAAGTATGCGTTGATTTTTTACCAAGATATGCCTATAATGAAAAGCAGGAAGGGTAACGATATAAAAAAGTATATTAAGGAGGTGCCGTATGGCTGACGAAAGAATTACTGACGGATATAAGGACAGTGCTGATATTGAATGGGAAGCGGAAAAAATTTGCCGCTGGGCTGCCGCCCGCGCAGGCGTGATTGTGGTTGCGCCGCTTATAGGCACTATGACCTTAATGGCTAATGAGGTTTATATGATTACCCGTCTGGCAGAGCTGCGGGGAATTAAGCTGAACGAAAGTGCAGTTTTGGGACTTTTAGGTTCTTTGGGCGCTACTTTTGTGGGACAGACTTTGGTAACGCTGATTCCTTTTGCACCTATCCAAATACCTGTGGGCATTTCGGTTACCTATGCCGTAGGCAAGGTGGCCAACGCTTGGCTTAAAGCCGGCAGACCGGAGGATATAGCGGCTTTTAAAGAGGTTTACGAAGAAGCTAAAGCTGAGGGTATGGCAAGGTTCAAAGAATTTAGCAAGCTGAACTGCAAAGATGAGCCTTTAGGTGACGAGAGCAAACGCTTTGATTTAGATTCGCAAGAAATATTTGACAGCGTTACCCGCAAAGCCGACGCTATAGAATATAAATTAAGCGATGCTGTGCGTAAGGTAGAAAATAAACTGAAAGATTAAAATAATATTATAGCGAAGAGCAAGAAGTGCGCAGTAAATCTGCGCGCTTTTTCTTTATTATTTACTTGCATTGTGATAAAATAATTATATTATGGGTTAGAATAACATAGCGGCGGTAAGCTGCTGTTTTTTGCCTAGTGAAGCTTATTTGACAGGAGGCGAGGCTGTGACAAATTCAGAAACTGCATACGGAACGCTGTATTTGTGCGCTACGCCAATTGGTAATTTAGAGGATATGACTCCGCGGGCTGTACGTATACTGCAGGAAGCAGATTTAATTGCAGCCGAAGATACGCGGCACACCTTACAGCTTTTAAATCATTTTGGGATTAAGGGACGTTTGGTGCGCTATGATGAGCACAGCAAAGAAAAGCAGGGCGCTTATTTATTAGACCGGCTTTTGCAAGGCAAAAATATTGCGCTCGTCAGCGACGCAGGTTTTCCCGGCATTGCCGACCCGGGCGAGGCTTTGGCGAAAGAGGCTATTGCCGCAGGCGTTCGTGTAGTGCCGGTGCCGGGAGCTAACGCTGCTTTGTGCGCTTTGATTGCTTCGGGCTTGCCTGCTTATCCTTTTTTCTTTGGCGGCTTTTTACCAAAGAGCAAAAAAAACAGGCGTGAGCAGCTGGAGCTGTGGCGTTATATACCGGCGACAATTTTGCTTTACGAAGCGCCGCACCGCATTGAAGAAGTGCTTAAAGATATTTTAGAGTGCTGGGGCGACCGGCCTATGGCGGCGGCTAGAGAGCTGACTAAGCTGCACGAAGAATTTTATCGCGGTACTATCAGCGGCTGTGTGGCCTGGCTGGCAGAAGATTCTCCGCGCGGAGAATTTTGCTTAGTTATCGGCGCAGGCGCAGAACAAGCTCCTGCTACGGAGGCAGAAATGGAGCCGCTGGAAGAAGTGCGCCGTTTAATCAATGAAGGCGTTGACAAAAAAACTGCGCTGGCGCAGGTCGCTAAAAAACGTAAAATTCCCAAACGGGAGCTATATAATCAACTAATTTCCGAAGGAGAAGAGGCTACAAGATGACAAAACAAACTTATTATATTACTACTCCAATTTATTATCCCAGTGATAACCTGCATATTGGTCATGCTTACTGCACTACCATTGCCGATACTTTAGCTCGTTTTCACCGTTTGAAAGGCGAGGACGTGTGGTTTCTCACCGGCAGCGACGAGCACGGCCTGAAAATTCAGCGTAAGGCTAAAGAAAAAGGCGTGACACCCATTCAATATGTTGACGCTATTATCGCTAACTTTAAGCTGTTGTGGGAGCGTCTGCATATTTCCAATAACGATTTTCTGCGCACCAGTCAGGAGCGTCATCACAAGGTAGTACAGGATGCGCTGCAAAAAATTTATGACCAAGGCGATATTTACAAAAAAAATTACAAGGGCTTGTACTGCGTTCCTTGCGAATCCTATTGGCTGGAGCGTCAGCTGGACGAAAATCACTGCTGTCCCGACTGCCATCGTCCCGTAGAAGAAATGGAAGAAGAAAGCTATTTCTTCAAAATGAGCAAATACCAGGATTGGTGGCTGCAATTTATTGAAGAGCATCCGGATTTTATCCAGCCTGCCAGCCGCCGCAACGAAATGATTAACTTTGTTAAGCAGGGCTTGGAGGATTTGTGCATTACCCGCACCACCTTTGACTGGGGGATTCCTGTGCCCTTTGATAAAAAGCATGTTGTTTACGTTTGGTTTGATGCGCTGCTGAACTATCTGACCGGAATTAAATACGGCGTTGACAACGAATTTTTCCACAAATTCTGGCCTGCCAGCCTGCACTTGGTGGGTAAAGAAATAGTGCGCTTCCATACTATTATTTGGCCGATTATGCTGCATGCTATGGGTTTGGAAATGCCGCAGGAGGTTTATGGTCACGGCTGGCTGATTGTTGACGGTGATAAAATGTCTAAATCTAAAGGCAATGTTATCGACCCGCTGGCTTTGATTGACGAGTTCGGCGCAGATTCCATCCGCTATTTCCTGCTGCGTGAAATCAATTTAGGCAGCGACGGCAACTTCTCCCGCGATGCGCTGATTAACCGTATCAATGCTGACCTAGCTAACGATTTGGGAAATTTGCTGCACCGCACTGTAAGCATGATTGAAAAATATCATGGCGGTATAGTTGAGGACGCCGCTGTAAGCGAGCCTATTGACGACGAGCTGAAAGCGATGGTTGCAGAAACTGTAGCTAATTACACCAAAGCTATGGACGGCATGGAAATCAACGCTGCCATTAAGACTGTTTGGGCGCTTATCAGCCGTGCCAATAAATATATTGATGAAACCGCTCCTTGGATTTTGGCTAAGGATGCCGAAAAAGCTGCCCGCCTGAAAACTGTTATGTATAATTTGGCAGAAACTCTGCGTATTGTAGCAATTTTAATCAGTCCCTATATTCCTACGACCAGCCCGAAAATTTATACTCAGCTTGGGTTGGCTGCGCCGGAGCAATTCTTGCTGACGGATACAGTATGGGGCGGCTTGGCTGACGGCACTAAGGTTTGCAAGGGCGAGCCTCTGTATCCGCGCATTGAAGTGGCTGAGGACGGCGCAACCATTATTGGCGGCAAGCGCTACGAAAAGCCTGTAACCGCAGCTCCTAAAGCAGAAGAACAAAAACCGCAAATGGAGCCTATTAAAGCAGAAATTCCTTTCGGTGATTTTGAAAAAATAGATTTGCGCGTAGGCAAGGTTGTAGCTGCCGAAAAGGTGAAAAAATCTAAAAAGCTTTTAAAGCTGCAAGTAGAAATTGGCGACGAGGTGCGTACTATTGTCAGCGGTATTTCGCAATATTACGAGCCGGAGCAAATGTTGGGACGCAATGTAATTGTGGTTGCTAATCTTGCGCCTGCAAAATTGATGGGTATTGAATCCTTTGGTATGCTGCTGTGCGCTTCTGACGGACAGGGTAATCTTGTTTTGACCGAAGCTCCTAATATGGCCAGCGGCAGCCGCGTAAAATAAAAGTTTTGAATTAGTATAATTGGAAGGTGTTGGCCGCTAAAGTGGTGGAAATAGAAAGATTTTCTGCTGCTTTAGGAGCGGTCGGCGCCTTCTCTAGCTTTTTGTTTGATGATTGGAGCGATTGAATGTCGGAAAAATTATTTTCCCGCCTGTACTGGCGGCCTTATTTGTGGATTGGCGTTAGTATGCTGCTGGTATTTATCAGCAGCGTTGCTCCCTTTCTGTTGCCCGCCGATTGGCTGGTAAAAAATGTACATGGTTATGGCTTGTATGCTTTTAAGGCTATTTCCTGGACGGTTAAGCTGTCAATGCTAACATATTTCTTTGGCGTGTATAAGGCTGTGCGCGGCAATTATTTTCCCGATTTAGCTAAGTTGTGTACTAAAGAGGTGCGGGCGATAATTACAGATTATAAACAAACCTGGACTCGCGGCAGTCAGCTTTGCCCTGTGTTTACTTATACTGTGAATGGCAAAGAATATACGGAAGTTTTAAACGAAGCCAAGGGTACAAGAAAAAAGGGCGTAGACGATATCGAAAAAAATTATAAGCTGAATTTACCGCGTAAGCTTATTTATAATGAGCAAAATCCTGCGGAGTTTTATATTCGCGGCGAGGAATATTATTCTCGTAAGGCGGCTATTGCCCGTTTTATTATTTTCAGCTTGCTGTTCTTTTTACAGCTTTATTTAAACGTATTTATGTATATGGTGTAAGTTATGAGTAGAACAGGTTTATGGGATTCTCATGCACATTTAGATGATGAAGCTTTTGAGGGTGATCGGGAGCAGCTTATTGAGCAGCTGCAGCAGGATTTGGACGGCGTTATTAATGCCGGCTGTGATGCGGTAAGCTCGGCGAAGGCGGTAGCGCTGGCAGAAAAATATGCTTTTATTTATGCCGCGGTAGGCTATCATCCGGAAAATTTAACCGGCATTGCCGCCGATTATTTAGAGCAGCTGGCGGCTTGGGCAGTGCATCCCAAGGTAGTTGCTATTGGTGAAATTGGCCTTGACTATTATTGGAAGGAAAACGAGCCTAAAGAAGTACAAAAGCGTATTTTTTTAGAGCAGATAGATTTGGCTAAGCAGTTTAATCTGCCCATAATCATTCATGACCGTGATGCGCACGGCGACATGCTGGAGCTGTTTCAAAAAGAGGTTAAGGGAGTGCAGGCCGTGTTTCATTGCTTTAGCGGCAGCTTAGAAATGGCCAGAGAGTTAGCTAAACGCGGCTATTATTTTGGCTTTGGCGGCACGTCTACTTATAAAAACGCGCAAAAGGTGCGCGAGGTTATGCAGTACATTCCTAAGGATTTGCTACTCTTGGAAACGGATTGTCCGTATTTGACGCCGGTGCCCTTCCGCGGCAAGCGCAATAATCCCGGTTATGTGGAATATACGGCGCGCAATGCGGCAGAGGTTTTGGGTATGGATTTTGACGAGCTGGCGGCGTTGAGCGCGGCGAATACGAAAAGATTATTTCGGAAGATAAAATAATATAAAATTGACAGCAAAAATGACTGCCTTCGGGCAGCCTTTTTGTGATTTTTTTCAACAAACATTTGTTCCTAGCACGTTTCACGTCAGGAAGCTTTTGCACGAAGTTATACACATTGTGGATAACTTTGAGGGAAAACTGTGGATAAATATATATTTTTGTGGGTAAAAGCATATACTTATCCACAAAATGCTTTTGCTATGTAAAAAGACCTGTTCTTTGGGCAAGGTTTAAAAACTTGAGCCTAGAACAGGTCTTAATATTTTGTATTTAGTTTTTGTTACAAAGCTTAAGCCTTGTAGCCGCGCGCTTTGGCAACCTCGGCAAAGGCAGCAGCTGCTGCGTCGATAGTTTTTTGGATATCCTCCGGAGTGTGAGCCAGAGATAAGAAATTGGTTTCAAACTGGCTGGGCGGCAGATAAATACCTTGTTCCAGCATGGAATGGAAATAAATTTTGAAAGCTTCTAAATCGCTGGCAGCGGCGCTGTCAAAATCGGTTACAGGTTTATCATTGAAGAATATGGTAAACATGCTGCCTAAACGGTGTACTTGTACGGGCACGCCTGCTTTGGCTGCCGCGCGCTCTAAGCCGCCGGTTAAAATAGCAGTCATACTTTCTAATTTTTCACAGACCTTATTTGCTTCCATATAATTCAAAGCTGCAATGCCTGCGGCCATAGCCAGCGGATTGCCGCTTAAGGTGCCGGCCTGATACATGGGTCCGGCAGGAGAAACTTGCTGCATAATTTCACGCTTGCCGCCGTAAGCAGCAACGGGCAGACCGCCGCCGATTACCTTGCCTAAGCAGGTGATGTCCGGGTCAATATCGTAGAGAGATTGACTGCCGCCCTGAGCGCTGCGGAAGCCGCTCATTACTTCGTCGCAGATAAGTAATGAGCCGTATTTTTTCGTCAAATTGCGAATGGCAGGTAAATATCCTTCTTGCGGCAGAACCAAACCCATGTTTCCGGGCGTAGGTTCCATAATTACAGCCGCAATCTCGTCGCCGCGCTCGGCAAAAACTTTTTCCAAAGCAGGCAAATCGTTAAAGGGAACGGTAATCGTGGTAGAGGCAACAGCCTTAGGCACGCCGGGACTGTCAGGAACGCCAAAAGTAGTAGCGCCGCTACCTGCTTTTACCAGCAGACTGTCGTGATGACCGTGGTAGCAGCCGATAAATTTTACAATACAGTCGCGGCCGGTATAAGCGCGCGCAAGACGCAATGCGCTCATGGTTGCTTCGGTGCCGCTGTTGACCATGCGCACTTGCTCCATAGACGGGACTAAACGGCAGACTAATTTTGCCAGTTCGGTTTCTGCCAAGGTAGGCGCGCCGTAGGAGGTGCCTTTTTCGGCGGCGGCTTTAATAGCTGTTGTTATGCAGTCGGGTACATGACCCATCAAGAGAGGGCCGTAGCTTAAAACATAGTCGATATATTCGTTGCCGTCAATATCATAAATTTTGCTGCCCTTGCCGCCGGAGATAAAGGGAGGCACGCCGCCGACGCTGCGGAAGGAGCGTACAGGGCTGTTGACGCCACCGGGAATATATTGTCTTGCTTCCTCAAAAGCAGCAGTAGATTTTGTATGATTCATAAGTAAATTCCTTTCAGCTTTTACAGCAGAATTTTATTTCAGCCATCTAGCTACGTCCAGTGCGTAGTAAGTAATAATCATTTTTGCACCGGCGCGTTTAAAGCCCAGCATAGTTTCCATAACGATACGCTTTTCGTCAATCCAGCCTTTTTCGGCTGCAGCCTTAATCATAGCATATTCGCCGCTTACGTTATATACGCACAAGGGGCGGTTAAAGGTTTCGTGGACACGCTGCACAATATCCAAAAATGCCAGCGCCGGTTTAACCATGACAATATCGGCGCCTTCTTCAATATCCAGCGCTACCTCGCGCAAAGCTTCGTCGCTGTTGGCAGGGTCCATTTGGTAACCCTTGCGGTCACCGGCAGAGGGAGTAGAATCTGCTGCGGCACGGAAAGGGCCGTAATAAGCGGAAGCAAATTTAGCGGAATAAGCCATAATAGGAATATTATTGAAGCCGTTGGCGTCCAAAGCTTCGCGAATAGCTTTTACATAGCCGTCCATCATGTTGGAGGGAGCAATGATGTCTGCGCCTGCCTGGCAGTGAGAAACGGCAACCTTTGCCAAAAGCGGCAGAGTTTCGTCGTTGTTGACGGTGCAGCCGTTTTCCAGTACGCCGCAGTGGCCATGGCTGGTATATTCACACATACATACGTCGGTAACGATAACAATTTCCGGATATTTTTCTTTGATAAGTTTGCAGGCCAGCTGCACAGGTTCGTTCATATCCCAGGCGCTGCTGCCGACCGCGTCTTTATAAGAGGGAACGCCAAATAAAATTACGGCGGGAATACCTAGAGCGGCAACCTCGTCCAGACATTCGGGCAGGCGGTCGATAGACCAATGATAGTTGCCTGGCAGAGATTCGATTTCATTTTTTACGTTAGTGCCTGGTACAACAAAAATGGGATAAATTAAATCCTTGACAGATAATTCTGTTTCACGAATCATAGCGCGCAGATTTTCCGTAGCGCGCATGCGGCGGGGACGATAAATAGGAAAACCGGTAGACATTTTACAAGACTCCTTTATTTATTAAAATACTTTCTGATAGCGGCAATTAAACCGTCAATAGTATATTGTTCAGCTTCCACAGCGGGGGTTAAGCCGTGCTTGCGCATGGTGTCGGCGGTGATGGGACCGATAGCTGCCAAAGCAGCTTTGTGCAGCAAATCCTTGTGCTCGCCCAATACGTTCAGCAGATTGGTAACGGTGGAGGAGCTGGTAAAGGTAACAACGCTGGCGCTGCCGTCAGTCAAAGCTTGCAAAAGCTCCTCTTTATTTTCGCAGTCAGCTATAGTTTCATAAGCGGTAACTACATTTACTTCAGCGCCGATTTTGCGCAGAGCTTTAGGCAGAACTTCGCGAGCTACCTTGGCGCGGGCGATAAGAATTTTGTCACCGGCAGAAATTTTATCAGCCAAAGCTTCTGCCAAGTCTTCTGCCTTGTAAGCGGAGGGAATTAAATCGGCGGTCAGACCGTGCTTGGACAGCGCTTCAGCAGTAGCGCTGCCAATGGCTGCCAGCTTTACGCCAGCCAAAGCGCGGGCATCCTTGCCTGCCAAAAGCAGACGCTCAAAGAAATATTCTACGCCGTTGGCGCTGGTGAATACCAACCATTTATAGTCGGACAAAGCCTGTACAGCTGCATCCAGCGGAGCGTAATCTGCTGCAGGTACAATTTTGATGGCGGGAGCTTCGATAACCTTGGCGCCTAAGGCTTCCAGCTTTTTGCTCAAATCGCTGGCTTGCGCGCGGGCGCGGGTAACGATAATCGTTTGACCGAAAAGCGGTTTGTTATCGAACCATTGCAGCTGTTCGCGCAGCTTCACAACTTCGCCTACCAAGAAAATTGCAGGCGGCTTTAAATTGTTGGCTTTTACATCGGCGGCAGCGTTGCCAAGCGTGGTCACCAAGGTGCGCTGCTCCGGATGAGTGCCCCAACGGATAACGGCTGCGGGACAATCGGCGCTGCGGCCGTTAGCGATAAGCTGGCTGCTGATTTTTTCGATATTTTCTACGCCCATTAAGAAAACCAAGGTGTCTACGGCAGTAGCTAAGCCCTGCCAGTTGATGGTAGAAGCACCTTTGGTCGGGTCCTCATGGCCGGTGATGACTGCAAAAGAAGTAGCCACATGACGGTGGGTAACGGGAATGCCCGCATATTCTGCTACGGCAATGGCGCTGGTAACGCCGGGAACAAATTCAAAGGGCTGGCCTGCTTCCAAAAGCTCGATGGCTTCTTCGCCGCCGCGGCCGAATACAAATGGATCGCCGCCCTTTAAACGGGCAACGGTTTTGCCTTCTTGCGCTAGTTTAACCAACAGCTTGTTAATATCCGGCTGGCGCATAGTGTGGTTAGCGCTGGCCTTGCCAACGTAAACCATTTCTGCGTCCTTGCGGGCAAATGCCAAAATACGCGGGTCAGCTAAGCGGTCATAAACTACAGCGTCGGCCGTTTCCAGACACTCCTTAGCTTTTAAACCTAAAAGTCCCGGGTCGCCGGGGCCTGCGCCTATCAAATATACTTTACCTTGTTTAGTCATTGAGTCATCCTCCTTAAAGAATTGCGGCCAAAATTTTTTGACCGCCATTTGCCAACATTTTTTCACCCAATTTTTTACCTAGGGCTACAGCGTCAGCAGCGGAACCGGTTAAGCTGTCGCGCAACACTGTTTTGCCATCCAAAGAAGCAATAATTGCTTCGATACGAATCTTTTCATTTTTAACATCAGCGTGCACGCCGATAGGCACCTGACAGCCGCCTTCTACCAGGCCCAGAAAAGCACGCTCGGCACTGGTAGCCTGCACTGTGGGGACATCGTTTAAAAAGTCCAGCATAGCGCGCACCTCTGCGTTATCGGTGCGGCATTCAATCGCTAAAGCGCCTTGACCAACTGCGGGCAGGCACACATCAGCGGGAATAATACCTTTGATGCGGTCGCCGTGACCAAGCCTTTCCAAACCGGCAGCAGCTAAAATTATAGCGTCGTACAGTCCTTCATCCAGCTTGCGCAGGCGCGTATCTACATTGCCGCGCAAATCGCGGATAGTTAAATCCGGGCGGGCGGCCAAAAGCTGCGCTTTACGGCGCAGGCTGCTGGTACCGATAACGGCGCCTAAGGGAAGCTCGGCAAAGCTGTCATATTTATTGCTGACAAAAGCGTCGCCTACGTTGGCGCGCTCTGTAATAACAGTCAGGCACAAGCCTTCGGGCAAAACTGTCGGCATATCCTTTAAGCTGTGGACGGCTAAATCAATTTTGCCGCTTAGCAATTCTTCTTCTATTTCTTTAGTGAATAATCCCTTGCCGCCAATCTGCGCTAAGGGAACATCAAGAATTCTGTCGCCTTTAGTGACGATTTTTTTTAAAACAACCTCACATGCGGGATATTGCTTGCGCAGGCAGGCTGCAATATAATTACTCTGCCACAAGGCTAAAAGACTTTGTCTAGTCCCAATCTTCAATACGGCTTTCATCACCAAACTCCTCTCCGCTTTCATTTAATAAGAATAATTCGCTTATCATGTGTTTGTAGTTATCTTCTTCGGGAGTACCGGCTACTGCGTTCATAGCCTTCATAGGCTCGCGCAAAAATTTATGCTCCAGTCTTTGCGTCATTAAATCAATAATGCGGCGCTGCTCTTCTGTAAGTTCAGGCAGCTTGACAAAAGCTTTTTTTAGTACCTTCTGCCGCAGAAAATTCATTTTATCGTGCAGCTGCACCATTACGGGACGCATCGTATAGTAACGCAGGCGTTCCTTGAGTGACTCAATTTCTTCGTTGATAATCTGTTCTGCGATTTTCGCTTCGTGGGTGCGGAAATTTTTATTGACATCAACTACATTTTCTAAATCGTCGATATTGTAAACGGTAACTCCCTGCATGTTATTTAAAGCCGGGTCTACGTCGCGGGGAACGGCAATATCTATTAAAATTAGCGGACGGCCCTGGCGCTGCGGCAGCAGAGGGCCAAGATTTTCCGCAGTCAAAACATAATGAGGCGCGCCTGTGGAGGTAATAATAATATCTGCCTGCGCCGCCTGCTTGAACATAGCCTGATAGGGAATAGCAGTGCCGTTAAATTTATCTGCCAGCTCTTGGGCGTGGTCCAAATTGCGGTTGCTGACGAAAATTGTTTTAGCGCCTTTATCAATCAGATGACGGGCCGTTAATTCGCTCATGTGGCCTGCGCCTACTACTAAAATGTTGGCGGCAGTTAAATCGCCTAAAATTTCAATGGCTAAATCTACGGCGGCGCTGGAAACGGATACGCTGCTGTAAGCAATTTTGGTTTCTGTGCGCACGCGCTTGCCTACGGCGATAGCGCGGTTCATCAAGGTATTTAAAATTGTGTCCGTCATATTGTTGGTACGGGCAATTTGATAAGCATTTTTGATTTGGCTCAAAATCTGCCCTTCGCCAATAATTAAAGAATCAAGGCTGGAAGCAACACGGAAAAGATGCTGCACGCATAAGGTTCCCGTGAGATTATAAAAATATTCGCCTTTATAATTTTTGCCTGCCAAATGCTCAATAAGTCGTTTTACAAAAGCAATGGATTCGTGAGGATTTTCCAGCACCAGATACAGTTCTGTACGGTTGCAGGTAGACAGAAGCATGGCTTCGGGAATGTTGTCGTAATTGCGCAGACGCCGCAAAATACCGGCCACTCTATCGTTATTGAAATTAAATCGTTCACGGATCTCAACGGGAGCTGTTTTGTGATTGAGTCCTAAAACTGCTAATTGCATCTAAGATGTTCTCCTTTGCTTGAGCAGCGTTGTCTGCTGCTACTAGATTTACTATATGGTCTGTGAGTGTTTGCCGCCAAAAAGCTGTGCGTTGTTCGGGCGTTGAGGGAATTTGCTGAACAACGAGACGCTGTTTATGTAAAAACTCATTAAAATCTGCGATTTCCGGAGTGATAACTTGTTGTAACCGCTGTTTTAAGATGCGGGTGAAAGCGGGCATACCGCCGGTAGCCAACGCTACGGTAATATTTCCTTCCGTAAAAGAGGCCGGTACCGTAAAATTGCTTAGTTCCGGCTCTGTAATATTATTGCAGAGACAGGGTGCCTCTGCCGTTATCTGCCTGTTGATAGCGGCATTATCTGTGGCGGCAATTACAATAAAAGCGTTTGTTAAAAAATCTTTTTTGTAGGATTCCCGGATAAGCGTGCAGGAAAATTTCTGCGCTTTTTCCAGCAGCAAAGCGCAAAATTGCGGCGCAACAACTGTAACTTTGGCGCCTGCCTGGCAAAGTGTGGACAGTTTGCGCGCTGCTACTTGGCCGCCGCCTATAATTACACACTGCCTGTTCTGTAAACGCAGCATAGCAGGATATCGAAAATTATTATCAATAAGCATATATTTAACCACCTGCTGATTAGTGATAATATGTTTAATTAAAGAGATTACTTAACTTATATATAATATCATATTTTAAATTTTTTTGAAAGCACGGAAGTGCAAAATTGTATTAAAAGACGAAAAATAGCAGTTGCTGCGAAAATAGGGGAGAAGAGTTTTGCTTTTTGTGTTACAATATAAATTTTATGCAATACAAAAACCTCCGCCGAAAACAACATTTGCTGCTTTTAGCGGAGGTTTATATTTGTGCTGTCGGTCGAATGTTATGTTAATAAAATTTTAAGGTTAATAATACATATCACTGCTTCTCAAGACAAATTCTCTGAATCTTGGTAAGCAGAACTGCAGATGACCATACGTGCTGGTTTGTACAATACCTTTTCTTAGTAGTCTTTTGCGATAAACGTTGAAATTATTAGAATCCATATCAATTACATTTCTTATATCCGCTACTTTAGTTGAAGAAATTTTTGCCATAGCCGAAAGAATTATTTTATCCGTATTGGATATTTCACTCCAAATTTTTTCATAAACATATTCTTCAAGATAACTGTCAAATTCAAAAATTACCTTTTCATAAGAGGTTTTGTTTTTAAAGCATAAATAACCCAAAACTTGATATGCAAAAGGATAACCCTCTGTAAATTTTGCCATATCCAAAGCTTTGCTGTCTTCTAAAGCAAATATTTCTTTATATTTTTGCATTATCAAAGGTATGCTTAAAGGTTTAAGCTCAATTTTGGGAGCCCGGTAAAGGAAGGTTAAGCTTTTCTCATTTTGCAAATCATAAATATTTTCATAAAGACCGGTCATCAATAGAAACACATTATAGTTTTTGCGGATAAAAATCTGAAATTGACTAACAAACTCTTTAACGTTTTGGTTAGCGCTTATTTCGTCTATAGTAACAAGAAGCTTTTTGTGTTCTTTTGTCAATTTCTCAAGAATTACATTCAATTGTACTGTAACATCCTTTATATCGTTACTTTGGCTAACGCCAATGCCAAAGCCAAAAGCAGAAATATTATTTATTTGCGTATTTTTAAAATAGTCAACGATATTCCTGTTATTGCTAAGCTCTGCTGCCAATGTATTAAGTAAATTCCTTTCGGGGTTTAGGTCTACTACAAGCCAGTGTTCATCTTTTCTTAAGCTATTGGCAATAGTAGTCATAGCTACAGTTTTTCCGGAGCCTCTTACTCCCGTAATCATACACACCTGAAAATCCGGATTATCTGCTTTAAAGCTTGCTATTATTTCTTCATTTTGCAGATTTCGATTTATTAAGCTGAGCGGTTCTTTGCCAAAGGTTAGAGAAAACGGATTTTTCATAACAAGCCAACTCCTTATATAACTTTTTATAACTTTTCCTTTGTTATATAACCTTTTACAACTTCTAGTTTATTATACAACATTTTACAACTTTTTACAATTACGCGCTTCCTAATTTATTAGATTTTTCACTTCTGAAAATATTGAAGCTTTACTTCCGATAAAAAAGACATTTCACTTCCGAAAATATTAACGTTTTACTTCCTATAAAAATAAGCTTTGGTGGCTGCCTGCTATTGTAGCTTTCTATTATCAATACAGATTTTATGCAATACAATACAAAAACCTCCGCCGAAAACAACATTTGCTGCTTTCAGCGGAGATTTTAGCATTTCGTTTTTTAATTTTAATTTGCTGTGATTACAGCTTGCTCATTCTGGGAGCTTCAATCATAATTTTTTTAACTTTAAGAATACTGTTGATTTCACGTTTTACGGTTTTGCCCCATTCTTCGTGAGTCCAATCCCAACGGGAGGAAAAGGCCTCGGGAATAATGGTATCGTTATAAATTCTGTGCTTGTAGTATTCGCCGGTAATTTTATTATAAGCAACAGCATAGCCCTGCAAATCTAATTGCAGTCTGTCGCCTTCGCTGGAGCGCAGAGCAGTATCGTCTAATTTATCTAATTGCATAGCAATAACAATATCTACATTACCGTTTTTGGCAATATTGGCAAGAGTAGCTTGGTCGGGAAGGGTATTGCCAATCTTTTCTGCTTCAATAGCAGCAGTCAAATTATCGTTATCCACCAGCATAAAGCCTTTTTGCGCGTTTAAAGCGTTCAAAGCTTCTTTAAAATAAACCTGGCTGGCAAGCTGGTCGTCCTGCACGTTGTTGATGAGCGGCAGCAAAGCTACGTTGGCAGCTTCAACAGAAGCAGTGCTAAAGGTGCAGAAGCCTAATGCTACAAAAACGGCAGCCAATAATTGCATAAGCTTTTTCATAGTAACCTCCATGGCGTAAAGCCATCTTATAAAAAACAGGACAGCGGCTGCTGTCCTGTTTAGTTATTAACTTATAGCAAGCTAATCTTAGAATGCGAAGTTAACTTGAGCGTACAGGGTGCTTTCGTCCTTGTCGCCTTCTTTACCTTCCAAATCATACCATTTAACTTGACCAACAATGTTCTTAGCGAAGGTGTAATCAGCGCCTACGCCATAGCCTTTGAAGCCTTCAGACTTCAGACCGAAATCATAGTCAGCTTCAAAAGTAGGAGCTACATAAGTTCCTCTTGCCATGTCATAGTAGTTAGCCCACAGACCCCAAGTGCCAGCTTTGGCAGCTTTAGCGCCTTTGTATTTCAGACCAATGATGAAGCCGTCATCATCAACGTCATTAGTGTCATAATCGGACATGTAATAGGTGCCGCTCAATTTCAAATCTTTAGCAACATTCAAAGCTGCGCCAACAGTCCAAATTTCGTTGTCATCTTTCAGAACTGCTTGGTCTTCAAATTTGTAATAACCAACTTTAGCGTCAACTACGCCCAGTTTAGCGCCTAATTGTGCATAGTACATATCTTCTGCATTGTTTGCATATTTGGCATCTTTTTTGTTTTGGTCAGAACCTTTGCCGAAGCCAGCAACTAATTTAACGTCTTTGCCATAGGAAACTTGAACGCCGTCCATACGGTCATCGTAAATCATAGCTTCGTTGAAGTCGGTGAATTGATAACGACCGGCTTGAACTGCTAAACCGCCGATACGGCCGTTTACATAAGCACGTTGGAAGTTGGTGTCTTCTTCGCCAGATTTGGTGTCTTCGCCAGCGATTTTTTGAATGTTTTCTAACATAGCGGTTGCGGACCAGTCTTCGTTGATTTGGCCTTTAATCCAAATACGGGTACGCAGTTGGGTTTTGCTACCGTCGCTGTTGTCTCCGTCATAATCCCAGTAACGCAGACGAGTTTCACCGGTAATTTTTACGTTGTCAGCTTTTTTCTCCAGGTTAGCTACGCGAACGCCCAGGTTATCCAGTTCGTCAGCGAATTCAGCAGCCAGTTTGTCAACGTTAGCGCCTTTTGCCATTGCTTTTGCAACGATTTGAGCCATTTCATAACGGGTCATCAGTTTGTCGCCGCCGAAAGTAGCGTCGCCATAGCCTTCGATTACGCCGGCAGCAGCCAGTTTGGAGATGCTGTCATAAGCCCAGTGACCAGCAGGAACATCAGAGAACGGATTTGCAGCATAAGCGCTAGCAGTTACGCCAAGAGCCATAGCCATTGCTAATACTAAAGATTTTTTCATTGTTTTTTCCTCCTTTGGAAAAAGTGTTATATTTTATAAAACACCTTCAGGAGATTTGGCTAGGTACTGAAACGCCTGCAAGAGTTGCCTTGTTTCCTCTGCTTGTTTTAGTAGAAGCTGTATCGCCTTACAGTGATTTATAACGTGTGTTGCAGGGCTTGGAATAGGCAAGCCCAAACCCCGCGTAAAAAAGAGGGTACTCGCTGACGAAGCTTTAAAACCCCACCCCTGAGGTAAATCCTTGCTTCATCTCCTCTTTTTTCATAGCTTCATTATAGAATAGTGCAAAGTTTTTAACAATTCTAATTGCTTATACTGAAATAAGTACATATTATGTTACGGCGCGGCAGATGAATTTTGTTACAATAGCTTTATGCTGCAGTTTTGTTTTTTTAGCTTTGTAACAAAAAACTGCCTCGTAAAAAAACGAGACAGTAAATTTTATGAAGAAATTTTTTCTTGTAATTTGCTTAAAATAAGCCGGCGGATTTTTGTTTGCTCGGTAGCTTTGGTTTCTGCCTGCCAAAAAGCGTTATATTGGTTGGTAAGCACCGCGTTTTCTGCTTGCAGCGGCAGCGCTTTGATAAAGCTGCTGTATGCGGTAATATTGGCTGCCCTGTAAAGCAAGGGTAAAAATGCCGGACTGTTAATTATATGCGAAATGGCTGTAGAGATCCGGGGGGGGTAAAAGTATTTGCCGCAAAATTTCAACAATTTCTGGTAGTGCTGCTCCTCTTTTTCGCGTGCTTTAGGCGGAAGCAAAAGCACACATTCCAAGTCTTCCAGCTGTTGAATATCAATGGCCGGCTGCTTTGCCAGTGGCGAACGAGTGGAAATGGCGGCTAAGATAGGTTCTTCGGCTAAGAAGCATTTTTCTAGTGCTTCTGTATTATCATCAGCGCGCACATCACATATTATTAAATCCAGCTCTTTTTGCTGTAGCTTTGCCAGCAGCTCATCATGCTCTCCCCAAAAAATGGCGATATTAAAATCGGGATGTGCTGCTAAAATTTCGTTAATAGCTGTGCAGATAGTTTCTAACTGATAACCGTTAAGGCAGCCAAGACGAAAAACTCCCTGCTCGTGCTGTTTTATCTGCTTGAGCGCCAGCTTGAGGGCGTTGGCCTCCTGTACGATTTTTTTGCTTTTAAGATAAAAATATTCTCCGGCAGGCGTTAATTGAAAGCGACGGTTGCTGCGCTGAATCAATTCAATTTCTAATTCGTCCTCTAAAATTTTAATCTGCTGGGAAATAGCGGATTGGGATATAAAGCACTGTACCGCCGCTTCGCTAAAGCTTTTGCAATCGGCAACCGCTAAAAAATATTTCATTTGGCGCAGAAGCATAACAAAACCACCTTTATATTTTACTTTTAGTTTAGTTATACTTATTGTAAACCTTACTTTGGCTAATAACAAATTAGAAAAAATGCAGCTAAAAATTAGAAAAACTTATAACGAAACTGCCTTATTTGTAATGTGAAAAAAGTTCGCATTGCTATTTTATTGTGCGTTGTATTATTCTAACTATAGCCAAAAATAAAGAAAGCCTCCAGATTAACTCTAGAGGCGGGGATTACGCTGGAGCGGGTAACGAGATTCGAACTCGCGACACATAGCTTGGGAAGCTATTGTTCTACCACTGAACTATACCCGCGTATGCAATTTTATTTGTTCATTATAGCATAACCCTTAATCTCTTGCAAGAGCAGAGATTAAGGGTTACTTGCTTTTTATAATTTGAAATCAGCAGAGATATTGCCTCCGCCTAACAGCTCGCTGCAATCGTGATAGCCGGTGTGCAGCATTTTTTCTGCCAGCTCACTTAAGGGCTTGCCATAAAATTCTTTGTATAATTCTATAAGCTCTTGGTTTTCGTGGCTTAGACGCACGCGCATTTCCTTATCATTATTATACAGACTAGCAATGCGTTTAGCGCGTAAAGCGTCGCCCTTATATTCTCTGTCTTTAGGCTGTCCGCCGCCGCCAATGCAGCCGCCGGGGCAGGTCATAACCTCAACGAAATGATAATTTGCTTTACCTGCCTTAATTTTTTCAATCAGCTTGCGGGCGTTAGCGGTACCATAAACAACTGCGACCTTAACTTCCAAATCCTTAATTTTAACAGTAGCTTCTTTAATGCCGTCCAAGCCGCGTACAGGCTCTAGGTTGAGCAAATCTGCAGGCACGGGTTCTTTGGTGATATAGGCATAAGCAGTACGAATGGCTGCTTCCATAACGCCGCCGGTGTTGCCAAAAATTTTTGCCGCGCCGGTAGCTTCACCCATCAGCTTATCATAAGGAGAATCCTCTAAAGCGGCAAAATCAATATTGGCATCCTTTGCCAGCATAGCCAGCTCGCGGGTAGTGATAACGTGATCCATGTCACGCAGTCCTTCGATACCTAAATATTTGCCTGCGGCGCACATTTCTTCGCGACGAATTTCAAATTTTTTAGCTGTGCAGGGAGTGAGCGCTACATTGACAATTTTAGTGGGGTCAATCCCCATTTTTTTCGCAAAATAGGTTTTTACAGTAGGCCCCTGCATACCAATAGGACTTTTAGCCGTAGAAATATGGGGCAGCATTTCAGGATAATAAATTTCTGCAAATTTTACCCAGGCAGGGCAACAGCTGGTGAACTGCGGCAAGGGCAGCTTGCCTGTGGTAATACGCTCAATCAGCTCGCTTGCTTCTTCCACAATAGTCAAATCTGCCGCAAAGGAAGTATCTAAAACATAATCTACGCCTAATTTACGCAGAAGTGCAACCATTTTGCCCTCAACAAAGCTGCCGTCAGCCATGCCGAATTCTTCGCCTAAAGCAGCGCGCACGGAAGGAGAAGTATTGACAATAACAATTTTTTCCGGATCGTTAATGGCTTCTAAAACCTCATACGCTTCAATTTTTTCTGTAATGGAATCTACCGGACATACATTGGCGCACTGGCCGCAGTAGATACATACAGGCACGTCGTTGGTTTTAGCTAAATCGTAAGTGCCGCACACGCCGATGTCGTTAGTGCAGACCATTTTGCAGGCGCCGCATTTGATACATTTAAATTCTAGGCGCTGAATGGACGGATTATCTTTTGCAATGGGGACGCGGATGCTGGTAAATTCATGCTTGGACATATTTCTTTCCTCCAATATTTAATAAAAAAATCCCTTTCAAAGCCAAAGTCTTACAAAAATAAAGCTTTGTGCAACCTACCAACCATAGTATATACTATAATTTGCGTATTTTCAATATAATCAATAATTATTATTCGTTGAGAGTTTTCAGCTTTCACGAGTCAATATAATGTGCGATGCTTTGTCAAGTTCACAAAGTTTGCCTGCAAAATAAAACAACATCGAGGAGTTGAGCCTCGATGTTGTTGGTAAGTAAATATTTACTTATTAAATTAGAATTGGAAGAACAGCTCGGTGAAGATGGATTGATCGTCTTCGCTGCCAACCTTAGCTTCGGTGTCGTAGTAGTTAACAGCCAAGGTAATGTTTTTAGCCAGTGCATAATCAGCGCCTACGTTGAAGCCTTTGTAACCGCCTTTGTCAAGGAACATGGTAGCGTCATAGGTCGGAGTAAGAATAGCATTGATCGGTTGATCATAATAAGTTACATGCAGACCATAGGAACCCGGAGTAGCAGCGTCAGCGCCTTTGTAAGCCAAGGTAGCTACAAAACCGTCTTTAGATACTTCCTTGTTGTATTTTTTGTCGCCCCACATATATTCGTATGCCAGGTTCAAATCTTTAGCTACGTCAAAGCTTAAACCAACATTGTAAACTTCTTTGTTGCCATCTGCTTCAGCACCATAAGTAGCATCTACGCCACTAGCTTTGAAGTAATTGAAATAACCGTTTACAACGCCAACTTGTGCTTCTAAACCGGCAACATACAGACGGTCATTGGATTCTTCAAATAAGCCGCCATCTACCGCATCGTTACCGCCAGCTTTGGCTGCAATACCCCAGACTTTTACTTTATCGCCATAGGAAACTTTAACACCGTCAATGTAAGAATCTAAAATGGAACCGGTGGCGGTTACTTCGTCCCAACGACCAGCATGAACTGCCAAACCGCCTACGCGACCATCAACATAAACACGTTTAAGTTCAGTATCTTCTTCACCAGCGTTGCTATCTAAGAAGTTTTGTTGATTTTGCAGCATTGCAGTAGCGGTCCAGTCATCATTGATTTGACCAGTAATCCACAAACGGGTACGAAGGTCTGCTGCGTCTATACCTTTAATATCATGGGATTGGTAACGAGCACGAACCTGACCGGTGATTTTTACGTTGTCAGCTTTTTTCTCCAGGTTAGCTACGCGAACGCCCAGGTTATCCAGTTCGTCAGCGAATTCAGCAGCCAGCTTGTCAACGTTAGCGCCTTTTGCCATTGCTTTGGCAACGATTTGAGCCATTTCATAACGGGTCATCAGTTTGTCGCCGCCGAAGGTAGCGTCGCCATAGCCTTCGATTACGCCGGCAGCAGCCAATTTGGAAATGCTGTCATATGCCCAGTGGCCGGCAGGAACATCAGAGAACGGATTTGCAGCATAAGCGCTGGCAGTTACGCCAAGAGCCATAGCCATTGCTAATACTAAGGATTTTTTCATTTTTCTTTTCCCCCTTAAGGAATATAATATATTTTATAAAACACCTTAAGGACTGCTCTAAACTGCGATTAAAGCCTGCAAGAGTTGCCATGTTTCCTCTGCTGTTTAATAACAGCCTGCTGCTTACCTTGAAGGTGATTTATACCCCTAAAAAAATAAAATAACTTATTTGTATTATAGATAAAAGTACATTCTTTAACAATTCTGGTTGCTTATAATAGGATTAGCAGACATGATATACAAATGTCTTTTTAAATTCACAAAAGATAACATAAATTTTCAAAAAAATCTTGAGAATACTGTATACAAAATACAAAAAGGTGGTATAATAAAGGCGTAGTAAGAAATACAGCAAGACTGCAAAGTCTAAGTAAGATAAAGGGCAAAGGTTGGAGGTGAATACACTATGTTTAGCGCTGTAGGTGTTAGCTTAGTATTTTTATTCGCGTTGACTGTTATGTGCATATTTGAATAATTTAAACAAAGTAAAACGTCCTTGGCCATGGGGTCAAGGACGTTTTTGTTATATGATTTATTGTTTAGTGCCGACTGCTTTGCAGCAGTAAAAATATGTTACTGCCAGCCTATCAAATCTTTCACTACCTCGGCAGCAAGAATAAGACCGGCAACGGAGGGCGTAAACGCGGTACTGCCGGGAAGTGCGCGTTTGGCTGACGCTTCATCTGCTTCTTCTAAAGGAATTAAGGGCTGCTCGGTGGAATAAACTACTTTCAGCTTTTTAACGCCGCGTTTTTTTAATTCCTGACGCATAACACGCGCTAAAGGGTCGACGCTGGTTTTATAAATGTCGGCTACCTGAAATTTGGCAGGCTCCATTTTATTGCCTGCACCCATACTGCTGATAACAGGCGTTCCGGCTGCCTGTGCCGCTAAAATAATGGTAATTTTAGCGGCAACCGTATCTACGGCATCTACTACGTAGTCATATTGGCTGAAATCAAATTCATGAGCATTTTCCGGTAAGAAAAAGCACTGATGCGGCTGCACCTTTGCTTTTGGATTGATGTTGTGAATACGCTCTGTCATAACCTGCACTTTAGGTAGGCCAAGGGTGGCATGCGTGGCGATAATCTGGCGGTTTAAATTGCTAAGCGCTACGGTATCGTTATCAATAAGGTCAAAGCTGCCTACGCCGCTGCGGGCGAGCGCTTCTGCCGTGTAGCCGCCTACGCCGCCGATACCGAAAATGGCTACGCGGCTGGCCTGTAATTTTTTTATGGCTTCTTGTCCGATTAAACGCGCTGTGCGGGAAAATTGGTCTGGCATGGCTGGTGCTCCTTTACTTTTCTTCCTTTATAATAATAATTTCCTGGCTTGACGTCACTGTTGTATTGTTGGCGGCTTTGACTTCGGTGATGATGCCGGTGCAGGGGCTGATTGCTTCGTTAGCCTGCTGTAAAGCTTGCGCCTGTGCTAATTGCTCTTTGAGCCGTGCAATTATTTTTGCCTGCGCTGCTTTTGCTTCCGGACTGGCAGGCTGTGAGCTGACCGCTATTTGCGCGGCGGCCTGCATTTGGGCTGTAGCCTGCGCTAACTCTGCTTGCGCAGCCTGCGCTTGATTGCGGGAAACTGCTCCCTGCGCCAGCAGTTGATTCAGTTTAGCCGCTTTTTGCTGCGCTATGGCAACCTTGGCCTGCGCTGCTTGGATGTCGCCTGCGGGAGCGGCATTCACCGTGCCTTGCTCCATGCGTTTGCGCTCGGCTTCGGCTTTAGCCAGCTGCGTCTGTAAATTTTTTACCTGCTGGTCTAAATTTTCGTCGCTGATGGCAAAAAGCGGCTGGCCTTGGCTGATACGCTCGCCCGGTTCCGCAATCAGGCCGATAATTTTGCCTGCGGCGGGAGCTTTAATACTGTGATTTGTTGGTTGAACAGTATTTTCCTCACCGGCTTTATCTGTGTTTGTTTGACAACCGCTAAGCAATACTGCTGCTAGTAGCAACAGTATTGCTGAAAAAAGTTTAGAGCTTTTTATCTGCATGATTTAACCTCGGATGTAATTTTCTTTTTCTATTATAGCATTATAACGCGAAAAAAGGCATTTGTATGATTTTTTTTTGTAAGCAATAAAGTTAGCGGAAATTTTTCTGTTTGCTTTTACACTCTTGCCATTTTTACGCAAAACTTTGTAAAAAAATTACAAAAAGTTTTCATATAGACGTTACAAAAAGGCGAAAATCGGTTATAATATAATTAAAAGTGTTTTATTGTTAACACTATTCGCCAAACAGGAATTACAGCCGGTCGCGACGCTGCCTGCTTTGGCTATAAATACTGGCGCTATGTATTTTTTGTTTTGAATTTTGATTTTTTTGAAGTGAGGTAACTATGTTTTTTGATTCTTATGACACACCAGTATTTCGTCCTCCCAGCGAGGCACGCAGTTTTATTTTACGTGTAACCAGGGGCTGCGCCCATAATAAATGCACCTATTGCAATATGTATAGAGGCGTTCCCTTTCAAATATTAAAGGACGAGGAAATTTCCCGTCAAATTGCTATGGCGGCTTATTACGGCAAGGATAAGGTGCGCCGTGTCTTTTTAGCAGACGGCGACGCGCTTGTGCTGCCTACGGCGAAGCTGCTGAAAATTTTGCAGGCCTTGCGCGAGCAGTTTCCGAAGCTGCAAAGAGTTGCCAGCTATGCTGCGCCCAAGGATATTCTGCGTAAAAGCGAGGAGGAGCTGCGCCAATTAAAGGAAGCGGGACTCCAGCTTTTGTATTACGGCATGGAAACAGGCGACGATATTACGCTGAAAGCCGTTAATAAAGGCGTTAACGCCGAAGAAGCTATTGAAGCTGGCCGTCGCGTAACTGCCAGCGGCATGAAGCTTTCGTTAATGGTTATTTTAGGCTTGGCCGGTGTGGAGGGCAGCGCCCGTCACGCTTTGGCTACGGCAAAAGCCATCAACATTATTCAGCCTACGCATTTAAGCGCTTTGTGCTTAATGCTCTATCGCGGCAGCGAGCTGTTGGAGCAGTTTGAGGAGGGCAAGTTCAATCCCTTGTCTCCGGCAGGCTTAATGCAGGAACTGCATTTAATGTTGGAAAATATAAATTTGCCTGCGGATAAGCATTGCCTGTTCCGCAGCAATCATGTATCTAATTATGTGCAGCTGGCGGGAACGCTGCCCCGCGATAAGGAACGCTTGCTGCGTCAGGTAGAAGCCGGCGCGCAGAGCCTTAGTAAGCTGAAAACCTGGGATGTTTATAATAATACAGAGTATTGATGATAAAATAAGCTAATTTATTTGTAGGTTAGCCGCTCGTTCGAGAAAGATGTGATGCTTATGCACAGAAGGCTTATTGCGCTGCTGACTTTGGCGGCTGTGCTGTGCTGGCTGCCGGTTGGAGCAGAAGCCAAAAAGAAAACTTCACATAAGTCTGCCGCCAAGGTGACAGTGCAGCAAAGCAACTGGAAGCTGAAGGTTGCCCAGCAAAAGCTGCAGGTTTTGGGGCTGTATCAAGAAAAGCCCAGCGGCAAAATGACCGCGGCTACGGAAACGGCACTCAAAAAATTTCAGCAGCAGTATAAGCTGAAGGCTCACGGCAAGCTGGACGACGCTACCTACCGCAAGCTGAATTGGGAGGCTTTTGCCAAAAACGGCATTAACAATGTCAAAGGACAGGACATAATTAAGCAGGCTGCTAAATATAAGGGCGTGCCTTATAAATTTGGCGGCGTTACGCCTAAGGGCTTTGACTGCTCTGGTTATGTGCAGTATGTGTTTAAGAACTGTAAGGCGTCCATGCCCAGAACGGCGGATGCGCAGGTGCTGGAGGGCGTTTTTGTTACGCAAAAGCAGCTCAAAGCAGGCGATTTGGTGTTTTTTACTACTTATGCTCCGGGAGCTTCCCATGTTGGCATTTATGCCGGCAAGGGTAGATTTTGGAATGCGACCTCGTCTAAGGGCGTTATGCTGTGCTCTTTAAGCGACAGCTATTGGAAAACGCGCTATTATGGCGCGCGCAGAGTTTTAGTAGTTAACGGTGAAATTTAGCAGCAAAAATAATCTGCTTGCTTAAGCAGGGGAGGGGTTAGTTGATGATTCGAGAAAGACGTAATAAAGAAAAGCTTGCTTCATATTATAAGAAGTTTATGGAAGAGGGCATAGTTGATCCCAATGTGCATCCATGGGTAGCAGAAAGCTGGCTTCGCTGCCGCGCGATGAATCTGCCGCATGAAACTATGCCGAAAATTCATAAGCTGAGCCGCGAGGAGATTGCCGAGCACCAAAAAACGCATGAGTTTATTGTTAAATATGTGGACGGCTTGTATGAGCAGAGCAAGCAGCATTTTAATATTCATAATTTGAGTATGCTGCTTATCGACGAAAGCGGTTACGTTATTAAAAATTACGCCATGCCGTTTTTCCAGCGCATTATTGAAGATATTCAAGGAATGCGCGTTTTGGAAGAGGATGTCGGCACCTCCAGCATCAGTGTTGCCCGCGAGCACAATGTGCCGTTTTTGATGTTCGGTCCCGAAATGTGGATTAAGGACAGCCACAGCGGAGACGCCTGTAGCGCGCCTATCTGCATTAACGGCAAAATCCGCTATATTATTTCGTTTTTTTCTTTGGACCAAAACGATTTGCCCTATGATTTGCTGTTAAGCTTGCTGCTGACTATGAAATATTCTATCGAGCAGCACATGGCTATGCTGGAATCCTGGACCATTAACCGCATTATGATGGAGCAGCTGCCGGTGACAGTATATTGGCTGGGTAAAGACGGCGCTGTAAAATACTGCAATGAAAACGGGCGCAAGCGTCTTGACGGACACGAGCATCTGCAGGATGTGTTTTTAAATTACGAGCATATTCCCATTAAAAAAGCGTTGAAGGGCGTGCCTACCCAACGCCGTGAAATTACCTGGATTACGCAGGACAGAACTTACGAAGACATCACTACCGTTATGCCTATTAAAGTAGGCAGCGAGGTGGAAAGCGCGTTAGTGCTGTCCATGTCTATTGAAGATTTGAAAACTACTATCGCTCACGCAACCGGTTACAGCAGCCGTTACAGCCTGTACAGCATGGTGGGCGAAACCAATGAATTTTTGGCTTTGCAGCATAAAGCAGGCCGCGTTGCCCGCACAGATAACAATATTCTTTTGCAGGGCGAGCCGGGTACCGGAAAGCAGCGTTTGGCTCACGGTATTCATCAGGCCAGTCCCCGCGCTGCGGCGCCGCTGATTGCCGTAAAATGCCGCAACGCTTCCTTGCAGGAGCTGGAAACAGAATTTTTTGGCGCCGACGAGGGCGAGCAGCAGTCGGCAGGTAAGCTGGAGCTGGCTATTGGCGGTACGTTATTCTTGGACGAGGTAGAAAAACTGCCGTTGGAAATGGGCGATAAGCTGGCAGAGGCACTTACTCACGGCTTGCCGCCTGTGAAAAAAGGCGGTGCTCCCCGAATGTTTGACGTGCGCGTAATTGCTGCCTGCGATTCCAACTTGAAACGTTTGGCAGATAAAGGACTTTTCAGCCGCAAATTATATGAGCTGGTACTGGATACTACCATGCGCGTACCGCCGCTGCGGGAACGTGTAAAGGATATCGAGGTTATTGCCGGACATATTTTGGTAGAGATGAGCGCGCAGCATAATCTGCCGCAGAAACGTCTGTCGCCGGAGGCAGTTGCTTTGCTGCTTAATTGCAGCTGGCCCGGAAATATTAAGCAATTACAGGGCGTTATTGAGCAGGCCTTTTTCCATACTCCCGGCAGCATTATCGAAGCGGAAAATATTAAGCTGCCCGGCGATAAAACCTTGGAGCGTTCTTGGAAATACGACAAAGAAGCCTTTATTGCCGCTTGGAAATCTGCGGGAGGCAACATCAGCAAACTGGCCTCTATGTTGGATGTAAGCCGCGTAACCTTGTATCGTTATCTGAAAAAATACGGGTTAGGACCTAAAAGTGAATAAGAAGTAAAAATTTTACAATATAGCCACGGGATATGTTTGCTCCCGTGGCTATAAATTTTTTGATTGAAAGCTATAACTTTTATAGATATATTTACTAAAAATAGAAAAAAGACGGCTGCTGTAACGCAGGCAGAGTTTGGCAAAAAATTTTGACTAAAGCTGCTGAAAGTAGTATAATATCACTGTCATTTTTTTAAATAGTGCTGATATTGTTGTTAACAAGGGTTGTAGAGCGCGAAATGGTGTGATAAGCGCTTAAGGAGATTTGTAATGCAGGAAAAGATTGCTCGGCAAATTAATTTTATTATACAATTGTCTACACAAAAAATACAAGAAGCAAAGCTGTTATGCAAGGGTAAAATCGATGCGGTTTGGCAGCAGCTTTTAGTAAAGCTGCAAATATTACTGGCGGTTGCTAAACTGCAATTTGCCATGCTGCGCGTGCGTGCCGATAGAAAAATGTCTGCCGCCCGGCAGTTTATCAGCGCCAAGTGGTGCGAGCTTTATGAAAAGATGCGTTGGCATATGCAGGCTGCGATAGACCGTGCTGACGCTTATGCCAGGGATTATTCTGTACGCTTACAGCAGCGTTATGCTTTGTGGCGCAAAATGTGGCACTACAACCAGCATTTTACTTTTTGGCTGATTCCTGCCGACGGTTCCCATATTGCCAAAACTCATGTTAAAAAAACGCAGTTAAAATATGCTTTCAGCGGCGTGGCTGCTTTAGTGGTTATTGTTTCGGTAACTATTGGCGTTTTGGCGCATTTTGCTATTCGCAACGAAGCGCAGATGCGGGAAATTGCCGAATATAAAGCAACTAAGCAGGCGCAGGAACAGACTATTCAGGAGCTGCAGAAAATTGCCGAAAAGAACCAAAAGCAGCTGGCTTATCTTTCTAAGCTAGAGGATAAGGTGCGTAAGGAAATGGCTAAAAACGGTGCCGAGCTGCCTCCAAAAAGCGACGCCAGTATTTATGCCGGTAAAGGCGGTCCTGCTTTAGGCGACAGTACACCCATGGGTTATATGCTGGAGCAGGAAAAGAATATTCATAATGAGGCCAAGGCGAAAAAGGCTGATTTTGAAAAGCTTTTAACGGCTATTGAAAATGAAAATTACCGCAGGGATGTTACGCCCAGCCAGTGGCCTACCGCCGGCGGCGAGATTACCTCTTATTTTGGCGGCCGTGCCAATCCCTTTGGCGGTTACGGCAGCGACTGGCATCCCGGTATTGATATTGCCAATTATTACGGAGCGCCCGTATATGCGGCGGCTTCCGGTTATGTGCAGCAGGCGGAATGGTATGGCGGTTACGGCAGATATATTCTTATCAGCCACGATTACGGTATCAAAACTGCCTACGGCCACATGAGCAGTTTGGCGGTGAGCGCAGGCAGCTATGTGCAAAAGGGTGAAATTATCGGCTATGTAGGCAGCAGCGGTTACAGCACCGGGCCGCATCTGCATTTTGAGGTTATTAAAAGCGGGCAGCAGGTTAATCCTTTAAATTATGTTTAAAATTTATATTAAAAAATTATGCCGTCGTTTGTAAAAGAAGGGCGGCATAATTTTTTTTCAATAGGGATGTTTTCCCGCTCGCATATTGGTAAATTCTGCGAAATGCTATATAATTGTACCTAACAAGAAAAATCTGTCAGCTGAACGGAGGTAATTTATTAATGATTTATGCTTATGAGCGTATGCGTAAAATAAAATGTTTTTTGTTTGATATGGACGGAACTATCAATTTAGGCAACGAGCTGATTCCTGGTATGGAGGGCTTTTTTGATAAGCTTAAAGCGGCAGGAAGAAAATATTATCTACTGACCAATAATTCTTCCCGCAGTCACGAGCATTATGTGCAGAAGATGAATGGGTTGGGCGTTCCCGTAACACGTAAAGAAATTTTGATTTCTTCCGATGCTCTGACTAATTGGCTGCAAAAAAATAAACCGCAGGCGCGCTTGTTTGTTTTGGGAACGCCGCAGCTTTTAGCAACCGTCGGCGAAGCAGGCTTTACCTTGACGCAAAATGTAAATGACGCGACGGATTTTGTAGTTGTAGGTTTTGACCAAACGCTGACCTACGAACGCTTAGCTGTTGCCTGCCGGTTGATTGACAAGGGCGTGCCTTATGTAGCTACGCATCCGGATGTGCGTTGTCCTATTGAGAGCGGTGAATTTATTCCCGATACTGGAGCTATGCTGGAGCTGATAAAAACGGCTACGGGCAAAGAGCCGCAGTTGATTTTTGGCAAGCCTTACCAATATATGGTGGATGTGGTACTGGAAAAAACCGGCTTTGCCAAGGATGAAATTGCTATGGTGGGCGACCGTTTGGCAACGGATATTGCCTTTGGTTTAAATAATGACATTTTATCCATTATGGTGCTTACGGGAGAGGCAACTATGGAGGATGTGAATAATGGTTCTATTAAACCGGATATTATTTTGCCTCATGCTAAGGAAATCTTAAATTATTTGTAAGAGAGTCAGCAGTGCTTTTATTTGTTTAATGTTGGCCGCTGTGGTATAATAATATACAATATAAAGCTTGTGCAAAAAATTTTGGGAGTGAAAATTATGCAAAAAATTACGAAGGCTGTTATTCCTGCTGCCGGGTTGGGTACGCGCTTTTTGCCTGCCACTAAAGCCTGCCCTAAAGAAATGCTGCCCATTGTAGATAAGCCTACTATTCAATATATTATCGAAGAAGCACTGGCCAGCGGGATTACCGATATTTTGATTATCAGCGGGCGTACTAAACGCGCTATTGAGGATCATTTCGACCGCAGTCCGGAGTTGGAAATGAATTTAGAAGAGCACGGTAAGCTGGAGCTTTTACAACAAGTTAAAGATATTGCCGACATCAACATTCATTATATCCGGCAAAAAGAGCCGCGGGGGTTGGGACATGCAATTTTGTGCGCGAAGGCTTTTATCGGGCACGAGCCCTTTGCTGTGCTTTTAGGCGATGACGTAGTTTATAACGACGCATATCCCTGCCTGCGCCAGCTGATGGACGTTTATGAAGCCACAGGCGGCAGTGTTTTGGGCTGTCAGACCGTACCTAAGGAAAAGGTTTCTTCCTATGGCATTGTTGACAGCGTGCCGACGGACAACAAGCGTATTTTTAAAGTGAACGATATGGTAGAAAAGCCCGCTTTAGAAGAAGCTCCCAGTCAGCTGGCTGTTTTGGGACGTTATGTTATCATGCCGGAAATTTTTGATATTCTGGAGCAGACTCAGCCGGGACGCGGCGGTGAAATCCAGCTGACCGACGCTTTAAAGGTGCTGGCTAAAGAGCAGACTATGTATGCCTATGATTTTATGGGCCGCCGTTACGACGTGGGCGATAAGCTGGGTTATTTAACTGCTACGGTAGAATACGCTCTGCGCCGCGACGATTTGCGTGATAAATTTATGGAGTATCTCAGAACCATTGTGTAAAATTTATTTGTCAAGCCATTGACTGTCAAAAATAATTTTGCTCTTAATATACAGAACCGTCGATGTTTTATCGGCGGTTTTTAATTTTCTACGGTATTTGTTGGCTTGACAGTTTATTAGTGCTATAATAATACTAGCGTGTAAAGGAGGTTTTTCATTATGAAAAATAATGCACCTATCGGCGTGTTAGATTCAGGCGTGGGCGGCTTATCGGTTTTGAAATGCCTGCATCAGCTTTTGCCCCACGAGGATTTTATATATGTGGGCGATACGGCCCGAACTCCTTATGGTACAAGGCCGGAAAGCGAAATCCGCGGTTTTGTGGGCGAGATTTTGGACTGGCTCGCGGCGCAGGGCGTTAAGGAAGTAGTTGTGGCCTGCAACACCTTGACCATGCTGGGCATTGACAGCCTCAAGGGCGGGCACGGCTTTCCTGTCATAGGCATGTTTAAAGGCGAGCAGCTGCTCTTGGCGGCCAGCAAAAAGAAAAAAATCGGCGTTTTTGCCACGCCCTTTACTATCGGCACGGAAGCGCACAAAAAAGCTATTTTGGCGGCTGACCCTAAGGCGGAGGTCATTCCTGTGGGCTGCGCAAAGTTTGTGCCATTAATTGAGGGCGAAAAGTTTGACAGCGCAGAGCTTAAGGAAGCGATTACGGAATATGCGGCGCCACTGAAAAAAGCCGGAGTAGATGCGCTGATTTTATCCTGTACTCATTATCCGTTTATCAAAGAGCAGATAGAGGCAGAGCTGGGCGCGGGAGTAACGGTTATCGACCCGGCGGAGGCTACCAGTCGTTTGGCTATGCAGGCTTTAAACGAGGCCGGGCTGGCTAAAGCAGTAGGCAGGGGCAGGGTTACGGTTTGCGCTACGGCGGATATTGAGCGTGTACAGCGTTTGGCTGGGAGAATGCTGCCGGTAGAGCACTGTGAATTTAGGGAAATAAGCCTTGTATTGCCATAATGTAAATAAATTTATTTTCAAGGGCAATGTTTGCAGGGAAAAACAATTTCTTGTCAAATGTATATATGTATGATGATTATACAAAATAATATAAAGAAAGGTGGTAGCTGTGGAAAAGCAGGGAGTATTAAATAACAATAATATTGTGGGCTCGCCTTTAGTACATAAGCTGACCCTTGGTTTGGTGCTTTTTGGGTTTTGGATGGTTTTGTCGGGAAGAACGGAAACCAAATTTGTTGTTTATGGCATTATTACTGCAATTATAACTGTTTGGCTGACATATCCTTTGCTGCTGGTCTCAAATAAGGATGGCAGTAAGAGGTACTTTGTTTTTGGCGTATCTATTCCTAAATTCATCATGTACTTCTTTTGGCTTATGTGGCAGTTGATTGTAGCTAATGTTGATGTTTTAGTGGCAACTACGGCACAGGAGCTGCAAATTGATCCCAAGGTTGTGCGTTTTTATTTTAAAACGGATAACCCAATGGCGGCAGTGGTATTGGCCAACTCCATTACATTGACACCGGGTACGGTAACAATCAATGTTACTGACGACGGTTTGTACGAAATCCACGCTCTGACTACGGGCGCGGCTGCCGGTGTGCTTGACGGCTCTATGCAGAAAAAGGTTGCCGATTTGTATGGAGAAAAATTTGATTTTGCTGTAGCGGAGAGTGAGGAATGATTATGAATACGATATTTTTTATTCTAATGGTTTCCATTATCTTTGTGATTGGCACTATGCTGCAGCGCCTGTTTTATGGGCCGACAATTTATGACAGAATGAATGGCTTAGGCGTTATCGGCGCCGACACGATTTTGCTGCTGGTGCTGTTCGGTTATATCGACGGACGCCCCGATATGTATGTTGATATCGCCATTTCTTATGCTTTTTTAGGTTTTATAGGTTCTGTAATTGTAGCAAAATATCTGGGAGGTAAAAATATATGATTGAGGTATTCGGTCTTAATTCTCTCAGAGAGGTTATAGCGGCTTTATTTATTTTTGGCGGCTTAATTTTCTTTATCGGTTCTGCTATTGGTATGCTGCGCCTGCCGGACTTTTACAGCAGAATTCATGCCTCCGGCAATAGTGAAACGCTTGGCTGTACTCTTTCTTTTATCGGCCTTATCATTTATGAAGGTCCGACGCTGACAGCAGTGAAGATGGCGTTTGCTTTCCTGATTGTCTTTATGGCTAACCCTATTGGTTCTCATATTTTGAGCAAGGCTGCTTATAAATCCGGACATCCTGTTTGGACATTAAAGAGTAAGGGCGCTAAAAAACTGGTAGGGTTGGAAAAAAATAATCACAGCGCCGATGAACCGGTCGGGCATATAAGAACAAAGGAGGAAAAATAAGATGCAGATATATTTAGTTGAAGCGATTTTATTGATCTTCCTTATCTTGATTACCTGCGCGGTAATTTTCTGTAAGGATATTTTGAGCGCGGCTATTATTTACAGCGGCTTCAGCTTCTGCGCGGTGCTGTTGTATTTGATGATGGGGTCTCCCGACGTGGCTTTTACAGAAGCGGTTATCGGTACTATTTCTACGATCTTTTTCGTAGCTTCTTTGAAAAAAATTGACAGGTGGTGTAAATAATGCGTGGCTTAGTAGCAGTTATTCTTGCGGTTATGACAGGCATGTTCTGTTCCGTTGTAACCTATCTGCCGGAAATTGGTGATGCCAATACGGCGCCTAACCAGCATGTTACCCCAACCTATATTTCCCGCAGTGCGGAAGATACAGGCTCACCTAACATTGTAACCGGTGTCATCATCGATTACAGAGGCTTTGATACCATGTGGGAAACTTCGGTAATGTTTTTGGCAGGCTTGACCACAGTGCTGGTTTTGACCAGCAATCCGGTTGGCCGCCGTCCTGAAGAGGAACCGGAGGATCCGGAGGAAGGAGAGATTATCAAATGATGAAAGAACCATTTGGTGGCCTCATCCTTAATGTGGCCTTTCGTATGCTGGTGCCCTTTACTATCGTGTACGGCGTATATGTCTTATGCTTGGGCGAATATTCTCCGGGCGGCGGCTTCCAGGCCGGTGCGCTCTTGGCGGTGGGCGTGCTGTTAGCTCGTTTGATTTTGGGCTTTGATACAAAATTTAATGTTTTGGGCAAAACATCCGTGGTTTTGGCCGGCGTCGGCACTTTCCTGTATGCTTTTACAGGCTGGCTGACAATTTTTGGCGGCGCAGATTTTTTCCTGAATTATGATTATATGCCGATTGTTTTGGAGCCAAAGCACGAAATGCACGCTATGGGCATTTTCCTTATTGAAATCGGCGTTGCTATCTGCGTTATGATGACCATTATAAATCTTTTAGACGCAATTGTGAAAAGGGGTGAAGATGATGGAAGTGCTCAATGAGTTTTTAAAGACTAAAGGCATCTATTCCTTAGTGATGATCCTCTTTTTCTTAGGCGTTTACGGCATGGTTTTAAGCAAAAACTATATGAAAAAGCTGATGGCTATGAACGTTATGCAGGTGGCAGTTATTTATTTTTATCTGTGCTTTGCTCAAAAGGACGGAGCAATGATACCTATTCAAAACGGTATTACTACCGATCCTAACGCTTATATCAATCCGCTTCCTCATGGTCTGATGCTGACCGCTATTGTAGTCAGCCTTGGTACCACCGGCGTAGCTATTGCGCTGTTAATGCGCATTAAAGAAATTTATGGCTCCGTAGAAGAAGTAGAGGTATTGAGGAGGGCAAGTAAATGACACAGCATGCTCCAATTTTCATTGTACTTTTGCCCTTGACGGCTTCGCTTTTGTGTATGCTGTTCAGTCGTATTAAGAGAGATCTTGGCGCTTGGATAGTTATGGCTTCTATCGTGGGTGCATTCTTGAGCGCCTGCACGGTGCTGCACAGGGTTATCACCAGCGGCGGCCAAACCTGGCATTATTGGATGGGAGGCTGGCAGCCTCCTATCGGCATTGAATTTGCTTTAGACCCTCTGAACAGCGTTTTGGCTGTTTTAGTAACCTTTATTTCTATGATGGTAGCTTTATACAGTAGACCTTTCGTTAAAGAGGAAGATTGGCTGCATGTAGGCGGCTATTATACCTTGTTTGGTCTTTTGACTGTCGGTTTGTGCGGCATGATTATCACCGGCGACGTATTTAACTTGTATGTATATCTGGAAATCATGTCCTTATCCGGTTATGGCTTGATTGCTTTGGGCGGCAAAAAATCTATGCTGGCGGCTTTCCGTTATCTGCTTATCGGCACTATCGGCGCTTCCTTGTATTTATTGGGCGTTGGTTATTTATACGCTTTGACCGGCACCTTGAATATGGCAGATTTGGCGCAGAGAGTTGTGCCTCATCTTAATTCGCCGCTCTTTGCTATTGCCGTTGCCTGCTTTATCATTGGCTTTGGTATTAAAATGGCGCTGTTCCCGCTGCATGGCTGGCAGCCGGACGCTTACACCTTTGCGCATCCCGGCGCTGCTGCTTTTATTGCGGGCTGCATGAGTAAGGCTCCGGCTTATGCCATGATTCGTTTTATGTACTATATCTTTAAGGTTGACAGCCCCGTAATGCACAGTGCGCTGAACGTTTTGGGCATTCTTGGCGTAGCCGGTATTTTGATTGGCTCCATCATGGCTATGGCTCAATATGACTTCCGTCGTATGCTGGCTTACTCTTCCGTAGCGCAGATTGGTTATATTGCCATCGGTATGGCTATGGGAAATATGTACGGCTTTATCGGCGCTGTGCTGCACATTATCAACCACGCCTTTATGAAGTGCAGCCTGTTCCTGGTTATCGGCGGTATTGAGCATCGCTTCGGCGAAGTTAATCTGTATCGCTTGGGCGGCATGAATAAGAAAATGACCATCAGCACCATTACTGTAACGCTGGCGGCGCTTTCTATGATTGGACTGCCTCCCACTGCCGGTTTCTTCAGTAAATGGTATTTGATGCTGGGCGCTTACACCGGGCAGCAATATTTTTACATTGCAGTGCTGGTAATCAGCTCTCTTTTAAATGCAATTTACTTCTTCCGTATCATTGAGCAGATGTTTGTGCAGCGTGAAGCTTCGCTTACGGAGGTTCACCCTCACAAGGGTAAGCTGGGACTGCCATTCGCTATGGCGCTGCCGATTTTTGTAATGGGTATTGGCATTTTGGTATTAGGCTTCTACAGTGTGGACATTGTTATGGATATCATTAAATTAGGCTTGCCGGAGGTGTTTCTGAGATGACGATTATAGATTGCAGACCATTTCTGGCAGTAGGAGTTTCCTTTATTGCTGCTGTGCTGATTGCTTTCAGCAGACGTTGGCCTAATTTGCGTGAGACATGGAGCGTTATTGCTTCCGTTTTGAAATTTGGAATTATCCTTTCCATGCTGCCTGCAGTGTTGGACGGTAATGTATATCAATGGACCTTGTGCCAAATTACTGATACCGTAGGCTTAACACTGCGCACAGATCCGGCAGGTATGATTTTTGCTGTGCTGGCTTCCATGCTGTGGGTACCTATGAACTTTTATTCCATAGGCTATATGCGCTGCAACCAGGAGCGCGAGCAGACAGGTTATTTTGCAGCATTCGCCGTGTGCATGAGCGCCGTTATGGGCATTGCCATGGCCTCTAATCTGTTGACCTTCTTTATCTTTTATGAACTGCTGACTTTGGCAAGCTATCCCTTGGTACTGCATAAACGTAACCAGGAAGCCTTGATGGCAAGTCGTAAATATTTAATTTATACCTTGATTTCCGGTCAGTTTTTCCTGGCAGGCTTGATTGCCGTTTACTGCATCAGCGGTACCATGGACTTTACTGCCGGCGGTTTCTTAACCTTGGGCATGGCTCCAAAATGGGTTTTGCAGGCCGTATTCGTGCTGATGATTTTGGCAGGTTCCGTAAAGGCGGCTGTCATGCCGCTGCATGGCTGGCTGCCCGCAGCAATGATTGCGCCGACTCCGGTTTCTGCACTGTTGCATGCGGTTGCGGTTGTTAAAACCGGCGTTTTCGCCGTGCTGCGTATTATCGGCTTCGTTTTTGGACCTAAGCTGTTGGCAGAAATTGGCGTAACCGACGTTTTGGCTTGGGCTGCCGCCATCAGTATTTTGGTATCTTCCTTGATAGCTCTGCGCCAGGATCATTTAAAACGCAGACTGGCATTTTCTACTATCGGTCAGCTGTCCTACATTGTTTTAGGCGCAGCGCTGATTTCTCCTATCAGTATTAAAGGTGCCTATCTGCATTTAGTGGCGCATGCTGTAATGAAAATTACCCTCTTTATGTGTGCGGGTTTGATAATCGCCCGTACTCACCGCAACAATATCAGCGAGCTTTATGGTATTGGTAAAAAGCTGCCGGTAACTATGGCCTGCTTCACTATTGCGTCCTTGGGTATTGCAGGCGTACCTTTCTTAGTAGGCTTTATCAGCAAATGGAATTTGTGCTTAGGCGCGTTGCAGGCCGGCAAGCCCTTGTATGTGCTGCTTTGGGTAGCCAGCGGTCTGCTTGCTGCGGCATATTTAATTCCTGTTTCGCAGATGGCCTTTTTCGTAAAGGACCCGCAGGAGAAATTCCGTTCCTACGGTGAAATCAGCTACGCTATGCTGATTCCTATCTGTATTACAACCTTAATAGCCATTGTGCTTGGTTGTTTTCCAGATGTGTATCCGCATTTTTACAAATTGGCGACTATGGCCTCTAACGCAGTTTGCGCAGGCTGGCACGGGGGGTGGCTTTAATGACTAAGAAAACAGTCTATATGCTTGTAGCTGTAGTTTTGGTGCTGGCGGCCGCTGCCGAAATCGCCGGCGTACATATGCACGCTGCGTCTTGGTGGCCACTGCCCTTTGGCTACGATATTTTCTTTGGCTTTGTGGGTGCTTGGGTTTTGATTATCGTTTCTAAAATGATTATGGCGCCGCTATTGCAGCGTGATAAGGATTATTACGATGATGATTTTGATGAAGATGGCAGAGGTGATGATTGATGAATGAGTTAATGCTTCATCCCGGTCTGATTTTGTGGGCAGTAGGCATTTTAGCAATGCTTGCTCCTAAGGTAATCAGAAAATTTGTCCTGGCTTTAGGACCGCTGGCTGCCGTCGCTGCGGCATATAATCTGCCCTTGGGAACGGAGGTTACTCTGCCTTTCGTTCATGATTTACAGCTGCATATTATGTATGTTGATAAATTGGCGTGGATTTTTGCCTTTATCTTTTCCGTATTGGCTTTAGTAAGCGGTATTTATGCTGCTCACAATCCCAATCGCATGGAAGCGCTTTGTTCCATGGCTTATGCAGGCGGAGCAATCTGTGTCTGCTTAGCTAAGGATTGGCTGACCTTCATTTTCTTTTGGGAATCTTTGGCTATTACTTCTTTGTTTTTGGTATGGTGTAATCCTACTCACGAAGCGCGCCGTGCAGGCTTCCGCTATATGCTGGTGCATATGTTGGGCGGAGGCGTTCTGCTGGCAGGTATTTTTGTAACCTGGTATACAGGCAACGGTGATTTAATGATGCACAGCTTTACCAACAGACCTCACGATTGGGCCTATTGGTTTGTCATGTTGGGTATGTGCGTCAACGTGGCTATGCCTCCGGTCAACGCTTGGCTGGTAGACGCTTATTCTAACTCCACTCTTACTGGCGGCGTGTTTATGAGCTGTTTGACTACTAAGGTTGCTGTCTACGCCTTAATCAGAGTTTTTGCAGGTACCGAGCTGTTAATTTGGGGCGGCGTGCTTATGGCTTTGTATGGCGCATGCTATGCGATTATGGAAAACGATATGCGTAAGCTTTTGGCGCACCATATTATTTCCCAGACCGGCTTTATGGTTGCCGGCGCAGGTATTGGCACTGCTATGTCTATGAACGGTGCTACCGCTCATGCCTTCTGCGATATTCTTTTTAAATCCTTGCTCTTTATGTGCGCCGGCGCAGTAATTTATGCTACGGGCATTAAGCATATAAACAAGGTTGGAGGCATGGCGAAAAAGCTGCCGCTGGTTGCTGTATGCTTCTTCTCGGCTGCGTTTTCTATCGCCGGTATTCCGCTGTTCAACGGCTTTATCAGTAAAAATATTACGGTAAACGCTGCTGCGGCTGCCGGTCTGCCCATGGTATTCACTTTACTGGAGCTGGCTGCTATCGGTACGTTTTTATCAATTCCTTTAAAAATGGGTTACTTTATTTTTCTGCGCAAGGACGATAAAGGCGCAGAGATTATCAAGCCGCTGCCTATCAATATGAAAATTGCTATGAGCATCAGCGGTTTCCTGTGCTTCCTTTACGGCGTATGTCCGGATTTGCTGTACAGTCATCTGCCCTTTGAGATGACTCCCTACCAGCCGTTTACCGCGCCGCATTTATTGCAGCCTGTACAAATGCTGGGTATGGCTATGATTCCGTTTATGATGTACCTCAATAAAATGGAACCGCACACTGCCATCAGCCTGGATACGGATTGGTTCTATCGCGGACCCTTTGCTCTGCTGATTGGCAGACTGAGCGCATTGCTGTGCGCACTGTGCAACGGCTTGGGCAACGCATGGCAGGTTCTGTATGAAAAGTTTATGGATTTAACGTCTAATCCCATGGATTTCTTGGATGCGAAACCCTTTCGTAAACGCAACCATTACAATCCGGAGAACTATCGTACCTCTATTGCCGACCCGATGATGATTACGCTGACGGTTTTGGTAAGCAGTATTGCATATTTTATTGCTACAATGTAAAAAATCTTTTTTGGCGGACGCTTGTGAGCGTCCGCTTTTTTTGTAACTATTTTGCGTTTGGTGGCAGCAAGTTATGTGCAAAAATTTTTCTATCGCTGCTTTTTACACAACGCAGAGTTTAGAGGCGCTTGTCACAGCATTACCAAGAATAAAGTAGTAATTTGTTGTCTTTTAGTTTATAATTAAAATTATAATAGGCAAAATAGACTTATTTTATATTGCTGGAGGTACTTTTGGTGAAAAAGATATTTTTTATCGCTGTAGCTGTCGTTATTGCCATGATGCTGCTGTTAGTTGGCTACGGAACGTTTTTAAATTATACAGATGAAGGAAATATTGCGGCGAGATTGTCCAACCGCATCATCAGATTAGTGGGCGCCAAGGCGGAAATACGCGCTTTGCGCGGCGGCTTTGAGCGCAAGGATGTGCGCATGGAGGCCGAAAATATGACGGATGCAGTTTCCCGCTTAGAAGGAACCCTAGAGAAAATCTACGTGCAGCCCAACGCCAGGGTTGTCAAGGGACAGCCCATCTGCCATGTGGTTAATGAAGATATTGATATGAAAATTGTGCAGGCGGACGTAAATATTGCCAAGGCGCAGACGGTGGCGGCGCGTTATGCCAATTCACTGTCCCGCTATCAGCGGCTTATCGGCTTAGGTGCAGTTTCTTTGGAGCAGTATGAGGATATAGAAACCCAGCATAAATCTGCTATGGCAGAGCTGGAAACTCTGCGCCTGGAAAAGCAGCAATACGAGCTCTTGCGTGACCGATTAACAGTAACGGCGCCGCTTGACGGTGAAGTGCTGATGCTTTATAAAAAAGAAGGAGCTTTTTTACAGGCCGGGACTTCCGTGGCGTTGATTGGTAATTTTACCAAGCTGCGTTTTACAGAAACCATCAGCGAGGATGATTTTCAGAGCTTGCTGCCTATCGGTAAGGAATGGGAGCTTTCTGTTGAACAGGGAGATTTGGAAAAAATTTACAGCGGCAGCTATGGCGGCAGTAACCGCGGTTACGCGCAAACCTTTAACGCGCATATTGTCAAGGTAGAACCGCCTGTGGGACAAGCGGCTTCATTGCGCAGCGTAAGCTGGGAGGTTGACAACAGCTCCGGTCTTTTGGAGCCAAAACGTTATCAGCAGGTTCGTTTTCAGGAAACTGCCGAACGCAGAGTGCTGGCGGTGCCTGCCAAGGCAGTGGATGCTAAGCGTTCCAGTGTTTTTGTGTGGACTTCTGACGGCAAATTGGCGGAGCGCAAGGTAATTATTGGCGCGTCCGACGGCAGTTATACCGAGGTGCAAAGCGGTATACAGCTTGGCGAAATAGTAGTAGTATCCGGCAGAGAAGGCCTGGCAAGCGGCATGAAGGCCGAAATCAGCATAGAAGGGGGGATTTCTGATGGCGCAAAATAAAGATATTTTCAGTAAGGCGGCTATGGATAAGCAGCGCAGTCCGGAAAATATCGATAAGCTGCTGCAGGTAACTACGCCTATCAGCTGGATAGGCTTGGCTGCTTTGGGCATCATGATTTTTTCCCTGTTAATGTGGTCAATTTTCGGCGCGATTATAGATAAAGTGGAAGGAACGGGAATATTGCTGGACGCAGGCGGCGTAGCTAACGTTTCGTCCGTGGTCGGCGGCAAGGTGGAGCGCGTGTTGGTTGCCCCCGGCACGCAGGTGCGCAAGGGCGACGTTATCGCTACGTTGGAGCAGCCTTCGCAGGATGTAGAAAGTAAAATTGCCCGCTCCGGTATGTTTTTGGCAGAAAATGAGCGCGAGGCTGTCAACAGCGCCGCTAATTATGATGCCAAGCGTTATCAGCAAAATATCAGCGAAATTATTGTCAGCGGCTACGACGGTATTGTAGACGAGGTGTTGGTGATGCCCGAAGCAATTTTATCGGCTGGCGGAACGATTTGTACCTTGCGCCGTGACGAGGGTCGCGATGATTTGCAGGGCGTGCTGTATGTTCCGGTTATGGATGGCAAGCGCATTATTCCCGGTATGACTATGCAGGTTTCGCCCAATGGCAGCAATGCCGGCGAAAACGGCAGCATGGTGGCTGTAGTGCGCTCAGTATCACGCTATCCGGCTTCCGCCGAAGGCATGATTAACAAGCTGGGCAATCAGCAGCTGGTGCAGTGGCTGCTGGCAAAAAATGATGGAGCTGTCAGCGAGGTAACCTTTGAGTTAGTAAAAGACCCTAAATCTAAATCCGGTTTTTTGTGGACCTCTCGTTTGGGGGAGCATAAAAAAATAACTTCCGGCAGCGTATGCAGCGGTTTTGTAGTGGTGGACCGTAAGCCGCCGATTGAAAAGGTTTTTTACAAGCTTAGTCATTGGCTGAGAAGCAGATGAGGCGTTGAAAATGGATAATATTTTTAAGCAAGCAGAAGGAAAGCGTGTAAAAACGCCGACCGTACTGCAAATGGAAGCAGTGGAATGCGGCGCTGCCTCTTTGTGCATGATCTTTGCCTATTACGGTTTGTGGCTGCCGCTGGAAAAGCTGCGGCAGGAGTGCGGTGTCAACCGCGACGGCGTTTCGGCGGCGAATATTGTTAAGGCTGCGCGCCGCTGGGGATTTAATGCCAACGGCTATCGTTATCCGGCGGAAGCCTTGCGCGACGCAGCTTATCCCATGCTGATACACTGGGAGTTTAATCATTTTGTGGTTTTAGAAGGTATCAAGGGAGATACGGTTTACATTAATGACCCGGCAGTGGGACACCGCCGTATATCTTTTGCAAGCTTTTATGGCAGCTATACCGGCATAGCCTTAGAAATAACTCCGACCGAAAATTTTCAGCCCAGCGGAGAAAAATACAGCATTTACAAGGAAGTTATAAAACGTCTTAAAGGCGAAGAGCTGCCTGCTCTTTTTGTGATGCTTATCTGCCTGTTTTTGATTGTACCGCAGCTGGCGCAGCCTGTATTTACGCAGGTGTTTTTAGATGATATTTTGTCGGGTAAGCATAAGGAATGGATGACAGACGTAACGCTGCTGATGCTGGTGGTTTTTGTCATTGAAGCGCTGTTAGTGTGGCTGCGCTGCTGGTGCTTGACTAAATGGCAGGCACGCTTAACTATTGCTGAGTCCTCGCGATTTTTTTGGCATTTGCTTAGACTGCCCATGGATTTTTTTCAACAGCGTTTTAGCAGCGAGGTTGCTTCCCGCGTAAGCTATGTTGAAACCGTAGCGGAGGTGCTTACCGGCTCGGCGGCTACGGCTGTATTGGATTTTTTTATAGCGCTGTTCTTTTTGGTGTTATTATTACATTATAATGTAGTGCTGACCATTATTGGCGTAGGCTTCAGTTTAATCAGTGTTTTGGTGTTTTTTATTGTAAGACCGCATCTTTTGGAAATGGCCATGAAGGTACAGCAGGATGCTGCCAAAGAATATGGCGTAGCTATGAATGGCCTGCAGATGATGGAAACCTTAAAAGCCAACGGCACAGAGGACGAATTTTTTGCGAAATGGGTGGGCTATCGCAGCCGCGTGCTGGACGGCAGCCAAAAAATGGCTTTATATAATATGTCGGTACAAATGCTGCCGTTGCTTTTAGGCGGTATCAATTCTGCGTTGATTATGACTGTCGGCGGTTTTTCCATTATGGACGGCGCTATGACAGCCGGTATTTTTGTAGCTTTTCAGGGCTTGATGGGAAATTTTCAGGAGCCCTTTAACAAGCTTTTAGGCTTGGCGGATACGCTGCAAAATACAGAAATGCAGATGAAGCGTTTGGATGACGTTATGCGTTATAATCGCGACAGCTTGAATTATCCCGAGCAGCAGCCTGCTTCCATCGGCAGAGACAGACTATGGGGTGAGGTAGAGCTGCGCAATATCGCTTTTGGTTATAGCGTTTTGGCGAAGCCCTTAGTAAATAATTTTGATTTGCATTTAGAGCCGGGAGCCTGGGTGGCGCTGGTTGGCGGCAGCGGCAGCGGCAAATCAACTATCGCTAAGCTGATAACGGGCATTTATAAAGAGTGGAGCGGACAAGTGCTGTTTGACGGTTACGCCAGAGAGAAGATTCCTCACGAGGTGTTATGCAATTCTCTTGCCGCTGTTGACCAGGATATTTTTTTGCTGTCGGGAACTATTGAAGAAAATTTGACCTTGTTTGATAGCTCCATCCGCCGCAGTGACGTTATCCGCGCCGCTAAGGATGCGTGCATCCATGATGATATTTTGCGCTTAGACGGCGGTTACGAGCATCATGTGGGCGAGGGCGGATTTAATTTCAGCGGCGGTCAGCGTCAGCGCTTGGAAATTGCCCGCGCGCTGGCAGTCAATCCCTCTATTTTGGTGCTGGACGAAGCTACCAGCGCTTTAGACCCCTTGACAGAACTGGAAGTAATGGAAAATATCAGACGCAGAGGCTGTACCTGTATTGTGGTAGCTCACCGTTTGAGCACTATACGCGACTGTGACGAAATTATAGTTATTGACCATGGCCGGGCAGTGGAACGCGGCCGGCATGAAGAACTGTTGGCCCAAGGCGGTGTTTACGCAGGTTTGATAGCGGATAATGAAGATACTCAAGGAGGTGCGGCGTTATGAGTTTAAGTAAAGCAAAACAAATGACGCTCGCTTCCGGGCAATGCCTAAAGTTGGAACAAGAGGGCGCCGTGGCTGTAGTTTTGAGAGGCGCCGTAGACGTTTATGCCGCGACCGGCGACGGCAGAGAACGCATGTTTTTGCTGGAACGCGGCAAAGGGCAGTATGTGTTTGGCCTTTATGATGAGTTTCAAAAATTAGAAATCTTTTTATATGCCAAAAAACCAGTAGAGCTGGCAATTTACAACGCTGCTGATGCTGCGGAAAATTGTATCGGCGACGCTGCCGGTTTGCGCGATGGTATGCGCGATTGGTTTAAATCATTGCTGGTGCTGCCGTGGCTGCGTTTTTTTGCTGTGCGTAATGACGACTATGTTGGCGGCTGGAACAAAACAGATTTTTTATTGCATGTGAAAGACGAGCAGTTATGGCTTACCTTTTTGGAGCATGAAAATATTTTGGCAATGTTTTTAAGCGGACAGTTTAATTCCCTGCGCAAATATTTTTCGCAGCGTTTGGAAGTGCGCCGTCAGAAAAAGCAAAAGCTGATAGATGCGTCCATCAATATTTTGACAGGCGAGGAAGACGCTTTTGCGCCGATTTATGGCGACAGCGACGGTTTAACACAGCTGGCCAGACGCATAGGCGGGCATTTTCAAATGGAAATAGAGGGTATGACGCTGCCTAAGGAATTGAAGCAGCGGCAAAGTGATTTTGCAATTCTTAAACGTTTGCTGGTCAAAGGCGGCGTGCGGCTGCGCCGTGTGGTTTTAGAGGAAGAATGGTTTAGCCGCGACAGCGGCGTGTTGTTGGTGCAGCGCGATAAGGAATGGCTGGCGGCTCTGCCGGAAACTCCCGAAAAATATTATTTATATGCAGCCGACGGCAGCAAAACCGAGCTGAACGCAGAGCTGGCGGCTGAATTGAGCAACGCAGCTTACGCCTGCTATGCGGGATTTCCCCAGCGCGCGTTGAGAATTAAGGATTTACTGCAATTTATGCTGCGCCAATGCTGGCGTAACGATTATATAACCATTGTGCTGGCCAGCTTTTTTGCAGGGCTCACGCCGCTGGTTACGCCTATTATCAGCAAATCTATTTTCAGCGATGTTATTCCTATTGGCGACCGCCAGGGCTTAACTACGCTTACGCAGGTTATTTTAGTGGTTGGCTTTACTACGGCGGCGTTGTCCTTAGTACGTTCTATCGCCGTGCTGCGTATTTCTAACCATTTGAATATCGCTACGGAAGCGGCGTTGTGGTCGCGCCTTTTGGCTATGCCCGCCGATTTCTTCAAAAAATATGAAACAGGCGAGCTGTTAGGCAGAATGCAGGGCATTAACGCCATCAAAACTTTTGTCACAGGCGATTTTATCAGCAGCGTATTTAATGTGATTTTTTCGCTGTGGAGCGTTTTTTTGATGTGCTATTACAGCTTCAAGCTGACGCTGACCGCATTGTGTCTATGGCTGGTATATTTTATCATCACGGCGTTTATTTATCGGCGCGTTATCAACTTTCAGCGGCACATGATTAACGCAGATAATAAAACCTCGGCTAAGGTGGTGCAAATTTTTAACGGCTTAGCCAAATTCCGCATTCAGGGCGCAGAAGAGCAGGCTTTTTATTTGTGGGCCAAATGCTTTGGCGAGCAATGGAAGTGGAATTTAAAGCTGCGCTGGCAAAATAATTTCAGCGCCATTATCAATATGGGGCAGCCCTTGCTTTTAAGCTTACTTTTGTATTACATTGCTATGCACGGTATTGAAAGTCAGGCGGGCGGCGCAAATTTTGCGCAGGCTGCTATGAGCTATGCGGAGTTTATCGCTTTTCAGGCGGCGTATTCTGCTTTTAACGCTACGCTGTTAAACATGGTGCCGTTAGCTGCCAGCTTTTTCAGCGTGCAGCCGCAGATTGAAAATCTGCGTCCTTTATTGGAAGCCGTGCCCGAACAGTCAGACGAAAAATTGGAGGCAGGGCGCCTTTCCGGCGAGTTGGAGCTGCGGCATTTAAGCTTTGCTTATTCCAAAGATGGCCCGGAGGTGCTGCGAGATTTGAATTTATTTATCAATGCCGGTGAAGCGGTGGCTATTGTAGGCCGCAGCGGCTGCGGTAAATCTACGTTGCTGCGTTTGCTTTTAGGCTTTGAAAAACCTCTGCGCGGCGCTGTGTATTACGATAATATGGATTTGGCGGAACTGAATGTAGCTTCTGTACGCAGTCAACTGGGCGTAGTTTTGCAAAATGGCAAGCTGATGGCCGGAACTATTTTTGAAAATATTATCGGTGCGTCGGGCGGCTTAACCATAGATGATGCGTGGAAGGCTGCGGAGCGCGTCGGGTTGGCGCAGGATATTCGGGAAATGCCCATGCAGATGCACACTATGATAAGTGAAGGTTCCGGCAATATTTCCGGCGGGCAGCGGCAGCGTATTTTGCTGGCGCGCAGTATTGTTCATAATCCTAGAGTACTGATGCTGGATGAGGCAACCAGCGCGTTGGATAATACTACGCAAGCTGTTGTCAGCAAAAGTCTTAATGAAATGCGCTGCACGCGGTTGATTATTGCGCATCGCTTGAGCACGATAAAAAATGTGAATCGTATTTTGGTGATGGATAAGGGGCGCATTGTGGAAGAAGGCAGCTACGCGGAGCTGATGGATAGAAACGGCAGTTTTGCCGAATTGGCGCGCAGGCAGCTGACGTAAAATAAAATTTGCCAAGCAGGATTTTTTCTGCGCGTTGTCGAAGAAATTATAAAATGCTTATGACTTGGCGAATAAAATTAGCTTGCTTGTTACGAGGAGAATTTATTATGATTAAGACTGATATAAATAAGCAAAAGCTGACGGATGAAGATCTGGCGCAGGCCAGCGGCGGCGAAAGTCCGCTGATAGAGTTAGTTCCCCTGCCGGCCTTAATCATGGATGAAGCAGCTGTGAGGTTTCAAATGGAAGTAAATAATTCAGGTTCTGCTAATCAGACAGTGATAAAAGCACCGGGGCAATATTATGCTGTTGTGGGGAAAGTAAAATCTTTGGCAAATAAATAATGAAAGAAGGAGTAAGTATGAAGAAAAATTCTTTTGAGAAGAAAAAGCTTGCTGATAATGATGAACATAAATTTTCTGTTAAAGAAAAAGCAGCACTGCTTACGGATGAGGAACTGGAACAGGCTGTCGGAGGAGGAAGTAGCTTTAAACCTGGGAAGACGAGATGGCAAGGTTGTAGAAATAAGTAATATTAAATAACGGAAGGAGAAACAACGTGGATAAGAACAAAGAATTTATCGACAAGGCAAAAATTGAACAATTGACGGAAGAAGAACTGGAAAATGTAGCAGGCGGCGCCGGGACTCTTTATTATGGCAAGCCTTTTACTAATCAATATGGCAAATTAGTAGTAGATACTGTATATGTAAGCGGTACTGCCACCTATGATCTTGCAACCAAAAAAATTAGTATAGGAACCAGCGGCTTTCAAAGCGCTATGTCGGTAAGCGTTGATAAAATTGATGATTATCTTGAAACACAAAAGAGCCGCGGCAATAGTATTGTTCCACTGGATATCGCCGGCAGGCTGCGTTAAAAAATTAACGCCCCGAAATTTCGGGGCGTTTTTGCTTCCCTGCGTGAAGTGCGCTGGGAACGAATATTCTACATAAAGTGTAAATGCGTTTACTTGCGGCTAAGCCATAAAAAGGTAATATCGTCGCTTTGGGGACAATCTTCGGAAAATTCCAAAACGGAAAAAAGAATGTCTTCCGGGATATGCGCGCGCTGAAAGCGCCGTTCCAGCCGCTGCTCGCCATAAAATTCTTGGCGCGGATTTTCTGCTTCCGTGATGCCGTCCGTATACAGCAGCAGCTTGCTGTTGAAAGGCAGCGTAAACTCATAATTTTTATAAACGTGGTCTGCAATGATACCCAAGGCCGGACCTGAACGTTGGCGCAGCCATATGCCCGGCTTGTTTTCTTCTTGTAATAACGGGTAATTGTGTCCGGCGTTGGCATAAACCATTTTGCCGCTGGCTAAATCTACAATACCCAGCCAGACGGTGACAAACATCATATTAGTATTATTTTCTGCTAAGCTGTCATTAGCGGCACTTAAAATTTTTGCCGGGTCGCCTAAGCTGCCGTTGCTTTTCAATAGTGTTTTGGCTGCCATCATAAACAGCGCGGCAGGCATACCCTTGCCGGAAACATCCGCAATGAGAATCGCCAGTCGTCCGTCCGGCAGGAAAAAGCAGTCGTACATATCTCCGCCAACTTCTTTGGCCGGAAACATTCCCGCAGTAACAGTATAATTTTTTAGCTGCTCGTTAATTGGTATCATGTTCGGCAAAATGCTTTGCTGGATTTGCGAGGCTACGCTAAGCTGCGCCGCTATATTTTCTTTTTCGGCAATAGCGGCGGCCATATTGTCTATATAGCTGCGGATATCGCAGGACATTTGATTAAAAGAGGTCCAGAGGTCGCTGATTTCGTCTTGATTTTTTTCGTAAGCTTGGGCAGCTTGCCGGCAAGGCTGCTGCTCCAAATAACCGCTGGAAACTAAATTAGTGGCCGCGTGAGTGAGTTGGCGCAACGGCAGCACTAAAGCCTGCTCCATGCGATGCAGCAGTAAAAATATCGCTAAAAAAATAATGTTGCTGCTGATAAGCAGCGTGGTGAATAAGGATTGCCATAAGGATAAGCCGGCCTCGTCGGGAAAAGCTTTGCGCTGAATGAAATATGCCAGCAAAATAGTAAAGCAGATAATTGCTACCGCCAGCAGCATCAGCAGCGAGGCTGCTTTAGCGCTGATGGAATGATAATTTTTGGGCTGTAAGTTGAGCAGTGACGGGTTGTAAGCCGCCGGAAGCGTGCACACATAAGCCAATAGTAAAGCGTTGACCACTAAAAAAACAAGCGCAGTTTCTGCTTTGGCGCCGTTAAAAGCGTATAATAAAAAGCTGCTGCTGCTAAGGCTGGCTAAAGCTAAAATATATATTTGCCAAGAGTATTTTTGAGCAGCTGCCGGGGGCAGGGCCGGCAGCGAAAAATTTATTTTGCGGCGCAGGTACAGCAAAATTGGCAGGCCGAAGAGCAGGGGAAAATTAAAATTGCTGGAAAAGAAAATGAAAAAGCTGCGAGAGTTTTCCAGCATTCCCGCACTGATGGTAATACCGGTGAGCAGCGCGGCAAAATTCAGCGCCGTCAGAAAAATTATCGCAAAAAATTTAATACAGCTTTGCGTATCATAAATAAAAAGCGGCGCATTTTGGGCGCGCACGCCGTACCAGAGCTTGTAAGGCAGAAGCGCTAAAAAAAAATTACATACAGCGCCCCAAAAGCAGACAAAAAGCGGGTCGCCGCTGTAAAAATCGCCGATAAAATTACCCAGCGCGCTGCCGATAGCTCCGGCAGACCCCCACAAAAAGCCTGTGATTACGGGAATGCAGGCTGCGAAACGCACTTCGGCTCCTGGTACAAGCATGAGCAGCATTTTGCCGGGAAGAATGGATAAGCCATATAAAAGCGCCGTCAATAGAATTTTAGGCAATGCGGCGAGATATTGTTGGCGGTTAAAAATATCCATGACGGAAACCTCCTTACATGTTAGTTATATTCTAACATAAATTTTTATTTTACGAAACGGCGGCAGGATTTTATTTGCAGTAAGGCGAATTATTATAAGATAAAGTAGCAGCAAATTTGGCTTAAACAGTGAGGAGAACGTCATGGAAATAGAAGTTGTACATAAAGATATCGTAAAGGTAACAGGACGCATTGATACGCTAACCTGCGGCGAATTTCAGCAGCAGGCTTTGGCGGCGCTGGAAACTGTCGGCGACAAGCTGATTTTGGAGCTGGAGGGGCTGGAATATATCAGCAGCGCGGGTTTGCGCGCACTTTTAGTTTTGGCAACTTGCGCGCAGCGCAGGCAGACGGAAGTTGTACTTTGTAATGTGCAGCATTTGGTGCGCGAGGTTTTGGAGATGTCCGGCTTCGATTCCTTTTTTACTATTCGGGATTAAGGCCGGCAGCTGGATGTGATGGCTATGCAAACGGCTGAAATAATAAAAAAAAGCGGTAAGCGTTTTGCTGCTACCGGTCAGGAGCTGCCGCTGGTGCTGGCGTGGATTAGAGAGGAGAGCGAAAAAATGTTGCCCTTGCCTTTAGCTATGCGTTTGCAGCTGGCGGCGGAAGAAGCGGTGGCAAATATTATTAATTACGCTTACGACGGATTTGCCGGTGCAAAATATCTTCAGCTTGATTTTATTGAAGCAAACAATGCGGTAACGCTGTACTTGGAGGATGCCGGTATACCTTTTAATATGCTGAACGCTGACGTGCAGCCTGACGCTGAAGCGGCTTTGGACGAACGGCGCGCCGGAGGCTGGGGGCTGGTAATGCTGCGCAAATTTACAGATGCTGCCGCTTACGAGCGCAGGGATGAAAAAAATATTTTGCTGTTAACAGTCAATAAAGCGTAATTTGTAATCATAGCAATGTAAAAATAAAGCAATATATTTATTATGGAGGTGTCGCAATGACTACAGTGGAATACAAATATAAGTATGGACATGGTTACAAGCATTTTTCTTTAGAGCAGGAGCATGTGTTGGACGAAATTAAAATTGCGGAATTGCCGCCGCTGACAGATTTAAAGGCTGAGGTTTTAGATGCTATTTATCATCCGATTGACAGCGAACCCATTGATAAATTGGTGAAACCAGGCATGAAAATTGCTTTTATCTGCAATGATTCTACGCGTGTAGCTAATACTCACGATTTTATGCCGATTTTGGTTGACGAAATGAATAAGCTGGGCGTAAAAGACGAGGACATGAAAATAGTTTTTGCTCTAGGCACTCACCGCGCCATGAGCCATGAGGAAATGGTGGAGCAGGTCAGCGAAAATGTGGCTGCCCGTCTGCCCATGTATAACAGCGATTGCAATAAGCATGAAGATTTTAATTATTTTGGCGCTACTTCCTTTGGTACGCCGGTTTTAATCAATAAGCTTATCTGCGATGTTGATTTAGTAATTATGACCGGCACAGTGGTATATCACTTTTTCAGCGGCTTTGGCGGCGGACGCAAGGCTGTGCTGCCGGGTGTGGCGGCTATGGAAACTGTGCGCCGCAATCACAGCCTGATGATGAGCCCTAATTCTCAATTAGGCAGGCTGGACGGCAATCCTGTTTATGAGGATCAAATGGAGGGCGTGGCTTTATTTGCGCAAAAGCATAGATTATTTAATTTCAACGCAATTTTAGACGCGCAAAAACGTTTCTTAAAAATTTTCGCTGGCGATTGGCGGCAATCTCATTTAGACGCCTGTAGATTTGTGGAGCAGGTTTACGGAGCGCCTATCAGTCAGCCTGCGGATATTGTTATCGCCAGCTGCGGCGGTTATCCGAAAGATATTAACATTTATCAGCTGCAAAAAACCATGGACAACGCTTGGTGCGCTGTGCGTGAGGGCGGCGTAGTAATTATTTTAGGCGAATGCGAGGAGGGCAGCGGCAGCGCGGCTTTAGAAAAAGCTTTGCAGGAAAATCCTTCTCCCGACGCCATTAAAGCAGCCTTGGCGAAAAAATTTGTTATCGGCGCGCATAAGGCCTTTGCTATTACCCGCTTGATGAAAAAAGCTAAATTTATTTTGGTATCTGCATTAGATAAAAAGCTGGCGCAGGATTTGCTTTTTGAAGCAGTGGATGATGTGGACGCAGCTATCGCTAGGGCGGAAGAAATTGTCGGCTCTGACTATAAAATTCTGCTGATGCCCCAAGGCAGCTTGACTGTGCCTGTGTTAAAAAAATAAAATAGCTGAAAAAAAGGTCGCCTAAACGGCGGCCTTTTGCTTTAGTATATTGTAGAAAATTTTTTACAGTTCTTTAATCATAGCAATGAGCTTATCAACCTGCGCGTCGTCCGTAGCCCAGCTGGTGCAGATGCGCACGCTGTAATTGCCGTCGGGCAGATAAGCGATATGGCTTAAAGCAAATTCGGTGCTGAGCTTGGCAAACTGCGCAGGCGTCATAATGACAAATTGTTGGTTAGTAGGCGAATCGGTAACAAATTTAAAACCGCAGTCCAGTAAGGCTTGGCGGATTTTTAGTGCCTGCAAGGTTCCTTTCGCGCAGATTTTTGTATAAAGATTATCGGTGAAAGCTGCGCCGAACTGCACGCCTAAAAGACGACCCTTGGCCATAATCGCGCCGCATTGCTTAGCGATCGTGCGGAAATCAGGCTTTAGAGCGTCGTTTAAAATAACAACTGCTTCGCCAAAAAGCAGACCGCATTTAGTGCCGCCAATATAAAAAACGTCGCAGTTAGCTGCTAAATCGGCGGGAGTAATATCGTTCGCAGGCGCGCCGAGGGTGTAACCAAGACGAGCGCCGTCAATAAAAAGATAAAGGCCGCATTCTTGGCAGGCTGCATATAAATCTGTTAATTCTTTTTTGCTGTACATGCTGCCGATTTCCGTAGGCTGGGAAATATACACCATTTTTGGCTGCGCCCAATGCTCGCGGCTGGGGTCGGTGGCGTATTTTTTCCATTCAGCTTTAATTTGTGCGGCAGTCAGCTTGCCGTCGTCGCTGGGCAGGGGCAGAACTCTGTGACCAACATGCTCGATAGCGCCGGCTTCGTGAGTATTGATGTGGCTGGGAACAGCGCCGAAAACGGCTTGATGAGGACGCAGCGCCGCGCAGATAACAGTCAGGTTAGTCTGCGTACCGCCCACAAGAAAATGCACGTCGGCATTGGGACAGCAAAAATATTCTTTGATTTTGCCGCGCGCTTCGTCGCAGTATGGGTCGAGACCATAACCGTCGGTTTGCTCCATATTGGTAGCGATTAGCTTTTCTAAAATCTTTGGATGACAGCCTTCCGTATAATCAGAATTAAAACGATACATAATAAAAATCCCCTCTCAAAAAATTTAGGCTTTGTGGAATAATTTTTTGCCTACCACTTCCCAAAGTATTGGCAGCACAGAGAAAATAACGATACCTAAGGTTACTAAGGTAAAGTTTTGTTTAATCACAGGAATATTGCCGAAGAAATAGCCGCCGCCTACGAACAACGTTACCCAAACTACTGCGCCGATAACATTGTAATGAGCGAAGGTTAGGTAGTGCATTTTACCAATGCCTGCCACAAAGGGAGCGAAGGTGCGGACGATGGGCACGAATCTGGCGAGAAAAATAGCCTTGTGGCCGTGCTTGGCATAAAAAGCGCTGGCTTTATCTACATGCTCTTTTTTTATCAGGCTGTGCTTGGAGTTAATCATGGCCAGCCCCAGCTTTTCGCCTATCATATAATTGCAGGCGTCGCCGAGAATGGACGATACGAGAAAAATCAGCGTGATGAGTTTAATATCCATGCCCTCGGGCGCGGTGGCAGCCAAAGCGCCGCAGGCAAAGAGCAGAGAATCGCCAGGCAGAAACGGCGTAACTACTAAGCCTGTTTCGCAAAAAACTACCAAAAATAAAATAGCGTAAATAAAATGACCGTAGGCCGCCATAATTTCCGGCAGATGCTTGTCTAAATGCAGAATGATGTCGAGAAAATATAATGCGTATTGTTCCATGTAATTTTCCTTTCTTCTTTTTAGTCGTATGCAAATATTTTAACATAAAAAGCCAAGCTTGGTAATAATATTTTCCGGTGAAAATGTGAAAAAGAGCTTAAATGTGGTAAAATAGAAGACATATAAGATATAAAGGTAAAAAATTTTAGATAAGGAGCATAGATTACTTATGGAAGAAAAACAAGAATTATGTTGGTGCGGCAGCGGCAAGCCTTATGCCGACTGCCACCAAATGATTGACGCAAAAATTGAGCTGCTGCGCGCGCAAGGAAAAGAGGTTCCTGACCGCGAGATGATTAAAACTCCGGAGCAGATTGCCGGTATTCGCGAGGCCTGTAAAATAAATACGGCCGTTTTGGATGAAGTGGCAAAGCATATTAAAGTAGGTATGACTACGGAGGAAATCAATACCATTGTTTATGATTTTACCATTGCTCATGGTGCTACACCCGCGCCTTTGGGCTTCTGCGGCTTTCCTAAATCTGTGTGTACTTCGGTGAACGATCAGGTGTGCCACGGTATTCCCAGTGAGCATGACGTTTTAAAAAGCGGCGACATTGTTAATGTTGACGTTTCCACTATTTATAAGGGCTATTATGCCGACGCTTCCCGGATGTTTATGCTGGGTAAGGTGCGCAAGCCTGCCTCTGATTTAGTGGCTATTACCAAGCAATGCCTGCTGCGGGGGATTGAAGCTGCGCAGCCTTGGGCTTATTTGGGCGACGTGGGCGCGGCTGTTGCGCAGTTGGCACGCAAGCACGGTTACAGCGTAGTAACCGAATTTGGCGGTCATGGCGTCGGTGTGGATTTTCACGAGGAGCCGTTTGTCTGCCACGTAGGCAAGCGCAAAACCGGTATGGTTTTAGTTCCCGGCATGATTTTCACTATCGAGCCCATGATCAATATGGGGCGCAAAAATGTGTATGTTGATGCGGCTAATGATTGGACCGTTTACACCGAGGACGGCAGTCTTTCCGCTCAATGGGAGCACACCATTTTAATTACGGAAAATGGGCCGGAAATTCTGACCTATTAAATAAAAATATTTTTTAGCGTAACTTGTTAAGGAGGATTGTCATGGAGTGTTTAAAAGCGTTCTTTAAGTTGGAAGAAAATCATACCAGTGTTAAAAAAGAAGTGATAGCCGGTCTAACTACCTTTATGACCATGGCCTATATTTTGGCAGTTAATCCGGGCATTTTAAGCGCTTCCGGCATGGACGCAGGCGCGGTATTTACGGCGACTGCTTTAGGCGCGGCGATTGGTACCATTTTAATGGCTTTGCTTTCCAATTATCCTTTCGCTTTGGCTCCGGGCATGGGCTTAAATGCTTTCTTTGCTTATACTGTCTGCGGCGCAATGGGTTATTCCTGGAAGGTTGCGCTGGCTGCGGTTTTTGTAGAAGGCTTAATTTTTATTTTATTATCCTTAACTAAAGTGCGCGAGGCGCTGTTTGACTGTATTCCCTTGTCTTTAAAATTAGGCGTGACCGGAGGTATCGGTCTGTTTATTGCTTTTATCGGTCTGCAAAACGCGAAGGTTGTTGTAGACGGGCCGTGCTTGGTTGGCTTATATAATTTTAGAGCGGCTTTAGCCGACGGCAGCTTTGCTTCTACGGGTATCGGCGCGCTGTTGGCATTGATTGGCATTTTGCTTACGGCTGCGCTGCTGGCGAAAAAAGTTCCCGGCGGTATTTTGTTGGGTATTCTGACTACTTGGGTTTTAGGTATGATTTGCGAGCTTACCGGCCTTTACATTCCCAATCCTAAATTAGGAGCTTTTTCGGTAATGCCTAATTTTGCCAACGGTATTTCCATTCCCAGCTTAGCGCCTACGTTAATGCAGATGGATTTCGGAGCCATTGCTTCCTTTAATTTTATTACAATAGTAGTATCCTTTATGTTTGTTGACCTTTTCGATACGCTGGGAACCTTGATTGGCGTAGCTTCCAAAGCGGAAATGCTGGACGAAAACGGTAAGCTGCCCAAAATTGAAGGCGCGCTGCTGGCAGATTCCACTGCCACTGCTGTGGGCGCCTGCCTTGGTACTTCTACGGTTACAACCTTTGTGGAAAGCAGCGCCGGTGTTGCTGCGGGCGGACGTACCGGATTGACGGCGTTGACGGTGGCAGTGCTCTTTTTGTTGAGCCTGTTCTTTGCGCCTATCTTTTTAGCGATTCCAGCGTTTGCAACTGCTCCGGCTTTAGTTGTTGTTGGCTTTATGATGCTTAGCGGCATTGTAAAAATTGACTGGAACGATTATAGCGAGGCTGTTCCAGCGTTTATTGCTACCATTGCTATGCCGTTTATGTATTCTATTTCCGAAGGTATCGCCATGGGCGTTATCTCTTATGTAGCTTTAAATATGCTGACCGGCAAATTGAAGGAGAAAAAAGTAAATCTTTTGGTTTGTGTGCTGGCAGTTATCTTTATTCTGAAATACATTTATATGTAACGAAAGAGGTACAATTATGAACGACCGTGTACGGGCGGTCGCATTAGGCAATGACCCTGCTGACCTTCTGCTAAGAAACGGCAGGGTCGTTGACGTGTTGACCGAAACTGTTTATGAAGCTGATATTGCCGTTGCGGACGGTGTTATCGCCGCTGTGCTGCCAAAAAATTCTGCATCTGATTTTGCAGCGAAAAAAATAATTGACGTGGACGGCGCGTATATTGCTCCCGGCTTTATCAACGCGCACTGCCATGTAGAAAGCAGTATGGCCGCTCCCGAAAGTTATGTGGCGGAAGAATTGCGCTGGGGCGTCACTACACTGATTACCGACCCTCACGAAATTGCCAACGTGGCGGGCGCGGAAGGCATTCGCTATATGCTGCGCGCAGGCGGGCACATGCCGATAAATTATTATGTGGAGCTGCCCAGCTGCGTACCGGCTACGCCCTTTGAGCACGCAGGCTGCGTAATGGACGCGGCGGCGCTGACGGAGTTGATGACGGAGCCGCAGGTTTTGGGCTTGGGCGAAATGATGAACGTACCGGGAGTGCTTAACAACGCTCCAGGCGTGCTGGCAAAATTACAATTATTTTTAGACGACGGCCGCATTATCGACGGCCATGCGCCCATGCTTTCGGGGCGGGAGCTGCAGGCCTACGCCGCCAGCGGCATTGCTACCGATCATGAATCCATCAGCTGGACGGAAGCCAAAGAAAAGCTGCGCGCCGGTATGGCGGTTTTGGTGCGCGAAGGCAGCGCGTCGAAAAATTTAACAGCTATTATCGAGGGCGCGGTGCGCGAAAATATTTCCACCCGCAATATGGCGTTTTGTACTGACGATAAGCATTTGGCAGATATGCGCCGCGAGGGAACTGTTCGCCACTGTATCTGTAAGGCGGTACGGTTGGGACTGTCGCCGCTTAAGGCTTTGGCTATGGCCAGCATCAACGCCGCGCAGATTTACGGCCTGCGTCGTTTGGGCGCTGTCGCTCCCGGCTGGCAGGCAGATTTGGTTGTGTTGCAGGATTTAGAAAATTTTGTGCCGTTGCATGTTTTCCATAAGGGCGTGGACGCTTGGACGGCCTGTGAAAATATTACGCCGCTGATACCTGCGGCGCAGCTGCGTGGCAGCGTGCGTCCTGCGCCTTTTTCTGCCGCCGATTTTGCACCGGAAAATTTTGCTGCGGCTAAGGAATATCCCGTGATAAAAATGCTGCCGGGCGAAATTTTTACGGAGCGCGGCAGTATTCAGGGCAGCGAAATCAAGGCTGCATTAGCTAAAGGCGAACTGCATTTGATTGCGGTGCTGGAGCGTCATCAAGGCACGGGCAATTTAGGCTTGGGACTGTTGAGCGGCTACGGTCTGCAAAACGGTGCAGCGGCTACTACCGTAGCGCATGATTCACATAATTTAATTGTTATCGGTACTAATCCTGCGGATATGGAGATTGCCGCCCGCGAGCTGGTGCGCGTGCAGGGCGGCTATACCTTGGTAGAAAACGGCAGTGTTGTCGGTACGGTGCCGCTGAATATCTGCGGTTTAATGAGCAGCGATACGCCTGCAAAGCTTATCGACGACTTGGAGAAAATTCAAAGACTGGCGCATCGACAGGGCGTGCCTGACGGCGTTGACCCTTTTGTTTCTCTAAGCTTTATGGCGCTGCCGGTGATTCCGCGCCTGCGCATTACGGATATGGGCATGTTTGACGCGGAGCATTTTCAGTTTATAAAATAAAATTTTAGCTAAATAAGTGCAATAAATGGAGGGGAATTATGCACAAGCTTGTGTCAAAACTAATTGTTTATCGCAATCTGCCGGAGGATAATCTGCTGCAGCCCTTGGCCGACGTTTGCGCTCAAGTGGAGAGCGGCAGCTATAATAAAGAGGCAGTCATCAGCAAAATATACGACCAAATTCACCGTTTACTGGATATTGCTACGGTGTACGGCTTCAATAAAAATTTGTGGCACAATTATTTGACCTATCTTTTAGTCAGCGTGGAAACGCCCTTTGCCATTACCTGCGAAAAAGAGGGTGCCTGCGAGGGCAGCGTCAATATTTTGGTGTTAAACGATTTTGCTGTTTTCCAACAGCTTTTTGCTTATGATTTTGCGTCCTTGGAAAGGGAACTGGGCATCAACTGCTTTAGCGTAATAACCAATTATCAGGCGGTGAGCAAAAAGGAAACGCGCTACAATAAAAATATCAGCGAAAAGGTGCAGCGTTTAAGCGAAGCTTTAGCCAACGCGCAAACTGCGGCAGCTTTTTATGAATTAGTGACCGCTTTTTATAAGGCCTACGGCGTGGGCAAATTAGGCTTGAACAAAGCCTTTCGCCTGGCGCAGGAGGGAATCACGGCAGAACTAGTCCCCATTGCTAATACCGAAGCTATAACTTTTGCTGATTTAGTCGGCTATGAGCGGCAGAAGCAGGCTCTGCGGGAAAATACCGAAGCCTTTGTAGCCGGACGGCCTGCCAATAACGTGCTGCTTTTCGGCGATAGCGGCACGGGTAAATCCAGCAGCATTAAAGCGCTGATTAACGAATATTATGACCAAGGCTTGCGGCTCATTGAAATTTATAAGCACCAGTTTCAGGCTTTGTCAGAGATTATTGCCCAAATTAAAAGCCGTAACTACCGTTTTGTAATTTATATGGATGATTTATCCTTTGAGGAATTTGAAACGGAATACAAATATCTGAAAGCCGTTATCGAAGGCGGCTTAGAGGTGCGCCCGGATAATATTTTAATTTACGCCACCAGCAACCGCCGCCATTTAATCAATGAAACCTGGAAAGACAGAAACGACGTAACTAATGAAGAAGGTATTTATAAATCAGATACCATGCAGGAAAAGCTTTCGTTGGTCAATCGCTTTGGCTGTACCATTTATTACGGACAGCCAGACCAAAAGGAATATTTTGCTATTGTCAGCGAGCTGGCGCGGCGGGAAGGCTTGGAAATTCCCGAGGAAGAGCTGCATTTGGAAGCTAAAAGATTCGAACTGCATCACGGCGGCATTTCCGGACGCACGGCGCGGCAATTTATCAACTATATGCAGGGTATTAAGAAATTTGCAAAAAAATAACTTGCTTTGCATTAAACTATATGATACAATCATCTAGTGTTAATATCTTAATGATGAAACTAATCTGTTCTAAAGTAAAGTGAGGTGTAAAGAATGAAAGAAAAGATTCATCCGAAATACGGTGAAGTTACCGCTACCTGCGCATGTGGTGCGACTTTTGTAACTGGTAGCACTAAAAAAGAGATTCGCGTGGATGTTTGCTCTAAATGCCATCCATTCTTCACTGGTCAACAACGTAACGTTGCTGCTCGCGGCCGCATTGAAAAATTCAACAAGCGCTACAACAAAGAACAATAATCTCTATATCTACAGCAGAGCAGCTTTATGTCGCTCTGCTGTATTTATTTTTCAGAAAAAGTTTGTGTAAAATTTTTGGCGTGCCGGAAAATGCCACAGTATGTTTTAAAACATGCTGTTTGCTGTGTATTAGATTGTACAATTCCTAAACTGCAATTTTTAGAATTATGGAATTTAGGAGACTAGTTATGACCTGTAAAAAACCTAACGTAGGCGGACAGGCTGTTATTGAAGGCGTTATGATGCGCGGTACGGATAAGGTTGCCGTAGCTGTGCGCAAGCCCGACGGAGAAATTTCGGTGGACGTAAATCCTGTCAACAGCATCCGCGATAAATATCCAATTTTGAAAAAACCGCTGCTGCGCGGCGTTATTGCTTTATTTGAATCCTTACATGACGGCATGAAAGCCTTGGCTTATTCCGCTCAAATCAGCGGCGATGAAGACGAACAGCTTTCTGATAAAGAAATGGTGCTGACTATTTTGACCTCGGTAGCTTTGGCCATAGGCCTGTTTATCGTCGTGCCTACTTGGTCCATGCATCTGCTGCATTCGCTGACAGACGACCCAATGCTGCTGAATTTGGCAGAGGGCGTACTGCGTATGATAATTTTTTTGAGTTATATTGCCGCTATTTCTTCTATGGAAGATATTCAGCGTGTCTTCCAATATCATGGCGCAGAGCACAAAACTATTTATACCTATGAGGCCGGGCTGCCGCTGAAGGTAGAAAATGTGCGTCCGTTCAGTACCCTGCATCCTCGCTGCGGTACTAACTTTTTAATGATTGTTATGCTTATCAGCATGTTTATTTTTACCTTTTTGGGCTGGCCAAATCTGTTGGAGCGCATTGCCTCCCGCATTATTTTAATGCCCGTTATCGCAGGTGTCAGCTACGAGCTGATTCGTTTTGCCGGCGCACATGCGGACAACCGTCTGGTGCATATAGCAATTATGCCGGGACTGCTTTTGCAGAAGCTTACCACCCGTCAGCCGGACGACAGCCAAATTGAGGTGGCCATTGCTTCTTTGAAAGCTGTGCTGCCGCCGGAAGAAATTATTGAGGAATAATTTCGGCAAAAATATTTTAGATTTATAAATTGACGCTTAAAGGAGATTTTTATGCTCGACAAATTGCAGGCTATAGAGGACAGATATTTAGATTTAGAAGCAAAAATCAGCGACCCTGATGTAATTGCTGACCAAGCTAATTGGCTGAAGGCTACCAAAGCGCATGCTAAGTTGGAGCCAATCGTTACCGCGTATCGCGAATACCGCGATTTGTGCAGCGTTCGCGACGAGGCAGAAGAAATTCTGCACGCTAACGAGGATGATGAGCTGACGGAAATGGCGCGGGAGGAGCTTAAAGAAATTAAGCCGCAAATTGAAGAATACGAGCAGCGCTTAACTATTTTGCTGCTGCCCTCAGACCCCAATGACGATAAAAATGTTATTGTCGAAATTCGCGGCGGCGCAGGCGGCGAGGAAGCGGCGCTGTTTGCCGGAGTTTTGTTCCGCATGTATCTGCGCTATGCAGAAGCTCGCGGCTGGAGGGTGGAGGTTATGGATTCCAGTCCTACGGAGCTGGGCGGCTTTAAGGAAGTGGTTTTCCAAATTAACGGCGACGCCGTTTACAGCCGCATGAAATTTGAAAGCGGCGTGCACCGCGTGCAGCGCGTGCCCGAAACGGAATCCCAAGGCCGCGTGCACACTTCCACCGTTACGGTAGCTGTGCTGCCCGAAGCAGAGGAAGTGGATGTGGAAATAAATCCTGCCGATTTGCGTATCGACACCTATCGTGCCGGCGGCGCAGGCGGCCAGTATGTAAATAAAACCGAGTCCGCAGTGCGTATGACGCATATTCCCACAGGCATTGTGGCGCAATGCCAGGATGAAAAATCCCAGCTGAAAAACCGCGAAAAATGTTTGCGCGTGCTGCGTGCCCGCATTTTGGAAAAGGCGCAGGAAGAGCAGCGCGCAGCTACCGCCGAGGACCGTAAGAGCCAGGTTGGCACCGGCGACCGTTCCGAGCGTATCCGCACCTACAATTATCCGCAAGGCCGCGTTACCGACCACCGTATCGGCTTGACACTGCATAAGCTGGAAACTATCGTCAACGGGGATATGGACGAGCTTTTGGATGCACTGATTACCGCCAAGCAAAGCGAGCAACTAAGACAGGTGAAATAATATGGCTAAGTCTGTCTGGACAATCATGAAAATTTTAAATTGGACGAAGCAGTACTTCGAGTCAAAGGGCGTGGAAAATCCGCGCTTGGATGCGGAGGTACTGCTTTGTGCTGTCTTAAAGTGCCAGCGCATTACATTGTATGTGGATTTTGAGCGTCCCTTAAGCGAAGAGGAGCTGGCAAAATATCGTGAATATGTGCAGCGACGTGGCAATTTTGAGCCGTTGGCGTATATTTTGGGTGAAAAAGCTTTTATGCGCAACACCTTTAAGGTTACGCAGGCTACCCTTGTTCCGCGTCCGGAAACGGAGCTTTTAGTAGAAAGTATCGTGCGGGCGGCAAATGTGCTGAGACCAGACGGCGACGTAAAAATTCTCGATATCGGCACAGGCAGCGGCGCGATTATTGTTTCTCTGTTGGATTATCTGCCCCGGGCGAAGGGCGTTGGCGTGGATATCAGCGTGGACGCGTTAATAGTAGCTAAAGAAAACGCCGATAAAATTGGCGTCAGCGGACGCATTGGCTTTGTACGCAGCGATGTTTTCGGCAAGCTGCCCTTAGAGAAAAAATTTGATATTATAGTATCTAATCCGCCCTATATTCCGGCGGCGGATATTGCCGGGTTAGATAAGGATGTGCAGCAGGAGCCGCGCGGCGCGCTGGACGGCGGTGATGACGGTCTTGATTTTTATCGCCGCATTACGGCGGAGGCTGCTGCGCATTTGGCCGACGAAGGCTTGCTGGCTTTTGAAGTAGGCATCAACCAAGCGGACGAGGTAGCGAAGCTATGCTTAGCCAACGGCTTTAGCAAAACCAGCGTGCGCAAAGATTATGCAGGCGTTGAGCGCATGGTTTTTGCCGTAAAGGCAGCGTGTGAAGGAGACGAAGAAAAGTATGCAAACCTGTTATTGGAGGCTGCAAAAGAGCTGTGAGACTGACGCAGCAAAAAATAATTTAGATATGGCGGCTTACCAAGCGGCAGCGCAGCTTATCCGTCAGGGAGAGGTAGTGGCCTTTCCCACGGAAACCGTTTATGGTTTGGGCGCCGACGCTTTAAATCCTACGGCGGTGGCAAAAATTTTTGCCGCAAAGGGCAGACCGCAGGATAATCCTCTCATTGTACATATTGCCCGCAAGGAGGATATTGCGCAGCTGACCACGGGCTTGAACGCCAACGCTAAAAAAATTATGGAGCATTTTATGCCCGGCCCCTTGACCATGATTGTGCCGAAGGCAGAAATCATTCCCGACGTAACCAGCGCCGGACTGGAAACTGTAGGCGTGCGTTTTCCTGTCAACGAATATGCACAGCAGTTTATCCGCGCCTGCGGCTGCCCGATTGCCGCGCCGTCGGCCAATATCAGCGGCAGACCAAGTCCTACTAACGCACAGGATGTTCTGGAGGATATGGACGGTAAAATCGCCGGCATTTTGGACGGTGGCAGCTGCGGCGTAGGCTTGGAGTCCACGGTGGTAGATACGACTAGTCCCGTGCCTACAATTTGTCGGCCGGGCGGCGTAACCTACGAAATGCTTACGGAGGTTTTAGGCGTTGTAGAAATAGACCCGGCTTTATTGGGCGACAAAAATTTTAAGCCTAAAGCTCCGGGCATGAAATACCGCCATTATGCGCCGCAGGAGCCGGTATATCTTCTGGAGGGCGAGGCGGCGGAGCGTCTGCCGCTGGCGGCGGAGCAGGCGGTGGCTTATGGCTTGAAGGTGGGCGTGCTGTGTGACGCTGCCATGAGCGCGAAGCTGCCTAAACAAAAAAATATTTTGCTGTCCTGTTGGGGCGGCAGCCGCGAAAAACTGGCGGCAGAGCTTTTTTATCTGCTGCGCGATTTTGACCGCACTAAACCCGACGTTATTTTGGCGCAGGGAGTTGCAGAAGACGGCATCGGCCTGGCAATTATGAACCGTTTGCGCAAGGCGGCAGGCTATCAGATAATTACTTGGGAAAATAGTGCGTTCCAATTAAAAAACGGTAAACAATTACCTGCTTTTATGATAAAATAAATTAAAAATGCGGATGAGCAGAGAGCGCAAAAAATGCGCTGCCGTGCTAATCTGACGGGAGGAATTTGTTTATGAAAATTGCAATGGCTTGTGATCACGGCGGCTTCCATTTAAAGGAGCACATCAAAAAGTATTTAACGGAAAAAGGCGTAGAAATTGTCGACCACGGCACCTATAACGAAGACAGTGTGGATTATCCGGATTTTGCGGAAAAGCTGTGCAAGGATATTATCAGCGGCGAGAGCGGCGCTGAACGCGGTATTTTAATCTGCGGTACCGGTATTGGTATTTCTATTGCTGCCAACAAATGTAAGGGTATTCGTGCCGCTTTGTGCGCCGACGTTTTTTCTGCAAAAATGAGCCGCGAGCATAACAATGCCAACGTACTCTGCATGGGAGAGCGCACTACCGGCGTAGGCCTTGCGGAAATGATTACCGACACCTGGCTGGAGACAGAATTTGCCGGGGGCAGGCATGAACGCCGTGTAGATAAAATTATGGCGCTGGAAAAATAAAAGCTGCGTTATCGGCAGCAGTTTAGAAGGACAGCTATGGAAAATAAAAAATTAATCAAAAAAGCAGTGCAGGAGCTTACCGGCGCTGCAGAGGAGCTTATCAGCATAGCTAAACCGCGTCTGGGACAGATTTTTGTTTTAGGGTGCAGCACCAGCGAGGTGCTGGGCAATAAAATAGGCACCGGCGGCAGCAGCGAAGCAGCTGTGGCTATGTTTAAGGCGCTTAAAGCAGTGTGCGACGCTCACGGATTATATTTGGCTGTGCAGTGCTGCGAGCATTTGAACCGTTCCTTGGTAGTGGAAGCTACAACGGCCGAACGCTATAATTTGGAAGAAGTAACCGTGCGCCCTGTTGCTCATGCAGGCGGCGCTATGGGGTCGGCTGCTTATGAAAATTTTATCGAGCCTGTAATGGTTGCGGGCATTACCGCTCATTTGGGCTTGGATATCGGACAGACGCTTATCGGGATGCACTTAAAAAGAGTTGCAGTGCCCGTGCGTCTGCAATATAAAAAAATTGGCGAAGCGGTGTTGACTGCCGCTAAAACCCGTCCTCCGCTTGTAGGTGGACCGCGAGCTTGTTATGAGGAAAATCGTCCATAACATATCATTATTTTAGGAGGTACTTCCAGTGAATTTAGAAAATTTAGCAGCAGTTGATTCCGAACTTAACGGGATTATTCAAGAGGAGCTGAACCGTCAGCGTAATAAGATAGAGCTGATTGCTTCGGAAAATTTTGTTACTCCGGCCGTAATGGAGGCTGCGGGTACTGTTTTAACCAACAAATATGCCGAGGGCTATCCCGGACACCGCTACTACGGCGGCTGCGAATATGTGGACAAGGTTGAAACTTTGGCTATTGAGCGTGCCAAAAAATTATTTGGCGCCAAATTTGCTAACGTTCAGCCTCACTGCGGTGCCAGCACTAACATGACTGTTTATTTCGCTTTTTTAAAACCAGGCGACACCATGATGGGCATGGATTTATCTCAAGGCGGTCATTTGTCCCACGGTTCTCCGGTAAATATTTCCGGCACCTATTATAACGTAGTGCATTACGGCGTTGACCCGGAAAGCGAAATGCTGGATTACGAAGGCCTGGAAAAAATGGTAAAAGAACATCATCCTAAGCTGATTGTTGCCGGTGCCAGCGCTTATCCGCGTATTATTGATTTTGAGCGCATTGCCGATATTGCTCATGCTAACGGCGCGCTGCTGCTGGTAGATATGGCGCATATTGCTGGCTTGGTCGCTGCCGGACTGCATCCGTCCCCGGTGCCTTATGCTGATTTTGTTACCACCACTACTCATAAAACTTTGCGTGGCCCTCGCGGCGGCATTATTCTGACCAACAACGAGGAATATGCTAAAAAAATCAATAAGGCCGTATTCCCCGGACTGCAGGGCGGCCCTTTGATGCACATTATCGCCGCTAAAGCCGTTGCTTTTGGCGAAGCCTTGAAGCCGGAGTTTAAGGAGTACCAGGAAAACGTTGTGAAAAATGCCAAAGCCTTTGCCGCAGCTTTAAAGGCTGAAGGTTTCCGCCTCGTTTCCGGCGGCACCGATAATCATTTGGTTTTGGTGGACGTGCGCAATAAAAATTTGACAGGCAAAATTGCCGAGCATCTGCTGGATAATGTTGGCATTACCTGCAATAAAAATACCATCCCTTTCGACCCTGCCAGCCCCTTTGTGACCAGCGGTATTCGCCTGGGCACTCCTGCCGCTACTACTCGCGGCTTTAAAGAGGCGGATTTTAAGGAGGTGGCCGCAATCATGGCTTTGGTGCTCAATGCGCCGGAGGATGAAAGCAAGCAGGCCGAAGCTGCTCAGCGCGTGGCGGCTTTGTGTGCTAAATATCCTTTGTATCCTAATATTAAATAATTGATGTAAAAACGAAAGGAAGATTGCCATGCAGATTACAGTTGTCCATCATCCGCTTTTGCAGGTAAAAATGAGCGTTTTGCGTGATATCAATACTGATTGTCCTACCTTTCGCCGGGTTATTGGCGAAGTGGCTATGCTGCTGACCTTTGAAGCCGCTAAAAATATTCCGTTGGAAACTCATAGTGTTACTACTCCTTTGGCAGAAACAGTTGGACACAGTATAAAAGGCACTGTTAACGTTATTCCTATTTTGCGTGCCGGTTTGGGTTTTTTGGAGGGAGTGCTGAGCGTACTGCCGGAAGCAAATGTCGGACCCATCGGTATGGCGCGTGACGAAAAAACGCTGGAGCCCGTAGAATATTATTGCAAGATTCCTAGGGATTTGAACGCTTATAATATTGTAGTCGACCCTATGCTGGCAACCGGTGGCAGCGCTGTGGCGGCTATCAATCAGCTGAAAAAACGCGGCTTGAAAAATATTCTTTTTATGTGTTTAGTTGCTGCTCCTGAAGGAGTAAAGCGTTTGAACGAAGCGCATCCCGACGTAAAAATCATTGCTGCCGCTTTGGACGATCACCTTAACGAAAAAGGCTACATCGTTCCCGGCCTTGGCGATGCAGGCGACCGTATTTTTGGCACGGTTTAAAATTATGGCAGAGCTTGAACGTCCCGATTGGGATAGTTATTTTATGGAAATTGCGCAGGTAGTGTCTAAGCGTTCCACTTGTTTGCGGCGCAGCGTAGGTGCAGTGATTGTCAAAAACAGGCAGATTGTTGCTACCGGCTACAATGGTACGCCCAAAAATTTACCGCACTGCAGCGAGGTGGGCTGCCTGCGGGAGCAGCTGCATGTTCCCTCCGGTAAAAACCACGAGCTGTGCCGCGGTATTCATGCGGAGCAAAATGCAGTGGTGCAGGCTGCGTATCACGGCGTTTCCGTTTCCGGCGGCACCTTGTACTGTACTCATCAGCCCTGCGTAGTGTGTACCAAAATTCTGCTTAATGCCGGGATTGAGCGTATTGTCTACGCTAATCCTTATCCTGATAAGCTGGCGGAAGATATGATGCAGGCTTCCGGGATTAAGATTGAGGTTTTTCACCAAAAGTAAATATTAAATTAAAAAAATTGGCGGTTCGCTGTGCGGACTGCCAATTTTTTGTGCGACCGTTATTCCTAGCACGTTTTGCTCTGTGAAGGACTACTCATACTTTTTCTTAGGTCAAGACGCGTGCCCTTTAGGGTAAAAAGTATGCAAAAAGAGCCTTTAATTGCAGGCGTGCAAGCGCACGCGCAGCGTTTGTTATGATACTTTTCTTGTGGTCAAGACGCGTGCCCTTTAGGGTAAAAGTATCCAAAAGAACCCTTACTTGCAGGCAGTAAGTCCCACGAGCTTCGGCATGATAACGTCAATTCGCAAAACAAACAACCATAGCAACAATGACTACGTTAGCGCGATGAACGAACGATAACTAAGCTTCTTGCTTACTTTTGCTACTAAAATCTACGCAATGGTGAGTGTTTTTGGTGCTAGCTGCTAAAAACTACTCGCAACTCTAACCAAAATTCAGCATGCAACGGTGAATATTTTAGGTGCAGGCAAGTACAAACAGCACGCTGGCGCACAACCCACTTTGCGGCAGACCGCCAAAGCCTTGCATTGCGAGCCGAAACAACCTGGAACTACGAACACAAAAGCAGTATCCAAAATCAAGAATGTCTAACAAATGGAGTATTAAAAGCCCTTTTGCTAAGCTTTTCCGGCACGGAAAAGCGATAGTTTGCCGCGATTTTCAAAATCGCGTGCTTTTCTTGCAACTTCTTTTGGCAACAAAAGAAGTTGAATTAAATAGACGCTGGCGTAACGCAGTCACGCCTATCCTTGCTTTACTTCACATCTTCTTCCTGTAAATCCACGTCTCCTGCGCTCCTAATTCCGGCAGGATCGTATTTGTAAAGCGGCAGGCTTCCTCATATCCGCGGCGGCGGTAGTAGCTGTAATCGCAGGTGGCATCCGCCCACAAATACAGGCTGCTTATTTGATGCTCCTTTGCCACCGTCTCGATATTTTGCAGCAGCTTGGCGCCTACGCCGGGCTTGCGGCTTAAAAACAGGCACAGCAGCAAATCCTGCGGCTTGGCGTAACGGCGCACCTGCTGCCCGTTATAGCTTAGATAACGCAAATAGTTATAAACTAAATCCTGTTCTTCCGGCGCAAAATCTGCCAGCGTCTGCCGTAGCCATTTTTGCGAGCAGTCGCGCTCACTTAGCGGTGCAGCCAGTAAAAAGCCCTGTGTTATGCCGCTTTGCGCATCCGCAAGCTTAAAAGAAAATTCGCTGCTGCGAAAATAATAGCGCACCATCGCTTCGTATAGCACATTCTTTAGCATATCGTCGTGTAAGGCTATTTCTTCTCCCCAGGTGAGCAGCGTCAGCTGTGCGGCCTCGGCGATATCCTGTTGGGTAAAATTTTTGACGATAAAATTATCGGCCTCGTTATACATTCTATTTTCCTTTCACGTTCAAAATAATAATAGAGCAGAAAATCAACAGCATACCCATGACTTTGCTTACGGTCATGGGCTCGGCAAACAGCAGCATGCCCATAGCCGCTGCCACAAAGGGTTCAATGGTAGCTAAAATAGATGCCTGCCCCGGCTCTACCTTTTCCAAACCTTTCGTATAAAGCAGATAGGGAATTACGGCGCAGACCAAGCCCAATCCCAGGCTGGCAAGCATGGTGACATAATTAATTTTGGCTATGGCTGCGCTGTCAAAGGCTGCCAAAGGCACAGCGGCCAGCAGCGCAAAATAAAAGGTGTAAGCAGTAATCGTCAGCGAGGAATATTTTTGCACGGCAAATTTGCCGAAAATGCTGTATAAGGCATAGCCAAAGCCGCTGGCTAAACCGTAGGCCAGTCCGTCGCCCGTCAGGCTGACGCTGCTGGACAAGGCTCCCGTGACGCAGGCGCAGCCGCTAAAGGTAGCTGCGAGCGCGATAGCCTTTTTGCCGGTAAATTTTTCTCCAAAAAATAACAATGACATAAGCATAACGAAAATTGGCGCGGTGTACAGCAAAAGCGCGGCTACGGCTAAGCTGCTGCGCTGAATACAGTTAAAGTAGCAGAAATTGAAAAAAACTAAACTGAAAATGCCGGTGCCGATAAACATCCAGCAATCTTTAAAGTTTATATGCAGGTTGTCCGTGCCCTTATACAGCACTACCAGAGTGATACAGGCGGCGGAGGCCAGGGAACGCAGGGCGACAATCTGCATGGAAGTAAAACCCTGGGCAGCGATGGTTTTGACAAAGATGCCGATAAGACCCCAAAGTGCGGCTGCAGTAATAATATATAAATAGGAACGGGATTTCATTTTTTTACCTCGCTTGTATTTTTGGTCGTGCGTTGCCAAAAGCTGCGGAATTTGGCGACCATCTCTTTGTCGGCAGGCTTGGCGGGCCACAGTTCTTGCTTATCCGAGCAGCGCATGGCTGCTGCTAAATGCTCGTAAGCCTCAGGATAACGCTTATCCAGCTTGCAGATATGTTCTTTAATTTCCTGCCGCATGGTGTGACCGTCGTAGGGGCAGGGGTTCTTTAACGGCGACAGCTGTAATTTGTCAACTAGCTCTTTAATTTCCTGCTCACGATAATACAGCAGGGGACGCAGCACCGTAATGCCGCTGCGCGACAAGGGCGTTACAGGCAAAAAGGTGCGCAGCTGGCCGCTGGTCATAAGATTCATAAAAAATGTTTCTACGGCGTCATCGTTATGGTGCGCCAGCGCAACCTTATTAAAGCCTAACTCTTTCGCCTTGCGGTTTGTGGCAGCGCGGCGGAAATAGGCGCAGGTAAAACAGGGGCTGCCGCCTTTTTGGGCGAAAGCTGCCATAACATCTATATCGTCGCTGTAATGCTCTAAGCCGTAGCGTGCGCAGAATCCGGTCAACTCTTTTTTTGGAAAATTATCGGCAAACATAGGATTAACCGTGTAGCAGGCCAAATCAAAGGGAATGGGCGAAAATTTTTTTATTTCCGCCAGCATGGCAGTCAAAAGCATACTGTCCTTGCCGCCGCTTAGTCCTATCAAAATGCGGTCGCCGGCAGACAGCATATCAAATTCAATAATCGCCCGCCACAGCTTGCTTAAGGCTTCTGCCGGGACGAAGGGAATATTTTTAGACATTTTCTTTTTTACTCCTTGTCTGCGCTTAAAATTTAAATTTATTCTAGCATATTCTGTGCCTGTACTCAATATGCGTGGCAGCAGATGTTTTTCAGATTGTGATGAATATGCAAACTGCTTGCCTGCATCTCGCTAAGCTGGGGAGATTTATGGTATAATATGAATGTTATATAAATAATTTGCAAATTAAAGCTACCGTTGTGGCGGCAAGACAGCTGGAGGTTTTTCGAACATGAGTGATACCATGCAAGGTTTAAATAAAGAGCAGGCGAATGCCGTAAGGTCTATTAACGGGCCAATGTTGATTTTGGCAGGCGCAGGCAGCGGCAAGACCAAGGTTTTGACCTGCCGCGTGGCGCATTTATTACAGCAGGGCGTACGCCCTTATCGTATTTTGGCGATTACCTTTACCAATAAAGCGGCTGCAGAAATGCGCGAGCGCGTAGATAAAATGGCGGGAGCAGCGGCTAAGGATGTGTGGCTGTTCACCTTTCACGCTTTCTGCGCCAGAGTGCTGCGCCGCGATATAGAAAAATTAGGACAGTATAATAATAATTTTGCGATTTACGATACTACCGATACCAAAAGCTTAATTAAGCAGATTCTCAAAGAGATGAATTTGGACGAAAAGCGTTATCAGCCCGCGGGCATTATTGGGCGCATCAGCAACGCTAAAAACGAGCTGCTGACGGCGGCGGAGTTTGCCGGGCAGGCAGGCGATTTTTACGAACAGAAGGTGGCGCAGATTTATGAAGCCTATGAAGCTAAGCTGCGCGCCAATAACGCTGTGGATTTTGACGATTTGCTGCTTTTGACTCTGCGCCTGCTGCAGGAAGTACCGGAGGTACGGGAAAAATATCAAAATAAATTTGATTATCTTATGGTGGACGAATATCAGGATACCAACCACGTACAGTATCTGCTGACGAAGCTTTTGGCCGGCAGGCACCACAATATCTGCGTGGTGGGCGACGCTGACCAAAGTATTTACGGCTGGCGCGGTGCGGATATCCGCAATATTTTAGATTTTGAAAAGGATTATCCCGACGCTAAGCTGGTGAAGCTGGAGCAAAATTACCGCAGCACCCAAGTAATTTTGGATGCGGCCAATGCGGTTATCGAAAATAATACGGGACGCAAGCCTAAAAATTTGTGGACCGATAACGGCGTAGGTACGGAAATAGTTTATTATCAGGCGATGGATGAACGGGACGAAGCGCGCTTTATTGTTGAAAAAATGCAGGAGCTGCAGCAAAAGGAGCGCGTTAAGCCTGGCGAGATGGCTGTGCTGTACCGCACTAACACCCAATCCCGCGTATTCGAGGAAATGCTCATTAAAAGCGGCATGCCCTATACCATGGTGGGCGGTACAAAATTCTATGAGCGTAAGGAAATCAAGGATATTATTGCTTATCTGCGCCTGATTTTTAATCCTAACGACGGTTTGAGCCTGGAGCGTATTATTAACGTTCCCCGCCGCGGCATTGGCGACGCTACCCTGCAGCGTTTGCAAGGCTACGCTAATGCCACTAATCAAAGCCTGTTTGATGTTATTTCCGGCGCCGACCGTGTTCCGGGGCTTTCCGGACGCTTTGTGAGCAAGCTGGACGAATTGGCGGGACTGCTGTTTGAATTTATGAGTGAAGCGGAAGAGCTTTCTGTGAAGCAGCTGATTATGAACGTTATGCAGCGCACAGGCTACCAAGAGGAGCTGGAATTGGGACGCAATGCTCAAGACCAAGGACGTTTGGAAAATTTGCAGGAGCTGTTAAGCGTAGCCGAGGATTTTGCCAAAAAGGCCGCGCGCAACGGGGAAGAAGCTTCTTTGGAAAATTTTTTGGCTGATGTTGCTTTAGTGTCCGATATTGACGATGCTGAGTTAGGCGAAGAAGCGGTTACGCTGATGACGCTGCACTCTGCTAAGGGTTTGGAATTTCCTGTGGTGTTTTTGGCAGGTATGGAAGAAGGAATTTTTCCGCACGCGCGCACGCTGCTGGATGAAGAAGAAATTGAGGAGGAACGCCGGCTGTGCTATGTGGGCATCACCCGCGCCGAAAAGCGTCTGTATTTAACGAATGCCAAAATGCGCATGATTTATGGGCACACGCTTTCGTATCCGCCTTCACGCTTTTTGCAGGAAATTCCCCGCAATTTACTGCACGAATATAAGCGTCCCGTTACGCAAAAGATTGTGCTGCGAGATACCTGCGTGCAGCAGGAGCGCAAGCCTAAGACCAATAATTGGTTTTTGCAGCCTAAAGTAAGCTTTGTGCCTAAAGAAAGTAGTGCAGACGCCAGCTTTAAGGCAGGGGACAAGGTTAAGCATAAAAAATGGGGCGCAGGCACTATTGTGGCGGTTAAAAACACCGAAGACGGACAAGAGGTTCAGGTGGCCTTTGCCGGCGGCGGTATTCGCAGCCTGCTGACGAAATACGCTGTATTGGAGAAATTATAATGGCAGAATTAGATTTGTTTGCCGACAAAAAGGAGCAGCTTTTGGCTGAAGCCGACAGACTGCGCCGGGAGATACGTCATCACGAATATTTATATTATGTATTGGATGCGCCGGAGATTACCGACAGCGAGTATGACCGCCTGCTGGTGCGCCTGCGGGAGATAGAAGCAAGCTATCCGGAAGGCGTGCCTGCGGATTCGCCTACCCAAAGAGTTGGCGGACGGGCGGACAGCCAGTTTGCCGAGGTGCGGCATTTGGAGCCTATGCTTAGTCTTGCTAACGCTTTCAGCGAGGCGGAGCTGCGCAGTTTTGACGAGCGTGTGCACAGTCTGCTGCCTGCGGGAAGCGACGTGGAATATGTTATGGAGCCAAAAATAGACGGCCTGGCGTGCAGCCTGATTTATGAAAACGGACGCTTAGTGCGCGCCGCTACCCGCGGCGACGGTGCGGTAGGCGAAAATGTAACCGCCAATGTGCGCACCATTCGCAGTGTTCCGTTAGTTTTAAAGGTACCCGAGGGCGCAGCTGTGCCGGAGCTTTTGGATGTGCGCGGCGAGGTTTATATGCCGCGGCACGCCTTTATGCAGCTTAACGAGCAGCGGGCGGAGCGGGGCGAAAGCGAATTTGCCAACCCCCGTAATGCGGCGGCAGGAAGTCTGCGTCAGCTGGACCCACAGGTGACGGCGGGGCGTTCTTTGAGCTTTTTTGCTTACTATATCGTAGGTGAGGGCGCGCAGCCTAAGCACAGCGGCAATTTAGAAAATTTAACTAAATACGGTTTTAAGGTCAGCGAAAATTATCGTGTGGTAAAAAATATCGACGAGGCTTTAGCATTTATTAGGGAGTTTGACCAAAAGCGCAGCAGCTTGGCTTACGATACGGACGGCGCGGTACTCAAGGTCAACGCTGTGTATCAGCAGAATATTCTTGGCGCGACAGGCAAGGACCCGCGCTGGGCTATTGCTTTTAAATATCCGCCGGAGCAGGCGGAAACTATGCTGGAAGCAATCGACTGGCGCGTAGGACGCACAGGCGTGCTCACGCCGACGGCAGTGCTTACGCCCGTGCGTTTGAGCGGCAGCGTGGTGAGCCGCGCTACTCTGCACAACGAGGATTTTATCCGCGCTAAGGATATCCGCCTTGGCGACAGAGTTGTTATCAATAAAGCTGGAGAAATTATTCCCGAGGTGCTGCGCGTGGTCAGCGATAAGCGTACTGGCGCAGAACAGGTTGTAGAAATTCCCGCTGTGTGCCCGGAATGCGGCTGGAGCGTGGAGCGTCAGGGAGCGGAAGCGGCTATCCGCTGCACTAATCCTCATTGTCCTGCTTTGGGACGCGAGGGACTTATTCACTTTGTCAGCCGCGACGCCATGAATATCGAAGGCTGTGGACCGCAGGTTATCAACCAGCTTTTAGATGCTGGTTTGGTGCGTGACGCTGCCGATTTGTACAGCTTAACCAAGGAGCAGCTGTTGACCTTGGAGCGCATGGGCGAAAAATCCGCCGACAATTTATTGGCGGCGCTGGCAACCAGCAAAGAAAACGAGCTGGATAAGCTGCTGTTTGCTTTAGGCATTCGTCATGTAGGAGCCAAAATGGCGCGTACCTTGGCAGCGCTGTACGGCAGTATGGATAATTTGCTGGAGCAGGGCGTGCAGGAGCTGGATAAGGTCGAGGAAATAAAGAAAAAGGCTAAGGACGATAAGTCCGAGGATAAATTTAAGGATATCGGCGCGACTATCGCTAAAAGTATTGTTACTTGGTTCAGCGTGCCTGCCAATCGCGATTTGCTGGCGCGATTAGCGGACGCAGGCTTAAATATGACGTTTACTGCGCCTGCCAGCATGGAGAATAATCCGTTCTTTGGCAAAACACTGGTGTTTACCGGTACTATGCCTACCTTGGGCAGAGCGGAAGCTAAAACCATGGCGCAGGATGTGGGCGCTAAGGTCAGCGGCAGCGTAAGTAAAAAAACCGATTACGTTGTGGCTGGTGCGGAAGCAGGCAGCAAGCTGGACAAAGCTAGACAGTTGGGTGTAAAAGTGATAGACGAGGCAGAATTTCTGCGGTTATTGCGCAGCTAAACCGGAAAAATTGTAAGGGGTGAAAATATGAGAAAACTACTTTTATGTTTGTTTTGTATACTGTTATGCGTAGCTCCCCTGAGTGTGCAGGCTGACGCAAAAGAAGAAATTAGCTCTATTGACGCTATTGATCAAGGGGTTGCGGATACGGGCGAAACCCATTTTGTCAAAGGTGAAGTTAAGCTTACGGAATGTACGCAGCCTTATGCGGTGGCGGTGCTGCCCTTTGTTGACGTTTCCGGCTTAGAGGGACGCAGCCGCGAAATGGCAGTTGGTGCAATTAAAGATAGCTTGAAGAAAAAATATCCGGCGAAAAAAACCAGCGTGACTAAAATTATCAGTAATAACGCTGTGCAGAAGGCAATTCTTGATAATCCTATGGAAAATGCGGAGATGCCGACTTTGTCCGAACTGGTGCGCATAGGCGAAGCCTGCGGCGCTGATAGAGTTATTTTTGTCAGCGTGCTGCCTGCTAGAGAAAAGGAAACCGGCTTTATGGTGATTGCCGGTACGCAGACTTACAGCGCTACCGTAATGATGAAGCTGAAATGCGTAGATGTAAATGAAGAAAAGTTTCTGTTCAACCAAAATGTTGAGGGTATTGGTTCTTCCAGTTCCATCAACTTTTGGAAAATCGGTCAGCCCAGCAGAGCCAAGGCGGTCAAGCGCGGCGTAACCGAGTGCATGGAATTCTTTTTGACAAGCTTTGAATAAGTAGGGAGGCGAGAACATGGATAAATTAGAATGGAGCGGCTATGTACATAAGGTCGCAACCTGGGATATTCCTATTCCCATGAATTTAATCAATAATTATGAAGATTGGAAGTGCCGCAGTATTGTGGGACGATCACTGTTCTTGATGAAGGATATTGAAGGCGCAATGACGGTGCTGGCTACGGTGCGCGATGTGCAGCCTAATTTAGAGGATGCGCCGGAATATGGCTTTAGCGAGGCAGAGCATAAGGTGCTGTGCCTGCGTGATTTGGCAGAAATTGTTTGGGGCTTGACCGGTACCGGTGATGCTCCGGCCTTTTATTTGGCAGAAGCCTACAAGCTGTGCCGCGCTTACGATAAGGTGTTCCGCGCTGCCGACAGGGGCAGAATTTGGGTGCGCCGGTTGGAAATTATGCGTAGCTGCGGCTTGACAGATAAGGCATTGCAGGAAGCGTCCGCTATGCTGGAAAGCGAGAGGAACGGCGAAAAAATCAATCCTTACTGTTTCCGGGCGTTGATTTTTATGGCGGAAGCCTTAGCGGAAAAGGAAGATTATTTGAAGGCTTGTATTTTAATTGAAGAAGCCTACCAATATTTCCCTTGCAATGAAGCAACTAAGCGCGATTTGGCAGAAGCTGCTGCCGAGGAAAATCCGCAGGAGCGTTATGAAAAATATCTGCACTGCACAACCATTCAGTATCAGCCCTGGGAGCGTGACAATGTGCCTACTTTGGAAGAAGTGCGTCGTCTGCAGGAAGAAAATTATCGCAAAAGAGCGGCAGCCAAAGGTAACTGCGGCACCGACGAAGTGAATGATTTACTGGATCAGTTGAAAGAATAAGATAGCTGTGCCAAGGAGTCTGCTTTGTGCAGGCTCCTTGTTTTATATGTGTGAGTTGTTGACAAAAAATAAAGTAAAAAGCATGTTTTTAATTGTTTGATTAAAACAAGTGATTAAAGAATTTTGTACGCCTTTTGCGGAAAACTGGTACAATGTATAGCAGATGAACTTTGTAAGTTTTTTGGGAAAGGATGTATAAAATATAATGAAGAAAAAATTATTGGCTTTTACTGCTGCCGCTGTGCTTATGGCTCCGCAAATGGTGGGCGCAGAGGGCTTTGCTATTTATGAATGGTCCGCCGAAGGCTTGGCAATGGGCGGCGCGCGTATGTTTGCCGAGGATGACGCTGCCAACATGGCTTACAACCCCGCTTCTATTACCAAGGTAAAAGGCGAAGCTGCCAAAATCAGCGCTACCTATTTAAGCCCCCACGGAAAATACGATTTGGATTCTGATTATGGTCCCGAATCCGGTCACAACCGCGTGCATCCTGCATGGGCTCCCGGTATGTACTATGTACGTCAAATCAACGATAAGGAATGGCTGGGCATGGGTACCTACAGCCGTTTCGGCATGGTTTCCCAGTTTGAGCGTGATTCTGTTGCCGGTACTAACGCATTCAGCTCCAAGCTTAACGGTATTTCTTTGGGCGTAAACTACGCGCACAAATTTGATAAAAAATGGACTGCTGCTTTAGGCGCAGAGGTAAACTATGTTGGTTTGCAGTTGGATAAAAATCAGCTTGTACCTTATTTTGGTAAATCTCCGTTACATATTGAGGGTGAAAGCTATGCCTTGGGCTGGAATGCTGCCGCTAATTACACCTTTGACGAAAAGAACGAAATGGGCGTAGTTTACCGCAGCAAAATTACCCATTCTATGGAAGCAGATATTGATGCACATATTCCTCGTATGCCAGGATTATATGGCGACGCTTACGGCGTAGTAACGCTGCCTGAAAGCATTGACGTGGGCTACAGCCATAAATTTAACGATAAAACTCGTATTGAGGCTAGATATACTTGGACTCGTTGGGACCGTTATGAAAATTTAGATATGATTTTTAGCAATGTTGATCCTCTTAATGGTTTGCATAAAAATCCTAAAAATTGGTCCAACGGTCAGCGCTTTGCTGTTGGCTTAGAGCATAAATTCAGCGACAAGTATTCCGGTATGCTGGGTTATGCCCACGATAAATCCTCCATCCCCTATGACGGAGGCGACTTTATGATTCCTACCGGCACCCGCACTACCTATGGTATCGGCGCACAGTACCACGATAAAAAGCAAACCTTGGCTGTGGGTTTGGCGTGGATGAACGTAGGCTGCCTTGATTTTAGAGGCGGAGAGGCGATTAGTAACGTTCACACCCGCGACAGCTATACTAAAATTGCGTCTATCTCTTACCAACGCAATTTCTAATTTAACGTTTAGCAAGACCTTTCCCGTAACGGGAAAGGTCTTTTTGTATGTTGAACTTAACTCCAAACACAATAAATGTGCCAATTTAATTTGCATATATTGTACATTTATATATGCAGTAGGAGCAAAATATAAGAAAGTGCTTCAAACGTAATAATCCATTATCTTTCTTCAGCTTTTACCGTTAGATTGATTGAATAAATTTCCTAGTTAGATTATAATAAATACTTAGAATGAGGCATCCTGTCTATATAAGCTTAGTGAAAAAAGGCAGACGCTCAGTGCTAATACTAAAACACATAGATATAAATTAGGAGGGGAACTTGTGAAAAAATATAATGCCGTAAGTCAGGAGTTTTTGGCAGAGGTAAAAAATGCTGTCGGTGCAGAAAATGTTTTTACCGACCCCGAAAAGCTGGATATGTATAAAACCGATGAAGAATATGATCCGCGTCGCTTCCGCGTGCCGGAAGCGGTAGTGCGTCCGGGCAGCGCCGAAGAAATTGCTGCCGTAGTGAAGCTGTGCAATAAATATCTTGTGCCTTTGACTGTGCGTAGCGGCGGCACCAGCCTGGCGGACGGCGCTATTGCCGTCTGCGGCGGTATTATTCTGCTCATGGAGCGTTTGAACAAAATTATCGAAATGAACACCGAGGGTATGTATGTGATTGCCGAAGCAGGCGTGCGTACGGTGGACATTCAAAAAATGGCTAACGATGCCGGCTTTTTATACGCAGGCGATCCTTGCAGCGCCGAATCCTGCATGATTGGCGCTAATTTGGCGACTAACGCCGGCGGTAATAAAGCAGTGCGCTACGGCGTAACCCGCAATCAGGTTTACGGCTTGGAAATGGTTACTCCCGAGGGTGAAATTGTGGAGATTGGCGCGCGTCTGAAAAAATGCAGCACCGGCTACTGCATGGAGCAGTTGGTTATCGGCAGCGAGGGCACTTTGGGTATTATCACTAAGGTAACGCTGAAGCTGCAGCCCCTGCCGCCCTATCGTTTTGACGTGCTGGCGGTGTTTGAAAATCCGCATAAGGCATTATCCGTCGTGGCAAAAATCAATAAGGCAGGCATCAATCCTACAAGCATTGAATATATGGACAATTCCTATGTGCGCTCCACCGCTGATTATATCGAGTTTAAGGGCGCGCCCCATTACGAAACCGGCATTTACGTTATTATTACCGTAGAAACCTTTACGGAGGAAGAGCTGGACAGCAAAATGGAGCAGGTCAGCGATTTGTGCGAGGAAGCAGGCGCTGTGGACGTTTTGGAGGCGGACGACCGCATTTGGTCCATGCGCCGCAACTGTCAGGAATCCATTAGCCTGGTAAGCAAGGTTTCTCTTACTGACGACGTAGTGGTTCCTGTGGATAAAATTGCCGATACGATTAAAGAATTGATGCTTATCAGCGAAAAATACCCGTTCCCGCTGCCCGTAAAGGTTAACGCTCATATCGGCGACGGCAATCTGCATTTAGTGCTGTGCAAATGCGCTATGACTGACGGGGATTGGGAAAAATACGTGCATGAATTCCATGAGGAAGCTTATAGCTACGTTTATGCTCAAGGCGGTCGTATGGCCGGCGAGCACGGTATCGGCGCGAAAAAGTTATCTTATATGGAAGAATTTACTCCTGCCGGCGAGCTGGATTTGATGCGCAGAATTAAAAAAGCGTGGGATCCTAATTGTGTTCTTAATCCGGGAAAAATCTTTAACGTGTAACGAGCGCGTGTAAAGCGTCATCTGCTTTGTCATAGCTCCTTGACGTACTCCTAGTACGCCGGCGTCGCTATTTCGCGCATCTGACGCTTTCTCCGCGCTCTTATGGAGGAAAGGATGTAAAGCATCATCTGCTTTGCCATAGCTCCTTGACTTATTCCTAGTACGCCGGCGTCGCTATTTCGCGCATCTGACGCTTTCTCCGCGCTCTTATGGAGGAAAGGATGTAAAGCATCATCTGCTTTATTTAACATCAAAATTTGAAAGGAAATAATTTATGGCTAATTACAACCAGCCCACGCCTGCGTTTATAGACGAGCTGCGCGCTGTGCTAGGCAGCGAGTACGTTTATACGGACGCGGCAACGCTGGATAAATATAAAACTGATGAGGAAACGGACGAGCGCTGCTTTCATCTGCCGGATGTGGTGGTTGCTCCTGCTAACGCCGCAGAAATTGCCGCAGTTATGAAGCTGTGCAACGCTTATTTAGTCCCCGTTACGGTACGCGGCGGCGGCAGCGGTATTGTGGACGGCGCTATTGCCGACAAGGGCGGACTAATTATCCTTATGGAGCGCTTGAATAAAATTATTGAGCTCAATAAGGAAGGTATGTACATGATTGCGCAGGCCGGCGTGCGTACGGTGGACATTCAAAAGATGGCTAACGCGGAGGGCTTTTTATATGCAGGCGACCCCTGCAGTGCCGAAAGCTGTCAAATAGGCGGCAATCTGGCGACTAACGCCGGCGGCAACAAGGCCGTGCGCTACGGCGTAACCCGTAATCAGGTGTACGCGGTGCAGATTGTTACGCCCGAGGGTGAGATTGTCGATTTAGGTGCGCCGCTGAAAAAGTGCAGTACGGGCTACTGCTTAGAGCAGCTGGTAATCGGCAGCGAGGGAACCTTAGGTATTATTACTCAGGTTACGTTAAAGCTGCAGCCCCTGCCGCCGTGCAGACTGGATATGCTGGCAATTTTTACTGATGCGGTAGCCGCCATGAGCGTGGTGCCTAAGGTTATGCAGGCGGGCGTCAATCCTACCAGCATTGAATATATGGATAACGCTAATGTGCGCACTACCTCGCAGTTTCTTGATTTTGCCGGAGCGCCGCGCCAGGAGGACGGCATTTATGTTATCTTCACTATCGAAACCTTTACTGAGGATGAGCTGGATATGAAAATGGAGCAGCTTAACGATATCTGTGAGGAATGCGGCGCGGTAGAGGTTTTGGAAGCGGACGAGCGTATTTGGGATATGCGCCGCAACTGCTTGGAATCTGTGCGCTTGGTAAGCTTGGTCTGCACTACGGATGACGTAGTGGTGCCTGTGGACCAAATGAGCGGCACCGTAAAGCATATTATCGCTACGGTGCAAAAATATCCCTTTCCTCTGCGGATTAACGCCCACATTGGCGACGGCAATCTGCATATTGTTTTGTGTAAAATGGATTTGACCGACGAGGAATGGGAAAGTAATTTAGCGCGTTTTACGCAGGAAATTTATACCTATGTTTATGCTCATGGCGGACGCTTGAGCGGCGAGCATGGTATTGGCGCCAAAAAGAGCGGTTTTATGGAAGCATTTACTCCCGGCGGCCAGCTTGATTTGATGCGCAAAATAAAAAGAGCCTGGGATCCGAATAATATTCTTAATCCCGGTAAAGTATTTAATGTTTAAGTAAGCTTAAACGTAAAAACAATAACAGTAGAATAACAGTACGGAAAGGACTGGAAGCAAATGACAAAATACAATCCTGTCAACGAAGAAGTGTTAGAAGCTCTGCGTGCCATTGTGGGCGCAGAATTTGTCAAAAACGACGCAGAAACCTTGGAGCGTTATAAAACCGACGAGGAGCCGGACGCGCGCTACCATCATCTGCCGGAGGTAGTTGTTCTGCCGGGCAGCACGGAAGAGGTTGCCGCAATTATGAAGCTGGCCAATAAATATTTAGTGCCCGTAACTCCCCGCAGCGCCGGTACCAGCGTTTCTTGCGGCGCTATTCCCGTGTGCGGCGGCATAGTGCTGCTTTTGGAGCGCATGGATAAAATTATTGAAATGAATACGGAAGCTATGTACATGGTTGTAGAAGCAGGCGCGCGCACTGTGGAAATTCAAAAGCTGGCTAACGACGCCGGACTTTTATACGCGGGCGACCCTTGCAGCGCCGACAGCTGCTTGATTGGCGGCAATATCGCTACCAATGCCGGCGGTAATAAGGCTGTGCGCTACGGCACTACACGCCATCAGGTATATTCTATAGAGGTAGTAACTCCTACCGGCGAAATTGTGGAGCTGGGCAATCGTCTGAAAAAATGCAGTACCGGCTATTGCTTGGACCAGTTGGTAATGGGCAGCGAGGGTACTTTAGGCATTATCACGAAAGCTACCTTGAAGCTGCTGCCGCTGTGCCCCTATCGTTTGGATATTTTGGCTATTTTTACTGATGTGCAAAAGGCCGTAGATTTAGTGCCTGCTTTGATTAAAGCCGGTCTTAATCCTACCAGCGTAGAATTTATGGATAACGGCTTTGTGCGCGCTGCTAGCGATTATGCCGAGCTGCGCCTGCCTCATTACGAGGATGGCAGCTATGTTATCGTAACTGTGGAAACTTTCAGCGAGGATGAGCTGGATATAAAAATGGAGCAGCTGGATGAAATTTGTACTGCCTGCGGCGCTACCGACGTGGTAGAGGCGGACGAGCGCGTATGGAAGGTTCGCCGCAGCTGCTTGGAGGGCTCCAAGGCCTTGAGCAAGGTTTCTACCTCTGATGATTTGGTTGTTCCCGTGGATAAAATTGCTATCTGCTTAAATCATTTAATGGAAGAATCCAAGAAATATGATTTTGAATGTATGTGCTTAGCTCATGCAGGCGACGGCAATCTGCATTTTAATGTTTTGAAAATGGATATGAGCGACGAGGAATGGGAAAAGCAGGTCAGTGAATTCCACAAAATCTGCTATGCTTATGTTTACAGTATTGGCGGTCGTTTGAGCGGCGAGCATGGCATTGGCGCTAAAAAACTGCATGCTTTGGCAGAATACTGTGACCCGGTGGAAATGTCTATTATGAAAACCATTAAACGCGCTATGGACCCCAACAATGTGCTCAATCCCGGCAAGCTTATTGATGCAGAAAACTAATTGAACGCAAAATAGTATATAAAAATTTTAAATAATGATTATTATGTATTATAAGCATACAAAACGTCGCTAAATAAAAATAACCAATTATTTTGCAAAAAAGATATGTATACATGTATAATACTTGCTTACATCAGAATAATGTGTTATAATCGCAATAGGTATTCTATAGAGTTTAATTTTGCGCATGTATATAAAAATTTAGTAAAGGGGTGTTTATGATGATGGAAGACTACAATAAGCTGATTGGTACTCGTGTGAAAATGCTTCGTATTACGAAAGGGATTTCTCAGACCGAGCTTGCCAAACAAATTGGTGTAACCCAAACGCATTTAAGCAATATTGAAAACGGCCGTGCCGGGTTAACTATTCCCAATTTGATTAAACTGCGCGAAGCTTTGGCTACTCCTATCAGCAGTTTTTTTGAGGATATTGAGGGGAAACAGGAAGAAGAAAAGAAAAGCGAAGTAACCTTAGACGATCTTTCTGAACTGCTCATGATGCTTAAAAAGAGTAAAGCTAACCGTTAATTGTAAAATTTTAGCAGGAACTGTAAAAGGTTCCTGCTTTTTTAGTCTAAAAATATATTGCGGCGGCAGGAGTTTTGCAATCTATGGCGAAAATATCTACTATATATCTTTATTTAAAGGAGCAGATAAATGAGTACATTCACTAAGGTCCTGCTGGCCACGGATTTATCGCCGCAGGCCGATAAGCTGACTGAGTGTCTGTTTAGCTTATGCCCCGATACGGAAACGGAAGTGGTTTTGGCGCACGTTTTTAATGACGATGACGACGCCGACCCTGACGGTAGCAGTTACAAAAAGGCGCAGAGCCGTTTAGAAGGGTATAAAAATGAAATAGAACAAGCAGGCTATGAAGAAATAACCATTGCTACGCGTATAGGCAATATCTGTCAAACTATCAGCGAGCTGGCAGAAGAATTTGACGCTGATTTGGTGCTGGTGGCTTCTCACCGCAAGGGCTTTTTGGAGCGCGCGCTTATGGGCAGCACGACCTTTGATTTAGCGCGGGTAACTAATATTCCTTTGTTTATCAACAAGACGGAAGCGCACGAGCAGCAGGAAAATTTACTGCAAACTATTTTAGTGCCGACAGATTTTTCCCGTAAATCCTTGGAAGCGCTGAATATTATCCGCAGTATGCGCGAAGAAGTGGGCAGGGTTGTTTTTGTGCACGTTATTGAGCATAGCCGCAATAAGCATGATTATAAAGAAAAATATGGCAGCGCTATGCTCTTTTTGCAGGAGCTGGTAGATGAGATGAAGATTTTTGGCATTGTAGCCGATTACCATATTGCTCACGGCATAGCTTCTAAAAAAATTGCCGCTATTTGCGCGCGGGATGATGTAAGCCTGATTATGATGGCCAAAACAGGCGCGGATATGACTAACGGCGACGAGCTGGGCAGCACTGCAGAAAATGTAGTGCTCAACTCCGACTGCGCTGTAATGCTGGTACCTGCCGATGATAACGACGATTAAGGCAGCTGCTGAAATGTAACAAAATGGTCTGTTGTCAAAAAATAAAAACAGAGAGCTGCTTGACTGTGAAGTCTGCCTGCTCTCTGTTTTACTATTTGTTGACAATAGGTCGCTGCTTTTTTTGCTAAAATTTTTACAAAAAATACTTGACTTCAAGACTTCCAGCAAGTATAATAATATACGCAGTTGTTTTGCTGCGTGTGCCTGAAAGATGGACAAAAATTGAAAATTGTTAGTAGTTTTCAACCTTGGAGAGATGACCGAGTGGTTGAAGGTGCACGCCTGGAAAGCGTGTGTACGGGAAACCGTACCGAGGGTTCGAATCCCTCTCTCTCCGCCATAAAAATCGGCCGCAGGTGCGGCTTTTTTATTGTTTCTCTGTAGGACCGTAAATTTGAGTCCTGCGCAATGGGAGCCTGTGAACCAGGTCAGGTCCGGAAGGAAGCAGCCTTAAGCGGATACTTTCATGTGCCGTGGGGGTGCTCGGGTTTGCGGCCCTACAGGGAAGCAATCAGCGCTGAGCTTGTCTCGGCGCTTTTTTCTTGCCTGGAAGCGGTGATTATACTATAATATCTATATGCACCTGTGCATAAAATGTTGTATTCATGGAAGGAGAATGCTTATGGCTTATGTGGCTTTATACCGTCAGTGGCGGCCGCAGAATTTTGCCACGCTGGTAGGTCAGCAGCCGGTGAAGCAGGCGTTGACCAACGCTTTAAACAGTGGCAGAATTGCTCATGCGTATCTTTTTGCCGGTCCTCGCGGTACGGGCAAAACCAGTACGGCGCGCATTTTGGCTAAGGCGTTAAACTGCGTGCATGGCCCTACGGCAGAACCCTGCGGTGAGTGTGAAAACTGCCGCCGCATTGCCGAAGGCGCTTCCATGGATGTTTTTGAGATAGACGCCGCCTCCAACCGCGGTATCGACGAAATTAAAACTCTGCGCGACCAGCTCGCCTTTACGCCTGTAGACTGCCGCTATAAGGTATATATTATCGACGAAGTGCACATGCTGACGACGGAAGCCTTTAACGCGCTGTTGAAAACGCTGGAGGAGCCGCCTGTACACGTCATCTTTATTTTGGCGACTACCGACCCGCATAAAATTCCCGCAACCATTCATTCCCGCTGCCAGCGTTTTGATTTTCGCCGCGTAACGGTGGAAGAGATTACGGAGCATTTAGCTTTTGTGGCTAAGGGCAGCGGTTTAGATGCCGAACGAGAAGCTTTGCGGCTGATAGCTATTCAGTCCGAGGGCGGTATGCGCGACGCGTTAAGCTTGCTGGATCAATGCGGCGTAATGGCAGAAAAAATTACTGTCGGCACGGTGCGCGAGGTTTTGGGCATAGTGGGACGCGAAGCTCTGCGCGATTTGGTAGAAGCCATTGGCAGACAGGACGTAGCGGCAGCCTTGGCGAAATTGAATCTGCTGCTGGAGCAGGGCAAAGAAGTGCGTCAGATTTTGACGGAGCTGGTAGAATATTTCCGCGCCCTGCTGCTTTTTAAGGCGGTGCCGGATTACAGCGAGGTATATCTGACGGATACGGCGGAGTATTTACAGCAGCTGGCTGCATTTTACAGTAAGGATAGACTGATGGCTTCGGAGGAACGCCTGCACAGTGCCTTGCAGGAAATGCGCGGCACTATGCGCCAGCGGATTACGGCGGAGCTGTGTTTGCTGGATTTATGCCGCAGAGAGGGCAGCGTCTTAGCTTCCTTAACTGCCAGAGTGGAAAGCCTGGAGCAGCAGCTGGCGCAGGGAGTGCCTGCTGCCGCCATTGCTGCGCCTAAGCAAAACGTAACGGATAAGCTTGAATCTAAACAGCCGCAAGCGCAGCCTGCTAAGCCTGTGTCGGTGCCTGCGCTTAAGCAGACGGTACTAACAGCATCCGACAATAGCAACGGTATAGAAGAATTTGGCGGCGATTATGCTGCCGGTGAGGATTTTTGGCGGCAGACCCTGGAGCTGGTGCGCGCGGAGAAAAAAATGTCCATGTATTCCTGTGCCAAGGACGGGCGCGTGTACAGCTTTGCCAAAGATATTTTGGTAATCGTTTTCAATAGTGCCTTTAAAAGCGAGCGTATGAACCGTGACGATTTCAAGAGCTATTTTGAAGATGTGCTGCTGCGTTTAGCGCGGCGGCCTATTCGTCTGCAATGCGCGGCAGAAAGCGAAGTTAAAAAAACAAGTGCAGAGGCAGCCAAATCAAGGCCGGCACCGCAAGCGCAGCCTGCTGCGTCTGCGGTGGATACCAGTCAGCTGCCGGAAAACCTCCAAAAGGCCATGCGCGTTTTTGGCGGCACGATAACAAAGCTTTAAGAGAATTGTTGTTTCGCTACTGCGAAGCTCAAGATAAATATAATTATACTTTAGATATTTAAGGAGGATTTTACTATGTTTCCTGGTGGTATGGGCAATATGCAGGCAATGATGAAAAAGGTGCAGAAAATGCAGAATGATATTCAAAAAATGCAGGAAGATTTAAAGAAACGCACCTTTGAAACTTCTGTGGGCGGCGGTGCCGTGACCGTTGTTGTCAGCGGCAAAAAAGAGCTGCAATCCATAAAAATCAATCCGGATGCAGTTGATCCGGAAGATATGGAAATGCTGGAGGATATGATTTTGACTGCTGTCAACGACGGTTTAAAGCAGGTTGATGAAGTAAGTGAAAAGGAAATGGCTAAAATTACCGGCGGTATGAAGCTGCCCGGCATGTAAGCATGGCACGGATGATCAGACCTCTGGCTAACCTGTACGAGCAGCTGCGCCGTTTGCCCGGCGTAGGCTCGAAGACGGCTTTGCGGCTGGCTTATCATATTATTGATATGCCTGCCGAGGAAGTGAGCCGGCTGACAGAGGCCTTGAGTAATGCCAAAAAAAGTATTCATTACTGCAGTCAGTGCTACAATCTTACTGACGGAGAAAAATGCGCCGTGTGCAGCGACCCCAACCGCGACCGTTTTACCATCTGCGTGGTGGAACAGCCACAGGATATAGCGGCCATGGAGCGCAGTCGCGGCTATAACGGCCTTTACCACGTGCTGCATGGCGTGCTTTCGCCTTTAGACGGCGTGGGCCCGGATAAGCTGAAAATCCGCGAGCTGTTTCAGCGCTTGCAGCAGGAATCCGTCAGTGAAATTATTATCGCTACTAACTCCGACGTGGAGGGCGAGGCTACGGCTGCTTATCTATCCCAACTGCTGAAGCCTATCGGTATTACGGTGAGCCGTATTGCCCATGGCCTGCCTATGGGCGGCGATTTGGAGTATGCGGACGAGGTTACGTTGTCCAAGGCTTTGGAAAACAGACGGGTAATGTAAAAAAAGGAGTGGGCATTGAAAAATGGCTACATTAGATAGTTTGGCTGCCAGTGCGGGACTTGGCCCTTTGGGCGCTTTAGGGCCGCTGTTGGTGGGTGTGGTTTTGCTGCTGCTGCTTGTTAAGCTGCTGTCCATGCCCTTTAAGCTGGTGTGGAACGGCATTTGCGGCGCAGTCATGCTGTGGCTGGTAAATGTTTTGGGCGCGTTTGTTGGCTTTGGCATGGAAATCACTATTATTAAAGCGCTGATTGCCGGTTTTTTTGGTATTCCCGGCGCAGTGGCCGTAATTTTATTCGAGGTTTTTGCTAAGCATTAAAAAATTTTCCGCAGCGATACGGGAGATGTAAACAGTAAAAACTATACCCTCCTTACCGATTTTTCGGTAGGGAGGGTATTTTATATGCTTTGTTACATTGTTTATGGGAGTATGGTAGAGCTTATTTTGTTGCCAAATACTTATCCACCGCCGCTGCTGCACCGCGTCCCTCGGCAATAGCCCAGACTACCAAACTTTGACCTCGACGGGCATCGCCAGCCGTAAAAACGCCGGGTACGGAGGTCATGTAATTCTTTGTGTCGGCAGCAATGGAGCCGCGTGCGTTTTTTGCCACATGGAATTCGTCTACCAAACGCTGCTCGCTGCCGGCAAAGCCCATGGCCAGCAGTACAATCTGCGCCGGAAGAATACGCTCCGTACCGGGAATGGGTACTTCCGTGCGTTTGCCGTTGATTATCTGCATGGTGTTTTGGCAGATGCGCACACCGGTTACGTGACCGTCTTTACCCAAAAATTCCTGCGTCATCACACAGAATTCGCGAGCATCTTCTTTGAACTTGACAATGGCTTCCTCTTGACCGTAATCGGTGGTGAATACCTTAGGAAATTCCGGCCAGGGATTTTGTGAGGGCTGAATAAAAACCTGCGCCATATAAGGCATGCTTTGACGTGATTTTTCACCCAGCACCTCAGGATGTACGGGGACGGTGCGCCAGCCCAGCACGCTTTGCCCGTTGGCTTCTACAATGCGCTCAAAATGACGCTGCACATTTTCTCTTTCTACAATGTCCGGCGGCAGAAAAAGAAAGCCTACCGCATATTTGCCGGCTTCGGGTAAATCAATGTCCAGTTTGGCGCATTCCTTGATAAAAAAATTATGCGGAATTTGCAGCAGTACGCCTGCACCGTCGCCAGAATTGGCATCGGCACCCTGACCGCCGCGGTGATCCATGTTATGCAGGACAACCAGCGCCTGCTTTAAAATTTTATTCGACTTTTTGCCTTTGATATTGGCTACTACGCCAACGCCGCAGGCATCATGCTCAAACCAGGGATCGTAAAGGCCCTGTTTAGCAGGTAGTGAAGTATTCATAAGCAATCCCCTCTCATACTAAGAATTAAAATACTGCAACTGTAATCTTGATTATAATCAGCCTAAAAAGTAAATGCAAATTGTATACATGTATATTTTAGCATTGGTTTTAGACGTACATTTTTCCTGCTGGTCAATGTAAAAAATGTACAAAAAAGCAATTGCTCAAAGTACATTATGTATTCAAGAGAAATTTCTGTGCTTTGCCAAATATATTGTATACACAGCAATAATACTGTATACAATCAGACAAGCGGGCAATCCTCTGCTATAATAATCATAAAATAGTTTAAAATGTTTAGGGGGTAATTTATCGTGAACTTATCTACAAAAATTCTTATCGGCTTAGCTCTAGGCGTTATTGCCGGCTTAGAGCTGGGCGCTGAAGGCGCGGGCTTCGCCAAAGCCTGGATTGGACCTTTAGGCACTATTTTTATGAACATGATCAAAATGGTCATTGTTCCGCTTGTATTTTCCAGCTTAGTAATTGGCGTATGCAGCCTGGGCGACATTAAAAAGGTTGGCCGCATTGGTATTAAAACCGTTGCTTACTACCTGGGCACCACTGCTTTCGCTATCGTTATCGGTTTGGCTATCGGCACCGTTATGGAGCCGGGCGCAGGCTTGTCCCTGCCTACCGAATCCGCCAAGGTTGCCGCTAAAGCAGCTCCGCCTATTATGAAGGTTATCGTGGACATTTTCCCGACCAACCCTATGGAGGCTATGCTGAAAGCCAACATGCTGCAAATCATTGTTTTCTCTCTGTTTGTAGGCGTTGGCATTACTGCGGTTGGCGAAAAGGCTGATTATTTAAAGCACACCATCGACGGTTTGGCAGAAGTTTCCTACAAAATCGTTGGTATGATTATGGCAGTTGCTCCTATCGGCGTATTTGGCTTGATTACTCCGGTTGTCGCTGCTAACGGTCCTGCCGTACTGCTGCCCTTGCTGAAGGTTGTTGTAGCAGTATACTTAAGCTGCCTGCTGCATGCTATATTCGTATACGGCGCTTTGCTGAAATTTATTGGCGGCACCGATGTTGTTAGATTCTTTAAGGGCATTATGCCCGCTTCCTTGATGGCGTTCAGCTCCTGCTCCTCCGGTGGCACTCTGCCCCTGACCATGAGCTGCGTACAAAAAATGGGCGTTTCCAAAGAGGTTTCCAGCTTTGTACTGCCCTTGGGCGCAACCATCAACATGGACGGCACTGCTGCTTATCAAGGCGTTTGTGCACTGTTCATTGCTCAGCTGTACGGTATTGATTTGACCGGCTCTCAATACTTTACCATCATCATTACCGGTACACTGGCCTCCATTGGTACCGCAGGCGTTCCCGGCGCTGGCTTCATCATGCTGACCATGATTTTAACCGCTTTGGGTCTGCCTTTGGAAGGCTCTGCGCTGATTGCAGGTATCGACCGTATTTTGGATATGCCGCGTACCTCTGTTAACGTTACCGGTGACGCAGTTGTTACCTACTTGGTTGATAAAAGCGAAAAGGCTGGCAAAGAAGAACCTCTGTACTAATATTTAACCAGTATTTCCGGCGTCGTCTGCATTCCTTGCAGGCGGCGCTTTTTCATCTGTAAAATTTGTGTGTTTTAGCAGGAGTGCCGCTTAAATTTGTAGAATATTTATCCATACTATGTAAAATTTTTAAATTTTTATGCTGCTTAAACGGCAGAAGGTGTTATAATAGGATGATATTATGGAAAAAATGGAAGAATTACGGCAGATTTTATATGAGCGACTGCACAGGCGCCCTGCGGGAATTGATAAGCTGGACAGACTGTGGGATGCGGCAGTGCTGCTGCCCTTGGTGCAGACTGACGAAGGCTTAGCCGTGCTGTTTGAAGAACGGGCGCACAGCTTGCGCCGTCAGCCGGGAGAAATTTGCTTTCCCGGCGGCAAGGCGGAATGCAGCGATAAATATAATTATGCTTATACGGCAGTGAGAGAAACTTGCGAGGAGCTGGGGCTTACGCCGCAGGATATCACTATCTGCGGCGAGCTGGACGCGCTGGTTACCCACATGGGGCCTATAATTCATCCCTTTGTAGGCATTATTGACGATATGAATAAAATTACCTTCAGCCGTGATGAGGTAGAGCGCATTTTTACTGTGCCTTTAAAATCACTGCTGGCTATAACGCCGCGCCGCTGCTCCATGCAGCTGGCCGACCATGCGGGAGAAGATTTCCCCTTTGATTTGGCGCCCGGCAGAATTCGCGGCTGGCGTCAGCATAAGGAATATTATGTGTATTTTTACGAATATGGCGCAGAGGTTATTTGGGGACTTACGGCAAGAATTTTATATGCTTTTCTGCGCCGCAGCGGCAAAGAACTGCAAAATTTTTTGGCAGAGACCAAGGAATAAAGCTTTTAGTCTGTCGCAATGATTTTTAATGAATGAGAGGTTTTGCTGATGAAAGGAATATTGCAGGCAAAAATATTAGTTGCCGTAGCGGCTGTCTGCGCTGCTGTCTATTTGCTGCTTGGTTATTTTATGCCGGAAAAAGGCTTGGACAATTTAGCGCCTACGGACCGTTTAAACCTAAAAAAGAATATTGTTGTTTTAGGCGTTGACGAAAGAGCGGAAGAATATGACGTAGGACGCAGCGACACGCTGTTTGTAGTAATGTTTGATACGCAGAAAAAATCTGTTTCGCTGCTTTCCGTTCCCCGCGATACCCGTGTGCGCATCAAGGGTCACGGCTGGGATAAGATTAACCACGCCTACGCTTATGGCGGACGCGAGCTGACGCAGAAAACTGTTGAGGAGCTTTTAGGTTTGCATATCAATAATTATGTGATGGTAGATTTTAAAGGCTTTACCGGATTGGTAGACGCTATCGGCGGCGTAGATATAGACGTGGAAAAGGACATGTATTACCACGATACCTGGGACGGTTTTACTGTGGACTTAAAAAAAGGCAGGCAGCATTTGGACGGCAAAACAGCCATTCAGTATGTGCGTTATCGTGACGAAGAGGGCGACATTGGCCGTATCCGCCGTCAGCAGCATTTTATGATGGCTGTATATGAGCGCATTTCCTCTGCCAATATGCTGCTGCATGTGCCGGGACTGGCGAAGCAGCTGAGCAGTATGGTCAAGACCGACCTGCCGTTAAGCGACTTGGTGGATATTGGTCGCGCGCTGCACGCTATGGTAAAAACGCAGGGATTGGCAATGGCTACCGTTCCCGGAGAGCCTGTTTATATTGATGATATCAGCTATTGGGTGCCGGATATTACGGATTTGCGCGAGCAAATGGCAAAAATGCAGGGTGCCGAGATGACGGAACGCTATAAATCTGCTGCTGAGCTGATGGAAAAAGAATATAACGCCGCTTTGGAAAAAGTTGAAAAAGGCGACGACAGCGACGAAAATAAGGAAGCTGTAAAGCAGGAAAAGAAAGCCGACAAAGAACAAGCCGTGCAGGAAGATAAGCGGGAAAAGGGTAAACCTGTTGTAAAAAAAATCAACAGCAATAAAAAGCTCAAGGCTAAAACTGCCGTGCTCCAGGAAGGCGAGCAGCCTGTGGAAGCTAAAAAAACCGCGCCAAGAAACGGCAATGTGGTGCGTTTAGTAAATTGCAGCGGCAGCAAAACTGCCGGTGCCGACGCTGTTTCCCGTCTGAAAAAGGCCGGCTTTACCGTTATCAATGGCGGCAGCGGCGAGCTGTTGGCGCAGACTACGGTTATTTCTACAACTAATAACGGCGCTGTTATCGGCAGATTGTCGCAGGTTCCCTTTGCACATAAGCTGCGCGTCAGCCGTGATGGAGCAGCTGACTGCGGCGGCGTAATTATGCTGGGAGCAGATTATAAATAAGCAGAAAATTTACGTGCTGCCGGAATTGTAAGTAATTTTACAAATAAGGCTTGCATTTTGTATACAAAAATGGTATACTAAATTACAACAAAACAGCCCCTCATTTGGCCCTTCTTCGTAAGGGCTTTTTTTTTGCCCTTTTTTAATATATCAGTAAAACATTAGAGAATAATTACAGATTATGTGGTAATATAAGGCAACTTATGGTAAAATAGAATGTAATATGGGATAAGTACGGATTTTTGTCAAATTATAGATTAAACGTTTTACAGGAGGCTATTTATGCACGATGAAATACATGTTGTACTAGACAGCATTGCTGTTGCCGGAGAAACTCCTTTAAAGGACGATCCGCGCTGTCATGTGCTGCGCTTAATCACCCGTCACGGGCAGGAGGAATGGTGGGATGGCGACCGCTCTTTGGAAGAAATGTTTGCCATGGTAGAAAAAAACGATATCCTGCCGGGAACCTCCCAACCGCCGGTGGGCTATATTCATGAAATGTTCAGCGATTTGGCTGAGAACGGCAAAAAGGTGCTTATGATTACTGTAGACAGCGTGCTCAGTGGCACCTATCAAACCTGCTGTATGGTTGCTAAGCAGGTAATGAGCGAAATTAAAGGCGCGGATATCCGCGTAGTAGACGGCTTGACTGCCGCCTGCCCTTTGAGCGGTATGGCGATGGCTGTGCTGGAAAAAATTGACGCCGGCATAAGCGATATGGACGAGCTGGAAGCTTATGCTAAGGATTTGGCGCAGCGCACCGAAACCTATTTTACCGTCAAAACCTTGGATTATCTGCAAAAGGGCGGACGTATCGGCGCAGTAGGCGCGCTCGTTGGCAATATTTTAGGTATCCGACCCATAGTGCATCTTGATAGAGAGGGTAGGCTACAAATTGCCGATAAGGCGCGTACCCGCAAAAAGGTATTAAAACGTATGATAGAAATGGCCTGCGGCCATGACCCGCTGGAAGCTGTTTATGTTGCTCACGCCGTTACCCCGGAGGAAGCGGAGTCGTTGGCGCAGGAAATGCGGCAGCATTATCCTGGACTGCCCGTACTTGTAACCAGTATCGGTACGGTTTTGGCAGCTCATTTAGGGCCCGGCGCTATTGGCGTATTTGTGCGCAGAAGGGCCTAAAGGAAGGGTGTGGGAGTAAATGGAGGCAATGAAGGAGATTACCGGTAAGCAGGTTAAAAACATGCTGCTGGGAGCTTACCATAGCTTTGAGAAAAATTTTAAGTCCATCAATGAGCTGAATGTTTTTCCTGTTCCTGATGGCGATACAGGTACCAATATGATGCACACTATGGCATCAGTAGCGAAGGAAATCAGCGCTATAAGCGACGATGCCGAAGCAGGGGAAATAGGCGCCGTTGCTGCTCGCAGCGCTATTATGGGCGCGCGCGGCAATTCCGGCGTTATTTTATCCCAGCTGCTGCGCGGTATCGGTAAAGGCGTGGCAGGCAAAAAAACCTTGAATAATACTGAAATCGGCAAAGCTTTTCAGTTTGGTATTTTATACGCATATAGAAGCGTTGCAAAACCCGTGGAGGGTACCATTCTTACAGTGGCCCGCGGTATGGCGAAGGGCGCTTATCATGCAGTGCGCAGCGAAAGCTTCAGCCTGGAGGATGTGCTGCAGGCAGCTATCCGCTCCGGCAAGGAGGAATTGGCGCGTACTCCCGAGAAGCTGCCTGCTTTAAAGGCGGCAGGCGTGGTAGACGCAGGCGGTCAGGGCTTGATTGTCTTTTTTGAGGGCTGCCTGGCAGGCCTGCGCGGCGAGGACTGCGAGGTTTTGGAGGTTACTGCCCGGGCGGCAACGGCTAGAATGCCTGCGGAGCCTTTGGATTTGGAATACCCCTACTGCACGGAATTTATCGTGAAAGGCGCCGACGTAGACAAAAAAACCGTCAGCGAAGCCTTGCAGGGCTTTGGCAATTCCATGATTGTGGCCGTGGTAGAGGATATTGTGAAGGTACATATTCATACCAAGCACCCCGGCGACGCGCTGAATACGGCGCAGAAGTGGGGTACGCTGCACGATATTAAAATAGAAAACATGCGCGACCAGCATGAAAACCGCCTGTTTACCGCAGAAGATATCCAACCGGTGAAGCATGGCGTAGGCGTACTGACCGTAGCCGCAGGCGACGGCATTGCCCAAATTATGCACGAAATGGGTGCCAGCGAAATTATTAGCGGCGGCCAGAGCATGAACCCGCCGGTAGAGGATTTTGTGCAGGCCATTGAAAACGGTACCTGCGAGCAGTATATTATTCTGCCTAATAATAAAAATATTATTTTGGCGGCAGAGCAGGTACGTAAGCTTTTGGGCAATTCCAAAGTATCCTTTGTGCCTACTACCAATATGGCGCAGGGCTTGGCGGCGTTGCTGCATTTTGACGCTACCCGCGGACTGGACGAAAACACTGTAATTATGGCGAAGGAAGCCAAAGAAGCTGCCGGCGGCAGCGTTACCACAGCTGTGCGCGACAGCGTAGTCAACGGTCTGGAGGTGCGTCAGGGCGATTACTTAGGCATTCTCAACGATAAGATTATCTGCAAGGGCAGCAGCATTGACGCGGTGCTGGAGCAAATGCTGGCCGGGGGCGATTACGAGCTTATCAGTCTATATTACGGCGCCGATTTGGACGAGGAGGCCGCAGAAGCTTTGGCTGACAAGCTGGGTGCTATGAATGACAACTGGGAAGTGGAAACTTTTTATGGGGGACAGCCTTTGTATCCCCTGCTATTAGCAATGGAGTGATGAACTATGCTTACTAGTCGAGAGCTGACAAGCAGGCTGCGTGAACACGGATATAAGGTTACGCCGCAGCGGCTTGCTGTTTATGAAGCATTGGCTGATGAGATATGGCATCCTAACGCAGAAATGCTGTATAAAAAAGTACAGCCTAAATTTCCCTCAATGAGCTTTGCTACTGTGTATAAAATAGTAGAGATTCTGCATAATATCAATGTAATTAAGATTCTAAATACCGGCGAAGACAGCTTCCGCTATGATGCTAACATGTCGGAGCATTATCATCTGCGTTGCTTAGCATGCGGTCGTGTTGATGATACGGTTGTGGACGAGGCGGCTAAGGAGCAGCTGACAAAGCTGGTGGAGCAGCAGAGCGGCTATCAGGTTCAGGGACGGCAGTTTTATTTCTTTGGCGTGTGCCCTGAATGCCAAAGACTGCACTAAAAGGTACGGGTGTACTAATCTCTTGGTTAGTACACCTTTTCTCTATTTGGTAGCATGATTTTTACGAAAATGCCACAAAATTGTTAAAACTATTTGCTATAATAAAAGACGTTAAAGAGGAGTGTCCAAATCTTGGCAAAAGATATGCAGATTGTAATGCTGGCCAGCGGCAGTAAAGGAAATGCCGCTTTAATCAGTACGGACAGTCAACGGTTTTTAGTAGATGTGGGAATTAGCTGCCGCGAGCTGGTGAAGCGGATGCGCGAAGCAGGCGCCTGTCCGGAAGAATTGGACGGCGTTTTTCTTACTCACGAGCATATTGACCATGTAAAGGGCTTAGTAACCTTTGCCAAAAAATATAATGTGCCCGTTTATGCCAGTACCGGCACCTGGCAGGCGGTGTTTAGAAAATATGCTGAGCTGAACCGCGCCAACTGCCGTTTAACGGGCAAAAGTATGCGCTGCGGCGACGTGCGCGTAGACAGCTTTGCCGTTTCTCATGATGCGGCAGAGCCTTTGGGCTATAGCTTTAATTGGTATGGCGGCGGTACAAAATGCACCTATATGACCGATACAGGCTTTATTACGCCTGCTGCGCGGGAGGCTGCTCTTGGCAGCGACGCGCTGATTTTAGAAGCTAACCATGATGTGGAAATGCTCAAAAACGGCGCTTATCCCTACGATTTAAAACAGCGAATTTTAGGGACCCGGGGGCATTTGTCCAATTTGACGGCGGCGCAGTTTTTAGCGCAGTTCCCCAAACTGCCCAGGCAGGTGGTTTTGGCGCATTTAAGCGAGCAGAACAACACGCCGGAGCTGGCCTTAGATACGGTAAGCAATATTTTGGACGGCAGAAAACGTCTGCCGGAAACAACGCTTTTTATAGCGGCGCAAAGCCATGTATTAGCTGCGTGCGCGACAGAGCAGAAATCGCTGTTTGATTAAGCAATTTATAAAGCAAATAAACCAGCTTAAGGAGTGAAAAAAGATGCAGAAAACTATTTTGAAAAAAACGGCCAACATTCTTGTCTGCGGTATTGTAGGAGCAGCTGTTTTGCTGGCGGGCTGCGGCGATAAAAAGACCGCTGCCGCTGTTGCCGAAAAACCCGTAAAGCAGGAACAGCAGCTGAGCGCGGCGCGCAATACGCCCATTGTGCAGGCGGCTAAAGCGGTGGGCCCGGCAGTTGTGGGTATCACCAATAAAGGTTATGTGCGCGACTTTTTTAATAGGGTCTATTTTACCGATAAGGGTACCGGCAGCGGCGTAATCTATGATAAAGCAGGCTATATCGCTACCAATAATCACGTAGTCGAGGGCGCCAGCGAAATCATTGTCAGCTTAGCGGACGGACGCAGCGTGAAAGGCAAGGTTTTGGGCGCCGACCCGGCAACCGATTTGGCTGTAGTTAAAATTGATGCTAAGGATATCACCGTTGCTCAATTTGGCGACAGCGATACCCTGCAGGTTGGTGAGCCTGCCATTGCTATCGGCAATCCTTTGGGTTTGGAGTTCCGCGGCAGCGTTACCGTGGGCGTTATCAGCTCTTTGAACCGCAGCATTGAAATCGGCGACCGCAAGTTTAACCTTATTCAGACCGATGCTGCCATTAACCCCGGCAATAGCGGCGGCGCTTTAGTCAACGCTGACGGCGAAGTAGTGGGCATTAACAGCGCCAAAATTGCCCGCGGCGGCGTAGAGGGCATTGGCTTTGCCATCCCCATCAATACGGCGAAACCCATTTTGAAAGAATTGCAGGAGCGCGGCCGTGTGGCACGTCCGTATTTGGGCGTTTCCATGATTGATAAAGCAATCGCCGAGCGCTTTGGCTTTGATGTTGATTTGCACAACGGTATCTTTATTATGAAGGTTGCGCAAAACGGTCCTGCCGCCAAAGCAGATATCCGTCCTTCCGACATTATTTTGAACTTTAACGGCGCGCGGGTAAAAACTACCGGCGAATTGAGCGCCAAGGTGGCAGAATGTAAGGTTGGTCAGTCCGTGGACATAGTGATTATGCGCAGCGGCGAAACCATGACCAAAACCCTTACCTTGGAAGAGGTTCCGGAAGGTTACGGCAGGTGAGAATAACCATCGCCTGCGTAGGCAAAATTAAGGAAAAATATTTAGATGCCGGTATTGCCGAATTTACCAAACGTCTAGCGCCCTTTTGCAAGCTGGAGATTATGGCCATTAACGAGGAGCGCATGCCCGACGACCCATCCCCGGCTATGAAGCAGCAGGTTTTAGAGAAGGAAACGCAACGCTTACTGGCGATTGTGCCGGAAAATTCCTATGTGATTTTATTAGACGTCATTGGCAGGCAGCTTGCCAGTCCGGAGCTGGCGGCGAAGCTGGACAGCCTGGCGCTGGCGGGCAGCAGTCATATCACCTTTGTTATCGGCGGCGCTTTTGGCTATACGGATGCTTTGCGCAAGCGTGCCGATTTAGCCTTGAGCTTTTCTAAAATGACCTTTACCCACCAAATGATTCGCCTTTTGCTGATCGAGCAGATTTACCGCGCCTTTAAAATCAGCCGCGGCGAAAAGTATCATAACTAACTGCGAAAAACGCTCAGCTATGTATGATACACTCATAAGTATCATAACTAAATAAGCGTAAAAATACCTCCAATTCCTACAACATAGGGATTGGAGGGTATTTTTGTACTCGGTAATATTGGCATCTACGTAGGATACAAAAGCTCCTTTGTTTTGTAAAGATTGCTCAATATCTTCTTCCGGTAAGATGACTTCATCTGTTTTGCCAAAGTCTTCCTCATATCCTTTTTGAAAAGCTTCCTGCATATCGGATTTGTATTGAGGCAAATCTTTCTCTTCAATTGGTAATATTATAAGTTTCATCGTATTTCTCCACTTAATAATGGTATCTCTTCCGCTTCACAATCAGGAAGAATCCGACAAGCACAAGCGACATAAACTCAGCCACCACGACAGAAATCCACACACCATCAATATCCCAGACCAATGGAAGCAGCATGATAGCACCGCTATCGAACACTAAGGTTCGTAGGAAAGAGATCAGCGCAGAGATAAGACCGTCATTAAGGGCGGTAAAGAAGCCGGATGCAAAAATGCCAAAGCCCATAAACCCAAAGGACAGTGCAAAAATACGCATACCGGAAACTGTCAGGTTGAACAGTTCTGCATCGTATCCCACAAAAACCTTTGACAAGGGAGAAGCAAGAAGTTCGGCAGAAAGAATCATAGCAAATCCAAAGGAACCGACAAGGACAAGGCTCTTTCGCAGCAGACTTTTCAGTTCATCGTGATTCTGTGCGCCATAGTGATAACCGATAACAGGGGTCGTACCGATGGAATAGCCGACAAATGCCGCAGTGAAAATCATACTGACATACATCATAACACCGTAGGCGGCCACTCCGTTTTCTCCGGCATACTTCATAAGCTGAAGGTTATAAAGAATACCAACAATGCTCATGGAAATATTGCTCATAAACTCCGAGGAGCCGTTGGTACAAGCCTTGAATAATGCAGAACCATCAAAATTAGTTTTGCCAAGACACAGAATACCGTTTTTGTTTCGGGTGAAAAATACAAGTGGCACCATACCGCCTGCAAACTGTGCCATAGCTGTTGCGATGGCTGCGCCAGCCAATTTATGCTCTTGTGGCAAGAGAATTATGAGTAAAGCATCCAAAATGATATTTGTCAATCCTGCCGATACCGTCACGGCCAATCCCATCTGCGGTTTTTCTTCCGCAACAAGGAAACTCTGGAACATGACCTGCAAAATATAAAACGGTAGAGCAAGCAAAATGATACGTGCATAAAGGACGCAATTTTCAAGCAGCGAACCTTCTGCACCCAGTAGCATCGCAATCGGACGGATAAAAATAAATCCGAGAATGGCCAGTACAACACCAATGGTAGTGGCAACATATACAAACAGAGAGAAATAGCAGTTTGCTTTTTCTTTGTCGCCCTCACCATAGGTTTTTGCTACAAGTGCCGTTCCTCCTGTGCCGAACATAAACCCAACTGTCCCCAAAATCATAAGCACCGGCATGATTAGGTTGATCGCCGCAAAGGGTGTCTTTCCCGCAAAGTTGGATACAAGGAAGCCATCTACCACGTAGTAAATTGATGTGAAAATCATCATAGCGATTGATGGTAGAGTAAATTTGAGAAGTTTTCTATAATTAAAGTGGTCTGAAAGCTGAATGTTCATGATTCCTTACCAAAACAGCAATTTGCAAACTCAGCAATCGCTGTTTTTGCTCCATACAGGGGCTGATCGTAATAATTCTCATAGTATATCCCTTACAGCTTTTCAATCTGATGCCGGAAGCAATTGTTATATTTTTCCATCAACGCAATATATGTGCTGATTTCCTCCTCAGACCAACTGCCAAAGGCATTCTGTTCAGCTTGATATAGCTTTGCGACAGTCTGCTGCACATAGTCTTTTCCTTTTTCAGTCAAAACCACTTTTTTAGAGCGTCTGGTATACTGTTCCAAATGCAAAATATCATCGGCTTCCAGTCCACGGATTGCAGAGTTGATGGTCTGTTTGCTGATGCCAGAGTTTTTATAAATATCGCTGAGCAAACATTCGCTACCTGCATCGTAAATCGAGTACAGCACAATAGAAACGCTGTCGGTGATACCAAGCTTTAGTGATGACTGATGATACAAGGATTCCAATTCCGAGGAAAGGTAATTGATGCGGTGGATTTCGTTGATATAATTTCTCTTCATAATAACCTCCAAGTACGAAATCGTACCTTTAAAGAATAGTATGATTTCGTACATTTGTCAATATATAAAAATTCAAATTGCTTTTCTATTGTACAACACACACTTCTTATATTTCACTAATGCGTTTTCGATGTGGATTGCAGCATCTCCGTACTGCTGTGGAAATGCGTAAGAGCACTGTCCCTGGCATTAAACTGCTTCGAGGCTAAGCTTAAACGAGGCTAATTTGGTAAAATACTTAGCTAACTGTTGACAGAATTATAGGCAAATAAAAAGGCCGTGAGCTCTGTACCGTCCTCTAAAGGTTAGACCAAAATCTAACTTTTGGAGGTTGGTTTAGCACTCACGGTCTATTTTTAATGGGCTTTAACCAAGTTTTCTTGTTCATAAGCGGCCTGTGCTTCCCTTTCTAGTTGGATGATTTGATACAGTGCCAAGAGGGGAATGGCAGCTTCAACGATGCTCATGTTCACTACGCCATACCAGTGCCAATGCTTAAACATAACTCCGGCAAAGGTTCCTAAAATACTGCCACCGCAGTAATATGCGAACATGTAGATTCCGGCAGCCATTTCTTTCTTATCGGGACAAAGAGTGCCACACCAGCTGCTGGCAATGGTGTGCGTGGCAAATAATCCAAAGGTTAGCATAGCGATCCCAAAGGTTTTAAATGCGGCGTAACCACTCAAGGTAAACAAGATGCCTGCTAGCATCAAAAGAATGCTAAAGCAAATTATTTTATGAGGGGGCATTTGACTGTTCAATCTGCCAGCTAAAAGGCTGCCAACTGTACCAAAGAGTTGTACAAAAAAGAGCATGCCTATCATGGTATGACTAAAATTATAGGGCGGAGCTAAAAGCACGTAGCTAATATAATTGCAGATGGCGGCATAGCTGCCCAAGGAACAGAAGGCAATAGTAGATAAATAAGCTATGTTGCGGTATTTAGCGCTCCACAAAGGCTCGGTGTTAACCGGTACGCAGGTAGTCTTTTGCGGGAGGAAAGGTTCCTTTGGCATACAAAATTGCACGCATAGGCTCATCATAAGAAATAAGGCTCCCAAAAGCATGCTTGCTACCTGCCAACTGAATACATCCGTTAAATAGCTAGCTAAAAAGCGCCCCAGAATGCCACCAAGTGTTGTTCCGCTTACATAAAGGCTTACCAAACGTGCTTTGCTTTCCTGGGGAAAGCATTCATGTATATAAGCAAGTATCAGCACCGGCACCAAGCCTAGGATGCCTCCTTGAATAAAGCGCAGCCCTAAAAGCATGGCAAAATTTTTGTTTAGGCCAATGGCGATGCTTGCCAAGCTGTTCACGTTATTTAGTTTGTTGGATACTACTAGCAAGGACTGCAAGGATGCCTTATTTTCTCCTATTACAGACTATGAGGATGCTATCATGGTAGAAACAGCAAAAAACGCTGCAGTAGACTATATCGTCACTCGCAATATTAAGGACTATATAAAGGCACCTATCAGTGTTATAACACCATCAGAGCTTTTGGAATATATTGCGTCTTAATAGGTCCTAACAGGCCCTTAATGTAGGGTTAATAGGCCCTAATAGACCTATCCAATAGACATATATAAAAGACAAACCTCCAATACCTATGTGAAAGGTATTGGAGGTTTTTTGTTAGCTTGGTAGTTTAGAGCTTTTTCCTCGCCTACATAGGCTTGAGTATAATAATGGAATAACTATTCAGCATTGATGTCGGCAGCATCGCTAGGCTGTGCTGCTGTTTTGTTAACATAATCGGAGTTAGTGGCTTCGTATTGTTGTTTCATTTTGAAAAATGTTTTAAAAAGTGCACATATTGCCTGTTGGGAGTTTGTTTTGTAGTTGAACATCAGTATTATATGGTTCTCTAAGGAAGAATAATCCCACAGTGTATCGGGGGGAAAGTGTTCAATCAAGGTATCGACAAAAATTTTATGTTTACTTTGGGGAATATTGAAAACTGAGCCCTTCCCGATTTGGTGGACACGAAAAAGCGAGAAAAAGTTGAATGAA
>CAJKLD010000001.1 GCA_905200645.1 uncultured Phascolarctobacterium sp. | reverse complement strand
CTCCTACGGTAATCTCCATATTACCGCTGGCGATAATATTGGCGTCGTCCGTTTCCTTGTCTATTACGGCGGTCAGAATCTGTCTGTCAAACTCACGCATAGCGTCATAATAGTTTTTCTGCTGCAGATGCGGGATTTTGTAGGAAATATTTTCGTGGCTTTCATGGAAGCTGGTTACAAAAATTTCCTTTTTGTTTTCCAGATTTTTAGCGGCGATAGTTATATTCTTTGCGCTTTCGATATCGCTGGAGCGGTTCAGAATCGTTTCTTCGGCACTAAGGCTTAAATCGCCTGCGGCGTTGATAACGGAACCCTGCCGTATGCCTGCGGCATTTTGGTTGGTAATATTTTTTGCGCTGATGCTGCCGCTGCCGCCAATGGCGATAAGTCCGTCCTCGTTCAGAAAATCGCCTGTGCTGCTATTGGCAAAATTCTGCGTAATATACAGGCTGCCTAAAGCTTTGTTTGTGAAGCTGCCGGTAGTGAACGCAGCGCTGCCGCCTGTGCCGATAACGCCGCTGTCCTCGTTGGTCAGACTGCCGATTTCCGCCGTTAAATCGCCCTTGACATCTACGCTGGCTTTGCTGTTCTGCATAGTGTTGGCGCGCATAACGGCACTGCCGCCGGTATGGAGATTGGCGGTATTGCCGTTCATTAAAACGCCTGTCGTAATTTCGCTGTCGCCGTTGATATAAATGTTGGCATTGTTGTTGGTAAAGCTGTCCGTTGCCGTAAATTGAACGCTGCCGTTGCTTACCAAAGCTCCCTGCTCGCGGTTTACCGGGATTTCTTTCTCAATACTAACACCATTAGTGTCATTTATTTTATCGTCAATGATAAGAATATAAATATTATTTTATACTCTTATATATATATATATATATATAACCCCGTTAAAGCTACTAATAATATCAATAAATAATATAACCAACCACGCTTGCTTTGAAATTTTTTGTAAGAAAAGCTTCCTTTTATGCCAATTGTAGCGCCAAATATCATAGTAAATATAATAAAATCTAAATGTATAAAGGGGAAAATATAAGAATCAAGAATTTTTATTAAATGTTTTTGTTTTAAATACTCGCAGCAGGCTAATAAAAAGCATCCTATGAAAAAGCATATATTGGAATAAATTATGCCTTTGGGCATAGAAGTTTTTCTATATCTCCAAAAATAATACAAAAAAAACATTGAACAAAGCAAAGGTACTAATATTCTTTGACTTAATGACAATGAACGATAAAACATAAACCATGTCCTCCAAATTATTTATCTATTAGGTTTTAACTGCTCAATAGAATAATCGACTATATATCCTACGACGACCCCACTTATTATCACAGCACCAACAGAACATCCAAAACCAGTTAAGCCAGCACCAATTGCAGTTGTAACTCCTAAACCAACAATATCACAAGCAGAAGCTTTAGTAAAATCAGATATATTATCGTAATTTTCACCATTAAGATAAATTGAATAAGCTGTCTTGCCTATATTGATTACACCTACTTTAGCAACACCTTTAAGCACTATGCTACTGCCTGGCGTTACGTTCACAACATAGTTTATATAGGGTAATCCTTGAGCATTACCGTTTATTTTTATCTGCTCTTGCAAATTATCAATTATATTTTCGCTTATTTTTTTATCCACAATGCCTGCAACTACGCTGCTTGCTCCACTTCCTAAAGCATTTTGCAAAGCACTCTTTGTTGAATCAGGCAGCAATAACCACTGGGCATATTTTTTGATATTATTTTGTATTTCTATGTCACTAGGAGAACTGCTATCAAATATTTCTCCCGCCGGATAGCCGTATACATTTAAGGCTTCGTCTTGTGCCGCATCAATTTCAGCCCATTTATCTTCTATTTTTTTAATTTCTTCTTCACTTGCACCTCTTTCTCTTGCTAATCTTAATTCTTCATCTCTTTGTTTTATTTGGTCATGGAATAAATAGTTATTCTTCGTTGCACTAGCAGCAGTGCTTGCGCCAGCTTGTGCATTTTTTGCCACTATTTCAGATACTACACCGCCAACTAAAGCGCTTGCCCATTGGTGCATTGCCGGGTTATCTTCAAACATATCGCCCAGCTTTTTAGGAGGATCATGTCAAATGTTACTTATTTATATTATTAACATTTGTACTACTAAGTAGAAAACGTTACTGGTCCGTCTACAAACAATATTTGCATTCCTCCATGTAAATCGTTTATAGTATGCCATTCCTGAATATCATAACCATGAATATTTTTTTCAGTAATATAATACTGCATATTAGATAACGTAAAAGCATATCTATACCATGCACGACCATCATTTTTACCAACAAGTTTTTTTTGACCACTCTTTAAATCATACAGATATATATTATTTAGATTTGTTCCATCGAGACAAATCATCTCAGTATCTGAAAATTTTATAGGCATAATCCTATCTTCTAAAAATAAGTCTACATTGTTATTATCCGTAACAGCGTATATACCCATCTTTTTTCCTTGTACTAAGCCATAAATAATCATATCATCAAAACAATTTATATTCGTACCTATTTTAGCAACTGGAATTCTCTTCTCTGTCTCTCTATTATTTAAATCAATTATCTCTAAAAATTTATTCTTTGTATTTTTATCATCTACCCAATAATACAAGCTATCATTATAGCAATATAATTCAAAATATCTTCTGGATTTACTTAATTTTTTAATTATCAATTCTTTATTATTATATATTTCTTTGATACTGCAATCTTTGTTGTGTTTATTTTCTGTAATAGCATATAAGCGATTATTAGATTTATCATAAGTTAAAAAATTTATATACTCATCATCTTTAAACTCATATATTTTTTCTTTGTTGACTATATTAGCGCTTATATAGAAAATATTTGTGATAAATGTCCTAGATAAAATAGTCTTAAACTTATTAGTTTCTATATTACCACTCCATATACTTCCGTTATCTACATAAATAATTTTATCATTTGATACTTGAAATGGTAAAAAAAGATATAGCAGAGTAATTAAAGCAATAATAAATATAATTATTCTTCTCATCATTATTACCTCTATTTGTTTTTATTGATATAATCTATATCTGAGCCAACTAATGCAGGGATCCAATCATTTTCAATACTTCTTATTCTAGAATCATTTTCACCCAAAACACCTTTTAATACATCCATTGTAAAAGTAGTGCAATTTCTATTCCATAAAACATAATCTTTATAAGATGAATTACTATTAAATCGATATGCACCATCCAGATCATTATTTTTAGCTTTTTCTTCCCAATAATATGCATCGTTGTTTATTATGTCTTTAAATACTTTTACAACCTGTGCTGCTTCTTGGGGTGTTAAATCTAAAACTAACTCCTTAGTTCCCTCATTGAGTTCTTTTTTTCTTTCGAAATCTTTATAAATTACAATACCAGCTTCTCCTAACGGACTCTGGATAGAACCAGAAGACCCCTCCTCTACATATCTACCATAATTAATTTCTTCATTATCAATTACTAAAGATACGTGACCTATTAATCCTGGATATACAGCAATAGATACCTTTTTAGGATTTTCGGCTAGTTCATTAAATTTAGTAGCTGAAATAGTAACGCTAGCTCCAAGCCAACGATTAAAAGCAAACATTTCATTTGTAATACTACCTACTCCAGCACTAAGCCATTGCATCATTGCAGGGTCTTTCCCGGCAATTTTTTCTATTTCTTTAATGACAAGCTTGTTAATTGCGGTTGCGCTTGCGCCTGCTAAGAAATTCCCATTGGTAAGCTTGCTCATTATGCCGCCTACTAATGCGTGGTATAAAGCTTTTTGTTCAGCAGTACCATTCATATAGTGAATTTGGTTAAAGGCTACTTCACCAAATAATCCCGCCAGTTCTTGACGTTCTTCTACCTTTGTTTTGTCAAAAATTTCGCCTAGCTTATTCAAACTATTATTGGTATCACGATTTAAGTTAGAAATATCTTGTTTTTGCTTGTCCTTATCACGGATTTCAATTTCGCCCTCGGAGATGGTAGCCTTCGTCGTGCTTTCAGCGTCACCGCTTGCAGGCATACCAATATTAGGTGTTACTCCGGCATCTTTATGTTCCGCATCCTTGCCGGTGTCAATGCCTACGCCAACGCTTCCGGCTTCATATTCTGCTTTGTTGTGAACATCTTCAAATGTCAGCGTACCGGTAGAAATTTTATTTTTGTCCGCTTCTGCTTCGCCGGCAATTATTCCGCCTTTAAGGTCGGTATTATCCTCTACTCGGATATCAAAGCCTTCCTTGCCCGCATAAATACCGCTCTGCTCCGTTACGCTGTCATATTTGCTGTCGATTTCGCTCTTGCCAACGCTGCCAAATACACCTGTCTTGTTGGGAATATCCTTTCCGTTTACAGAAACGCCTATACCAATTCCGGCAGAAGTATTTTTTTCTTCGTAACTGTTGCTATCCTGCTTGCTTTCAATATTCAAATCACCGCCAACATTGCCGGTTACTTTTTCGCCGCTCATAGTACCGCCTTTAATATTGGTATCTGCGCCGCTGGTGAAGTCTAAATTCTTATCCGCGTTAACAGTGCTTTCGTTGTAGGTTGTGCTGTTTTCTTTAATATTGCCGCGGGACTGGCTGTATCCGGCATTAATGCCCTGCAATCCGCCCGCTCCAATAGTTACGCCTACGCTGGCGCTGCCGGATTTAGAATTTTCTTTTGTTACGTTCGTATTTTCGGACGCAGTGATGTTAAGGTTTTCTTTGGCATTTAAAGAAACATTATCGCCGGACACACTGCTGCCTTTAATATTAATGTCTTTTTCGGTAGAAGTAATATTTACATCACCTTTAGCTTTTACATTGCTTTCATTGGCAACAACCGTCGTGCTGCTGCTTTCGCTCTTGCTCTTGCTGCTGCCAACACTTACATTGAGGGAAAGGTTATGCGTGGGGTCTTTTGCTGCTTTTTCCAGTTTATCCCATTGACTTTCAGCAGTTCCTTTTTCAAGTAACTGTTTATTTTTATCAATGGTTTTGGTAACATCTTCAACAGCCTTGTAGCCATGAAGAGCAGCTAGGCGTTTATCTTCTACATCAGTAGCTTTTTCGATATGGCTTACTGCACTATTAACAATATCTATTGCCTCTCCGCCTACGGAAACGCTCAAGCCGCTGCGCTCAAATTCGTGCTTCTCTTGCGCGTTATAAACGCTGTCCGTATTTTCGATATTTACATTTTGTCCGGTAATGGTAATATTTTCTTTGGCGATAACGTCGCTGCCTTTAATGTTGGCATCCGCGCCCGCTTCAAGGCGCACGCTGCCCTCTACGCTGCCAATGGTGCTGCTTACTTGCTCGCTGTTTTGGTTTGCGTATTGGTCTTTGCGTTTTTCCTTGCCAATGGTAAAGCCCAAACCGCCGCCGCTTAACAGTCCGCTCTTTTTTACGGATTTAATGTATTCGCTTGCGCCGGTCTGCTCCGCGCTTTCTACGCTCAGGTTGCCGCCCACTTGCATGTTGACATTCTTATCTGCCACTACGTTGCTGCCCGTAATTTTGGTATCCGCGCCGCTCATAATATCTACCTCGTTTGCGGATATATTGCTGCCTACAACGCCGTTAATATTGCTGTAGTCATAAACATCCGTGGTCTTGCTGCTCAAAACGCCGCTTACCTTTTCGTGCTTCTCGTGCAAGCGCTCATGGTATTCGCTTTCGTTTTGGATATTAACATTGTTTTCGGCATTCAGCGTGGCTTTTCCTGCCTCACTTGTTACATTACTGCCTTTTATGTTGATATCTTCGCCGCCGGTTATGCTGATGTTTTCCTTTACTGCAATATTTGTTCCTTTTACCGCTTCATCCACTGTTCTGTCGTGGTAATAATTGCTGCCGCCGCGGTGGCCCACTTCGCTTTCCTCGCTGTAAAGGTCTTTAACTGCCGTAATATTTACGTCGCCGCCTGCGTTTACTACCGCATTTTTGGCAGCACTTAATACACCGCCGCTGACGCTTACATTTTCACCGGCGTTTAGTTTAATATTTTCTCCTGCCAGCACGCTCTGGCGGTTTTCTACGCTGTGGATTTCCGCAGAGGAGCTGCCGTAGGCTACGGCAACATGCTTTTCGTTGGCTACAGTGGTAATATCAATATCTTTACCGGCGTTTACAGTCAACTCCTTGTCTGCCGCCAAAATTCCGCCTCTGCTCGTAATATTTTCTCCCGCCGCTAAGGTTAAATTGTTTCCGGCTGTAATGCTGCCCGTGCCAGTAATTTTGTTTTGATTTAATTCTTTATATTCGTTTGCTTCCGTTGTCGCTTCGTTGGTAATATTTTTGCCCTGCAATATAGCGTCTACCTTAGCGCGGATGCTGCCGCTGTTGGTTATGTTGTATTTTGCTTCTACGCCAATATTTGCGCCGCTTATTTCACCTTTGTTTACCAAATTTTGGGCGTGCAAATCTACGCTGCCGTCCGCGCGGATAGTACCGATATTTTCAATATCCTGTTTGGAATAAACCGCTACCTCGCCGCCAACGATCAAAGCGCCGCTTGCTCTCAAATCCTCGTCACGCACGCGGGCGAGATAAACCTCCGGAACCAAAACCTTCTGCCCGTTCACTTCTTCCTCTACCAGCCATACTATGTCGCTGGTCAGCGTCGCCATTTGCTCCGCCGTCAGCGCTACGCCTACTTTAAGCTGCATTTTCTCCGCCGCTGCGCCGCCTGCGTCCATCAAGGCCTTGAACTGCTCCATGTCGCTGCCGTATTCGCCAAGATACGGCCTGCCCGTGAGCTTGACAATCTGGTCTATTACCAGCTGCTGCTCAAAATAGCCGTCGCCCAGGCGTTTGGCAACCTTTTCCGGGTCAGCCTTGACTCTTGCCAAAAGGTAGTCGCTGGAAAGAAATTCATGGTAGTCCGCAAATTTTTTGTCGGTCTCGATTAAATATTTGGCGCTGGGGTCTCCGTTCAAAGTATAAATTTTGCTGTTGATGTGCAGCTCGGAGATGTCCAGCATTTTGCCGTTGGTCGCGGGGTCGTTGACGCTTGCGTTTTTACTGTCAACGTTGCTGGAAACATTTTCCTTTGCCAAATAATCCGTACTGTAGCTGGATTTGGCATCATCTACCTTTTTATTAGGCACGTCCAATACTTCGCCGATAATGTGGTTGGTAGCGTCAAATTTTACGTATTCGTCATTGGCGGGAAGTCCGCCTACCTTGCCCTGCGCTTGGTAGGTTTTGTTGATAACCTTATCCGCCTTGATGGTTACGCTGCCCGCCGCTCCCAAAAGACTGCGCCGCTCGCCGGCATTTCCTTCTTCGTCATACACGGTATGGTCAAAATAGGGCAGGACCGTAGTGCCGTATTTCCAGTGGCAGCCAATGTGGAATCTTCTGTGCTTTTTATACTTCCAGTAATGGTTGTCTTGTCCGCGATCATAATAATGCACTGTCCCCTGATAGCCCTCGTTGAGAACTTCTTTGGCATTTACAGTCAAATTTTTACCTGCATTTATTTTACTGTAACGGTTAGCCAAATTTTCTCCTACGGTAATCTCCATATTACCGCTGGCGATAATATTGGCGTCGTCCGTTTCCTTGTCTATTATGGCGGTCAAAATCTGTCTGTCAAACTCACGCATAGCGTCATAATAATTTTTCTGCTGCAAATGCGGGATTTTATAGGAAATCTTTTCGTGGCTTTCATGGAAGCTGGTCTCGAAAATTTCCTTTTTATTTTCCATATTTTTGGCGGCGATAGTTATATTTTTTGCGCTTTCGATATCGCTGGAGCGGTTCAGAATCGTTTCTGCGGCGTTAAGGCTTAAATCGCCTGCGGCATTGATAACAGACCCCTGACGTATGCCTGCGGCATTTTGGTTGGTAATATTTTTTGCGCTGATGCTGCCGCTGCCGCCAATGGCGATAAGTCCGTCCTCGTTCAGAAAATCGCCTGTGCTGCTATTGGCAAAATTCTGCGTAATATACAGGCTGCCTAAAGCTTTGTTTGTGAAGCTGCCGGTAGTGAACGCAGCGCTGCCGCCTGTGCCGATAACGCCGCTGTCCTCGTTGGTCAGACTGCCGATTTCCGCCGTTAAATCGCCCTTGACATCTACGCTGGCTTTGCTGTTCTGCATAGTGTTGGCGCGCATAACGGCACTGCCGCCGGTATGGAGATTGGCGGTGTTGCTGTTCATTAAAACGCCTGCCGTAAGCTCGCTGTCGCCGTTGATATAAATATTGGCATTGTTATTGGTAAAGCTGTCCGTTGCCCTAAATTGAACGCTGCCGCTCGTCACCAAAGCTCCCTGCTCGCGGTTTATAAAATTAGTCGCCGTAATAATAGTTTGCGTTCCGGCTCCGTTGCCGCTGACAGTGGCGTGGCTGTTGGTAAAGATATTGGCTGCATTTAATACGGCATTTTGACCGTAGTTAATCAAAGCCGTGTCGGCGTTAATCAAATCAGCCGCGTCTACGTCCAGATTACTGCCAGCCAAAATTATGGATTTATTGTTGCTAAGCGCGTTATTTACTTTAAGCGTTACGTCTGCGGCGCCGGACAGCAGGCTGTTTTCCGCACTGCTCAGGCTGTCTGCCTTTAGTGCAAGATTAGCGCCGGATTTTATAGTTGCCTGCTGCTGCTCCAGCGCGCCTTTTACGTCGATAGTCATATTCTTTTGGGATTCGATAAAGCCTGCGCCGGTATTGCGCAGGGCTGCCGCTTTAATCACAACATTTTCCGTACCGGCTACCTTGCCGGTGTTGTCCAAAAGTCCGTCGGCGTTGATGTGCAGCTCGTTGCCGTACAGCTCGCTGCTGTCGGCGGTAAGATTATTGGTAACAATATCCAGCTGACCGGGATTACGTCCGTTTAAGCCGTCGCCTGCTATCTGCATATCTCCCTTAGTCGCACTGAACCGCATGTCGCCGTCAGCCCAGCTTGTAATTTTGCCTGTAGAAAGGATAACGCTGTCCGTGTTGATAAAGCCTAAGCCGTTGACGCTGATTCCGTTGGCATTGGCTATAACTACGCTGGCTTTATGGCCCGCTACTTCTAAATAGCCGTTTAGGGCGCTGGCTTTGGAGCTTGTTACTTCGTTTAAAATTATCCGCGCGCCGTTGCCTGCCAAAAACATATTCCGGTCGATGTAACCGCCCAATTCTGTTTTTGCATATTCCGTAGCATTGTTCAGGATTAGACCGCCGGTTTTAATATTAAAATCACTGTATAAATTGCGGCTTACGCCCTTACTATTTACTTGAGCAATCTGCACCAAATCCACACCGTTTGCCGCATGGTCGATGATAGGCTTATACTTACCGTCGGCATTTGCGTCTGCCGCAAGCGCCAGGCTGTCGTCGCTTGTTTTATCCTGCGCTACCGTTGCCGCCGGGTCTGTAGTTCCGGCAATATCCGGCAGATTGGGATTGGTAAATTCTTCCGGTTTTCTCTCCTCTGTTGGCGGATTTTCCGGGTCCAGCGGCTTATCGGGATTTTTTTCGTCAATAGTTACGCCGTTGGTATTATCTATTTTACCGTCTGTTGTAAAGGTATAAATATTATTTTTGTTAAGCGTCAGCTTGTCCGCTTCAATATTTACACTTTCTAAAGCGCCAACGGAACCGCCGCCGCTGACGATACCGCCTGATACTACCTTTGCTGCCTTATTGCTGTAAAAATAACCGTCGTTGACAATATTTTCCGTGGCAGAAACAGTTAAAATTTCCGAAGCGGTCAGCTGACCCGTCCGCTCATTAGTAATATTTTTCGCCGTAACAGACAATGTGGCAGGAGTGCTGATAAAATTCGGTTCGGCTTCCTCGTCACCGGCAGTATATACGGCTCCCGCCTGTAAAACGCCGCTGTTGGTTAAGCTGCCGCCAATCTGTACCGTGGCATTACCTTGAGCCGTTACTACGCCGCGGTTATCCATATCTTCGGTCGTAGTAATCTGTAGGTTTCCGCCTGCGCTGATGGCAGAGCTTTCACTGGCTTCAACCTGGCCGCTGTCCGGATTAACGGTATCCACGCCGGTCTTAACAAAGGTAATTTTACCGTCATTAGTGATAGTCATATCCTTTTGCGCGTTCAAATTACCTTTGATATTCATACCTAAGCCCTTTTCGGTGCCTACCAGGGTAATTTTGCCTGCGTACATACCGCCTAAAGCCGCAATATCCAAAGCTACGCCGGGTTTTTCTTCACTGCCGGAAATTGCTTTGGCCTGCGCGCTTGCATAGTCGATATTATTTGCGCCGGTAATGACATTGATTTCATCCTTTGCCCACAGCTCGCCGTTGATGGTCGCCGCACGGGTCATAATTTCCAGCTTGTCGGGTAAATATTAATTTGCTTCTTCGGCACTGCTAAAATTTTCTTCAGGCATATTGCCGCTTCCCGCAACGGTTATTCTGCCGCCGGTAACATCAAAGCCCAGTTTGCCATTGGCAAAATTAGGTCTGCCTGTAACCAGTGTGGCGCGGTCTACATTGATAAAGCCTGCACCGTTGACATTAATTCCGTTGGGGTTGGCGATAATCAGGTTAGCTTTTTGTCCGGCAATTTCCATTACGCCGTGTAAATTGGATATACCGCTGCCTGTTACTTCCGTTAAAATTGTTTTCGCCGCTGCGCCCGCAAGGTTGGTATTAGCATTAACAACTGAATTATTCAGCTTACTATTGATAGAACCATTGATAACATTATTGAAAATCAGTCCGTTTTGTTCTACATTGAACTCAGTAAATTTATTATGAGAAAGTCCTTGGTCATTTGGTTTAACGATATTAACGACATTGCCTGTTACAGCGGGACCGCCCTGCTCCGGCGTTACGGTTGCGTAAATCGGTAAAGCCGTTTGCATTTGCAATGATACAATAATAGCGTATGCAATTAACTTTTTCTTTCTGCTGTTAAATCTGCCCATGATTGCGCTCCCTTTCACTCATATCTCTCATTTTCTCTTTAGGGCTCGTTCAAATCTATTTAGTATTCTAATTTACCGTCAAATTTGTGCCGTCAGCATAAAGCCATAGGTTCTGCTGTCGCAGATAAAACCGTCAGGCTTTTTGATAGGCCAGCCTACGAACGCATCATAATTAAAGATACCCATTCTTCCGCGCATACCAACAGCGCCGCCTACCAGCTCCGTACCTAAAAGATATTTTGTTGACGGGCCGGATACCTTGCCGTAATCCAAAGCTACATACAGCTGATGCGGATATTTTTCTATGGGAAATCTAAGCTCGTTTCTGATAATAATACCGTCTTCGGCAGATAATGTCTGCTCGCCGTCAAAGCCGCGCACGCTGTACCAGCCGCCGATAGAGAAAAATTCGCTGCCATAGATGCGCTGGTCTGCCTTTTGCCCGCGAATACTCAAACTATATTGGGCGTCGTAGCCGTCGCCGAAGGCTACCGGCGCAACAAAATTAGCGTCAAATAAATACATATTATACTGTGTTGTAGCTTCACCGCTCATGCCGTCAGTAGGACCGGCATCCGCAAACCAAGGCAGACCCTTCTGCCATTTTATGCCTGTGTTTAATACGCTGGCGCCCATATACTGCCTGTGATTAAAGCCTGCCTGCATAGCGGTAGTTTTTTGCCGCTGTACTTCAATTTCTGTGCCGTCAATATAGCTGTGCCGTGTTTTATGCACCAGCCCTAGCTCAAAATCTGTTTTATAGGTCTGCCCGCGGCTTAATAAATGCGTCCATGTTAAGCTGGTGTTGGTAAATTCACCGCTGGAACAAAAAGGATTAACGGCATATTCTACAGTCTGGTGATAATCGTTTTTGCTGTGGCTGAAGCTTATGCGTTCATTGCCAAAAGGAACGGAGTAATAAAAGCTGTTAGCGCGCGTTCCCTTTTTTTCTCCTGATTGGGTGGCGTCCTCGTTCCAGCTTGCATAGAATATATCATTAGCGGAAAAAGGCTGCGCCAGCTGCAATGCTCCGCTCATCTGTACCTTGCCGGTGGTTTTCGTGCCGGTATTATCTACGGTCAAAGAAACCTGCCAAGGCTTTTTCCGCTCAATATCTATAACTAAATCGCTTTGACCTTACTGCGGGCCGGGTTCAATTTTAATATCGGCATTCTGATTAGGAACATTGTTAAAATTGTCAACAGCCTGTTCAATGTCGCGTATATTAAGCAAAGAACCCTTACGCATGGGAACCGCGTTATGCCATGTACCCCAGGTGTCTTTTCTAAAGCGAATGTCCGAAATTATTCCCGGCATCAGGGTAAAGAACATTTTACCGCCGGATAAATCCTGCTGCTCTACATAAATACGGGTGGTCACGTAACCGCGATTAACAATCTCTGCGTTAATGCGCTGCATAAGCTCATTTATACCTTTAACGCCAATTTTCTGCCCGTTAAAATTGGCAAGATATGTATCAATCCAAGCAAATTTATAGCCATACTTCGGTGCCTTCAGTGAAAACTGCTTGACTACAAAGCTCTTTTCTTCCTCCGGCAATAAAAAAACTTCTAAGCGGCTGCCTTGCTGCTGTGTTTTGGCCATGGATTGATTAACACGATACTGCAATGCTTTTTCAGCACGCTTAGAAGCTTGCTCTTGTTCTTTTTGTTGTAATATCTGCTGCTGCTTCGTTAAAGCATCTTCAGGAGTTGCTGCACTGGTTATACTCATAGATGAGATACTGCTTATCGCTAACAAAACCACTCCCCAACCTAAGATTCTTTGCATACTATTACCTTCTTCATAAATATTTTTGTTGATTAAAGATTAGGATTAGGTTTTATTTACCTATAGTATAATCCATCTACCCAAAAATGTAAACTAATTATAAAATCTTTTCCGGCATTACTATAAATACATCTCTCATGGCTTTTTTCGTCAAAAATAATTGCTTTGCTTCAAAGTTACTACTAAAGTTTTTCTCTTATTTTATCGCTAACAACAAGCTTTTTAAAGCAAACGCTTGTTCCTGTCGCGTTTCGTGACATGAAGAAACGCTCATGCGTTAAAGCACAAAAAAGAGGGTGCGCGTTAAGCGCACCCTCTTAGGGGAGTTGCAGAAAAAGATTATTTAGCAACAGGGCCAATCATTGCCAGCATAGTACCGGCAGCAACTGCAGTACCGATAACGCCTGCAACGTTAGGACCCATAGCGTGCATCAGCAGGAAGTTGGCAGGATTGCATTTTTGGCCAACTTTTTGAGATACACGAGCAGCCATAGGAACTGCGGATACACCGGCAGAACCAATCAACGGGTTAGTTGCGCCGCCGTCAACCATGCACATAAGCTTACCAAAGATTACGCCTGCAGCAGTACCAGCTACGAAAGCAACCAAGCCTAAGCAGATAATCAAAATGGTTTGATAGTTCAGGAAGGATTCAGCGCTCATGGTCAAACCGGTACCGGTTGCCAGCATGATAGTTACAGTGTTCATCAAAGCGTTTTGTGCGGTATCGCTCAAACGATCCAGGCAGCCGGCTTCTTTAAACAGGTTACCCAGCATCAGCATACCAATCAGGGCGGTTACGGAAGGCAGCAGTAAAGAAATTACGATAGTAGTCATGATCGGGAAGACAATTTTTTCAAATTTAGAAACAGGACGCAGTTGTTTCATAACAATTTTGCGGTCTGCTTCGGTAGTAAAAAGCTTCATAATAGGAGGCTGAATCAGCGGAACCAAAGACATGTAGGAGTATGCAGCAACGGCGATAGCACCTAACAGCTGAGGAGCCATTTTAGCAGCCAAATAAATGGAGGTAGGTCCGTCAGCGCCGCCAATGATACCAATAGCGGCAGCCTCTTGTACGGAGAAGCCTAAGAGCATTGCGCCCAGCAAAGCGATAAATACGCCAGCCTGAGCAGCAGCGCCTAAAAGCAGAGTTTTGGGGTTAGCAATCAACGGACCAAAGTCGGTCATTGCGCCTACGCCCAAGAAAATCAACGGCGGGAATACTTCGTGGTTAATACCATACATAATTACGGACATAACGCCGGGAGCCTCAAAGCCGTTTTTAGGAATGTTAGCCAAAATACAACCAAATGCGATTGGGGACAGCAGCAGAGGCTCAAAGCCTTTGCCAATAGCCATATAAAGCAGAATCAGACCAACCAAAATCATGATTACATGACCGCCGGTCAAAGCAGAGAAGCCGGAATCTGCCCATACGGAAGACAGAGCAACAACAAATGCTTCCATGAAAAAATTTCCTCCTTATTTTCCTTAGCAGGATATAATGTTATAAGTGCGATTGCCTAAAGGCAATATATGCTCCGTTAAAATGAAACCTGTTACATTTTCCACCATTATTTCCCAGTCTCCCCTAGCCTGCGGAAACCTAATTGTGAGGCCTATACGGCAGCTGACTGTACCAATTTTCTTTAACGGAACAGCTTAAAGCAGAAGCCTGCTTCTAAACCAAAATTACAGGCTTATTTTGCCTTCGTAGGATCTACCAGCTGAATCATGTTCATTAAAACGCCTAAAGCAATCAAAACGCCAAAAACAATGGTCATATTAATGACAGCAATCAGCCACGGATTAGTTGTTACAGGACCCATAAATTCACCTCTTTCTGCGAAATTCAAGGGGATTATACCGCGTAAGATACACTGCTTATCTTACTTTAATAAGTATAAATTTAATTTTTTTTATCTTCTGTTGCGCAAGTCACACTTTTGCCGCGCACTGCTCTTACATTAATTACAAAATCTATTTACTTAAATTACTTTACAATTACTATATTTTTAAAATAAAAATTCGTGACCTTGGCAACAGAAATATACAAATTCTTTGCTAAAATAAGTACTGCAAAGCAACCATTTAATATCCTTCCAATCTTTAATTTGCAACTAGAAAGATTTGGGAGAAAGTCCAAGGCTGATGCGAACAACCTTAGACGTAAAAAATAACCAGATGCGAACTGGTTATTTTTTATGCCTATTTTTAAATTTTACTCAAAACAAAAACCTCCATATACGGCCATACAGGCTATATATGGAGGTTTTTTACTGGACTATTACAGTGAATCCGGTCTAAAACTTATTTAGCAACAGGGCCAATCATTGCCAGCATAGTGCCGGCAGCAACTGCAGTACCGATAACGCCTGCAACGTTAGGCCCCATAGCATGCATCAGCAGGAAGTTGGCAGGATTGGCCTTTTGGCCAACAATTTGAGAAACACGAGCAGCCATAGGAACTGCGGATACACCGGCAGACCCAATCAACGGGTTAGTTGCGCCGCCGTCAAGATAGCACATCAGCTTGCCAAAAATAACACCGGCAGCAGTACCACCGATAAAGGCAACCAAGCCCAAGAAAATAATCAGGATGGTTTGATAATTTAAGAAGGATTCCGCACTCATAGTCAAGCCGGTACCGGTTGCCAGCATGATAGTTACAGTGTTCATCAAAGCGTTTTGTGCGGTATCGCTCAAACGATCCAGGCAGCCGGCTTCTTTAAACAGGTTACCCAGCATCAGCATACCAATCAGGGCGGTTACGGAAGGCAGCAGTAAAGAAATTACGATAGTAGTCATGATCGGGAAGACAATTTTTTCAAATTTAGAAACAGGACGCAGTTGTTTCATAACAATTTTGCGGTCTGCTTCGGTAGTAAAAAGCTTCATAATAGGAGGCTGAATCAGCGGAACCAAAGACATGTAGGAGTATGCAGCAACGGCGATAGCACCTAACAGCTGAGGAGCCATTTTAGCAGCCAAATAAATGGAGGTAGGTCCGTCAGCGCCGCCAATGATACCAATAGCGGCAGCCTCTTGTACGGAGAAGCCTAAGAGCATTGCGCCCAGCAAAGCGATAAATACGCCAGCCTGAGCAGCAGCGCCTAAAAGCAGAGTTTTGGGGTTAGCAATCAACGGACCAAAGTCGGTCATTGCGCCTACGCCCAAGAAAATCAACGGCGGGAATACTTCGTGGTTAATACCATACATAATTACGGACATAACGCCGGGAGCCTCAAAGCCGTTTTTAGGAATGTTAGCCAAAATACAACCAAATGCGATTGGGGACAGCAGCAGAGGCTCAAAGCCTTTGCCAATAGCCATATAAAGCAGAATCAGACCAACCAAAATCATGATTACATGACCGCCGGTCAAAGCAGAGAAGCCGGAATCTGCCCATACGGAAGTTAGAGCAACAATAAATGCCTCAAACATAAAAAATTTTCCTCCTTAGATTTTAGAGATTTTAATGATTTCTAGTAGGATCTACTACCTGAATCAAACTCATCAACATGCCCAAAGCGATCAAAACGCCGAAAACAATGACCATATTAATTATGGAAATCAGCCACGGACTAGCGGTCACCGGACCCATAAATATCACCTCCACCAAGAATTGTTCCACCCTAAACGAGTAGTATAATAGCGGACAAGCTGACTTGTCGTTTTTTATTATAAAAGGACGATTTGCAGCTAACTGTTGCCGCGGTCACCTTTTATTTGTCACAATTTCTTTGTCTATTTACTAAATACATGTAATATATTTATTATGTTTTTTTACTTAATTAAGCCATAAAATAAGTTGTAAATCTTTAGAATACAAATCAAAGACATAAAAAGCTCCGCCTAGTTCCTATTTAGAAACTAAGCGGAGCTAAATTTTAGAGTTTAGAGTTTAAAGTTTAAACTAAAGGCCGAAGCTTTTACAATTGGTCAATCATGTGATCCTCACCCTTTTTCTTGCGGCTGAAGAAACGTTCTACAACTACAAAGAGTACAGGAATCAAAAAGATACCAAACATCGTAGCAATAGTCATACCGCCTACTACGGCATTACCCATAGATACACGGGCGCCGGCGCCGGGGCCGGTAGCAATAGCCAAAGGCAGACAGCCAAGAATAAACGCGAAAGAAGTCATCAGAATAGGACGCAGACGCAAATGTGCAGCTTCGATTGCTGCGCTGACAACATCCATGCCGTTTTCTTCCATATTCATCTTAGCATATTCTACAATCAATATCGCGTTTTTCGCTGCCAAACCAATCAAGGTAATCATACCAATCTGCATATATACGTCGTTGTTTTGTCCACGCAGATATTGCGACAGAAAGCAGCCGAAAATTGCGGACGGTACGCTGAGCAATACGGCCAAAGGAATAGTCCAGCTTTCGTACAAAGCAGCCAGGCACAGGAATACAAAAACCATGGAAATAATGTAAATTTGTGTAGAACGGCTGCCGGCTTCACGTTCGTCGCGACTCTGGTCAACCCATTCATAGGTATAAGAGCTGGGAAGCGTTTCCTTAGCAACTTCTTCTAAAGCATTCATTGCAGCGCCGGTAGAATAACCATCGGCCGGGTCACCGGAAATTTTAATCGCACGCGCGCCGTTAAAACGAGTCATTACCAAAGAGCTGTTCTTTTCCAAGGGAGATACAAGCGTATTCAGAGGAACCATATCACCGGCATTGCTGCGTACAAAGAAATAACGCATATCGTCAACGCTGGTACGATATTTAGCATCTGCCTGCATAACAACTTTCCATGTACGTCCGAAATTGTTGATATCGTTGATTTCACTGCCGCCTAAAAAAGTCTGCAAAGCAGAATATACGCTGGAAACAGGAACATTTAAGGACTGCGCTTTTTCGCGATCCACATCAAAATTATACACCGGAGTGTTGGTATTCAATGTAGTATAAATCATACCAATTTCCGGACGCTGACGCGCTTTAGCCAAAAATTCATTAGCACGCTGACCCATTGTCTCGACATCCTCGCCGCCCAAGTTCATCAAATACAAGCTTAAAGTACCGGTATTAGAAGCGCCGGGCAGGGAAGGCGGCTGGAACGCCATAACTGTAGCGTCAGGATATTGGGCGCCCAAACCAAAAACCATAGGAATAATCTGTTGGGTAGTAGTAGTACGATTGCTGTAATCATCCATAACTACTACCATCAACGCAGAGTTTGCCTTTTGCGCATCAGACAAAATATCTACGCCGGAAACGGACATAACATTCTTTACGCCCGGCAGCTTGCGGGCTTTAGCAGAAATATCTTCGATAATCTGCAAGGTACGGTTACTGGAAGCAGCTTCCGGCAGATTAACTGATACGGCACTCATGCCCTGGTCCTCGTTAGGAACGAAGCCGGTAGGAGTATGTTTAGCGATAACACCGGTCATAATGATGATTACAACCAAACAAGTTAATACCAGCTTGGATTTGCGAATGCACCATTCAACATTTTGCACATACTTACCCAAAATTCTTTCAAACCAACGATTAAAAGCAGCAACTGCCTTACCTATAAAGCCCTTAGGAGCTTCTTCAGCGCCCTTCTTGACCAAAATCAAGGAGCACAGCGCCGGTGTCAAAGACAGAGCAACGATAGCAGACAACATCATGGAAACGGAAACAGTGATAGCAAACTGCTTGTACAATTCACCTACGGTACCGCCGGTAAACGCAACAGGAATAAATACTGCGGACAAAACGAAAGCGATAGCCACAACAGGACCGGAAACTTCGTTCATAGCGCGATAGGTAGCCTCTTTAGGAGCCATACCATTTTCCTGAATATGATGCTCAACAGCCTCAACAACAACGATTGCGTCGTCAACTACCAAGCCGATAGCTAGAATCATAGCGAAAGCGGTCAAAGTATTGATAGTAAAACCTAGCAATACGAAAGACGCAAAAGTACCAACTAAAGATACAGGTACAGCCAGCAAAGGAATTAAGGTTGCACGCCAGCTGCCCAAAAACATAAATACTACAAAAATAACTAAAGCCAAAGCTTCGAAAAAGGTGTGCGCTACTTTATTCAGAGATTCAGTAATAAACTGCGTATTATCCTGAATGACAATCAGCTTCATATCTTCCGGGAAGCGGGTCTCTGCTTCCTTTAATACCTCTTTAATCTTACCGACGGTTTCAATAGCGTTAGCATCAGAAGTTAAGGATACAGGGAATACAACGGATTCGCCGCCGTTCAAGCGGCTGGTAACCATGTCATTACGGGGACCCTCTTTTATTGTAGCAATATCGCGCAGCTTCAAATTATCGCCATTTTTAGTACGCACAATAACATTGCCAAACTCTTCCACGGTCTTTAAACGTCCTTGAGCACTGGCTGAATAAGTGCGTTCCTGCAGCGCATCCGTAGGACGATCGCCGATAGAACCAACAGCCGCCTGAATATTTTGGGTTTTGATAGCATTACTTACATCATCAACAGTAACGCCCAGCTGAACCATTTTTTCAGGATTTAACCATAAACGAATGGAATATTCCGGACCATATTCGCTTACAGTAGATACGCCTTTAACACGTTTAACAGCATCAATAAAGTTAGCGTCCGCATAGGTACGCAAAAACATACCGTCATAAGTATTATTAGGAGAATACAGGCCAAAATACATAATAGTTTCAGCAGATTCCTTAGCGGTGGTGATACCATAAGCAGTAACCTCGCTAGGCATGGAGCTGTTAGCCTGAGATACACGGTTTTGCACTTCTACAGAAGCAATATCGGCGTTTTTCTCCAAATTGAACTGAACATTAAGTTTGTACTGACCATTACTGGTGCTGACGGAGCTCATATCCAGCATATTTTCTACACCGCTGACCTTCTGTTCAATGGCCTGTGCAACGGCCTCTTCAACTACGTCCGCAGAAGCGCCAACGTAGTTCGTTTCAACAGAAATACGCGGTTTAGTGATGTTAGGATATTGAGCGATAGGCAGGCTAATACCGGCCAATGTGCCTAACAGCGTAATCAAAATAGCCAGCACCATAGCAAAGACCGGACGGTCAATAAAAAAACGTGCCACTTATGCCTACCTCCTTATTTATTTTGCTCTGTCTTAGCAGCAGTGTCAAGGTCTGCTTCGGTCATTGGTTGAGGCTGAACTTCAGCTCCCTGACGTACTTTGCCTGTTCCTTCAACAACCACAATCTCGTCACCCTGCAAACCGCTTTCAACGATAACCATGCGATCTACTTTTTGGCCAAGAGTTACTTCTTTCATAGAAACCTTGTTATCGCTGCCGATAACATAAACGAATTTTTTATACATCAATTCGACAACAGCGCGCTGTGGAATCAGCATAGCGTCGTTCTTTTCGCCGCCAATGGCCCTAATATGAGCAAACATACCGGGCAGCAGCTTGCGGTTGGGGTTTTCAAACAAGGCGCGGATAGTCATTGTACCGGTAGCATCGTTAATACCGCGGTTAACCTCAGATACACGGCCTGTCAATTCGTAGGTAGAACCGTCGGCCAAAACAGCACGCAGATTATCCAAAGAATTATTGGCGTTCAAAAGCTTCAAATACTCCGTTTCTGCCACACTGAATTTGATGAACACAGGATTAGTATCAGAAATCTTAGCCAAAACCGTCTGACCTGCCGTTACAAAGTTACCTACTTCCAAAGCAGTAGTATCAATACGTCCAGCAAATGGAGCAGTAACAGTTGTTTCGTTCATATCTTTTTGAGCATTTTGTAACAATGCCTCCTGCGCATTTACGGCAGCCTGTGCTTGGTCGCGCATCATCACGGCGTTGTCCAAAACCTGTTTGGAAACGGCGCTTTGTTCATACAGTTTAGAATAACGCTCTGCATCCAAAGCAGCATTAGCCAAGGCTGCGCGCGCATTGGCAAGGCCAGCCTGTGCATTAAGTAAATTTGCCTGATAGGTTCTGGGATCAATGGTATACAAAGACTGACCTTCGGTTACCACGTCACCGCCCTTAAAAAATTTACCTGTAATCTGACCTGTTACCTGAGCTTTTAGCTCCATTTCCTGCTGTGCTTCCACAAAACCAGTGTAATCATAAACAAGCGGAGTATCGCGTTTGATTACCTGCATGGTCTTAACCAAAGTTGCCTGCTGGGGAGCCTGCTGCTTTTGCGCGCAGCCAGCCACGGTCAGCATAACTGCCACGGCCAGAGAAACAGCTAAAGCTTTTTTCCCACGGCAGGAGCGGATAAAACTATACATATAAAAACCTCCTTTATTCTTCTACTCAGAAACTATCACACTATATATACATAAAAATAGACTATGAACCAGTTTCAGAATAACACTATTATACTGGACGAAAAAGAATAACGCAAACCTGATCTCGCGCAATTATGGCTTAAATACTTTTATTTTCATCAATTTTCGCAGTTTTTCACCTTTTGCTGACTGGTCAGTCAGTATTTTTAGGCAGCCATTTTTTATCCAACAAAAATTTGTGCAGATTGCCTAAAGCAAAGCCTGCAAGCTCATCTTTGCCGCAGATACGCTGCATTAAAAAGAGATTATTGCCTTCAATATACCATTCAGCAGGCAGCCTATGCTCCAAAACAATATTTTGATTATTATTTAAGAGGCGCAAAAGCGGCATTAAATCCGAATCTTTAGTATTTAATATCTGCTCTAAGCTGATTTTTTCGCCGGTCTGCGGATTAAAATTGATATAGTGATGAATGAAATTGGTTTTGCCGCTAATAAGCTGAATGGTCACCAGTTTTTCATCTGCCGTAATTACTTTAAAGGCCATGTCAGCCGTTCCCTTGTAAAATGCGGCTAAATATTCCTTGTTTTCCTCCGCTAAAAGCTTATTAAGCTTATTTTGCAGCTTAACATCTTGAGAAACAAAAAGCGGATATGTAGCCTCTCCGCCCGGCATAACAATCTTCCGCGGCAAGATTATACCATTGGGCAGAATTCTGCCGTCGTTGACCGTATTGCTTTTTGGTGTCGGCGTAGTAGTCATAATGGTAATGCCATTGGTTTTCCAGCTATTATCCGGCTGTAACTGCCACAGAGCCCCTACATCAGCAAGATTGTCGTTGCCCTGCAAAATCTGCTGGGTACTAAAAAGTTCCTGCTGTCCGTCGCCATCTAAATCATACGCCGTCACAGAATAGGTACCGCCGTAATTTATGCGTCCCAAGCCTGTTTTCCCAAGCATATCAGTAATATTTTTCTGTCCGTCCTTTAATGTGACATGTAGTTTTTCTTCCTTATTATATGCTTCACTGACTATCCCCATGCTTTCTACCGCACCAAAAATTTCCTGCACTTTTTTTAGGTCAGTAAAATCCAGTACTCGGTATTCGCTGATAGCCTGCCAATCTCCCTGCGCCACGCTCAGCAAAAGCTGCTGGCCTTTTTTAGTAGCAGCTGAATTTTTTGCAGCGCCTGTTTGTTCTGCATTGGACAGAGACTTTATTTGCACAGCCTGCAAAAACGGGTTATAGCCGCCTTTAACCGAAGGCGTATAAGCAGTCATAATTTTTTGCTTGCCGTCTTTCAGCAAAACCAGCAAATCATCAGCATAGCCGCCGGTATAACGGTCTCCCCACAACTCTGCCGTAACCTTACCGTCAGCAAGCTCTAATTCCGTTGACGCCAGCAGCGTATCAGACGCACTTACGGGCGCACACAAAGCTAGTACACAGCCTGTCAGCGCCAAATTTATTTTCCATGAGTTTTTCACTCTGCACATCCTTTCATCAATAAAAAGCTCCTGCTAAATATTTTTTATATCATCATTATACCATTATTTATAGCAAGAATGTACAACATCACATAAAGTTCGCACATATCTCAAATTTTGTTAAAACTTTTAACGACGGAATTTGAGCGCTGCTCTTTATGTTGAACGAAAAAAGCTCTTGCTTCACCTTCAACAGTGAGGCAAGAGCTTTTGCAAGCTAATTTTTTTAGAAAGTAAAGGTCAAATCTGCCCAAATACGTTTATCGTCTTCTCTGCTGTCCAATTTGCTTTCGGTGTCATAGTAAACAACGGTGCCTACCATATTTTTGGCAAATGTATAGTTGGCGCCTACGCCATAACCTTTGAAGCCTGCGTTATCAAAGGTGTTGGCATCAGTGGTGTGAGCGATATAGGTTTGGCCGCCTTGGTCATAATAGTTGGCGAACAAGCCCCAGCTGCCGGGAGCGTCTGCTTCTGCGCCCTTATAAGTCAAACCAATCACGTAACCGTCGTCGTCCAATTCTTGCAAGCCTTTATCAAAGGCTGCATTTTTATCGTGGCTGGCGTCGCCCTTTAAATACATGGCGGATAAGGTAATGTCGCCCATGGTATAATCGGCGCCCACGTAGAAAATATCGTTGTCCAAGCCTTTGCCAATATTATAATCATTTTCATACATATCCTTAAATTTCAAATAGCCAACCTTGGCGTTCACGTCGCCAAAAGCGCCGCTGATTTCCGCGCCGGCATATTTGCCATAGGTTCCGTCGCCAAATTCGTCCGGAGCTGTCTCAACTTCGGCGTCGGTTCCCTTGCCCACAAAGCCGGTGAGCTTTACCTTGTCGCCGTAGGAAAGTTCTACGCCGTCCGCTTCCGCATCATAAATATTACCGTCGGCAAAGAAAGCGTCGTAACGGCCTGCCTTTACGGCTACGCCACCCAGCTTGCCTTCTACAAAAGCGCGTTTCAATTTAGTTTCTTCGTCGCCGGAATTATTGCCAAACTCCTGAATATTTTGAATCATGCCGGTATAATTCCAGTCGTCGTTAATTTGACCGTTCACGAAAATACGAGAACGCAGCTCGTGCTCGTAACCGTAATCGGTGCTCATATAATGATAACGAACCTCGCCGGTTACTCTGACGTTATCGGCTTTCTTTTCTAAATTGGCTACACGCACGCCCAAATTATCCAGCTCGTCAGCAAATTCGGCAGCCAGCTTGTCCACGTTAGCGCCTTTGGCCATTGCTTTAGCCACAATCTGCGCCATTTCATAACGGGTCATCAGCTTATCGCCGCCGAAGGTGGCGTCGCCGTAGCCTTCGATTACACCGCTGGCAGCCAATTTACTAATACTGTCATAAGCCCAATGTCCTGCCGGTACGTCGCTGAAAGGATTTGCCGCATAAGCAGAGGCGGTTATGCCCAAAGCCATAGCCATTGCCAAAACTAAAGATTTTTTCATAGAAAATCCCCCTTAAAAATATATTCAATCAAAGCGCAGCTAAATTCTCTAACGGTTTTGCACACGTAATTATTTTACAGGCAGTGCCGTCGTCAGAATTTTATAAGTTAAAACTAACTATATTTTTTAGTTAGCTGGCGCTTTACATTGTGCATTATAACACCTTTGTATTGAGTTAGCAATATCTAACTCAATATTTTTCACCGGTAATAAAAAAACCGCCTTTTGCGTGGCGGCTTTTTTATCAGCTTAGCGTGCCACATCTATGCAACGCTAACATAAAATGGAGGAGAAGATAAGGAGTAGTATGTTTGTAGAACGGCATATAAGCAAAATATGCAAAAGCAAATGTCCGGTTTGCTTATGTTCCAATAAATTTGGGTAAAATCAATATTTCGCCCCACTTGCTAAGGCGATAAAAAACCGCTCCTGCAAGCAGAAGCGGTTCAATGCGCGCATCTAAGGAAGCTGCCACTCTCACATAAACAGCACCTCATCTGTTAACATCTCTCCTGTCGCTCGCAGGTCAAGCATATGCTTGTATAAAACGCTTTGCTGACTCCGGAAAAAATCTGTTACAGCGGCGGGACCGTGTGGATTTGCACCAATTAGCGCCTTATACGAAATATTGATTTGATACTTTAATTATACTTATTCTCATTAAGAATGTCAAGACTTTTGCGAGAAATTTTTCCTAATTTTTTCTAAGACAATAATTCCTAATAAGAATTCTCGCAAAAATAAATCTTACGCCAATCGCTTAATATGCAGCCGTTTGCAGCCAAAATAAAAAACACTCAGCATTTTTCTGCCAAGTGCTTTTATAAATTACTACTGTTCATGTCTGCCTCTTAGTGAATGTAAAATACATGCATCTCATAAAGAGCCTTTACAAATCTTTCTAACATAATTTACTCGTCTCCTATCTTAGTGAATATACAATACTTGAAATTCATAAAAAACCTTCAGCATTTTCTCTAACATAATTTTTCCTCCTTCGTAACTTTATCGTGGATATTATCTTTATCTTGAGGGTATTATAACACATTGGCTAGATTTTGTCCAGTATGGACTTTTATTGTCCCGTTACTTGAATACAAGCGCTTAGTTGTTTTATTTTTTGTTTTTATAAAAATATTTTAGCGTCTTATCATTAAATTTAATAAGCTAATGGCAAATAAAAACAGAGAGCCGCCTACTTAAAAGGCAAACAGCTCTCTGCTTGTTTATAAAATTTTTATTTAAAATTTTTCTGCCAGAGCAGCTGCTTGCTGACAGCCGTCAGTTTTGGCAATATCGCCTGCGTTTAAAACGCCGGGAACCAACACCTCACCCACCATAGTCCATTGCAGTAAGAATGGAATACCAATAAACGGGCATGGTAAAGACCACTGCGTCCGCTGCCAAAAATTCCGGAGCGATAGTTTTAAAATCATCGTCAATGAACATTACATGTATTCAAGAGACAAAAGTGGAAGCAACAGGCTTTAGCTATATACTATGTCGCTTATTCAAGGAAAATATAAAATGTTCATTTTATACGCGCTGATGGGCTACAAGGTGGTGCGTTTCAATGAGCTGAAAAAATATATCGGCACCATTTCCTACAAAACCCTAAGCGTCACACTCAAAGAATTAGAAGCCGACGGACTTGTGTACCGTGAGGAGTATCCGCAAATCCCGCCCAAGGTTGAATATAGCTTAACCGAGCGCGGAAAATCTCTCATTCCCATTCTTGACCAAATGTGCGAATGGGGAGAAAAAAATCTAATATAACAAAAAGAAAAGCGTTGCAAGCTTTTGAAAGTCACATCAAAGGCTACAACGCTTTTCTTTTGTTTATTTTTCTGCTTACGCTGTTTTATATTTGAACATCCAAGCCAATAGCGGCGGTACACCAATATTGATAGCCAGCACACGTACCAGCTGATAGGTCATGATAATGGATACATTCTCATTCATACTCATTCCGGCCAAAGACATTTCTGCAATGCCGCCGGGAGCCATGGCCAAGAACGCCGTTACCAGACTGAAACCGTAACGCGCACTAAGCACATACGCCATACCAATGCTCACCGCTATCAAAAAAGCAGTTCCCACTAAAATAAATGGCACCATTTTACTTGTTTTCATAATGCGCTCTGCGTCAAGCTGCATACCCATAAACAGCCCAATGCTTACCTGCGCCGTAGCCATAATATAAACAGGCACAGGCTGTACGCCGCCGGAATATACGGCAAAGGCTGCCGTAGCCAAAATTGGACCTAGCAGTTTAGGCGTAGGCAGATGAATTTTGACAGCCATAAAGTTTCCTAAAACGGCCAAAGGAATAAACACCAGCCAGTGTATACCGCCTAAATTAGGCAAAACCACACTGCTGCCCACTACCCTTGCATCCAACAGCCAAATTACTAAAAACGGCACTGTTACGACCACGCTCAAAAGACGAATTACCTGCATGACCATAACTACATTAGGATTTACTTCTTTGTCTTCCTCTGCCAAAAGCATAGTCAGCGTCATGCCGCCTGGCAGCATACCCATAATACAGCTTTTTAAATTTTCTTTTGAAAGTTTAGCAGTAATAAAGGCCAACGCTAAACTGGCCCCCAAAATCACTACCGTGGCTTCTGTGACGCCCAACAGCTCGTTGATAAAATTATGCCAGGTGTCGTTGGTAAAGGTAGAGCCAATGCCATAACCGGCTATCATCAAAGCATATTCGCGCCATTTTTTCGGCCAGCTTACTGCTGCTCTGCGCGCACAAGTTTTTACGGCAATCGCCGAAACCAAGCCGCCCAACAAAAACGGAATGGGAAGATGCAGGCGCACTAAAAGCTGCCCTACGCACAGAGCCATTATAAATAGTAAGAAACGATTTAAAAGCATTGCTTCTCCTCTCCCAATTCCGTAATTTTTTTAATTTAAACTTCTTCTCCCGTACCGTTGGCAACCAAAGCTCTTAAAATGCGGTTAATTAGCTCGCCGCGGTTAGTATGTTGGCTGGAGGTATAGGTAATAATATCATCCTCTGACAAGCCCATTTCCCGCTTGAACAAAGCCTTTTGCGATGCAGCGGCGTTTTTGGAAAGCTTGTCTGATTTAGTGAGCACAACCTGCACCTTCAAGCCGCAGCTTTTAAGCCACTCAAAGCATTCCATGTCGCTGTCCATAGGCTTATGGCGGATATCTATCAGCTGGCAGACAAGTCCCAAATTAGGGCTTTCCGACAAATATTTGCTGATAAATCCCGACCATTGCTCCTTGTTATTGCGATTAGTACGGGCAAAGCCGTAACCCGGCAAGTCCACTAAATAAAATTTTGCTCTTTCATCCAAGCCTTCGCTGGAACGCTTCGCCTCCAGTTCATAAAAATTGATGGTCTGCGTTTTGCCGGGAGTAGAGCTTACACGCGCCAAACTGTTGCGGCGGCACAAAGAATTTATCAAAGAGGATTTGCCCACATTACTGCGACCGATAAACGCTGCCTCAATCATCTTGACAGGCGGATATTGGTCAGCGCGCACAGCGGACGCAACATATTTAGCACGAATAATATCCCAAGCTTCTTTACTCATGACAATCCTCCAAAGCAATTTGCAAAACGTCGTCTAAATGCTCTACAGCAATAAATTCCATAGCTTTACGCACATTATCGGGCAGCTCATCCAAATCCTGCATATTGCGCTTGGGCAGCAGCACAGTTTTAATGCCGTAACGGTAAGCTGCCAGCATCTTTTCTTTAATGCCGCCCACGGGCCAAACCTTGCCTGACAAAGTAATTTCGCCGGTCATCGCCAGCTTGCCCTTCACACATTTACCGGTCAAAGCAGAAACCATAGCCGTAACCATAGTCACCCCGGCAGAAGGCCCATCCTTAGGCACAGCGCCCTCCGGCAGATGAATATGCAAATCAGTATTCTCGCTAAAGCTTTCATCCAAGCCTAAAATTTTAGCGCGGCTACGAATGTAGGTATAACCTGCCTGTGCAGATTCTTTCATAACGTCGCCCAGCTGTCCGGTCAAAGTTAAATTGCCCTTGCCTTTAAAAGCTAAAACCTCTACTTTTAAAAGCTCACCGCCTACGCTGGTCCACGCTAAACCATTACAGATACCCACAGCTGACTCTAAGCTGATATCGTCGTCCATAAAGAGGACTTTGCCCAAATATTTTTCCAAATTCTTTTCACTGACCATAGCAGATTTCTTTTTACCCTGCACAATATGATAAGCAACCTTACGGCATACGCCCGCCAGCTTGCGCTCCAAATTACGCACGCCTGCTTCGCGGGTGTAGTCGTGAATTACGCGACGGATAGCCTTTTCACTTACGGAAACCTTATAATTTTCTAAGCCGTTAAGCTTAATTTCTTTGGGCAAAAGATGTAACTGCGCAATTTTTACCTTTTCTTCATCAGTATAGCTGTCAAGAGTAATTATTTCCATACGATCGCGCAGCGGAAGTGGTATTGTTTCCATTGAATTAGCCGTCACAATCCAAAAAACATTAGACAAATCAAAAGGGAATTCAATAAAATGATCGCTAAAAGAATTATTCTGCTCCGGGTCGAGCACCTCCAGCAGCGCTGACGCAGGGTCGCCGCGAAAATCCGAAGCCATTTTATCTACTTCATCCAGCAAAAACACGGGATTCATACAACCGGCCGTCTGCATACCGTGAATTATGCGTCCAGGCATAGAACCGATATAAGTGCGGCGATGGCCGCGAATTTCACCCTCATCATGCACGCCGCCTAAAGATATGCGGGTAAAGTTGCGGCCAATAGCGCGGGCAATGCTAAAAGCCAAGCTGGTTTTGCCCACGCCGGGAGGACCTACCAAGCACAAAATCGGTCCGCGGCTGTTTTTGGACAATGCGCGCACCGCCAAATACTCCAAAATGCGCTCTTTAACTTTTTTTAAGCCATAATGGTCTCTATCGAGCGTTTGCTGCGCTAATTTTAAATCAAAATTATCCTCGGTAAATTTTCCCCAAGGCAAGGACAGCAAAGCATCTATATAACTGCGGATTACAGCTCCCTCCGGAGTCATAGGCGGCATTTTCAGCAAACGGCTGAACTCTTTATTCAGCTTGTCGTTGACATTTTCCGGCAGCTTAAGCTCAGAAATTTTCCGTTTATATTCGGCAATCTCGCTCTGCACGTCCTCCGCTTCACCCAGCTCCTGGCTGATAACCTTAATTTGCTCGCGCAGATAATATTCCTTTTGATTTTTCTCTACCTGTTCATGCACTTGCTTAGATATATTTTTAGCCAAAGCGGCAATTTCCTGCTCGCGCGTCATCAGCTCGTATAAATAGTGCAAACGGCTGTTAATATCGGCAATTTCTAAAATCTGTTCTTTTTCTTCCAAAGAAACAGGCAGATAACCTGTCATCATATCAGCTACGCGTCCGGTATCAGGCTGCGCCTTAAAAGCTTGCACAACGTCAGCATTTATTTTTTTTGTTACCAAAACCCAATTTTCAAAAGCATCTAAAAGCAGGCGTCGAAGTGCCGTCTCTTCTGCAGCATCACCTGCTATACTATTGACAACATAACCTTGACCCACAAAAAAGTCGCTGTCATTTTGATGGACTTCAGCAACATTGCTTAAACGCACACGCGCTAAGCCCTCAACCAGCAGCCGCATAGCGCCGCTGGGCAGAGTAAGCTGCTGTTTGATCTCTGCCACTACGCCCCAGGAATATAAATCTGCCGCAGTAAATTCGGCTTGAGCTGCATCCTTTTGCACAGTAAGAATAATACGTTTATCTTTTTCCATAACAGCTCTAACCGCCGCCATAGATTTATCACGTCCCACATCCACGTTGACCAGCATACCCGGCAACACCAAAAGGCCGCGCAACGCCAACAGCGGCATAGTGAGTAAATTATTTTCGTTTTCCATTATTTCTGCCATCTGCTACCTCCTTTCCTTCAAATAAAAGGTAATAGAAAAATCAATAAAAAAGGGAAGGCAGTTATTCACCTTCCCCCTAATTTGTTCCTTATTCTTCCACAATCATTTGCGGTTCACAATGCTCACGCACAGTGGCTTCAGTAACGATACATTTTTTCAAATCGTCACGGGAAGGAGCATCATACATTACATTGCGCATAATAGATTCGATTATGGCCCGCAGACCGCGAGCGCCGGCATTGCGCTTGAGCGCTTCTTCCGCGATTGCTTCCAAAGCGGTAGGCTCAAACTCCAGCTCTACGCCGTCCATTTCCAAGAAACGCTTATATTGCTTCACCAAAGCGTTGCGAGGCTCGGTAAGAATTTTTACCAAAGCCTGCTTATCCAAGGAATTAAGCGTTACTACAACTGGCAGACGACCTGCAAATTCCGGAATAATGCCGAATTTCATAATATCTTCCGGCAGCACCTTATCAAAAACCTCATCCGTATTGATTTCTGTTTTTTTGCGGATATCCGCGCCGAAGCCCAAATTTTTCTTGCCTACGCGAGCATTGATAATATGCTCCAAGCCAGCAAAAGCACCGCCGCAGATAAACAGAATATTTGTGGTATCAATATTGATAAATTCCTGATGAGGATGCTTGCGCCCGCCTTTAGGCGGCACGCTGGCAACAGTGCCCTCCAAAATTTTCAGCAAAGCTTGCTGTACACCTTCGCCGGAAACATCGCGAGTGATAGAAACATTCTCGGATTTGCGGGAAATCTTATCAATTTCGTCGATATAAACAATACCGCGCTGAGCAGCCTCCACGTCGTAATCAGCGTTAATGATCAGCTTTAAAAGAATATTCTCTACGTCTTCGCCAACATAACCTGCTTCTGTCAAAGTAGTAGCGTCAGCCATAGCAAAGGGCACTTGTAAAATTTTTGCTAAGGTCTGCGCCAGCAGTGTTTTGCCGCTGCCGGTGGGTCCAAGCATAAGAATATTGGATTTTTGCAGCTCTAAGTCGCGCTCTTCCTGCGGATTCTGCAATTCGTAATTTATGCGTTTATAATGGTTGTACACAGCCACGGACAAGGTTTTTTTCGCCTCATCCTGACCGATAACATATTCATCTAAGATCGCCTTGATCTCCTGCGGTTTCGGCAGCTCGTTAATATCAACAGCAATCTCTTTAGCTGCCTGCTGGTTATCTTCATCGAGCATATCCTTACAAAATTCTATACACTCGTCGCAGATACATACACCGCGGCCGGCAATAAGTCTGCGTACCTGGCTTTCGCGCTTGCCGCAAAAGGAACAGCACAGATTCTTACCTTGATTCTCGTCAGAACTCATATTGTAAATCTCCTTTGCAGCTTAATTATGATTTATTCTGCTGATTTGCTACGGCTCACAACCTCGTCAATCAAGCCGTATTCCATTGCTTCTCTGCTGGTAAGATAATGATCGCGCTCGGTATCAGCAGAGATTTTTTCCACGCTTTGACCGGTGTGCTTAGCCAGAACCTCGTTCATTTCCTGACGAATACGCAGGATTTCGCGAGCATGAATTTCAATTTCTGTAGCCTGACCTTGAGCTCCGCCCAAGGGCTGATGAATCATTACTCTGGAATATGGCAGAGCAAAGCGCTTGCCCGGCGCACCGGCAGCCAACAATACAGAAGCCATGCTGGCAGCCATTCCCATGCAGATAGTAGAAACGTCAGGCTTAATGTATTGCATCGTATCATAAATAGCCATGCCGGCGCTCACACTGCCGCCCGGGCTATTGATGTACAAATGAATATCCTTATCAGGATCTTCGGATTCCAGGAACAATAATTGAGCGATGACAACATTGGCCATATTGTCATCAATAGGACCAGTCACAAATACTATTCTGTCCTTTAAAAGGCGGGAATAAATATCATAAGAACGCTCGCCGCGGCTGGATTGTTCAACAACGATAGGCACGTAATTCATTTTGTCACACTCCTTTACTGAACAAAATCAGAGCACAAATTATTTTGCGCTGTCGATTACTACATGAGCAGCTTTGCGGCGTAAAATGTTAGCCAAGAGCAGGCCCATGGTGCCATTGGATTTAATAATTTTCTTAACTTCCTCAACAGAAGCGCCATGTTGAGCAGAGATAGCAGAGATTTCTGCATCAACGTCAGCCATGTCAACTTGAATGTTTTCTGCTTTAGCGATAGCGTCAAGAACCAAATCGGTCTTAACGTTTTCTTCTGCAGCAGGATGTTGATTTTCGCGAATTTGCTCGTCAGTCAAACCGGTGTATTGTTTGTACATTTCCATGTTCATTTTGCGGCTTTCCAAGCTCATGCGCATTTCTTCTACCATTTGGCTGATGCGGTCTTCAATCATAATAGGAGGAACAGTGAATTTAGCATTGGCAACAGCGGCGTCAATCAAAGCATGTTCATATTCAACCTTTGCGTTTTCTTCTGCAGCTTTTTGCATACGCTCTTTATAGTTAGCGCGCATTTCTTCCACAGTTTTGAATTCGCTGTTAGCAGCAACATATTCGTCGGTCAGCTCGGGCAGCTCTTTAATTTTAACGTCTTGAATGTTAACTTTGAAAACTGCTTCTTTGCCAGCCAGTTCTTTTACGAAATATTCTTCGGGGAAAGTAACCTCTACGTCGGTTGCATCACCTTTGGACAAGCCAACCAGTTGATCTTCAAAACCGGGGATAAAGGAGTTGGAGCCCACTTCCAAAGGATAACCCTTGCCTTCGCCGCCGCTGAAAGCTTCACCGCCAACGGTGCCGGCAAAGTCGATAATAGCGAAATCGCCTTTTTCAATTACGTGACCTTCTTCTGCTGCTACCATTTTAGCATTGCGGTTGCGCAGGTCGTTCATTTGAGCATCAACGTCTTCGTCGGTTACAACTGCTTCTTTTTTCTCAACATGCAAGCCTTTGTATTCGCCCAGTTCAGGTTCCGGTTTAACGGTTACTTTAATGGTCAAAGCCAAATCTTGACCTTCTTCAAAGGTAGATTCTTCTACTTTAGGATCTTCAACAGGAATCAGGTGCTCTTGCTCCAAAGCTTCGGTGTATAATTTGTTAGCTACCATTTCAAATGCTTCTTGTTTTACAGCTTCTTTGCCATAGTGCATTTCGATAATAGCGCGAGGAGCTTTACCTTTACGGAAGCCGGGAATGTTTACGCTGTTAGCGATTTTTTGTACAGCTTTTTTGAAACCGGCATTGACATCAGCAGCCGGAGCGGTAATTTTTAAAGTTGCCTCATTTTCTACTCTTTCAACAGTAACATTCATTAAAAAATCCTCCCTTAAATTTATGTGGGTAAAATAATAATATAATCGGATTAAACTGCCAGCGTTTTAAAGCGCAAAATATGCCGGCACAAATCGCTCATAATATCATATCACAACAGTCGCCGCTTGACAATACTAAAAAAACCCGACAGCACAAACTGTCGGGCAAATTTTTAATTGGAGCGGAAAACGAGATTCGAACTCGCGACCCCCTCCTTGGCAAGGAGGTGCTCTACCACTGAGCTATTTCCGCATTTATTACCAACGCATCAGCAACGAATATAAGTATAAGACATAAAACACTTTTTGTCAACACTTTTTTGCTAATTTTTTACGATTTTTACTTTCAACTTTTAACGCTGCTCGCAATCCACATAATAATAATCGCACAGCTTAGCCTAATTTTACATTCAGCACATTTAACAGCCGTTTACGCTCCTGCCAGTCGGGCATAAATTCTGCCAGCCATGCATAAAAACGCGGACTATGATTGGCTTCAAAATAATGGCAGAATTCGTGCATAATAATATACTCAATAACTTTTTTCGGAAAAAACACCAGCTTAGCGTTTAGCGTCATAATATATTTAGATACATTCCACGAGCCCCAGCGGGTTTTCATCTCTCGCACTTTAAGTATCGGCTGCGGCACCTTGTACGGTTGTAATTTTCTATGTACCTCTAATACTAACGCGCTGAACAAATATCCAGCCAGCTGTTTTTTAAATTGCAGCAACAATTCCCGCTGCAATTTTTCGTCTGCAATATCGGGCTGCGTGATTATCACAACGCCCTCGCGTAAAGCTATGGTATTTCTTGCACCTTTAACAACGCGCAAAGGCAGAACAAATTCTCCTATGTAAACCTTATCATCAGCCAGACGCATGAGCGAGAGCGCTTCAATTTGATTTGCTTCCCGCAGCTTTTGTTTGGTGCGCAATTTATTTTGCTGAGCTTCTATTTTTTCCGCATTATTGATTACCAGCTCATCAACATATTTTACCCGCGCACCGTATGGTGCCGACACATAAATTCTGCCGTCGCCGTAAACATGCAGATTGATATTTTTTACGGATTTGCGCTCAAATTGATACACTATCAGCTTGCCTCCATACCGCACACTGCGCTCTGTTACCTTTCCCATAAATCTTACCTTTCACATTTTTGCAGAAAGCAAAGAGTAAATACAATATTCTACTCTGCGAAAATATCATATTTACTCTTGTTTTACTTATTTATTAACTATTTTACCGTAGCACTCAGGCCTGCGGTCACGGAACAAGCCCCAGCTTAAACGATCCTCTGCCAACGCGGCAAAATCATATTCAGCGTAAAGAATTTCTTCCTTATCACGGCTGGCGTCCTGAATTAACGCGCCCGTACCGTCGGTTATAAAGGAAGAACCATAAAAAAGCAACGAGGATTTTTGTCCGCCGTTTTCTGTACACGGCTCCACGGTTTCCAACCCAATGCGGTTAGCCGCAACCACCGGCATTAAATTAGCGGCGCTGTGCCCCTGCATAACTCTGCGCCAATGAGGCATACTATCCGTATCTAAAATAGGCTCGGAACCGATAGCAGTAGGATAAAGCAAAATTTCTGCACCATTTAGTGCCAGGCAGCGGGCAGTTTCGCTGAACCATTGATCCCAGCAAATGCCGACGCCGATTTTGCCTACGCGGGTAGCAAATACTTTGAAGCCTTTATCGCCCGGTTTGAAATAAAATTTCTCCTGATAAAAATGATCGTCAGGAATATGAGTTTTGCGGTAAACGCCTAAATTTTCACCGTCGGCATCAATGCAGGCAATGGAATTATACAGTTGGTTGACATCACGTTCAAAAAAGCTTATAGGCAGAACAATGCCCAGCTCTTTAGCTAAACGCTGACCCATTTTCACCGCAGCATTTTCTGTCACAGGTTCTGCATAAGCGTAATATTCATAACGACGTTCCTGACAAAAATATTGCCGTTCCCACAGCTCGGGCAACAAAACAAGCTGCGCGCCGTTGCCAGCGGCTTCGCGCACTAATTCTTCTGCATGGCGCAGATTATCTTCACGGCTTGCAACACATCGCATTTGTACCGCCGCCACTTTAATTTTTTCCATTTAGCGTACTCCCTCCGGAATCTGCTGCGTAATACAGTGAATATTGCCGCCGCCTGTCAAAATTGCGCGGGCAGGAATCTGCACAATTTGGCGTTCCGGACACAGCTTAGCTAAAATTTCCGCCGCTCTCCGGTCGCCGACAATATTTTCGCCGCCAAAGGCAGGCACCACCACACTGTCATTACTAAAATAAAAATTTACATAGGAAGCTGCCAAACGCTCGCCTGCTTCCCGCATATCCTCGCCCTCGACAAAATCAAAACCTGCAACCTCTGCTTCCGAAATACACACTGGAACATCAGGAATTGGCAGCTTGTGCACAATAATTTTTCTGCCCCTAGCGTCAGCAGCCTGCTCTAAATACTCCAAGCTAGCCTTACTCAAAGCATATTGAGGGTCGTTTACATTATCAGTCCAAGCCAAAACTACTTCGCCCGGACGAATAAAAGCGCATACATTATCTACATGCTCGTTAGTTTCATCATTATAAATGCCGCGCGGCAACCACAAAACCTTTTCGACACCCAAATATTCTTTAAGCCTGTTCTCAATCTGCATCTGCGTGAGACTAGGATTGCGGCCTGCACTTAAAAGACAGGATGCCGTCACCATGGCCGTACCCTCGCCGTCGCAGTGAATGGAACCGCCCTCTAAAACAAAGGGCGCTGCATTAAAAATTTTGTAGCCAAATTTTTCCGCAAAGGCAGCAGCAAAAGCGTCATCCTGCTCATAATCGGGATACAGCCCGTCCACCTCGCCGCCCCAAGCGTTGAAGCGCCAGTTGACGCCCCGCACCCGGCGACCCTGCGCAGTATTTTTTACCACAAAGGTAGCGCCAATATCTCTGGCCCAGCTGTCGTCAGTAGGCAGATTAACCAGCTCCACATTTTCTACGCCAGTCAACATTTTTTCTGCCCGCTGCCAGTGCAGGTCTTTATTTTTATCGCAGACAACGTAAACATGCTCGCTGGCGGCAATAGCTTTAATGACGGCCGTAAAAGCTTCGCAGGCAGCTTCGGCGCCAAAGCTCCAAGAGCCCGGCCGCTGCGGCCATACAATAATACAGCCTGCATGACGCTCATATTCGCCAGGCATATAAAAGCCGGCCTGTTTGGGCGTTACATTTTCTATCATCATGACAAACGTCCTTTAAAATCTTCATACCCAAAACGGCGCACCAACTCTGTAGTACCGTTTTTATACAGCAGTACAATATCCGGCAAAGGCATACCGTTAAAGGTATTATTTTTCACCATAGAATAAATAGCCATATCCTCAAAAATAAGCTTGTCGCCAATTCTTATTTTCTTAACAAAGCTGTAATCGCCAATCACATCCCCTGCCAAGCAGGTCATGGAAGACAAACGATAGGTATACGGCTTTTCGCCGGCTGCAAAACCTCCACGCAAAGGCGGACGATAAGGCATTTCTAACACATCCGGCATATGACAGGCCGCAGAAGCATCTAAAATCAGAACTTCCAAACCATTACGCACAATATCCAATACCTCGGTCACTAAATAGCCGGCGTTCAAGGCGACTGCTTCGCCCGGTTCCAAATATACCTTTAAATTATAGGTAGTACGGATATAATTAAGCAAGTCGATTAAAGCCTGCACGTCATAATCGGCGCGGGTAATGTGATGGCCGCCGCCAAGATTCAGCCATTTGAGCTGCGCAAAATATTTGCCGAATTTGCTTTCAAAAGCTTTAAAGGTAGCGATTAAGTCGTCCGCATTCTGCTCGCATAAGGTATGAAAATGCAGTCCCTCAACACCTTCGGGAAGCTGCTCCGGAAAATTAGCCAAGGTTACTCCCAAGCGAGAACCATAAGCGCAGGGATCGTAAATGGCATGCTCCGCTTCCTGCGTAGAATATTCCGGATTGACGCGAATGCCGACGCTGACACCAGCCTCCTGCCAAACGGAACGATGTTTTTCCAACTGCGCCATGGAATTGAAAACAATATGGTCGCAAACCTGCACCAGCTCCTGCATATCTTCGTCTTTAAACGCAGGCGCAAAAACATGGTTTTCCTTCCCCATTTCCTCACGGCCAAGACGCGCCTCGTAAATACCGCTGGCAGTAGTTCCTGCCAAATATTGACCAATCAAAGGATAAAGGCGAAACATAGAAAAACATTTCTGCGCCAGCAAAATATGGCAACTGGTTTCCTGCTGTACCTTTTGCAGCAGCTCTAAATTTTTTATCAGCTTAGCCTCGTCCACTACATAGCAGGGAGTAGGCAGTGCCTGTAAAACCGCTTCCTGCTTTGCCAAAGCCAGCCGTTCCTGCATTGCTTGCAGCTTAGCCTCACCTTTAGCTGTGTTCACCGCATAAGCCGGCATTACCGTCTTTTTTGCGTCCGTCATCTTATTCTACCAACGCCGGATTTTCTTCAACTACCCAAGGCAGACCGTATTGATTGAGCATCTCCATATACGGATCAGGATCAAATTCTTCTACATTGAATACGCCCTTGCCCTGCCATTGCTTAGTAATAACTAAAGCAGTACCAATCATCGCAGGCACGCCTGTGGTATAGCTGATAGCTTGAGAGCCAACTTCTTTGTAGCATTCCTGATGGTCACAGACATTATAAATATAAACGGTTTTCTTTGCGCCGTTTTTGGTACCGGTAAATATACAGCCAATATTAGTCTTACCCACTGTACGCGGTCCCAAGGAAGCGGGATCAGGCAGCAAGGCTTTCAAAAATTGAATAGGTACAATTTCGCGGCCTTCGTACAGCATAGGCTTAGTGGACAGCATACCAACGTTTTCCAGACATTTCATGTGTGTTAAATAGCTTTGGCCAAAGGTCATAAAGAAGCGAATGCGTTTGACGCCAGGAATATTTTTAGCCAAAGATTCAATTTCCTCATGGTGCAGCAGATACATATCCTTCATACCAACTTCGGGGAAATCATATTCACGTTTAATAGCCATAGCAGGAATTTCTACCCACTTACCGTTTTCCCAATAAGAACCGGGAGCAGAAACCTCGCGCAGATTGATTTCGGGATTGAAGTTTGTAGCGAAGGGATAACCATGATCACCGCCGTTGCAGTCTAAAATATCAATGGTATCTATTTGGTCAAAATAGTGTTTTAACGCGTAGGCAGAAAAAACGCTGGTAACGCCTGGGTCAAAGCCTGTCCCCAAAAGCGCCATAATGCCTGCGTCGGCAAATTTCTTTTTATATGCCCATTGCCAGGAATAATCGAAGTAAGCAGAGAAACCCTCTTCCTTGCAGCGTTTGTCATAAACCTCGCGCCAAGCAGGGTCATCGATATTTTCCGGTTCATAATTAGCAGTATCGATATAATCAACCTTGCATTCCAAGCAGGCATCCATAATAGTCAAATCCTGATAGGGCAGCGCCACGTTGAGCACAGCGTCCGGCTGATAAGCTTTAATTAAATCAACTAATTCTTCCTTACTATCTGCATCTACCTTAGCTGTGGTAATTTTGGTAGAAGTAGTAGGCTGTAATTTTTCGGCAACTGCATCGCATTTTGCCTTAGTACGGCTGGCAATGCACAGCTCCGTAAACACACTGCTGTTTTGACAGCATTTAGCGATAGCAACACCTGCAACGCCGCCGCAACCGATTACTAATAATTTACTCATAAAATTCATCTCCTTCAAAATTTTTCTATAACAAATTAAATCAATAAATGCGCGCTGACTATTTTTCTTCTTCTTCAAGCATATCTTCCACATACTTCGGCAGCATAAACGCTCCCTTATGCAGATTAGCAGAATAATACCAAGTTTTAATGTTCCTTGCCTTCCATTTTACAGGGTCAAAATCCTTGAGCGGATGATATTTTTTGGAAGCAAAGCCAAAGAGCCAATAGCCTGACGGACAAGTAGGAATAGCCGCCTGATATACACGGCTGATAGGAAAGCTGTGACTGGCTTTACGGTGCATAGCGCGACAGGTTTCTTCATCTTCATCATAGAACGGACTGCCGTGCTGATAAACCATAATGCCATCCTCTTGCAATGCGCGGAAACAGTTACCATAGAATTCTTTCGTGAATAAACCAGCTGCATGCCCCAATGGATCAATAGCATCATTGATAATCAAATCATATTCATTAACTTTAGAACGCAGAAAACGCAGGCCATTAGCATTAAAAATCGTTACGCGCGCGTCGTCCAAGCCCACAGCGTTATCGGGAAAATAATCACGGCACACATCAATAAAAACATGGTCCGTTTCTACCACGTCAATAGCTTCTATTTCGGGATAGCGCGACAGTTCGCGGGCTACGCCGCCGTCGCCGCCGCCGATAACCAGCACCTTGCGCACCAAAGGATGCACCGCCATAGGCACATGTACAATCATTTCATCATAAATAAATTCGTCCTTTTGCGAAAATACGATAGTACCATCGCAGGAAATAAAACGACCAAATTCTTTGGATTCAAACACATCGATACGCTGAAAATCGGTATCCTCACCAAAAAGCTGCTTTTCAATTTTTATATCCAGTTTAACATCATCAGTATGATAATCAGAAAACCACAGCTCCATTATCCATCACAACCTTATATATTTAAGTATAAAAATTTTCGCATCTATACGAGCACATTGATATTATTTACTTCCGGATCCTCCGGTCCCTGCATGGAGCAGCCTTTTTCCTTAGCGTAATTGATGTACTCGATAATTTCCTGAGTAATCACCTCGCCCGGAGCCAAAATAGGAATTCCCGGCGGATAACACATAACAAATTCACTGCAAATACGTCCCGCAGTTTCGCCAATGGGCAGAGATTCGTCCTTGGCATAAAAAGCCTCCTGAGGAGAAACCTTAACCTGCGGCGCAATATATTCCGTGTTCAGCATTTTGGAAGGATCGCAGGAATACAAGCGCTTGATGTCCGCCAGCGCGCCAACCAGCCTTTCAATATCCTGAATACGGTCGCCAATAGAAACATACGCCAAAATATTGGCAATATCGCCAAACTCAATTTGAATATCGTATTCGTCGCGCAGCAAATCGTAAACCTCAATGCCTGCCAAACCGATATCGCGAGTATAAACAGACAGCTTAGTCACGTCAAAATCAAAAATACTGCCGCCGTTAATCAGCTCGCGGCCATAAGCATAAAAGCCGCCAATCGTATTTATTTCCTCGCGTGCATATTCCGCCATTTCCGCCACCTTGCTAAAGGAGCTTTCGCCGCGCATATACAGATTGCGCCGGGAAATATCCAAACTGGACAGCAGCAGATAAGAAGCGCTGGTGGTTTGTGTCAGATTGATAATTTGACTTACATATTCCCAATTTACCTTCGGCCCGGTCAAGAGCAAGGAACTTTGGGTTAAACTGCCGCCGGATTTGTGCATGGAAACGGAAGCCATGTCGGCACCCGCCGCCATAGCGTTAACCGGCATATTGGGGCCAAAATAAAAATGCGTGCCATGCGCTTCATCCACCAAGCACAGCATATTATGCGCATGCGCCAGCTTGACAATAGAACGCAAATCCGAGCAAATGCCGTAATAGGTAGGATTATTTACCAAAACCGCTTTAGCGTCAGGGTTTTCTCTAATAGCCTTTTCTACTTCGGAAATTTCCATGCCCAAGGAAATCCCCAGTTTACTGTCTACCTCCGGATTGATATATACCGGAATCGCGCCGTTTAAAACCAGCGCGTTGATAACGCTTTTATGCACGTTACGCGGCAAAATAATTTTATCTCCCGCCTTAGTCGAAGAAAGCACCATGCTCTGCACGGAGGAAGTAGTTCCGCCTACCATAAAAAACGCATGCGCCGCGCCAAAGGCCTCTGCCGCCAGCTGCTCCGCATCTCGAATTACGGACACCGGATGACACAGATTATCCAACGGCTTCATCGAATTAACGTCCAAATTAACGCACTTTTCTCCCAAAAGCTCGCGCAGCTCCGGATTGCCACGGCCACGCTTATGTCCCGGAACGTCAAAGGGTACTACACGCTTTTTGCGGAAAGCTTCCAAGGCTTCATAAATAGGCGCTGACAGCTGTGAAAGTTTCTCCATAATTTTTCTCCCTAAATAAAAATAAAGACAGGTATGTCAAAACATCACCTGTCTTTGATAAATTCCCTACTACGCGTTTTCCCTGCGGAAAGCCGCGATGCAACTTACTTTCAGAGTTTGTAAGCAAATACTTTTACTACTCTTATTGACCGTTTCACAAGTGATACTGATTTTGATTGCTAGCAATCACCTTATAAAATTTGAGCTTTAACTCAATCAATAATGTGGCAGTGCCACGCCGGCAGCAGTCCCGCCTGTCCGTATGGGCTTAACTATTTTTACAATAGTGGACTAATATTTGCATGAAAGCAGCCTGCATTCATGTAATTTTATTGTAACATCTTTAATTAGTTTGAGCAAGTGCTTTAAAGTAAAAAAGCGAAACTGCAACTGCTTACAGTCTCGCTTCGACAATTTATTTTCTTATTATGAGTTTTTATCCTTAAATTTAACAAAATCGTTAATGCCAAGTCCCGGCGCCACCATAGGCTGCACCATATTTTTCGGGTCAAGCGTTACCTCAATTACATAAGGCTCGCGCTTTGCCATGGCCTTAGCTACTGCAGCCGCCAAATCCTCCGGCGTAGTGACATGCTCGCCTTGAATACCAAAGGCTTCGGCATATTTGACAAAATCAACATAGCCCGGCATTTCGCAGGCTGTAAAGCGTTTTGCAAACTGCACTGTCTGCAGCTGACGAATCATGCCCAAACCGCTGTTATTAAACACAATGGCAATTACGGGAATCTTATTGCTGGCAATGGTGAACAGCTCGGAGCCGGTCATTTTAAAGCCGCCGTCACCGCTTAAGCTAATGGCGCGGCTTTGGGGACGCGCCAGCTGCGCGCCCATGGCAGCAGGCAGACCAAAGCCCATGGTGCCTAAGCCGCCACTGGTGATAAGCTGACGGGCAAATTCTATTTTTATATGCTGCGCCGCCCACATTTGGTGCTGGCCTACATCCGTGGTAATAATATAATCCTTACCCTTAATAACAGGATTCAAGGCTTTAAAAAAGCGCGGCGCTCCCTCGTCGCCAAAATCGTCATCCATTCCAGGCCAAGAGGCGATTTTTTCCCACCAAGCCGATAAATCATGAGGCACACTGCCTTTTTCCAACAGATTTAAAGTCATATTCATATTGCCCGTAATACCAATGCTGGAATCAATATTTTTATCCAGCTCCGCCGGGTCAATATCAAGATGAATGATGGTTTTATTCGCGCTGTAACGGGAACGCTCGCCTGTTACGCGGTCGTTAAAACGACTGCCCACAGCCAAAATTAAATCGGCCTCTTTAACGGCATTATTAGCTCGTTCGTGACCATGCAAGCCGGTCATACCCAAAAACAAGCTGCGATAAGCACTGATAGCGCCCAAGCCCATTAAAGTACTGACAACCGGAATACGCAGCTTTTCGCATAAGTGCATAGCGTCGTATTCGGCGTCAGCGTTAATAACACCGCCGCCAACCAGCATTACCGGTCGTTGAGCCTTATTGATGGCCGCTACCGCCGCAGCTACTCTATCCTCATCCGGCAGTACCGGCGGCAGCTCGCGCAGCTTGTCGGGAATATATTCAAGCACGGCAGTCTGCACATCACGGGGAACGTCAACTAATACCGGTCCGGGGCGTCCTTCCTTGGCCAGTTGAAAAGCCAAGCGCAAGGTCTGCGCCAAATTTTCCGGCTTCTTAACTAAAAAATTATGCTTCGTAATAGGCATAGTAATGCCCGTAATATCTACTTCCTGAAAAGCGTCGTGACCAATCAAGGCGCGCTGTACCTGACCGGTAATTGCCACTACGGGAATGGAATCAAGAAACGCAGTCGCCAAGCCCGTTACCAAATTGGTCGCGCCGGGGCCGGACGTAGCAATGCACACGCCCACCTTACCGCTGGCTCTGGCAAAGCCATCCGCCGCATGTGCCGCTCCCTGTTCGTGAGCGGTTAAAATATGTTGAATAGAGCTGTCCCGCAGCGCATCATAAAAAGGCAGAATTGCTCCGCCTGGATAGCCAAAAACAGTTGTTACACCTTCTTCGGCCAAAACCTTGACCATAATTTCCGCACCGGTCATCTGCATAGGCTCACATCCTTTCCTCATATTGTTCGGGCATTGTCTGCCGTCGGCCATTGAAAACGTGATTCTTCTACCGCCAAAGCAGTATCACCGCGCTCCAAAGCCACCAAACCAGTCTGCACCATTTCCGAAATACCATACGGACGCATAATATCTACAAAAGCTTTCAGCTTGCCCTCATCACCGGTTGCAACAAAAATCAGCGATTCGCCGGTAACATCCACCGCATGAGCACGAAAAACCTCAGCCAGCTGCAACAGCTCCATCCGCTTAACGCCTGCATGTACCTTTACCAACACCATACTGCGGGTAGCGCTTGATTTCGGCGGCAGCACCTTCACCTTCTCCACCTCTACCAACTTTGCCAGCTGTTTGCACACCTGCACCACCGTCGGCTCATCCGCCTCCATAGTCACGGTCATACGGGAAAATTCCGGATTTTGAGTAGTGCCAACTGCCAAGCTGTCAATATTATAGCCCCTGCGAGAAAACATCCCGGCAACACGCATTAAAACGCCGGGCTGGTTACGTACAACAATCGATAAAATTTGCTCCATACCTGTCCCTCCTAAAAAAGCCCCCGTCTGCTTATGCAGACAGAGGCCAGCCTGTTTCATAAATTATGTCAAATTGATATTTTTTTGTCAAGAAATTTTGTAAACTTCTGCTGCTTCTTTTGTCTTCTGTTCTCCAAACTGTTAATAAGCATAACAAATTTAACAAATTTTAGCTACAAACAAAAAATCCATACCCCCATAAGAAGGTATGGATAAATCTGCATGGTGCGAGTGACAGGAATCGAACCTGCACGCCGCAAGGCGCTAGATCCTAAGTCTAGTGCGTCTGCCAGTTCCGCCACACTCGCAAAAGATATTCTGCTTAATGCCTTATTTTCAGCAAGCAATACCATGTTCACTTGAAAACAGCCATTCTAAAGCATAAGCCAAAACAACTGAAACTATTTTACTACGGAGCAATAGTATGTGTCAAGACAGGTTTCATCCATTATAACCGTTCGGATGACCCTTGTGCCATTTCCAAGCAGTAGCAATAACCTCGTCTACGCTGCTATGTTGCGGCACCCAGCCAAGCTCTTCGCGAATTTTGGCAGAAGAAGCAATAAGCACTGCCGGATCACCGGCACGGCGTTCCTCTTCCACTACCGCAAAATCAACAGCGGTAATCTTTTTGGCAGAATCTATCATTTGGCGCACGCTGAAACCGTTTTCACTGCCCAAATTATACACACGGCTGCTACCGCCTTTTAATAAATGCTGCAAAGCCAGCACGTGTGCCTTCGCCAAATCACATACATGAATGTAATCGCGAATGCAGGTACCGTCCTCCGTCGGATAATCTGTGCCAAAAATTGCCACCTGCTTGCGCACACCCTGCGCTGTTTTTAAAATCAAAGGAATCAAATGGCTTTCCGGACTGTGATCCTCGCCAATATCACGAGTGGGAGATGCACCTGCCGCATTAAAATACCGTAGCGCTACATAACGCATATCATAAGCCATATCATAGTCAGCCAGCATTTTTTCTATCATCAGCTTAGTACGTCCGTAAACATTGGTAGGCAGCAGCTTGCTGTCCTCCGTAATCGGCACCTGCTCCGGCTCACCATAAACTGCTGCCGTAGAAGAAAATACAATTCTATCCACGCCTGCGCCGCGCATAGCTTCTAGAAGATGCAGGCTGCCCTCCACGTTATTAAAATAATATTTAGCAGGATTAGTCATAGATTCGCCAACCAGACTGCTGGCCGCAAAATGAATAACAGCATCTATTTTAAACTGCTCCATAATATGCTTTGCAAAACGCACATCATGGATGTCACCTTCTATCAGCTGCACATCTTCCGGCACTGCAGCTTCGTGCCCGGTAGAAAGATTATCATAGACAATAGGCGTAAAGCCGTTTTTTTGCAGTTCCTCCACTACATGAGAACCAATATATCCGGCGCCGCCGGTAACAAGAATATTCATAAATTGCCTCACTTACTTTCCCAAAAATTATGCTTCTTCGCCGCCGATAACAGCAAGCAGCTCCTCTGTTTTTGCAGCTAACAGTTCTTTATCGCCTTTAGTTTCTACATTCAAACGCATTACAGGCTCCGTATTGGAAACGCGCACATTAAAGCGCCACTTATCATAAGCTACGCTCAGCCCATCCAAATGGTCCTGCTTCCCGTCGGCATATTTTTGGTCAAGTTCTGCCAAAACCGCAGCAGAATCCTTCACCTTGCGGTTAATTTCGCCGCTGCACGGATACATTTCCACACGCTCGCCCACCAACTGGGACAAGGTTTTACCGCTGCGGCAGATTAGCTCCGTTACTAAAAGCCAAGGAATCATACCGCTGTCACAGCAGGAAAAATCACGGAAATAATGGTGCGCGCTCATTTCGCCGCCGTAAAGCACATCGTTATTACGCATACATTCTTTCATAAAAGCATGACCGCTCTTACAGCGCACAGGCACGCCGCCGTCACGCTGCAAAATATCCTCTGTATTCCAAGTGAGACGCGGATCAAACATAATCTTCGCACCCGGCTCCTTGAGCAGGAAAACCTCCGCCAAAAGGCCTACAATATAATAGCCTTCAATAAACTCTGCTTTTTCGTCAAACAAAAAGCAGCGGTCAAAATCGCCGTCCCAGGCAATACCCAAATCAGCTCCGCTTTCACGCACTATCTTAGCAGTCGCTTCTCGATTAGGCATTAACAGCGGGTTAGGCACACCGTTAGGAAAAGTTCCGTCGGGAGTATCGTTTAAAGTGATAAAATCAAAAGGCAAATGCTTAGCCAATTCTTTAAGAACAGGACCTGCGCCGCCATTGCCGGGATTAGCTACAATTTTCATCGGCTTTAACGCCTTTAAATCTACATAGCTCAACAAATGCTCAATATAGGCAGGCATGATGTCCATTTTTTCTACTGCGCCAAGAGTTTTTCCCGGCACCAGCTGATGCAGCATGCCATCTCCGGAAGCCACCATTTCACCTATCTCTTTAAGTCCGGTGTCTGCGGAAATTGGCCGAGCATCACGGCGCACAAGCTTCATACCATTATATTCTTTAGGATTATGACTGGCGGTAACCATAATACCGCCGTCAGCTTTAAGATGAGCAGTAGCAAAATAAATCATTTCGGTACCGCACTGGCCAATATCAATTACTTTGGTACCTCCATGACGCAGTCCATCAGTCAGCGCTTCTACAATAGCAGGGCCGCTCAGCCGAATATCATGCCCTACAACCACAGTTTCGGCGGCAAACATTGCAGAAAAAATTCTGCCTACACGATAAGCCATTTCCTCGTTTACTTCTGTAGGATATACACCGCGCACATCATAAGCTTTAAACGCTTTATTACTAACTTGCATACTTCCAGCTCCTTCACATATATTTAAACAAAATAATAGTTATGTGGTAATCAATTTATATATTTCTGCACAAAAAGAGAAAATCCTGCCGCAAGCAGGATTTTCTCTTAATTTAACAACTAAAACTCTCTTTAAGCTAGCAAGCTCTCACTAAGAAGAACCGTAACCACGTTCAATATGCCGTTCCATATAACATTTTTTCCAATCACTGTTAGTTATATTTTCTAAATCAGCAATGGCAACAGCAAAAGCCAGCTGTATATTATCCTTAGGGATGTTCATATCCAACCCTGTAATATCGTAAATTTTTTCTAATCTATAGCGCAAAGTGTTAACATGTATCTGCAAATATTTTGCGGCCTTGGATATACTTCCAAGATTATTGTACATGTACAAAGATTTTAATAGTTCCGCGTTGTATTCTTTATCGAAATCTATTATAGGAAATAAAACATTAGCCTTGATATATTTGTAATGACTGGTTTCTTTTATATCCAACAAGATTGAATGTAAGGGAAAATCATTCATTTTCCATATTCCCCATAAGCTTGTTTTTTGCACACATTCATACAATTAAGTGCTAATTTATAGTATTCTCTTAAAACCTCTATATCATTAGTAGGCTCAGATCCAAGAATAATATAGTTAGTTTTTTTATTATTCATTATTTTGATTATATTATCAAGCTTTTCATCAAAATTATTACCGTTAAAAATCAATAAAATATCGTCGTTATACTGATAAATAACCTTTTGATTGATGTTAAATTCTAAATACGAATACAAATTGATTGGTGAGCCTTCAGTATATATAAGAGTCACCATCATATTCTTACTGGCTTCCACGCCTAATTTCCTCATTTTTAAAGCCAAGTAATCTTTATTTATGCTTTCGCTGCTGGTAAATTTCTGCAAAAAAATAATTTTCTTCTATGCAGATCTTCATAAATGCTCCACAGTCGGATACTAAGAAAAGCGCTTGATTATAGATATAGACGTTAGATACAATACTCGGTCCATCGTTTCGTGTATTTAACAGAATAAAATGTTATCTATAGGTAATCATAAAAAGCTTAGCAGAATAAAACAACCTGTAATAATCAGGCCGGAAACAATGGTCCACATTACGCAATATCCCATGATATCTCTTGCTCCCAATCCGGCAATGCCTAACAGCGGCAGTGCCCAAAACGGCTGTACCTGATTGGTCTAGGCATCGCCCCAAGCAAATGCCATAATGGTTTGCGGCAAATCTGCGCCAATAACGCTGGCTGCTTTTACCATAATAGGGTCTTGAACAATCCATTGACCGCCGCCGGAAGGAACAAATACGTTTACTAAACCGGCAGACAAGAAGGTCCATGCTGGGAAGGAATGCTGCGTAGAAATAGCTACGAACCAGCTAGACATCAGGTTAACCATTCCAGAACCGGTCATGATACCGGAAATACCGGCATACAGAGGGAACTGCATGATAATGCCGCGAGTAGAACCAATAGCCTTAGAAACTGCTGCTACAAATTTAGCAGGACTGCTGTGCAGCAACAAGCCCAGAGCCAAAAGCAGCATAGCAAGAATGTTCAAGCTTAAATTGAAGCCCATCTTTTGAATATTCAAACCTAAATAAGTAAGAATTACTGCTGCAAAAACAAAGTTGATAGCATAAGAATTATCCAGCTTTTCTGCAAACACCATGTCTTTGCCTTCTTTTTTAACCTCTACTTCTTCCGGAGGAGCAATAAATTCTCTGATAGGCTCGTCAGCAGGCGGTTTCATAACCTTATACAGCACCATCATACCAACTGCCAAAGCAAGAGTAATTAAAATATTCCACTAAGAATAGAGTGTTTCACTAACAGGAATAACAGGCAGACCTAATTTAGTCATAAAGTTACCGGGAGTAGCGCATACCAATGGCCAAAAAGCCTGCGGTCAAAGGACCAAAAGCCCAGTTAAAATAACATACAATCGCAGAAACCAAAGTTGTAAGCGCTACAGCCTGGTCCGGATACTTGAATAGCACCTATAACAGTAACGTCAATACGACCACTGCGAATCATAGCAAAAGAAGCGGCACTGTCAAAATAAACGCAGCCTGCAGTTTCCGTAACCGGTTGTCTGGACGCATTGATCAAATTTGGACAAACATTTTCCGGAGCAGGTGCAGGAGCTACACCCAGCATACCATTTTCAGTTTGAATAATAAGTTTTTTACCTTCTGATAAATAATTGCAGGCCATAGTAGGAATACCTACGCCTAAATTAACATATCCCCCATCCGGCAATAACTCCGCTACCTTCTTGGCAATTCTAATTTTTGTTACTTCAGTTGACAAAGTCACTTTATTCACCTACCTCTACTTTTACTAGAACATCAGTATAAATGCCCGGTACAACAATGGATTCCGGTGACAAAGTGCCTGCCTCCACTATTTCTTCTACTTCTACAATGGTGAAATCAGCAGCCATAGCAATCTTTAAAATAAGCTTGATTTTTTTTGGAGATTTACACAAAAGAGCCAATAATGCAGTTTAAAAATATTTTATTTTATATTTTTGCCAAAAAAACTAAGCATTTTATTGTAGATTTATACATGGTCTATTCAAACCTAAAAAAGTTATAATACAACTGAAAAACGAAGGCTATACAGTTCAATAGCTTTCTGTTTGTTCACGGCGGCGAGCTTTTTGCCGACAGCTGTCTGATTACTGATAAGGTTATGAAGGATATAGAAGCCTGCAGCGAGCTTGCTCCGCTGCACAATCCGCCAAATATTGTCGGCATCAATATTTGCAGAAATATTTTGCCTAATATTCCTCAGGTAGCCGTTTTTGATACGGCTTTTCACCAAACTATGCCGGATTATGCCTACATTTACGGCCTTCCCTATGACGCCTACGAGCAATACGGTATTCGCAAGTATGGTTTCCACGGTATCTCTCATAGATATGTCTCAAAACGAGCAGCAAAATTGATTGGCGAACATATCAGCAAGCTGAGAATTATAACCTGTCATTTAGGCAGCGGTTCTTCCATCGCGGCCATAAAATTCGGTAAGGGAGTAGATACTTCTATGGGTTTGACTCCGTTAGACGGTTTGGTTATGGGCACACGATGCGGTGAAATCGACCCTGCTATTGTGTCCTATTTAATGAAAAAGAAAAACCTGTCTCCGGAAGAAATGGATATTTATTTGAATAAGCAGTCCGGTATTTTAGGTATCTCCGGTGTTTCCAGCGATTTTCGCGATATTGAAAAAAATTATGATTTAGGCAACGATAGATGCAGACTGGCATGGGAATTATATGCTTACAGAGTAAGAAAAACCATTGGCTCTTATGTAGCGGCCATGGGCGGAGTTGATGCCATCGTTTTCACGGCAGGCCTAGGCGAAAATTCCGCACGCATGAGAAGCGACATCTTTAAAGGTCTTGAATATTTGGAAACAAGTATTGACAAGAAAAGAAACCATTATCACGGTAGAGAGGTAGAAATAAGCTCTAATCGTTCACGGGTACAAGTATTTGTTATCCCTATCAATGAAGAAATTATTATTGCCAACGATACTGCCAGAATTTGCAAACAAGCAAATTTAACTAAGGAAGACTAAGCTCAAAAAATTTTCTCTAAAAATCAATTGCAGCATTTTAACATAAAAAAAGCTACCCCAAGTTAAAATAATCTTTAACTTGAGGTAGCTTTTATAATATTAAAAATCTATGCAAGGTAAACCAAACAGCTAACATAAACTTACCATGTAAAATAAGAGTACACGCTGAACACAGTCAAAATAATAACCTCACACAGCAAAATAGGCTGCAAGGTTTTAAAGAAATTGGACTTAAAATAATCTACTGTTACTACTAAGCACATATGCGTAGGCGTAAGCATTTGTCCGGCTACGCCAAAGGCCATGGCTACGCCTGCCAAATTCAAATCGCCTGTAGACATAGCTGCAACAATAGGCATGACAATCGCTACATGTCCTTGGCTCATACCAGTTAAAACACCAATAATAAATGAAACGCAGGCAATAATCACTGGCACCGGTAAAGGAGAGCTTTGAAAAGCAGTAACTATCTCGCGCAGTACATTCGTAACCGTTAAAATTTGAATAAAATAAAGAATACACAGCACGTTGAAAAACATCTTTTTATCCAGCGCACCAATAACAACCTCTTTCAAGCTTACAAAACGCTTGCTAAAATGCAGCACGATAAACAAGCCGACCGTAACAACGCCCATACCCATAGAAGCGTTCATACCGCAGAATACTACTAAAATAAAAGTCAAAACCACCGGTGATAAGCTCAGCCACAAGTCCTGCGTATTTTGCGCGTTTTGCCTGTTATCCTCTTGAAAGCCAGTTGCGGTATCTGTTTTAATAGGCATAATAATAACCAGCCAGCCAACTACAAAAGCCAGCACCGTCAACCAGCATAAATGCATAATAAAATCGCTGTAAGGCACACCGGCAATATTACAGGCCATAATCATGCCGGGAATAATAGGACTGGAAAATTCAAAAATATGGCGAAACCAAAAATTGATTGCAGCTCTATGTTCCTGCGTAATAGATAATTTCTTGCTGGCTTCTTCAACAATAGGAGCCGAAAAACGCGCGCCGCCCAAAGAAGGCAGCAAGCCTAAAAAAGCAGGCATAACCGCCAGCGTTACCTTAGTGCTGGAAAAAATACGCTGCAACGCCTGTACCATACCTGCCAAGGCGCCGCTGGTGCGCAGCTCAATTTCTAAGCACATAACAAAATATAAAGCAAAAAGAATATCATAGGTACGATTCATAGAAAATGTTTCCGTTAAGGCCTGCCACAAATAACGAGGCTCCGGCGTTTTCATCACCCAAATAAACAAACCGCCCGCCAGCATACACGGTCCTATGGGTACATGCTTGCGCAGTAAAATAATAATCAACGCCATAGCTATGGCTAAAAGCAGAAATATATTCATAAACACCATCCTCGAAGTATTGCTTGTATTACTAATTTTTCAACAGCCCAAAGTGGAAAGTTGCCTGTTTATTATACACCTTTTCGCAAAAATTTCCCAATCTTTACTATAAAAAGCTTATCCTCTGCACTATTTCGCTGTATAATGTTAATATAGAAACAGAATGGAGGCAAGAACATGCAAATTGACAGATTGAAGCTGAAAAATTTTCGTTGCTATGATAAGCTGGACATTGATTTTGATTCTAAGCTGACAGTAATTGTGGGCGAAAACGGTAAAGGCAAAACCGCTATTTTTGATGCGCTTGCCATTGCCATAGAACCATATTTACGCGGTATGCAAATTTCCGGCCGACAAATAACTCCTAAGGATGTACGACGTATTCCCGTTTACAAAAATGATGGCCGTCATATTGACCATATGGAAGCAAAATATCCTCTAACTATTGAATTAGAAGGCACAGTGCACGGAAAAAAAGTCACCTGTAGCAAAACCTATACTCAAGCCGATTTAGCAGAAGAGCAGACAGACGACCTAATCAACAAAGGCGAAAATCTGCGTCAGGCAATAAACGACAAAGAAGAAATTATTCTTCCGGCTTTTGCCTATTACGGCACAGCCCGCATTTGGGTAGACAGTCATTTAATGCAGGAAGAAAACACTGCACTGGAAGATCGCACCATTGGCTATCAGGAATGTATGGAGCCTTCATCCTCTTATAACACCTTTGGCAGTTGGTTTATGCGCATCAATCAAGGTGCTATTCAGGGAAATCAGCAGACTCATTATGCTATAATTAAAAAAGCCGTGCAGCAGGCCATCAACGTCTGCTTAGAAAGCACCGGCTTCCATGATTTATATTTTAATTCCCAATTAGGCTGCTTCGTGCTACAGCATCCAGATGTAGGTGAAATGCTTGCCGATGATTTAAGCGATGGTTTCCGCAGTATTTTAAGCATGGTTGCCGATTTAGCCTACCGCATAGTACGTCTTAACCCGCAGCTGGGCGAAAAAGCTATTACCGATACTCCCGGTGTTGTTCTCATTGACGAAATTGATATGCATCTGCATCCTTTGTGGCAGCAAACAGTGCTGCTGGATATGCAGCGGGCATTTCCTCAAATACAATTTATTGTCACCACCCACAGTCCGCAGGTTTTAAGCAGCGTTCCGCCAGAAAGCGTGCGCGTGCTTGTTTGGGGCCGCAGCTTTGAAGGTGTGCGCCGCGTCAGCTTTGCTTTAGGTGCATCCAGCTCGCAAATTTTGCAGGATATTCAAAATGTTAATCTACGTTCTGAAAAGCTGCCTATTGTGCAAAGTCTTAAACGCTATCTTAACCTTGTCAGCGAAGATAAGTGGGATTCGGAAGAAGCGCTGAAGCTGCGTAAGCAACTTGACGCCTGGGCGCAGGGCAATGAACCTGCTCTGCTGCGGGCAGATATGGATATTCGTATGCGCCAGTTCCGGAGGAAGCGCTCATGAAACGAGTATATAAAAGCAAAGAAGAACCGGAAGCTTTAAAGCGCTATCGTAAAAAATTTCCGGAAGAATCATGGGAGCATTTCCGCCGCCGCGCCCGTCACGGCTACCAGCAAGTAAAAGAGCAAATTATCCATGACCAGCACGGCCTATGCGCCTACTGCGAAATTAGCATTAAATTGGCAGAAGAAGATTCCGAAGTGGATGACTTTCGCGTAGAGCATTTTTATCCCAAAAGCGCTACGCTTAAAAATCATCATAATTATCATTTAGACTGGCGTAATCTTTTAGGCGTTTGCCATGGCGGCAGTCAACCCTATGTTCCTGACGCGAAGTGGCGTTATTCTAAAAATAAATTTGACCGCAGCTGCGACGTTCCCAAGGGCAGTAAGCCTATTACTTCTTTAATGCTTAATCCGCTGACGATTCCCGGAAAGGTGCGTATCTTTTGCTACACAGAGCATTCAGGCAAAATGCTGGTGGATAAAACCAGCTGCCCTAAAAAGCTGTGGTACAAAGCCGAAAGGACCATCAAAGAACTAAATCTCAACGCGCCCCGCCTCATGCGTATGCGTTTGGCAGTTATTCAAAAGCTGGAGGACGAAATCGCCGCCGAATTGGAACAAGGTGCAAATTTGGAAGACGTGCTTACCATGCTGGCAGAAATCTGCCTGCTGCCCAATTATGAAAATACTACTTTACCGTTCTTTTCGGTAACACGCTGGTATCTCGGCGAAGCAGCAGAACAAGTCATCCAAGCCAGCGGCAATAAATTATAAATGGCTGTATAAAAATGGGACCACTACAAAAGTGGTCCCTAATTTTTTTAATACCATTGAGTTTTAATGCGCAGCCAGCCTTCCTTATCGCTGTCCTTTTTACGCACCTTAATCCACGTGCCCTCGTCCACGGGCAGCACGTCAGCCTTCTTCACCTTTAGCTTCACCAGCGCTCCGGTAGTTGTTTTCACCTCTAACACACAGGGGCTGTCCGGCTTCCCCGTATTCTTGCTTAAATTAGCATCAGCAATTTTATAAGCAGCGCCTGCTTCCAGCTTGTATTTTGTCTTTTCCTCATCCTCTATCAGCAGGCTTTTTTTCATGACGGCGGCAGTAGGCTGTTTCAGCTCCAGCTTTTCACCAACCAAAAGCTTATCGCCCACATTAAAATTTGCCGTAATGCTGGCAGCCGTCACCGAAGGCTCTGCATAAAACGCATCGCCGTTAGCTACGGTAATCGTCCTAATATGCATTCCTAAAATATTATTGGCGGCCATAAAGCCCGTCACGGCACATAAAAAAGCTAACATCATCAATATCGTTTTCTTACTCATCGGTGGCACCTCACATCAGCTTGCTTTCAGAAAGAGCTTCGTATTTCATAAAGCCCGGCTTACCTTGAAACTCTACCTTTTTCCACTGCCCTACATAGGGAAAACGCAAATACTGCGTATCAAAATCCTTGTCGTAATATTTTCCGTCAACAAATACTCGTCCCTTAATTTCGCCGCTGCCGTCATCTGACCGTAAAATCATAACCTGCGTGCCTAAAGGAATAATGTGCCGCGCTCCCCAAAGACGCTGAAACTGCATTTCCACCGTTGTTACGGCGTAGCGCTCGTCCTTATCCATGCTGGAAACAGTATCCAAATAATCCACCCGCACTCCCTTAGACATATACTCAATAACCTTACCCTCTAAGCCGGAAGGTTTATTATAAAGCTCCGCCTTATCCTGCAAAACAACACACTGCAAACGGCCTGCTTCTACCTCTGCAAACTGCAAATTTTGCGTAAGCTGCGCCGTATTATATTTTTGCGCTTCCACGCCGCTGGCGCTCACAAGCGCATACGCGGCGCCTGCCGCCGCGCCTACTAAAAAGAAGCCGGCAAGCAGCAGCGCAGCCATTTTCAATTCTCGTCCCTGCATTTTATTTCACTCCCTCGCTTAGAGCATTCTCCTGATATTAAATATATTGTCACATAATTTCACGTGCTTTGCAAGCTTTAGACACAACAAAAAAGACCTAAGAAAAATCTTAGGTCTTTAATATCAACTTGGTGCGGTAGAGAGGATTTGAACCTCCACGGGGTTGCCCCCACTAGCTCCTGAGGCTAGCGCGTCTGCCGTTCCGCCACTACCGCATTATTGCTGCATCAGCAACGGATATATAATACCACAAGAGAAAATTTATGTCAACTACTTTGCAATATTTTCTCTCAATCATTGCTTTTGGCTTGCTTTATAAGCGCGTCCTAAACGGTTAACTTCTTTCATAACCTCGAAGAAATGCTCCTTGTTGACGCATTTAGGCTTATGCTTCCAGCCGGCAGAGGTTTTGAATTTTTCATACATAGTTTCAAATTCATCTTCCTCTATTTCTATATCGTCAAAGCAGACAGGCAGGCCGATAGAGTAGTTAAACTCCATCAGCTTATGCATCATTTCCATATCGCCTGCATAAGCAACCTGTACCAAGGTTCCCAATGCAACTACCTCGCCGTGCAGATGATTATGACCTTTCTTGGTAACGGTGGAGCCATAATATACGCAATGAGCAAGCATACTGTTATAGTAGTAGGAATTATCCGCAGTGGTTGTCAAATTAGAAGCCAGGCCCGTAGAAATAATAATATCCAAAATGACCTGAATCAGCTCGAAGCTATTGCGATGAGCACGGAAATCATCCAGCGCTTTCTTACCATTCTCCAAAATCGGCGCGGTGCATACGCGGCTGATTTGCTGTCCTAACAAGGTGGTATGGAACAACTGATCATCCTGAGTAGCAAACACAACTTCAAATTCTTTAGAAAGGGCATCGCCAATACCGGCCCAGAAAAGCGGTTCGGGAGAGTCAGCAATAATAGCAGAATTGATAAAGCAGTGGTTGCAGGGTTTAGTGGGGAAATTACCGCGATAGCTGCCGCCCGGATAGTACATAATAGCTTGCGCAGAAAAGGCCGCACAGTTGGAGCCTACCGTAGGAAAAGTAAATAAAGGCTTATCCATTAAATGCGCCGCATATTTTACGGTATCAATGGCACGTCCGCCGCCTACGGCAAAAAGAATATCTGCTTGCTGCACTTGAGGCAAATCCATGAGCATGTGACTGTTTTCATGGGTGCATTCGCCGCCGTACCATACGAAATCAAGAATTTCAATGTCAGAATCTGCTATACCTTCAATAATAGCAGCCTTAGCTTTGGATAACGCCGTTTTACCGCCGATAACTACAACTTTTTTGCCTAAAAAGCGCGCTGCATAGGGTATCTGCTTATATGCGTCAGCGCCAATAGAATAGGATGAAAGATTTACTGTGTAGCTGGTTGTGTTAATCATAATATGCCTCCCAAAAAATCTCTATATTTAATTTTTCTCCGAATATTTCTTGTTCTTATTTTAGCACAAAATTGCCCGGAAATTCTACAGCTGTAAAAAATAATATGACATAACCCGCAACAACTTAAAAGCATAACGGCCAAGCTGGTAAACACATCTATTATGCCAAATCCACAGATACTGTATTGAAATTATATTTTTCATTAGAGAAAAATTTTAAAAGTTGCTTTTAAGTGTACTCATCTTTACTTATAAATTATTTCAGGATAAAGCTCATGGCTTATGGTTAATATCAGGTTTTTTATTTTGTATGCTGATACGCGAGTGGGACGGAATATTTGACAATATTTTTCATGGAGCTTGGAAGTTTATTGCTATTCCGGCAGCGTTACTTTGCATTTGGCTCGCTCTGCGTAACGGCATCACACGGGCTGCTAAAGAGCTTGCCGACTTTATGAATACTAAGTCTTATTGGCTTCTCTGTCTTGGCTTAATAATTGTGCTCGTCTTTTCCCGCATTATCGGTATGCGCTCTGTTGTGCAGCTGCTGAGCGGTACGCATTTCCACGAAAGTATTAAAAATTTGCTGGAAGAAGGCCATGAGCTTCTTGGCTACATGATAATTTTTACTAGCGCAGTATATTATTTATTGGAAAAACGCAAAAGCCAAAAATAACATCAGAATAACTCTTGACTTAACCCTTACTCTAAGTATTATAATATGAAAAACTAATAAAAAAGAGGTAATGGTTATGAGTAAAAAGGTTTTAATTTTAGCAGGCAGCCCCCGCAAGGGCGGTAACTCCGACATTTTATGCGACGCTTTTCTTCGAGGCGCAGAAGAAGCAGGTCACAGCGTAGAAAAAATTTGGCTGCAAAGCAAAAAAATTAACAATTGCTTAGCTTGCTACGGCTGCCGTGAAACCAGTATCTGCGTGCAAAAGGACGACGCTAACGCTATTATTGCCAAAATGCTAAAAGCAGATGTTATAGTTTTGGCAACACCGGTATATTTTTATTCCATGAGCGCGCAAATGAAAGCCATCATTGACCGCAGCGTATCTAAATGGACTGAAATCACCAATAAAGAATTCTATTTTATCGCTACTGCCGCCGAACACAAAGCTTCTATGGAACGTACCATGGATGCACTGGCAGGCTTCACCGACTGCCTTACAGACGCAGTAGTCAAAGGTAAAATCTATGGCGAAGACGTTTACGAAAAAGGCGCAGTCAAAGCGACTCCTGCTGTAGAAGAAGCTTACCAAATGGGCAAAGCCATTTAAACTAATTTTAGCAAAAGCCTAGTCTCAAATCATCTTGAGGCTAGGCTGTTTTTATTTTGCGATACTATTACGATAATGCATATCTTTAAGGTATCTGCGCACTTCCAATAGCTCCTTAGGAATATTTTCCTCAGGCATTTCTCTAGGCACAGCCGTAGTACCTACGGCCTTAGCCGTAGAATAATACCACACCTTATAGTCTAAAATTTTCAACAGCTGCTGAATTTTTTCCAAGTCCTGCAATACTCTTGTACGTTGCTTTTCAATCAATTCCAAACGGCTTTCAATGGACGCGTCACCTTGAGAAACCATCTGCATAAAATTTTTGATATCCTTCAAGGGCATACCGGAATTTTTTAAACAGTTGATAATGCACAAGCCTTCGTAATCGCTTTCCTTGAACATGCGGATACCACCTTCGGTACGTTCCACAAACGGCAGCAAGCCTTCTTTATCATAATAACGCAAAGTGGATGGCGGCACATTAACAATTTTTGCCATCTCGCCAATAGTATAAAACATTTTACACCTCCAAAAAGTTCACATTTTGGACAAAATCAAACTCTTGACTTAAAGTTTACTTTAACTTCTATAATCTAAGCAAGCTAATGATTTGTTTAGATTATAACAGACAAACAGGCAACTGTAAACAATAAAAAGGAGGCTTTTCTATGTTGAAAAAAACTATTATCGTTTCCTGCTTAGCCTTGTGCAGCTTTGGCATTTTGGGTTCTTCGGTGCACGCTGCAGAAAAACAAGCTCTTTCTCCCCGCAACGCCAGCATTGTTACCACGGCAGCGTTCACTGCGCAGGGAGATTTAGAAAACCTGCGCCCGGCTATTAACCAAGCCTTGAATAGCGGCATGACCGTCAACGAGGCTAAAGAGGTTATGCTGCACCTGTATGCTTACTGCGGCTTTCCGCGCTGCTTAAACGGCTTGAGCACTCTGATAAGCGTTTTAGAAGAACGCCAGGCTACCGGTATCATCGATACTATCGGACGCGAGCCAACTCACGTTGACCCTCAGCGTGACAGATTAGCTATCGGCACAAAAATTCAAACCGAATTGGTTGACCAAATCGTTAATAAACTGCAAGCCTTCTACGGCCGTACTTTAAAATAATTCCATAATATTCTCCCGCAAACCTTCTCCAAACAGCTTGACTTAAAGTCAACTTAAAGTAGTATAATATGATTAAGCTAACGGCAAATTTTACTATACTAACTTTTGGAGGAGGTTTTTTATATGAAAGTTTTACTTATTAATGGCAGTCCTCATGCCAATGGCAATACTGCTCTCGCCTTGCAGGAAATGGTGAAAGTTTTTGCAGCAGAGGGTGTGGAAGCAGAAATTCTGCATATCGGTCACAAGGCCATCCGCGGTTGTATCGCCTGCCGTCAATGCGCTAAGCTCAACCGCTGTGTTTTTAACGACGAAGTAAATGAGGCAGCACAAAAATTAGCAGAATGTGACGGTTTAGTAGTCGGCACTCCCGTTTATTACGCTTCTGCTAATGCTACCTTGATTGCCTTTTTAGACAGATTATTTTTCAGCACTCCCCATATTGATAAAACCATGAAGGTTGGCGCCAGCGTTGTGGCTGCCCGCCGCGGCGGTTTATCTGCCACCTTTGACGAGCTCAATAAATATTTTACTATCTGCGGTATGCCTATCGCTTCCAGCCAATATTGGAACAGCATCCACGGCCGTGAAATCGGCGAAGCATTACAGGACGGCGAAGGCCTGCAAACAATGCGCACTTTGGCTCGCAACATGACCTTCCTAATGCGCTCCATTGCTTTAGGCAAAGAACAATACGGCCTGCCGGAAAAAGAGCCATGGATAGGTACGCATTTTGTACGTTAATAAGCTATCAAAAATTAAGTAAAGGAGACTTTACCCATGTTCAAATTTTTGCGCAGTACAGCAGCAGCGGCGTTGCTGGCAGCTATACTGCCATTAAGCATCGCTCTAGCCTTCGAAAGGCCTATTCTGCTGGCTGAACAAGGAAGCTTCTCGCGGGCGACAGTGTAAAGCAAGAGGCTGGCAGCGGCTTCGTTTTTCCTGAAGGAGAAGTTCCCCCTGCACTGGAAACCAGCAGTCCTTTTGGCGCGCTCAAGGGAACGCCTATTGCTTTAGAAGACTTTAACAAGCTGACCAAAATCCCCATTATTATTTATTACGGCGATTACATTCCTTTAGAGCCTACCGATGAATGGAACAAGGACAACTGGCGTGTGCGCTTGATTATGGCTCGTCAGTGGGCGGAAGCTGTCAACCGCCATGGCGGCAACGCTGTTGTTGTACACCTGCCGGAAATCGGTATTAAGGGCAACACGCACTTTTTATTTGCCGATTTGAATAATGTGGAAATCGCCGACCACATGGAAAACTGGCTGATAGCTAATAAATTAAGGTAAGGCTTATCTATTTCTACTAACTTTTGCTTGTGCTAAACTTTCTTATATCATTTTGTTTTTTGCTTTTCTCCTAATGTGAATAGTATATTTACATTAGGATTTTTTTATTATTTAATGCTAAAGGTCGAAAGTTCCGCCACGATTCCATGCTTTTTATACACTAAAAAAGAGCTTTCAGATTATCTCCGAAAGCTCATCTTTTTAGTGTTGGCGGAGTGGGTGGGATGCCAGCCCACGCACGGGGTAAACCGTCTAACGATTTAGCAACTCACGCCGCTCAATTGCATTGCTTCTAGGCACTCTTTTATTTCCATATTTTCAACTGGTTTAGATATATTGTGAATAAATTCCACATTTTACACATATTCGTCGAAGATAAGCCCTACAACACTGCTGTTTCAAGAGACTCGTTCTAAGCGAATATGACACCAAAAAAACTTTGTAGCAAAAAGTTTACAAAGCATCTCTTTGTTGTTAAAAAAATGTAAACATCTATATATTAAAGAAATCAACAGTAGAATTTAATAGTATCCACACGATGGTGTTGTTTCCACTGCAAACAAATCAGAAAATGCTGTGCTGCGATAATTTCCATAAGCTCATTTAAATCCTTTTGAGCCACATCATCCTGTTTTTTTGCTAATATGCAGCCACCACTCTTGGTTAGCCAAATTTTCGTTGCGTTTGGCCGCGATGCCCCTTTGGCTACATGCACGTGAATTGGTTCATCATTTTCATTGGACCAAAAGTAGACAATATAGCCCTTGATAGTAAATATTTTAGGCAATTTTCAGCCCTCCATTAGCACCATACTTGTAGAACAGATGAGCATTACTATGCATGAACTGATCAAAAATTTTCATTTCCTCATCAGTAAAACCATCCCTAATTATCCATTTATAGCTAGGGAGTTGGCATCTAGCGGTATCAAATCCACTCTCTGTAGGCCTCTCAAAATGAACTTCGACCTTTTGCAAGCCATCTTCTTCAAACACGTTAGTATATACAATTTCAGTACCATCAGCAAGCGTAATATAAGGATAAATCATGGAAAGCACCTCCAATCAAATCGATAACCTACAATCCCCACTATCGTGAACATTCTCTTATTACAATTATACACTTACTTCTCATTACCAGCAATAGAAAAGTCTTTGACAATAAAATATTCAAAACTCTTAAGTTTAGAAACCGTTCATCTAGCTACGAATTCAAGCCTTTTGAGCGGTTTCTTTTCTTATATTCAAAACAATTCATTCAATGAGCATTATGATAATTGAAGAACGAGCGGCCTATTGGTCTGCTCGTTTTTGTATTAACATCTTTATGCACTATATGTTCACGAATCTTCGTCATCCTCTTCCCATTCTTCGCTGTTCTGGTTGTAATAATACACGCCATCCCTAAAAATCAGCTCGTCAATGGTATACTCATCATCCCAAATAACACCACCATATGGGGCGCGACCATAGGGTCCGTCCATCATCTCCACATCGCTAGCTTCCCACTTGCTGTCTTCTTGTGTAGTCTCATGCACTTCACCGTCCATAGCATCTGCTTTCGTTTCCTGCACAGCTTCTTTATTGACAGCAGCTGATTGCTGCTTGCCAAGCTTTGCTTGCTCCTGCTCTTGCTTATTCAACCTATATACGGATACTAGCCAATACACTACGCAGCCAAACACCAAAAAACGGCAAAAAACGGCATACCAGCCCTCACCGAAAAAAAGCTGATGGAAAAAGAACAGCGCTAAAATTATATTAAGTATGGTTTTCACTGCAATCACCGCCGCTGAGTGCATTCATTAAATTAAATATTGCTGGCGTAGTCTGACACGAAGGTTTATGCTACGATTTAATTTGCACGCCCGCCACACACAAGGCCTGAAAAAGATTGGGCATAGATTCTTTAGTAAAAGCTTTTCAGGTCGTTCAGCATTTACCGCTAACACCTTCAGCTTCTCGACATTATCTTGAAAAAAACTTATCATTTTGTCTAAAAGAAGCTTCTTCTCAGGAACAGTAACTTGCTCATCCATTTTCGTCTCCACCTCGGGTATATTACCCTACTCCTTCCCCTCGTACCGGCTCCGGTAGTACTCCATAGTTCTGTACTCAATAATATCCTTCAGCTCATCTACAAACGCAGGATTTTGCACAACACTAGCCAGCGAATCTGCCAAGGCAATGGGATAACCATCCCGCTCCACGAAAAAGCCCCTGCCACTAGCCTTCAAAAACTTAACCGGATTACGCAAAATATTGCTCAAATGGGCCTTATCGCTGATGGCCCTGTATTCTTCAAGAGTAATTTCCTTCTTCAAATCCTTCCAGTTGGTGCCGTCATTGAAAAAGTCCTTCCAGCTGGCCAAAAGCTGAGCCTCCGTCACAGCCAGTCGCACTTGGCCACCATTATAAAAGGCCCGCAGCACTGGCATCTTATACACCTTGGTCATATCCGTAGTCTCCAAAAGATGCACAAACTCCTTCCCCACGCCTGCACAAAGCTCCTGTTCCGCTGCCGTAAGCAGCCCCATTTCTTCCTTAAAGGCTAAATAATTCTTAAAAATATTCTCCTTGGCAGTCTTTAGGCACAGATAATAAATCTCGTCATCCATATAGGTAAAAAGCTCCATGCGGGTAGGCACCTTTCCCAAAAACTCCTGCACCCGCACAAAATCCTGCTGAATGCGCTCCTTAATATGCAAGCGCCGTTGCTCCAAATGCTGGAACAAATCCAAAAGAGGCATATCAAAATCCACAATGCAATCATCAGGATACTCTAATTCCCCACGAGTCAGCTTTCTGCCACCGCTCATGGTCCTGCCGGCCAGCATAAAGGGAGCCCGCTCCGCCTTAGCATAATTACCAATAAAATCCAGCACATTCAAATACTTTTTGCCCTTATAAGTACGCAGGCCCCTACCCAGCTGCTGCAAAAAGACAATGGGACTTTCCGTAGGACGCAAAAACATCACCATGTCCACACTGGGAATATCCACGCCCTCGTTGAACATGTCCACGGAAAAAATCACCTTGATCTCGCCCTTCACCAGCTTGGAAATAGCCTGCTTCCTGTCCTCGGCAAATTCCCCCTGGGCATCGCTATACACCGCCACCGCCGGCACGCCGCGCTCACAAAAATCCTTGGCCATCATCTCCGCATGCAGGCGAGAGCAGCAAAAGCCCAACGCTCTCTGGGAACGATATTTCAAATAATGCTTATAAATCAAATCGGTGCGACGCTTGTTGCCCACATAGGCCGCATTCAAATCCTGCTCGTTATAGCGTCCACCCACAAAGCGCATGCCAGAATAATCGGTCTCGTCGTACACGCCATAATAATGGAAGGGCACCAGCATCCCCTTGTTAATGGCCTCCTGCAGAGTAATTACATAGGGCACATTATAATCGCACAGCTCAAAAATATTTCGTCCGTCCATGCGGTCCGGAGTCGCCGTCAGGCCTAGCATGAATTTGGGCGTAAAATATTCTACGATATTACGATATTGCTTATTCACTGCATGATGAAACTCGTCCACCACCATGTAATCAAAATAATCCTTGGGAAAGTATTCCTCATTTAGGTACTGCTCCTTGCCCAAGGTAGCCACAGAAGCAAACACTAGCTGCTTATCCGTATCCTTTTGCTGTCCCATAAAAAAGCCACAGCTATCGGCGGGACGCACGTTTTTAAAGGCCTCTGCCGCCTGCCGCAAAATTTCTTCCCTGTGCGCCACAAAGAGTACACGCTTAAAATTAACACTATCAAAGGCAGCCAAATGAGTCTTGCCCACGCCTGTCGCAGCCTGCACCACGCCCTTGGTAGCACCCTCCTCACGAGAGCTGTTCAAGGCATACAGGGCCTCGATTTGCGCACCACGGGGCTGGAACAAATAGCTGACACGAGTATTTTCGTCCTCTTTAATGTCGTAGCGCTCCAAATCCTTGGCCACACTGGGCTTGTGCCAGCTTTTGGAATAGCTTTGCAGCACCGCATCATCCACCACAATGGAATGATGCTCAAACAAATCATTAAAGGTTTCATAAAAGGCCGTAAAGCTTTCCTCGTCAATGCGCTTAATCAGCCGATAATTCCACTCGATGCCTGCGGTCAAAGCACTGCGAGAAATGTTGGATGAGCCAATAAAAATCTCGCCCTCGTCCCCATAATGGAAGATATAGGCCTTGGAATGGAAGGAGCGCGTGGTGTCGTTATAAAAACGCAAATCTACCCTGTTGCCCAGCTCTTTTTTGATCAAATACAGGGCCGCGGGCTGAGTAATGCCCAAATAGTTGCCCGTGAGCAGCCTAATTTTTACGCCGCGGTCCAAGGCACTCTGTAAATCCTTGAGCAGCATGCGCACGCCGCTTTCCATCAAGAAGGAAACCACTATGTCGATGGCGTCCGCTTGGCGAATGCTCATTTTCAGTTGGTAATATAGAAATTTTTTATAATTGTTGTCGCCTGTGATGACACTTATAGGCTCAACCTCTATTTCCCGTTGCAGCTCTTTTTCAGCATCATATTCAACCATTTTTCTTCACCTCTGCCAGGACGCACATCCCCTGTAATCCACAGCTCTTTTACTTCTAGGCCGCCAACTTCCTTGAGCAACCTTGCAAGGCCTTCTTCATCCAAATCCGTAAAAAATCTGCCATTGCGCTGGCCGGTAAACTGGCCATACTTAAAGGAGGTATAAATCACGCCCTCGTCCTTTAGCGCACGCACCATCTTTTTCATGACAACGACCAAATCCGCCCACGCCAAATGCAAAATAGAAGCACAGGCCCAAATGCCATCGTACTCTTCCACGGTCTTCAGCTCATCAAACAGCATCTGCTTCACGATTATGCCAGTATACTCGCTGGCCAATTTGCACAGCTCCGCCGACCCATCCGTAGCCTCCACTGCAAAGCCGCGCTGCAAAAAGTACTTGGTATCCCTGCCACTGCCGCAGCCAAAGTCCAAGATACACGCACCTTCCTCCAGCTGCGCCAAAAAACTATCTTGAGTTATATGAAAATCTACTCCCACAGTGCCTTGAACAAAGTCTTTAGCATTGGCGTTGTAGTAGTTAAGAGTTGTTTTATCCATGATATTTTCCTTTGTGCAAATAGTATATGGGTATACTTCTCTAAGAATGGACTTTTTCCTGCCTTTACGAAATATAATTATTCAGTACTAAAAATAATCGTAAAGGTTACACTGACAAAAAACAGTCGGATACTCTTAGCGAAAAGCATCCGACTATTTTTTGATTAGAAATTAGGTTTTATTTCCTTCTCAAATCTTTCAATAAATTTATCATTTAAGTCTTTCAAAGACTTTGTAATAATATCCTTATCCCTATCCCAATTAGAAAAATCGAGATTATAATGGAAGAAAGCTGCTTCTTTATAACCACCATTACCTCGCTTCACACAGTTTGCAAAACACAATTGTTTTTCATTTGGTATATTTTTGACTATATCATCCATAAGAGAACTCAAAGCCTTATATAATTTAATATGCCTGTCCTTTTTATCCTTTTCATATAAATAACAGCCATCTACATAACAAACGGGTATCTTAATGGAATCTAGATTCGCAAAAGTAATGTCGATAAATGCTAATTTCGTGTCCATTCAAAACCTCCCATAACCCATATAATACTATTTTTTTATTCCCTCACATTTATGCTCACGTATATCCTCACGCTACCCACTACCTATCATACCACAAGTATATATCATGAATGCGTCAGAATCCGTCCACCTTCCTCTCCCAGCTAAAAAAAACTGCTGACCGAAATCAGCAGTTTTTATTATGCATTTCTATTTGTGAATTCTTTATTTTATGGCCTTTTTTGCTCAAAATTAGGCCCTTTTTCTCCTTTTTTCTTCCATATTTTACATAGTTTTTTTAGCATAAGCCCCACGTATATAAAACTTAATATAAATCACTCTCGGTTATACGAGTGATAGTTCATCTTTTCTTTTGCTGTACAAATAAAAACGGCTTCGTAGATTATCTCTACAAAGCCGTTGTTTATTGTGTTGGCGGAGTGGGTGGGATTCGAACCCACGCACGGGGTAAACCGTCTAACGATTTAGCAAACCGTCCTCTTCAGCCAGCTTGAGTACCACTCCATTAGACTGCTATACTAGTATAACACAAAGTCTGCTGTTTGGCAAGTATTTGCACATACTTTTTATGGCGGAAAGGGTGGGATTCGAACCCACGGAGGGCTTGCACCCTCGCTAGTTTTCAAGACTAGAGCCTTCAACCGCTCGGCCACCTTTCCGTAATATTTAAATTATACGGTAAAAAGTCTTTATCGTCAAGCAAAATTAAATCAATGCCTTATCTGTAACTGTTAAGGCCTGCTGCTCCAGCTTCTGCGCTTCTTGCAATAAAAATTGCAATTCTGCAGTAACCTGTTGATTATAGACTTCATCCTTAGTTAAATTCAAATTAATGCGCACATTATATTCCGCACAACGCAGCGCTGCCCGTGCTAATAAAGCGCTGCATGCTCCATCAGTAATAACGCCCGGATTGCCTATCTCCACCAATTTTGCAGCTATTTGCAGCACTTCATAAGCTGCTTTGGCAATAGCCAAAGGAATTTCCGCTGCCTGCTTAGCAGCTTGGTGTATTGCTTCAGTACGCACTGTCTTCTCTGCTTCTGTACCTTTAGGCAGTTTATAGCAAGCCATAAAGCTATTGAAGACATTAGCGTCTTCTTGTACAAGTTCTAATAACTGTTCCCGCACTTTTTCGGCAGCTACTAAGCAGTTTTTTACTTCTGCCTCCTGTGGAGCAAATTTTTCTTTGCCAATAGTTAAATTAGCAACCATAGATGCTAATGCAGCCGCCAAAGCTCCTGCCATAGCTGCCCCGCCGCCGCCGCCGGGAGTTGGCTCGCTGCCGGCCAATTTTATTAAAAAATTTTTACTGCTAAGTTCTGTTAATTCATTCATTACTATTTCCTCTATAATAAAAGGCTATACAATTTATGCCAACAGACGTATTTTTACATAGCCTTTTTTATTTTAAAATTTTTTAACAAGCCACCGCCGCACTTGCACTACAGCAGCATAAGCATCTAACGGCTCTGGAGGTACCAACAGGCCCAGAGGCAACAGACTGCGCCAACCTTTAGGCGGCTGCTCCTGCCAATATAGCTTGCGAGCCTCCTCCGTGCTATGGGCTTCACCTACTAAATGCAGTGCTGTATGAGGAAAAACTCGTTGCACCACAGTGCCGATAGTTTTACTGTTGGTACCGTCTCCCATAATAATCGCCATAATTTTTTCCTGTGCCACAAATTTACGCAATTCATCTGCAATATTCATAGTTAAAGCAATATGTAGATCAACAATACTGCCGTCTTCTGCTACCAAAGCCAAGCCTGTTTTACTGCGTCCGGGATCTATACCAAGATATTTATTCATTCTTTACATCCTTAGGCACAACCTCCAGCCTAATCCTCACAGGTCCGGCTGTGGTAATATCACCCTTAGCATAGGCATTTAAAGTAAAAATACCATTAGTTCTCCGAATGGCATTGCTGGTTTCAATCATGGTCGCAGCGTCTAAATTCCCCACCTTACCTGTCAGTGGGTCGGGCAATACGCCTGCCTGCACGGCATTATGATTAACTTGGCTTAAAAAGGCCATAATGAGATTCTCGTTATTGTCCTTATTATCACGCAAATTGTAATCAATACTTAAAATCAAAGTATCGTCAGGATAAATAAATTGATTTTCAAACATTTCAATATCGCAGACCGCCAGTTCGCCAACCATAATATTAGCCACAGTACGAATGCGGAAGAATAGATTACCGCGGCTTTTATCCAAGGCATCCACTGCATTTTCTACCATATTTTTGGAAATCCAAATGGCCTGCAAAGGCTGCTCCGTTTCCTGCATACCTAAACGCTGCAACGCAGTTTCGTTTGCATTTTGCAGCAGCCAGTTAACCTGCGCAATATTCTCATCATGCTTAAGCCCTCCACGCATAACACCAGCGTAAACCACTTCGCCGGTTCTATAATAGACCTGACCCTCGCGCATGTTGATGATGCCTTTACGCAAAGCCTCTGTAGTTTGTTCCAAATCCTTAATTTCGCTGGTAAGCATATCTTTAGCATTGGTCAACTCGGCAACCTCGTTTTGAGCACGACTGTACATAGCATTTATCTCAGCCAGTTTAATCTCCATTGCATCATTTTCCTGCATGCTCTCCTGCATCTTGGCGTCTAATTCGCTGATTTTTTTATTCTGTACCTCAACTCTATTTTTAGCTTCATCTAAAGCTACGGCAGCATTAGCTTTTTCATCATTGAGCATCTTTAGCTCCTGCTGTAATTTGTCCATACCAAAAAGAGCTGTGCGTGCACTCTGTGAAGCTATCGCCATAACGCTAATAGTCAGCACAGCAATAATCGTACCGCTAGTCACCGTCAGCAAAATAGATGTATGCTTGGGGCGCAGACCAAAGACGGACATTTTCTTTTTGCCTATTTTACTGCCCATTTTATCAGCCATATAAGCAATAAAACCGCCAACTACAGCCATAATGACAATCAATCTAATTCCTACCAAGCAACCACCTCCCTTGGCGTAATTTGCAAATTTCTATTTAAACACTTTTCTTCTTCATTAAGTACAAGCCGATACCTAAGCATAAAATATTAGGTATTGCACAAGCCAAGAACGGCGGCAAAGCTCCGCCCTTACCTAAACCGGAAGTAAAGGTCATAACTGCATAGTAAATAAAAATAACGATAATACTAATACCTAAACCAATAGAGGAGCTTGTTCTTTGCTTCTGTGTGCCTAAGCAAGCGCCTATCATGGCAAAGAAAAAGCTTGCCAAAGGAATATTGATCCGCATAAAAATCTCGCACCACTGCTTATAAGCAGGGCTTTGCTGTTTTTCTAGAATGCCGATATATTCGCGCAGCTCACGGATTGTCATTTCCTCCGGTTCCTTTTGCTCCCAAGAAATCTGCTTGGGAGAGAAGTTCAACGGAATAATTTGTTCCTTAAATTTAGCCGTACTCTGCACGCCCTCTTGGTCATCCAAAGCAAAAACATTGCCGTCAACAATACGCCAAGTACCGTTTTCCCAATAGCCTTCTTTAGCCGTTTGGATACGGGCAATTTTGCCCTTATTAAATTCTTCAATAGTAATATCAGTCATCTTGCCTTGCTTTTCGTCAAATTTATTGGCATAAGTAACTCGCTGCGTCGTACCGTTGATAGTTTTAATAACAATATGGTCCTGAGTGCTGGGCCGCGAATTATGTTTTATTTCCTCATTAAGAATACGACTTGATTCCGCTTTGGAAAACGGCACCATTTTTTCTGCCCACACCAGGGAAAACATACTTACAATAAAGCCCACTACTAAAACCGGCGCTACAATACGGTAATAGCTGACGCCGCCGGCTTTCATAGCTGTAATTTCGCTACTGCCTGACAGTTTGCCAAACGCCATCAACGCTGCCAACAGCATGGACATAGGAAAGGTATAGTTGATAATTTCCGGCAGATTATACATAAACAAGCGCGCAATAGTCTCTAAAGAAGCACCGTATTTGGTAATATACTGCGTGATTCTGTAAAGCATAGTGCTGGCAATAAAAATACTGGAGAAAGCGGCAATACCGAAAACGAAGGGGTACAGCAGTTCCTTCAGAACATAACGGTCTAATAAACGTAATCGCACTTTACTTCCTCCTACATGCTAAAATGGTCGCCCAAATAATATTTACGAGCGACAGGATCGTTGGCAATAGTTTGGCTGTCACCATGCAGCAAAATCTTACCATCCGCTAAAATATATGCCTTATCTACAATACTCAGGGTTTCACGCACATTGTGGTCAGTAATCAAAATACCAATACCACGCTTAGCCAAATGCGCAATCATGCCTTGAATATCGGCTACGGCAATTGGGTCAATACCGGCAAAGGGTTCGTCCAGTAAAATAAAGGCAGGGTCGGTAGCCAGCGCACGCGCAATCTCCACGCGGCGGCGTTCACCGCCTGATAAAGCCTTGCCTTCGCTTTTGCGCACATGCCCTAAACGAAATTCTTCTATCAAAGCGTTCATTTTTCTTTCCCGTTCAGCAGCAGAAAGCCCCGTAGTCTCCAAAATGGCCATAATATTTTCTTCTACTGTCATTTTACTAAAAATAGAAGCCTCCTGCGGCAGATAACCAATACCGGCGCGCGCGCGTTCATACATGGGCATTCCGGAAATATCCTTGCCGTCTAAAGTCACAACGCCGCTGTTGGGAGTTTCAATGCCGACAATCATGTAGAAGGTGGTGGTTTTACCTGCGCCGTTAGGTCCCAAAAGGCCGACAACGCTGCCCTGCTCCACACTGATGCTGACGCCATCCACAACATGACGCCCATTATAGATTTTGACTAGATTATCTGTTTTAATAATCAAGTTTTTATCCTCCGTTTATCAAGCTATATCCTGATTTTCTGCTTCCTGCTCTTTATTCACGACTGCAGACTGCTTTTCAGGAATATAGTGTATCTTTACGTTACCGTCAGCCACAGCCACGTTACTATTAGTCAAACGCAGCTTATCCCCGGAAACCTTATTGCCGTTTTGCGTAGCCGTAGCGTTGCCAATCAGTTCCACATAACCGCTGTTGTCAGTTTTATAAACTGCGCTGTCCGCAGAAGCAGTTAAATTACGGGCATCACTTTTAATATCAACACCGCCATAAGCGTTAGCAATACCTTGAGCCATGTTATAATCAATTTTAGCTGCATTCAAAACACTGCCGTCGGTATCAGTCAAACGCGCCCAACTGCCGACAGTTTCGGCAAATTGACGCTCTTTATAATAGTCAATCCTATCAGCGCTTAAACTTTTGCCTTCTTTAGTAATTACTGCGCCGCCAACAGCTGACAAATCGTTTTCATTATGCGCAATAAATTCGTTGCAGACAATATGTGCATCTTCCCTGTCAGCTACAACGTTACCGATTAAGGTACCGCTTTTAACCTTGCTGTTGAATTTTGCATAATTAGCTGTAGCCACGCCGCCATCTTGCTTCAACACAACATGACCTTTAGCCTCACCCTCGCCTGTTTTCAGATTATACTCCAGCTCATCAGCCTCCACACTAAAATTTTCCGGTGCAGCCAAGACGCCGGTGGTTAAGCCTAAGCTCAGTAAAGCAGTCACTGCTGCTAATATCAGTTTGTTTGTCTTCTTCATTTTATTTTCCGCCTTTCTCAACCTTGGCATTACCCTTTAATTTTAAACTGGCAAAAGCGCTGGTTGTCACCGCACTATCGGCGGTAGCAGTCCATTCATCCTTTACCATTTTTACATGACCGGTAGCCGTAATAATTTCCTTATTTTGATTCCAGGTGATTTTATCGGCATAAAGCTCGCCGCCGGTGTTCAAAACAGCCTTAACCTTTCCCTCTAAGGAAAAATCGTTTTTATTGATAGCTGCAAAACCGTTGTCAGCGGCTATATCAATATAACTACCGTCGTTGCGGTAAACCTTGCCCCTAATGCCTTTGAGATGCGCAATGTTGTTTTTATGGTCGTTTTCCATTTCAGCAACGGTAAATTCCCACAGCTTTTTGCCATCCTTTTCACGATTGATAACGCTATTTTTCAAAGAAGTGCTAACTTGCGCTTTAACTCCCTTACCTAAATCCACGTTAACAGGTTTATCCCCGCCCAGCATCAACCAGGCAATAACTGCTCCGGCAATCACAAGCCCCGCAGCAATATATATAATTGCTTTATTATTTTTCATCTGCCTGTTCTGCCTCCTCAGGTGGTGTATAGGGTGTATTCCAACGATGCTGGAACCAAATCCAGTTATCGGGATATTCTTTAATTATTTTTTCGACCTCTTGGGTCATTTTCAAGGTTACATTGTAATCGTCGGCTTTAGTATCGCCGGTAAATTCGTAACGAATAGGATCGCGCACAATCGCCTGGTGACCATAGCCGTCCGGCTTACGCACAATAAAAATCGGAATTATCGGCGCTTTAAATTTACGGGCAAAATACGCAGGGCCCGTAGGCGTAGAAGCCATTTTCCCTAAAAAAGGTACGAAAATGCCGTCGTAACCGCCATCTTGGTCGGCGATAAGTCCCAGCATACGGCCTTTTTTCATAGCGCGGGCACAGCCTAAAATTTCACTTGTACCGCGGGCAAAAATCTCCTGCCCCACGCCGCGGCGCAGCTCATTCATAAAGTCACTGTAAACTCTATTAGGCTGCGGCTTTTCCACGGCACTTAAAGGAAAACCGTTCAGCGCTAAGCCTGCCCCCAGCCATTCCCAGTTATCCATGTGGCAGGCAAGCATGACCACGCCTTTATTTTCATGCACAGCCTCCCACAAAATATCCGGCCTGTCAAAAGTCACTAAGCCGCGAATATTATCCTTATTCAAAGCAGGCATATACATAATTTCCATAAAGGTCATGCCTAAATTGATAAACAAAGACTTAATCGTCTTTTGCGCTTGTTCTTCACTATATCCTAAACGCTCGCGTATTGTCTCTTCTGCGCGAATACGCTGCTTCTTGGCAATTTTATGATAAAGATGGCCAATGCCGCGGCCAATATTAACCACCAGTTTATATGGCAGCCAAGATATAACCGTACTTAATGTTTTCAGTAAATAATATAACCACATTATTGCTTATCTCCTTGACCAGCTTGGATATACGACTTGATAATACTGTTCCATTTTCCCTGTGCTGCAAGAATCATCGTAATAGCTTCGCGCACAGCGCCGCGTCCACCTTGAGCCTTAGTTACAATATCAGCCAAAGCTAAAACCTCCATACTGGCATCGCTGGGAGCGAAGGCTAAACCAGCAGCAGCAAACGCTGGCAAATCGTTTAAATCATCACCCATATAGGCAGTCTGCACTTTGGTGAAGCCTAAAGACGCGCTTAGCTCCGCTAGAGCAGCACGTTTATCCTTGATACCTTCGCCTAAAAGCGTAATGCCCAGCTCACGGCAGCGATTATGGATTATTTCACTTTTACGTCCGGTAATAATCGCTACCTGCAACTCATTGCGCAGAGCTGCGCTTATGCCTAATCCGTCCTTAGCGTTAAAGCCTTTAAAAATTTCGCCTTCAGCACCAATGTTAATAGCACCGTCGGTCAGCACACCATCTACATCTAAAGCCAATAAACGGATTTGTGCTAAAGCCTCACGCAGTTCCTCGTAGTTTTTCTTTCCCTGCGCAGCTGCATCGGTAATTTCTCTTTGTAATTTTGGAGCACTAAAATCATTGATAGCCGCCAAATCAAACATTATACCACTCCCTGACGCACTAAGTCAGTCATGTGCAGAAGACCGATAACCTTCTTCTTCTCATCAATAACCGGCAATACGGTAATAGGTTTCGGCTTGTTGCTTTCCATTAAATGCAAAGCCTGTGCAGCCAATTTATCCTCAGTAATGGTTTTCGGTGCAGCAGTCATTAGTTCACGCACAGGACGCTGCAAAAAATCTACGCCCTTGCTCAGTCCGCGGCGAATATCTCCGTCCGTCAGTACCCCCTGCATAATACCGTCAGCATCTACTACAGAAACTGCACCTAAGCCTTTATCTGTAATGACAAACAAAGCCTCCTGCACCGTAGTATCTGCCAAAACAGTAGGATTTTCGTCACCCTTATGCATAATGCTGCCTACAGTCAATAACAATTTGCGTCCTAAGCTGCCGCCCGGATGGAAAATAGCAAACTGGCTGGCTGTAAAATTATGCTTTTTGAGCAAAGCCAATGCCAAAGCATCACCGTAAGCCAAAGCAGCGGTAGTGCTGCTGGTAGGTGCAAGGCCTAAAGGACAAGCCTCCTTGCTGACGCCTACATCTAAAACAACATCAGCATTTTTACCTAAGGTAGAATTAGCGTTGCCGACCATAGCAATAATTTTTGCGCCAATACGGCGCAAGGAAGGAAGAATATTCAGCACCTCTCCCGTCTCCCCGCTGTTGGATAAAGCAATTACTACATCGCCGGAGGTTACCATACCTAAATCACCGTGAATTCCCTCTGCCGGATGCAGATAAAAGGACGGTGTTCCGGTGCTGGCCAGCGTTGCTGCCATTTTACGGCCAATTAAACCGCTCTTACCCATACCTGTGATAACAGTGCGTCCCTGACATTCCAAAATCAGATTTACGGCTGCTGCAAAATTTTTATCTATTCGAGGCACAAGCTCTAAAACGGCTTCTGCTTCCATGCGCAAAACGTCGCGCGCATGCTCCAGCATTGCTTCCATATCTGCTGCCACCTTTCTTTTAATCAACAACTAATCTATCTCTAATACTCAACCGCGTACTATTTTATCAATAGCCAGCACGTCGCTGAGCAGCTTATGCAAATCATCCAAGCGCACCATATTAGGACCATCGCTCAAGGCTTCCGCCGGATTATCGTGCACCTCTAAGAACAAAGCGTCAATACCTACTGCCGCTGCGGCTCTAGCCATGTGCGGCACATATTGACTTTGACCGCCGCTTGAGGTTCCCTGCCCGCCGGGAATCTGCACGCTGTGAGTAGCGTCCATTACTACAGGATAACCTAATTCACGCATTACGGCAAGACCGCGCATATCGGTAACTAAAGTATTATAACCAAAGCTGGCGCCGCGCTCTGTAAGCAGCACATTATTGTTGCCTGCTTCTTCTACTTTTTTTATAACATTCTTCATATCCCAAGGCGCTAAAAACTGTCCTTTTTTTACATTGATAGTTCTGCCTGTTTTAGCTGCCGCCCACACTAAATCTGTCTGACGGCACAAAAAAGCAGGTATTTGCAAGATGTCTGCTACCTCCGCAGCTTTTTCTGCCTGCCAGGGTTCGTGAATATCCGTAACTACGGGCACACCTAAATCCTTTTTAATTTGTGCTAAAACTTGCAAGCCTTCCTCAATACCGGGTCCACGGAAAGACGCATAGGAGGAACGATTGGCTTTATCAAAGGAAGCCTTAAAAACATAAGGAATACCAAGTTCTGCACAAATAGCCTTAGTACGCCTGCCAATCATCAGACTGCGTTCGTAGCCTTCAAGCACGCATGGTCCTGCCATGAGCAGCAAAGGATGTCCTTGACCTACTTGGTAATCGCCAACTTTAACAATATGCATAGCTAACCTCCTATTTATTCATCTTGGCAAACAATTCGTTTACAGCTGCCAAATCTTCGGGAGTATCTACTCCGATACCCTGAAAATCACTTTCCAAAACTTTAATCTTATAGCCATTTTCCAACGCGCGCAGCTGCTCCAAGCTTTCTGCTCTTTCTAAGGGAGTAGTAGCCAAAGCGGCATATTTCAGCAAAAAGCTGCGGCGGTAAGCATAAATACCTACATGCTTATAAACAGTGTAGCCTTCCGGCTTATTACGCGGATAAGGCATTAAGCTGCGAGAAAAATACAGCGCATAGCCGTTTAAATCTGTAACAACCTTGACGGCAGCAGGATTGTTGTAGTCTTCTTCCTGCATAGCAACCTTTAAAGTAGCCATCTGCAAATTTTCATCATCATTAAAAACAGCTGCCAAACGGTCAATTACTTCCGGCGGAATCATGGGCTCATCACCCTGCACATTGACAATAACGTCAACATCAGGATAGTTCAACGCTACCTCTGCTAAACGGTCAGTGCCGCTGGGATGTTCGGGAGAAGTCATTATAGCCTTACCGCCGCAGGCTTCAACTGCTTTTTTTACCTGCTCATTATCTGTTGCTACCACTACCTCGTCAGGCAGCTTTGCCATACAGGCGCGTTCATACACACGCTGAATCATGGGCTTACCGCAAATCATGGACAAAGGCTTGCCAGGCAGGCGGGTAGACGCATAGCGAGCAGGAATTACACAAAGTACCTTCATTTTTTATCAAACTCCTTTTTAATGGCATCTTCAATATATTCCGTGAATTTATCCATACCTTCAGTAATGCGTATATCCATATTGAGAATATACAGCGGAATTTCACGGGCAGAATAAATAAACTCTGTAGGAATTTTTACTGCGTCCTTAGCGGTAGCTACCATGGCTACAGCCTTCAAACTGCTGGCACGTTCGTTAATATACTGCATTTCCAGCATACCATAATCGTGATGGTCCGGATAACGTACTGATTCTAAAATATTTAAACCAATGCTGGATAAGGTCTGCTCAAAAGATGACGGATTACCGATTGCAGAAAAGACCATAACGTCTTTTCCCTTTAAATCTTCTAAATCCTTAAAATTCTCGGAGATACCCTTATACCAGTCAGCAATTTCTACAAAATTTTTCGGATGATGGATACTTTCAATAACGGGAGCCTGAGCGTTATATTTAGCAATAATATTGCGCAGCTGCATTCTGCTCAGCTTACTGCTTTGGTCAGTCTTAGTCAACAGGAATAAATCGCCGCGGGCTAAATTCTGTAAGGGCTCGCGCAGAGTGCCGCGAGGTAAGACGCAGCCATTGCCGAACATATTCAAGGTATCGACCAAAACAACATCCAAATCGCGCTCCAGCTGCCAATGCTGATAACCGTCGTCCATGATGATTACTTCTGCATTGAGCTTTTCTACAGCATAACGGCCGGTAACGGCACGATTTTTACCGATAACAACCGGAATTCCCGGCAGCGTTTTCGCCATTAAATATGCTTCGTCACCTGCTTCATAGGCAGTCATAAAAATTTTATTACCGTCAGAAACAACGCCTATTTCCTTACCCCAATGGGAACGGTAGCCACGATTCAGAATAACTACGCGATAACCCATAGCTTTGATAATCCCGGCCATCTTCTGTGCCGTAGGAGTTTTACCGGTACCACCGACAGTAATATTACCTATGGAAATTACGCAGCAGTCAAGCTTTTCCTTTTTCAGCAAGCCTAAATCATACATATTCAGCTTGCAGCAAACGCCGAATTTATAAAGATAGGACATGCCGCGCAAGGCTGCCAGCAAGAGCCAGCCCATAAACGGCGTATCCGGACCGTAAGCAATACGGTAAATATATTGGATAATGGCATCTCCATGACGCAGGCGACCGCCGCCCTCATCATTAAGATTACGAGTATTGACAGGATAAACAGCATATTCGCGAGCCGGAACGGCAGTCAAATCCAAAAGCTCTTTTAGATACCTAATACTGCGGATGTCCGCGCCGCGGTTTTCTTTAATAACCTGCAGAGACGCAGCGCCCATTTGAGCACGGCGTTCGTCGTTTTGCAGAATATCCAGCATTTCACTGGTTAATTCAGAAGTACTGTTGACCATTTTGCAGGCCTTAACCTTGCTGAGCAAAGCATAAGAATCCTTAAAATTCTGCATACTGGGCCCAACAAGAATCGGCTTAGCATGAGCCGCAGGCTCCAAAACATTGTGACCGCCCGTGTTGCTAAAGGAGCCGCCCACATAAACTACGTCGCCGACAGCGTAAATACGTCCCAACTCGCCGATAGTATCAATAATCAGCAACGGATATTCCTTGCGTTCGCCTTCAACTTCCTGCATTTCAGAGCGGAACCCGGTTTCATAACCATAATGACTGGCCAGCTTGGCAATTTCCTCGGCACGTCCAGTTTTACGCGGAGCAATTACTAATCTGGCATGAGCAAATTTAGCGCGAACCGCTTTAAAGGCTTCCAACAGGACCTTTTCCTCACCGGGGTGGGTAGAACCGGCAACAATAATGGGATAATCATTTTTTAAGCCCAATTCAAAACGATATTTTGCCAAATCCTCTGCCGTAACCTCGGCATAGGTCTGGTCAAACTTAGTATTACCGGTGACAAAGATTTTTTTCCTGTCTGCGCCCAAATGCGCGATATAATCGGCATCAATACTGGACTGCATACAAAAGCGGGTAACGGTATTCAGCATATCGTCCCAAATTCCATAAAGATAACGGTAGTTTTTGACGGATTTTTCCGAAATACGTCCGTTAACCATCATCACAGGAATGTGACGTTCACGAATAGCCCGCAGGAAATTAGGCCACAGCTCTGTTTCTACCGGCATAAATACTCCGGGATGAATACGTTTAACCAAGGATTCAGCTACAAAAGGCAAATCCAAAGGAAAATAGATAATCGCATCTGCCTCGGGAATAATCTGCTTGGCCATATTATAACCGCCTACGGTGAAAGCGCTTACCAGCACCGGTCTATCAGGCATAGCTTTGCGGATTTGCTTAACTAAAGGACTAGTAGCGACAATTTCGCCCACAGAAGCGCCATGAATCCAAATGCAATCCTTACGCATAACTTTAGCGATTTCCTGTTCATCAATGCGTCCAAAAACCTGTTGTTTAAACCTTAAGCCAAAGCCCTTTTCTGTAAACAAACGATAAGTATAATATGGCAGAACAAAAACCACCAACACTATTAAAATGAGAATATTATACAGAATATACATCTACTGACCTCTTTTCGCTTCAATGAGATTGTTTGCTGCTATACTGAATTTGGTATAAATGAGCATACAAGCCATTTTTAGCCATTAACTCATCGTGAGTTCCCTGCTCTACTAGAGTTCCTTTTTCCAAAACCATAATCTTATCGGCATTTTTTATCGTAGAAAGACGGTGCGCAATAACAAAAGAGGTTCTGCCAACCATCAGACGGTCCAGCGCTTCCTGCACTACGCGCTCGCTTTCAGTATCCAAAGCGGAGGTAGCCTCGTCTAAAATAAGTATCTGCGGATTTTTAAGGATTGCCCTGGCAATGGAAATACGCTGACGCTGACCGCCGGAAATATTTACGCCGCGGTCGCCCAGCATTGTGCTATAGCCTTGAGGCAGCTCCATAATAAAATTATGAGCATTAGCGGCTTTAGCAGCAGCTTCAACTTCTGCCTTAGTTGCATCAAGCCGGCCATAAAGAATATTATCATAAACACTGCCGTTAAACAGCACTGTTTCCTGCGGCACAATGCCAACCTGCTCACGCAGAGAATCAAGAGTAACTCTACGAATATCTTCTCCGTCAATAGTTATGCTGCCGTCAGTTACGTCATAAAAACGTGGCAGCAGACTAGCCACAGTAGATTTACCGGCGCCGGAAGGACCTACAAAAGCAATCATCTCTCCAGGCTTTACTTCAAAGCTCATGTTATTGAGCACTTGTTCTCCCGGATTATATTCAAAGGAAACATTATTAAAGCGCACATTACCCTTTACCATAGGCAGCTGCTTGGCACTAGGTGCATTCTGAATTGTCTCCGGCAGATCAAGCACACCAAAAACACGCTGAGCGGCAGCCAAAGCTTTTTGAATGTTGCCGATAACACGGCTTAAACGCTTAATAGGATTAGATATATTAACGGCATAGGTCAAAAACGCTACCAAGCTGCCTGCACTGATTTTGCCGTCAATTACACTATTGCCGCCATACCACAAAATAATGGTTACACCTACGGCAGCCACAAACTCAATAGTCGGTGTCAGCGTAGCAGAAAGCTGCGCATATTTCATGTTAGCACGAAAGTTTTTAACGTTTTCACGTTCAAAACGCTCAATTTCATATTCCTCCCGCACAAAGGATTTAATAACGCGGGCAGAAGAAACTGTTTCCTGCAAAACAGAAGTAATATCAGCAGTAGCCTCTTGAATACGGCTGCCTGATTTACGAATCCGCTTGCCAAACTGATCGATAAACAGCAAAACTATAGGAAAGGTACTAAAGGTTACCAAAAATAAGCGCCAATCCAAATAAATCATCATCACGATGGAGGCGATTAAAATAACGCTTTCCGTTACCATTTCTACCACATTTTCTACCATAGCCGTCTGCAATGCGCCTACATCATTAGTAACATAGCTCATAATGGTACCGGTTTTATTTTTATCATAAAAATCTAACCCCAGACGCTGTAATTTTTCAAACACAGCCTTACGGATATCTATAATAACTCTTTGACCAACATAGTGCATCAAATAGCTTTGTCCATAAAAGGCAAGTCCGCGAATAATAAATACCACAATAATACTCATTACAATATAGTTAAGCATCTCGGTATTTTTTTCTTTGAGCACCTGATCCACCATATCCTTGATTATCCAAGGCAGGTAGGCAGTGCCGCCGGCAGCAATCGCCGTACATACAGCCGCACAAAGCCCACGAAAAATATAAGGTTTAACATATTTTAATGCACGAAAATATAAATTCATCTTTTCTCCTCAGCTATTTTTAGAATTAGTTGAGCCACTCTGCCCACTGCTCCTGGTTCGCCTAATCTCTGCTTCATATAAGCCAAATCGTCATGCAGACGCAGCCTGCTTTCCGGCTGTAAAAGCTCTACTGCCGTAGCTGCCAGTTTTTCAGGGGTGAAATTTTCCTGCAAAAGCTCCGGCAAAATTTGTCTGCCGGCAACAATATTAGGCAAGCCAATATTAGGAATATTGATTACTCTACGGGCAATAAAAGCGTTCAAAGCAGAAGTACGGTAAACTATAATGCTTGGCAGTCCGCATAACGCTGCCTCCAAGGTCACCGTACCGCTGGTTGCCAAGGCTAAATCTGCCACACTAAATAAATCGTAATTATGACCTTCGGTTATTTTTACAGTTAAACCGGAAGCTTTAATTTTATCTTGCAGCAGCTCCACAGGAATAGTACCTGCTCGAGGCATAGCAAACTGCACCTGCGGCATTTGTTCTTGTAAAAGCTTAGCGCCTGCCAGTAGATTAGGCAGCATTTTCTCAATTTCCATTAACCTGCTTCCCGGCATAATCAGTACCAGTGGTCTGCCGGATTCTTTTCCAGCCCAGGCTGTAGCTTCTGCTTTTTCCATAGAAGGATGCACAATATCCAGCAGCGGATGCCCGACAAATTCTACGGGCGCGCCTGCTTCCTTATATACATCATATTCAAAAGGAAAAATGCAGGCCACCTTATCAACAATTTTAGCCACATTTTTAGCGCGACCCTTATTCCAAGCCCAAGCCGAAGGAGCAATATAAGAAACTACCGGAATCCCTTTATCGTGAGCCAGCTTAGCTAATTTCATATTAAAGCCAGGATAATCAACCACTACCATGCAGTCGGGCTTACGTTCATCCATAACCTTCGCAAAATCACTGCGCAGCTTGAACAAATCCGGCAGTTTTTTGATAACCTCAACAAAACCCATTACACCATGATCTTTAATATCAAAAAGCACTTCACCGCCGGCAGCACGCAGAGCTTCACCGCCCATACCAAAAACCTGCGCCGAGCTATCTATTTTTTTAATGGCGGCAGTTACAGCCGCTGCGTGAATATCGCCGGAAGCTTCTCCGGCAGAAATGAGAATCTTTGACATAATTACTCCTTATCAAAGCTTATACGATTTCATTATATATTATAACACAAAAAGCGGCTGACATAAGCTGTCAGCCGCTAAGAATTGCGAAATTTTTTACAATATTTTATTTTACCAAGATAGTTATATCATGTTCATCTGCTAATTTGATGACTTTTTCCCTTTCAGCAATCAAAGTATTGCCTGCTTCGATAATAATTCCTGTTGCTCCGGCATAAATCATAGACTCCAAAGTCTTAGTGCCAAAGCCGGGAATATCAAAGCGCTGATCCTGGGACGGTTTGGCCGCCTTAGCAACAATCACGCCGCCCTTGCCCAAATAACCGCCGCGCAAAATGCAGGCATCTGTTCCTTCAATAGCCTCCACCGCCATTACGGCACGGTTTTTAACAACTACCGTTTGACCAATATCCAGTCCACCGATTGCTTTAGCCATTTCAAAGCCAAATTCCATATCCGCCAGCTCTGCCTCTGTGGGCCTACGTTTAGTAAGAATCCCGGGCTTCGGCAGCAAGGGTTTTATAAGAATGGTTTGATCCATAACCTCAATACCCTCGCTCTCCAGTTCCTTAACAATGGCGTTCATAATGGTATCGTCCTTGCGATCCGGAACGCTGGCAAGAATTTTTATGGCACGCAAATCAGGCACGATTGCTCCTGCCTTGTAAAGCACTTCCTTAGTCACTTTACCAATCATTGTGACCTTAGTTATCTTATGCTTTTTCAAAACAGAAATTATCTTGCCTATTTTGCCAATATTGATTTCGTAATAATGGTCGACGCTCGGCTCCAATTCCTCGTCAATTCCGGGAACTACACCTACTGCCACCACCTCGTAGCCCTGCTCCTTAGCAGAACGAGCTACCTCCACAGGCAAATGACCAATGCCCGACAATACACCTAAAACTTCCATAATTTCTTACTATTCCTAGCTTTTACGAGTGCGGATAATACCGCGCTCTACATTACGCAGGAAACGCAATAAATGCTCTACGGGCTCACAGCTCTTTAAATCTGCTTCCATAACGGCAATAGCCTCCTGCAAAGGCAAACCGCTGCGATAAAGAATGCGGAAAGCCTTTTTCAGCTCACTACGTTCTTCAGCAGGCATACCTGCCCTAGACAAGCCAACACTGTTTAAGCCGGAAACAAATGCCGGATCGCCGGCAACAATCATAAAGGGCGGAATATCCTGAGATACACGCGCCATACCGCCTACCATAACATTGCGGCCAATTTTGCAGAATTGATGCACAGCAGACAAACCGCCGATAACTGCACGATCCTCCACAATTACATGACCAGCTAAAGTAGCTACATTAGACATGATAACATTATTGCCCACAATACAATTATGAGCAACATGAGTATACGCCATCATCAAAATATTATTGCCGATACGTGTTTCATTACCTTCGCCGCAAGCACGATTAACAGTACAGCATTCACGAAATGTACCGCCGTCACCAATTATAGTACGAGTCTTTTCCCCCACAAACTTTAAATCCTGTGGCACACCGCCAATGGAACAGCCAGGAAAAAAGCGGTTATTTTTGCCAATAGTCGTATATTTATGAATGGTAACATGAGCACCAATAATACAACCGTCACCAATCATTGTATCTTCATCAATTACAGCATAAGGTCCTACAGATACGTCCTTACCGATAATCGCAGACGGATGAATAATGGCGGTTTCATGAATACCACTTTCCGGCATTATCACAGAACTCATTACTTTCACTCCCCATAAAATTTAATCAAACAATTAAATTTAGATATACTATTATAATCATCCCCACAAGACTTTTTTCGCAAGGCAAAATAAGCGATTTTTCTTAATTATATCTTAATAAGCCCTTTTTGCTTGCGTTTACTAATGTTTTCAGCTTATTTTACAAAAATATTAAGCTTCCTTAGGATCCATGATAGCAAAGGTGCAGTCACATTCGCAGGCTACCTTGCCGTCAACCTTGCCTTCACAATGGATAATACCCATATTGCCGCGCATAATTTTAGTTACTTCAGCAGTAGTTACTACTTGATCTCCGGGCACGACCTGTTTACGGAAACGTACATTATCAATTTTAGCGAAAACAGCAATTTTACCGCGGTTCTCTTCCGGATACAGCATAGCTACGCCGCCAACCTGCGCCATGGCTTCTATCAAAAGTACGCCGGGCATAATCGGCTCATTAGGAAAATGACCTAAAAACTGCATTTCGTTAGCAGTAATATTTTTAATGCCAACAGCACGTTTCATAGGCTCAATTTCCAAAATCCTGTCTACCAACAGCATGGGGTAACGATGGGGAAGAATCTTTTTGATTTCATTAATATCTAATACAGTCATGATTTAGTCCTCCTTTGTTCTATATGCCTGAATCTGTTTGGCAATTTGCGAATTAAAAGCGTGCCCTGTTTTTACAGCAATAACGTGCGCCTTGATAGGTCCCAGCAAATACAGGTCGCCAATAACATCAAGAATTTTATGACGGATTAACTCATCATCATAACGCGGTACAGACAAAATTTTTTCCTCGTCAAAAACCACTACGTTTTCCAGGGAACCGCCCAAACCAAGGCCAAGTTTACGCAGCATTTCCAACTCGTAGGTAAAAGCAACGGTTCTGGCAGCCATAATTTCTTTTTTAAAGCTTTCCTTATCCAACAACACATCAAAATACTGAGTGCCCAGCATGGGGTGCTTATTGATAGAGGTAAAAGAAATGCGGTAGCCGTCATAGGGCAATACCGTAATATAACGATCGCCGTCATAAACTGCAAAGGCTTTATCTACAACATATACCCTGCGTTCAGCAGCTTGCTCTGCTAAACCGGCTTTTTCAATCAGCTCGCAGAAAACCTTTGCGCTGCCGTCAGTCACCGGCGGCTCGGGAGAAGACATTTCAATGCAGATATTATCTACACCCATCATGGACAAAGCGCCCATTAAATGCTCAACCGTAAATACCTCCGCGCCATTTTCACTTAAAGTAGTAGCTTTTACGGTAGAGCTTACGTTTTCTGCCAAAGCACGTATCTTGGGATTGCCCGGCAAATCAGTACGCACAAAGGTAATGCCCGTATTGACATCAGCCGGTTTCAAGGTCATTAATACATCCTTGCCGGAATGCAGTCCGATACCGGAATAAGCAACCTCTTGAGCGATAGTATGCTGATATTCTTTAATTTTTGCGGACATCTTCATCCTCCTTCGCTAATTTATTTTTTCTTGCCAAAACGTTGGCGACCATCCTTCCAACGATCATGCACCCAAAACCACATTTCCGGATGGGCAATAATTTCCTGTTCTAAAATCGTTACCAGCTGACGCGTCACCTGATAAAAATCTTCTTGTTTATTTTTAGTTTTCGGCGTATACAGCGGCGGATAGATTTTAGCCGTACACGTCCAATCGTCATTATTATGTAGAAAAATCGGTAATATAGGCGAACCGTAAATACGCGACAACGCCGCCGGTCCCAAGGGAATAATAGACCGCTTGCCAAACAAATCTATTTCTACCCCATCATCATTAGTATCCTGGTCATAAAGCACGCCCAACAGCTTTTTCTCTTTAAGCATTCTGCTGATAGCCAAAAGGCCATGCCCGCCGCGATTATAGGTTACCTGCTGACCTACCATCTGACGAAATTCATTTATGGCCTTATCCATATAGCTATTATTCTGCTTGCGGGTTATGGAAAGCATAGGATAACCATGCAGCGCCACCGTAGCGCCTAAAAGCTCCCAGTTGCCATAATGACCGGTGGCCATAATAACGCCCTTTCCTTGAGCATAGGCTGCTTCCAGATATTCCAGTCCCTCAACAGTAACATTTTGGCTGATATTATCCTTGTTCAACAAAGGAAAGCGTAAAACCTCTACTACCATACGCCCAAAACGGTGCAGACTATCATCAGCAATCTGCCGCGCTCTGGCAGGCGCAACGCCGAGGCATTCCTCTATATTGGTCTGCGCCATCTGCATACGCCACTCCGGTACCACCATCACTGCTATACTGCCTACAAATTTGGCAAACAGCTTGCGCAGCCACAGCGGTAAAAGGCACATTATTTTACTGAATAATTTTACTAAGTAATAACCTACCACAACAAAATCCTGTCTTTTACTTTTTTAATTGGGACACTTCTTTTTCCAAAACTTTGACGCGTTTAAACATATCGCCCAGCTTGTGCATATATGCCTCTTGACGCATCCATTCCTTCATGGGTCTTGCGGGATAGCCGCCCATGACAGAATTATCCGGAACATTATTGGTAATACCGGCTTTGCCGCCAAACAGGCAATTATTACCGATAGTAATATGACCAACAGTACCTACCTGACCGGCAAAGGTAACATTATTACCTACGGTTACGCTGCCGGAAATACCTACATGAGCAACTACCAGGCAGTTCTCACCTAAAATATCGTTATGTCCCAAGTGAACTAAATTGTCGATTTTTGTTCCCTTGCCCACAATGGTGCTGTCCACGGTAGCTCTGTCAATACAGGTATTGTTGCCAATCTCTACGTCGTCCTGCAAAACTACATTGCCGGTTTGCAGCACCTTGCTGTGTTTGCCGTTTTGGGTAATATAACCAAAGCCATCGCCGCCGATAACAGCGCCGGACTGCAAAATAACTCTGTCGCCCAGCACGCAGTCCTCGCGCACAGTAGTGTTAGGATAAAGAGTGCAGTTTTGACCGATTTTTACACGCTTGCCTACATAGGTATGAGGATAAAGCACGGTACCATCGCCTATTTCGGCATCATCCTCTACTACGGCAAAGGGCTGAATAGCCACATTACTGCCAATTTTAGCTTTTTTAGACACAAAAGCATAGGGGCTGACTACTCTTTCTACCTCTTCCTGCGGGCGGAATAACTCTAACAACGCCGCAAAAGCAGCGCGGGGATTTTCAACACGGATAACCGGGCGGCCGTCCAACTCAGGGTCTGCCGGACTTAATACCATTACTCCTGCTTTACTCAAGTGGCAATGCTCCACATGCGGCGGAACGGCAAAGGAAATATCCTGCGCGCCTGCCTCTACCAAACCGTTAACACCAGTTATCTTCAGCTCCGGATTATCATGCTCCACAGTACCATGTAAAAACTCAGCTAATTCTTGTACACTCTTCTCCATTTCAAACCTCCATCAATATCCCGTGCCAGTCCAAAACCAAACACGAAAAGCGGACGGACGCAACCGCCCGCTCCGGGTACAGCTTATTTCATTTTTTCGATTACTTCTTTAGTAACGTCAGTACCACCTTGAGGAACAGCCTCTTTAATCATGATTGCGCCCAAATTCTTTTCCTTAGCAACTTGGTTGAGAGCGGTATCTAAGCTTGCTTTCAGCTTATTTTGAGCTTCGCTCTGTACAAGCTGTGCTTTAGCAGAATAATCCTCAGCAATCTTGCTGGCTTCTTCGCCCTGCTTACCAGCCATATCTTTATCCATTTGCTCTTTAAGTTCTTTCATCTTGGCGGTAACTTCTTCTTTAGTTGTTTTTATAATAGAAGCTTCAGTTTCTACCTTACGCATATCTACAACGCCAAAAGCAGCATTACGGCCGCTGCAGCCAAAAGTCAGCATAGCTGCTGCCACCATTAAACCTGCAATTATTTTTTTCATTTTTTAAACCTCACTTACATTTAAACTTTTATTTTTGTATTTGCTTTTTTAAACTCTCAACTACTTTATCGGTAATATCATCTGCATTGACATTAACCTTAAATTGATTAAATACTATTGTATAACCATGCTCATGAGCCAGTTTAACAGCCTGACTAGAGATATCGCCGTTGATTTGTTGCCGCAGCTGCTCATTTTTTTCCTGCTGCTTTTCGATTTCTCTATCCATAATAGCCAAAGCATTGTGTAAAGCCTGCGGCGCAGCGCTGAACATTTCCCTTTCTCGTTGCTCCTTATCTTTTCTATGCTCCAGCATTTCTGCTTGATACTGAGCTGCCACATCAGCCATACGCTGCTGCATTTCTTCGCGATAGGGCGCCAGCTGCGCTTCCATTAAGGCTTGCTTTTCTGCCTGCAGCTCCATAACCTTTTTACCGCGTTCATGCTGAAACGTCTGTAGCTTAGCCTCCAGCGCTTTCCTCTCATCAATCTTAAGTCTAACAGCGCCTAATAAAGCGCGCAAATTAAAAATTTCCAACTGATAATTGTCTTCAATAGCTTTCTTGCGAGGGACAAGTTCTTTATCTACCTGCTCCTCCACTTCTGCTATTTTCAGCTGCAGCTTTTTAGCTTCACGCTCCCGCTGCTCCACCATACGCGTATTAAAATCTGCCTGCCAATAGCTGACCTCACTTAACTGCCGCAGCTGACGCAGCTTTTCCAAGCTACCCATCTGCGCTCTTGCTAAATTTTCTTGTCCTTGGCGTTTTTCCAGCAAATCTTTAAGAATTTTTTCCTGCTGCTGCAGATTCTGATACCGGGGATGATTTTCCATTGCCCGATGCCAATTAACTACAGCAATTTTATCCGACTGCGTTCCCCTAAGATTTGAGCCACAGGCAGAAATCAAGAGAGCAGCTGCCAATATTAGGCCAATTTTTCTCCAGTTGCTTCTATCCATGAAGCCCTCCTTTGAGGTTACGCAATTAAATCAGCCTAAATTATTTAGTCTGCAATGATTTAGCTACCTCATCAGTAATATCCGTACCGCCAAACACCACAGTGCTCTTTTCTACTACTACTGACAAGCCTTTTTTATCGGCAACCTTTTGAATAGCAGCTTCAATTTTTTTCAGAACAGGCTCCATAAGCTCTTTTTGCTTATTTTGCAGACGCTCTTGAGTTTGAGTGTAGTAGCTTCTCTTTTCAGCGTCATTCATGGTCTTGGATTTTTCGTTAAAATCCTTCTGTGCATTTTCAATTTCTGTTTTCATAGCTGCATCAACATCCTTGAGGTCAGGACATTGCGCTACCAGCATTTGGTAATTAACTACACCGATAGCAGACTCGCTGGCAGCAGCGGAAGCACTTTTGCCAAAACCGCTTTGAGTCAGCGACAAAGCAAAGCAGCCCAAGACAAAAATAGCTGCCACAAACAGAGAAACAAGTTTTACATTTTTAGGATTACGCAATTGCTGCATCATAATCAAAATCCCTACTTTCTTTGACTAAAAATATTAAAAACACATATATAGTTTATTATAACAGTATATACTCATTCTTTCAAGAATTGCTACAAATTTCCGATAATCCGTAAATAAAATTCGTCGCCGCCATAAACATATTCAGCGCTGAGGAATTCGTGAATACGGTAACGCACGCCAAATTCATTACGGTCATCACCGGAAAAATGCTCTGCCCGCAGCCGCCATTTGGGACTTAAATTATATTCCAGCTTATAATCGTTATCGCCAATCGGCATGCGCCGCATGTAGCTCCACACGCTCTTGCCCCAATAACGGGCATAGCCAGTGCCAAAATGCCAATCTACATGGTCTAAAACAACTTCAGCCTCGCCAAATATTTCCTCCTTAGGCGAAATAAATTTACCAATATGCGCCTTGCCAGACAGATTATTTTCATTACGTCCAATATCTCCATAGCCCTCGAACCAAATTTTGTACTTATCCGAATTTATCATAATCTCTACGCCCATATTGGTATTCGGCGTAAGCTTAACTACCGGCTGCAAAGCAAACTGCTTAATGGCTTTTTCTGCCAGCAGCTTATCCGTAAGCCATTGCTCCAAAGCCTGCTGATGACGTCGCACATATGCTAAAGGCAAGCCGCGTAGCTTATCACACTCGGCTGCATATTTATATTTAAGCTCCATTAGCAGAATGTTGGGTATCGCTTCACTGCGCAGTTCGTAATTTATATCAGTAACCAACTGACCTACAGGATAAATAACAATCTGCACCACAGTGCTGTTATTTTCCTGTACCACATCCACTGCCGCTCGAAATTCCGGCAGCTTTTGCTCTACCCGTTGACGCACCATACGCCGCAGCACGCCGCCTGCCCAATCTCCGGCAGCCACAGAAGCGCCGCTGATAGCCTGCTCCAATTCCTGCTTCAAGGTCGGTATCTGTTGGTAAAGCAAAACAGCAGTTTCTTTTTCCACGCCGGAAAACTGTAAATCAATCACAGGCTTAACAATAGTTGTGCTCCACGGCTTAGCATACATGGTAATGCTAGTCTGCACACCGGCAGCAAGCTGTACATCCACCAACTCATAGCCGGTAAAAACACGGTCGCCAATCTCCGTCAGCAGACGCTTATATTCCTGCTGTGCAGCTGCAATTAGCTCCGCATCCTTATCTATAAAAAGTTGATTTGCCACCACCTGCATACTGACGCTCATTTTTTGCAGAAGCACAGCGCTTGTACCGCCGTTAGTATCTACTACCTGCACCTGCACTTTTTCAATGGGGGCAGAAAAAGCTTGCTGCAATGGCAAGCATGTCATTGCAGCAAGTAGAATAATTTTATTCGGCTTCATAGCAGTATCTGCTCCTAGCTTAGAATTGACCACCAAAGCTAAAGTGGAACTTGCCACCGTCCTCACCATAGCCATAATCTAGTTTTACAGGACCTAAAGGAGAATTAATTCTCAAGCCCACACCATAGCTATTCTTGATAAGTCCCATATCAAATTCGTCCTCATGACGTTTATCCCAAGCATAGCCGTTATCGGTAAAGAGAACGCCCTGAACCTTCTTAACAATGGGGAAGCGATATTCCAAAGTAGCTTTAACCATACTATTGCCGCGGAACTGGTCGTCCTCATAGCCGCGCAAAGTATCGCTGCCGCCCATGGTGAACCGCTGGGACAAAGGCATATCGCCGTCAGCATAACCCAAGCCTAAATTTAACGCCCAAACATTTTCACCGCCTGCACGGTAATAATAGCGCCAATCAGCAGTAACCTTTGTGAAATCGAAATCGCCGCCCAAACCGCCGGCCCATTCTACGCTGTAGCCAATACGTTTGCCTTCATGGGGGTCGTAAATATTATCTCGGGAATCAAACACACGTCCGAGCGTAATGGAACGAGTAGTACCAAAGTTTTCCTTACGGCGTTCCGCAGCGGTCGCAGGCATCCAGGATTCATATTTAGAATTATATTTATCATCACGTTTTTGAGTAAACTGATCTTCATAATATTGATCCCAATCACCCTCGTAACCGTCAGCTTCGCCCTTATAAATATCCTCTCGGTTTTTTAAGGTAATATAGTTGCTTATAAACTCATTATCAGTTTTACGGCTAAAGGTCAGCTCTTGACCGCGGCGCTTTTTGTCATAACGCGCAATCTCGTCACCGTCAATATTATAATCGGCATATTCGTTAGTAATATCATATAAGTTTAAGGTAGCAGCAGTCTCCTTGCTGTCAATCCACGGGCGAGTATAGCTGAAATCATAGTTCTTGTTATCTTCGCCGCCAAATTCCCAACGAATATTGATTTTATCACCGGTACCGCGAAAGTTTTTATCACCAATAGAAACCATACCGATGAAGCCGTCGGCATTGCTGTAGCCTGCGCCGATACCAAAGGTACCTGTATTCATTTCCACAACGTCGATTTCAACCTCTACGGAATTAGGCTCACGACCGGGATTAAGTTTAACATTAACATCTTCAAAATAGCCAAGATTATATACTCTCTGCATACTGCGGCGGGCATCCTTGGCATTAAAGGGTTTTCCCTGCTTGAGCTTCATTTCACGGATAACAACATAATCCTTACATTTTTTATTGCCCTTCACCTTAAAGCCTTCAACAATACCTTCATTAACACTGACATTCAAGGTGCCGTCCTGCTCCATGTGTACATCAGTAACACGCGCTAAAATATAACCGCTGGAACGATATTCTTCTTCTAACCTTTGCACGCATTTATTAATCTGTTTTAAATTTGCCAGCTTATCCTTTTCCAAATCAAAGCAGGCATCCACTTTTTTAGCGTCTATAACCGTATTGCCGATTACCTTGGTTTGTTTATAAACAGGATTTTCTAAAACATGATAAATAACCTGTACGCCCTCCGGCACTAATTTAAATTCCGGGTGCAGATCATAAAACCAGCCTAAATCATAAATAGAGCTCAAATCCTCTGTTAAACCGGCTTCAGTAAACTCCATGCCCTGCTTGGTTTTCAATGCAGCGGCAATTTCTTCCTCGCTGATATTCACATTGCCTTCAATAATCTGTTTGGTAATAGGCTTACCAATATACGGTGCCAGCCTATCCTCCTGCTTCTGCGCAGATTCTGTCTGAACCGCCGGAGTATTAACTGCCTCCTGCGTTTCTTCTGCATATACAGGCAAAGCCAGCAGCATAGCTGCCAACCCTACTGTTAAAGGCTGCCATAAAGTTCTTTTCATCAATGAAGTCCTCCTCCGATTTATTTAGAATTGCTAAGCTCTGCTCTTGCTGACTGCACAAGCTTGTGCATATCGGCTTTAGATATGGTAACCTGCGCCTGCTTTATATTAGCCGCAGTTTCAGGCATAACTTGTCTCTGCACCTGCGGTTCAACTTTTACCGCTGGCTGAGTTGGTAATTTTTTTGTTTGTTCTATGGCTGTCATTGGAACAGCTGCACCGGAAGCGGCTGTCTGGCTATGCTTATAATGACCCTTAGCAAAATACCAGCCGCCAAAGCCTGATAGAACCAAAAGCACAGCTGCGCACACAGCAAATAAATGCCTGCTCCAATTCCAAGGAACATCCTTTTTTTTACGCAGGTTTTTAAGCTCTGCTTCCGCCAGCATCAAATCCAGTTCGCCGCGTATATCCTGATTGTCCAAAAAGCTTTGTTCTGCACTATCTAAGCTGCTTTTAATACAGCGAATACGCCTAAACAAAGACTGACTTGGCTGCGCCATGCTCCTGCCTCCTTTGGTTGATAATTACAACTATACTAATTAAAATCGTCAATACAGACAAATCTTAACAGGGTATTTATCGCGATTAGCGCAAATTTAATTTGATTTTCTATAATTTACGCCGTTTTACGTTGTATCTGTACTAAATTCTTCTATTTATTTTTTCTGCTAATCCTTATTAAAATCATGTATAAAGCGGGACAGCATACCACGAATGCGGCGAACCCCCTGCTTTTGCAGGCGGTAGACGTGACCCAAGCTCACATCAATAGCATCAGCAACAGCCTGCGCCGGGCGGTCATCTAAATACATGCCCTGCAAAACCTGCTGCTCTTTAAGCGGCAGCCGCTCCATAGCCTGCGCCACCCGTTCTTGAAGCAGCTTCTGCTCCGTTAATTCCGTAGGTGTAGCCAGCTCGGATGGCAGTGCGTCACTTAAAGTAAATCCCTTACTAACTTCACTATCTAAATAAAGAACGCCTTTATGGTTGCTTTGCCGCAGATAGTCCACCATACTACCCTTAATACGGTAGGAGGCGAACAAGCTGAAAGCTACCCTGCGAGTATATTCATAGCTTTCGGCAGCCTCCAGCAATCCGACCATACCCTCTTGAATAAGCTCCATAGTCTCTGCTTCCGGCAGCTTAAAGCCGGAAGCAATTTTAAAAACTAAAGGCTGATAAGAGGTCATCAAGCGCTGATGCGCCGCCATATCCCCGGCAGCAGCCCGCGCCCACAGAGCATATTCCTCCTCCGGCTTTAACAGCGGCGTTTTGCGCAGCTCCTCCAAATAGCTTTGCAGCATGTGTTCACCTCCTTCCACAAATTTTTTAGAAAGTAATTTTATATTCCAGTCCATACCAATCTTCGGGATCGGAATCCATTTCATAGCTTCTAGAATAAGTAATATTCATGTGCCTACTAATATCGTACTGCCCGAAAATGCTCCTGTCAAGTGCGTCAAAGCTTGTAGTATAGCCAAACATAAAATTATTGTTTAAATATTTACTTACCAACACATTATACTGACTACGTTCGTCCGGCGTCAAATCCATTGAACGGTCTTTAGCGCTTTCAAAGCCAATGCCCGAACGCACCTTACCCGTATAAATACGGAACTGGTCCAAGCCTAAGGTCTGCTTAATCCAAGTTTCCACATCACCCAACACCGTCATTTGCAAACCAACAGTCATAAGGTTATTCATATCCTCACTGGTAACCTCATTGCTGCCGGCAGTATCACGTTGTAAGGTAAGCATGCGCACAATAGTATTGCGTTCCATAGGCGGGTCGCTGGAAAGCTGCAAATCCATTTTTTCCACAGGGCCATTGATTTTCATGAAAATATGGTAGCGGCTGAAGCGAGCCGTGCTTTCCAAATTTACATTGGGCAAAAAGCTTCCCGGCTCTACCCACACCAGTCCTGCATCCTGCAGCTTAAAATCGGTACGCAGATAGGTAATGGTACCCTTATCAGCCTTAATTGAACCATCAATAACAGGATAACGCGTACTACCCTGTACCTTAATGCCGCCTTTAAGCCAAATATCGTAGAGATAGCTGTTATATAAATGTATTTTTTTGCCCAAATCTACTTGTAAGTCTAAGCCAAGATTAGTTTCGCCTTCACCCATTTCCGGTATGGTAGGCATATTAACAACCACGTCGTCTAAACGCAAATTGCCCTTAATCAACGGACGGTATTCTAACGGCGGCGGGATATTTCCCTGCATCTTGCGGCGGTCGCGATATTTTTGCGGTAAAATTTCTATCTCGCTGTTGATTTTACCGCTGAAAATCTGCGAAGCTACTTCTGCATTATCTGCTTTAATGTGCAGCTTATACGCAGCATTCTCCGTAGTCTGCAAAGCATAGCTGCCGTCAGCAGATATGCTGCCCCTGCCCAGCTTAGTAGAAAGGTTGCGCAGCAATACCGTATTGCCCTGAAAATCCACATCCAAATTGATATTTTCCAATACGGAATCCAGACTTTTGATTTTTACGGCGCCGTCAGCAATTTTCAAAGAGCCGTACAGCAACGGTTCCTCAAGCGTGCCTGCTAACCGCACCTGTCCCTGAGTGTCGCCAACGCCCCATTCCACCCATTGAGTCATAGCAGGCAGAATACCCAGACGCGCTTCGTTCAAATCCATAATAATATTCATCTGCGAACGAGGATTACGACGACTTTCTTTAGCGCGGAAAATGTCCACCGGAATATCACCATTAGCCTTAAAGTCATAGGCATCCTTCGTTGCCAGCAGCTGATGCAGCTTTATATTGTCATCCTTCAAAGATAGCATGGCAACAAGCTTATCCATACCTACACCGGCTATGGAGCCATTAGTAATTTCTAACGAACCCGTACCATTAGGATCATCGAAGCTACCTGCCAGCTGCACTAACATATCCATTTCACCATGAATTTCCGGCGGATCTTTCATCACCGCAGTAACAATAGCAGGATTAGCTTTCACAGAAGCCATTTCTAAATTCATCCAACGCTCTTTCAGCTCCACGGTACCACCAACAGCGATAATACCTTTATCAGTAACGTTTTCCTGCTCTTGGAGCTTAACATCTTCCAAAGTCAGCAGCATATTTTTTATATTACCCTTAGCAACCATATGCGCGTAATCTAAATCATGAATTTTTACGTCGTCAGCCGTAACAGAAATATTCAAGCCGCTACCCTTACCTTGGGGACAAAAATCTAACAAGCCCTGCATCTGCCCGTTAATGTCATAGTCGATGCGAGCCATGCGTAAAAGTCCTCCAATATCGCCCCAAAGCATCTGTACCTTGCCTTGAATAAATTTTTCTGCCAAATTCATATTTACATCGGCAGTATAAACACCGTAATTGGACGGATCATCCCGATAAGGCTGCTTAAAGGATAACTTCAGCGCGTTATGCTCCTGACCGCTGCCATCTATAGTACCGGACAATTCCGTCAAAGCTTCGCCATTGATATAGATTTTTTCGCTGTCCACATCGCCGCGGAACGCAGGAGCCGTCAGCGTGCCGCCTAAATGTCCCGCAGCATTAATTTTGCCTTCCAAATCAACGGTTTCGTCCTTTATCGGCAGATGCGCTAAATCAACGTCCTTCGCCACCAAATCAAAATCAAGACTGCCGGCTTCCGTCATAGTACCGTTTAACAAAACGCGGGAATAAAAGGCATTGATTAAAAAATCTTTTAGATAAAGATTACCTTTATCATACATATAGCGCCCGGCCACGCTGTTAAACAGCTGCTTGACAGCGCTGCCGTCGGTAGCGTGTACTTCGCCATAAACCGAAGGCTTACTTACGGGACCAGTTATCTGCATCATATTACGCAAATTTCCTGTTACCGGAGCTTCCTCTTTATTAAGCAGCAAACGCATAATGGGCTCTATGCGCACGCCGTCAGTTTCCACCGCTAAATCTACGTAAGGCTCCTCGCCGCGCAAATCAACACTGCCGCTGAGGATGTGATAGCCCTGCTCCATATCAGCCTGAAAATTTTTAATCGTTACAAGCTTATCCTTAAGGCTTACAAAGCCATGTGCTTCTTTAATTTTTTGCTGTAAAAACTCGGCCTGCGTTAGTTGAATTACGCCGGCAAATTCAGGCGCATCCAATCTGCCGCTAATACTGAAACCAGTCGAACACAGTCCGTTGCCGTCTTGTTCAGAAACCACATCCAAAAGCGGATGAATAGGAAACTCAGTCATGCGTCCCTGAAGCTGCATGCTGCCGTCATCTTTTACGCTGCCACTAACCAGCAAGTTACCCGTATCTCCGGCAAAGGCGCTGAAATGATTCAGCAGCAAAGTCCCATCATCATAAGAAGCGTCCAAGCTCATTTTATCAACTTTCAAGCTACGCCAACGTAAATTCATAGTATCAGCAGCCGCATGTACCTTCAAGCCGTCCTTAGCAATTTTCAGCAGCATAGCCAGCTTAGCGTCAATATGTACGTTATCCCGCGAATTACCCGATACGGCATGAGTAACCTTATCTATTTGCAAATCAGCAGCTAAAACTTCTTCGCCAATACTGTAAGTACCGTTGCCGGTAAGCTTACCGCCGCCATATTCGGCGCTGACAGACTCTAAGACTAGCTGTTCCTTAGTGCCGTTAAACGGAATGCGCAGCTTTTCCAAACTATATCCGTCATACTCTAATTTAGCTGCCGACAACACGCCTTTGCCTTTAGGATTATCCGTATCACGCAGATCAGCTTTGCCCTCAAGATGCAGTTTGTTACCGTCAACAGCTGCGTCCAAGCCGCTTATTACTATAATATTGTCATGAGCGCGCACTAAACCATCTAGGCGCACCATATGCTCTGCGCCCGCAAGCTGCTTTTTCCCCTGAACCCCTTTTATAGACGCTTCGCCGGAAAAGCTTTTGTGCCCGTTTTCGTTTACATATAACAGCGCTAATTTTTCTAAGCCGCCTTGTAAATCGTTAATCTTAGCAAAATACTCTGCCAACGAAGCATACGGAGCCAAGTCAAACCGGTCGCTCTTTAACTCCAGGCGTCCTTCGCCTTTCGTGGTCACCAATCCCTGAACTTGCAGTTTATCAACACCGCTGCCTAAACGCAGATTTACCGCAAATTTAGGATTAGCGCCGCCGTTAACAGTACCTGCCACATTTACATCCCACTTACCCTGCGGCATAGCAATATGCAGCTGTCCGTCAGAGATTTCCAGCGTTCCATAAAAAGGTGTTTCCTCCGAATCTGACGGTTTCAGCAAATTCTGCATATTCCACTGCTTATTGGCATTCATCACAAGAAAGACGCGCGGACGCATAAGCTCCACCCTGCTTATAGCTTTAACGCCCTTATCCAGCGCCAGCCAAGGACGCAGATGTACAATAGTCCGGGGAACTTCCGCTACTTTGATTCCTTTATCGTCCTCAATTACAATATTGCCTATTTCTGCGCTTAACCCGCCATTCCAAGTTAACTCACCAATGGATATTTTACCGTTGATAAAACCGGAAGCTAAGCTTTCTGCCTGCGGTAATACTTGACGTATATAATTCGGCATTACGGTACGCACTAAAAAGATATAGCCTGCACTGAGCAGCATAACAAGAACAGCTATAAATCTAAAATATTTTTTCATATAAGTCACCATTTTTATTTTACCAAGTATTCGTGACAAAAGTATGTCACAACTCTTTGCTTTTAGTAAAAAATACTTCGACTTATATTACTTCGACATACTCTCCTATCTTCCTGTAAAGACAAAAAATTTTCTTATGCTTTTTTACCGCGCATAAAAACGCCTGCGACATTATGCCGCAGGCGTCAAAGCTTAAAAATATTTTATTTGCTGTTGGCAGCTTCTTCTGCCTCTGTAACCCTAGGATCAACTACTATTTTAGAAGGGAACTGCATAGGTACGCCGATAGCAGTTTCCAGATCGGTCTTGCAGGTATTGTAGTCGTAAAGAGCCTTTAAGTAATTGGTTTTAGCGTCAGTTAAAGCAACCTGCGCGTCCAAAACGTCGGTGTTAGTGCCAACGCCGTTCATATAGCGCAGCTGTGCAATACGATAATCTTCTTCGGCCTGAGATACTGCCAAATGAGTGGTATCAATACGTTTTTCAGCCTCACGCAAGCCCAAATAATTGGTGCGTACATCTAAGTTTACTACATCCACAGCATCGCGATAATTTTCATGAGCCTTAGCTAAATCTGCCTCCGCGCCATGAATTTTAGAATTGGTAACGCCTGTATCAAAAATATTCAAATTAACGGTTACACCTACGCCCCAGTTACCGTTTTCATCGCCGGGCCAGTTCTTATCGCTCCAGTTCTGCTCGGCTACGGCAGCAACCTGCGGCATATGCCCGGAAATAGCTACACGCAGAGCGCCTTTAGCAGCTTCTACATTTTGCTTTGCCTGTTCCAGCTCCGGACGATGGTCAGCCGCATAATTTAGACAATAGGGCAAATCTTTTTCATATGGACTATATACAAGAATATCATCCAGCTTTAGCTGCGTATCCATGGGCAGACCAACAATTTTATTTAAGTTAGCTTCGGCGATTTGATAGGCATTTTCTGCCTGAATTAAGCTCTGTTTAGCATTGGCCAGCTCTACCTGGCTGCGCAGTACGTCCACTCTGGCAACAACGCCTACATCATATTGAGCCTGTACGTTTTTTAAATGGTCGGTCAAACGGTCTACGGATTCGCGTCCCAGTTTCTGCATATTATCAGCCTGCAGCATACCGAAATAACCGTTAGTAACAGTGGAGCGCATATCGTTATACGCTTTCTGTACGCCCTGCTCGGAAATCAGATAACCTGCCTTAGCCTGCTTAATGGTGCCGCTTAATTTACCGCCGGTATAAAGAGGCATACTGGCGCTCAAGCCGTTGGCATGGGTATTCCCTATTTGTTTAGTAAACTTATCGTCAAGCCAACTACCATCGTCGTAGCCGCTGCGGTTGGTTCTATGGGTGCCGCTGATAGAAATACCACGGCTTTGACGGGCAGCATTATAATTGGCGCGAGCGCTGTCGCGTTCATAACCGGCAATAGTAATCGCCGGATTGGTATTAAAAGCGCGTTCCATAGCGTCCTGCAAATTAAGCTCTACTGTTTCGCCGGCAAAGGCGGACTGACTCATCAACATAGTAATTGCCGCGGACAGCGCCAAAAAGCGTTTATTAAATATATTTCTAGTCATCAGGAAACCTCCAATCAGTTCTGACTAATCAGTCAGTATACAAAAATTATATTTTCTTTACCCGAAATTGTCAAATGAAATTTATGTAACAAGCCTTAGAAATATGTTCTTACGCCCATATAAGCATCTCTTTTACTGCCGCGCACATCCATAGTTTCACCGTAAAGAGAAAAACTATCTGTCAGACGCAGTTCGCCGCCTACGCGCACCTTGGTGTCGTCAAAATCATAAACTTGGGAATACAGCTTAAAATCCTTACTCAAATCATAGCTCAAGCCTACGCCGAATTCTCCTTGCATAGCTCCCATACTTACGGCAGCATTGCCCAGTTTACGCCCCATAATCACATCAAATTTATTAGCTTCGCCAATATCATAGCCTCCCATATACAAAAAAGCCGTATCGCTTGGCGTAAGAGTTACGCCTAAATTCCCGCGCCAATCGTGCCCCTTCATAGTATAACCTGCATCAGCGGAAATTTTGGCATCACTTAAGGTTCCCATCAATTTATTGGCTTTAGCGCTGGTTTCCTTAACATTGACTAAGGTCTCTTTCAGTGATTGCTGCGTCACCGGATCCTGCGCTACGCTTTCCAGCATCTGCACAATATTTTCCATACGCTGGGTAGTATCTGCCATATTCTTAACAATAGAGGCCATATTACGTCCCGTTTCACCGTTACTGTCCACGCCCTGCATAATACTTTCGACATAACCGGCAGTAGCGTTCATCCGCTGCGAAAGTTCACTAATCTGATGCACCATCTGCGTAACATCCTGTTGATTAGCCACTGCTACATCAGCCATAACCTTTGTGAAGATATTCATGTTTTCCGTAATGCCCTGCATATTTTTAAAGCCGGCTTTCATGGATTGCTGAACTTCTTTATCGCCAAAAACATTTTCAAAAGCAGTAACGATATTTTCCATGCGCGTTACCAAATCACCGGAATTAGCAAAAAATTCTTCCATGCCTCCGCCGGGAACACCCTGCACATTACTGCCTTCAGCAATAAAGCCTTTACCCTGCTTATTAGGCGGCACAATGCTGACAAATTTTTCGCCCATAATGCCATCGGCAGCAATGGTAAATACAGAACCCTGCGGTATTTTTATATTATCATCGATTTCGGCAATAACTTCTATTTTATCAGGAGCAACATTGAGCTTTTTCACCGTACCTACCTGTACGCCTGCATAGCGTACCACATGTCCTGGCATTAACCCGCTAACCTGAGGATAATCAATGCGCAGCTCATAACCGTTTTTGCCAAAGGAAAACGCTCCCATAAAGGTAATAATTCCTGCCAGTACCGCAGCGCCGCCTAAAGCGAAGGCGCCTACCTTAACTTCACTGCTTCCCATCTGCATACTCCCCTTTTCTTTCCAATCCGTTGATAAAAGCATACACTGCCGGATTTTTACTTGCTTTGATTTCGTCCGGCGTACCCAACTGAACTATTTTTCCCTTATCCAACATTGCAATACGGTCTGCCGCATAATAGGCAGAACCCATATCGTGAGTTACCAATACGGAAGCGACTCCCAGCGTCTGCTGTGTTTTGCGAATTAAACGGGAAATAGTCATAGTCATCACAGGGTCTAAGCCGGAAGTCGGCTCATCATAAAGCACTATATTAGGCTCCATAGCCAGCGCTCTCGACAAAGCCACGCGCTTTTTCATACCGCCGGAAAGCTCTGACGGCAGCATATTCTGCGTATTGGGCATCCCAACCATCTCCAAAAGGGTCGCTACCCGCTGCTGCACTTCCTCCTCAGACAGGTTAAAATGCCTTCTTAACCCAAAAGCTACATTCTCTCCGACACTGAGAAAATCAAACAGCGCAGAATACTGAAACACAACGCCCATACGGCTGCGCAAGGTATCCCACTGCTCCTCGCCAAAGTCCTTCGTTTCCTGCCCGTCAATCACAACGCTGCCGTCCGTCGGCGCTAAAAGACCCGTAAGCACTTTAACAACCGTACTTTTGCCCGTACCTGATGGTCCGATAATGGCCAGTGTTTCGCCCCGACGCACATCTAAATCTAAATTATTTAAGACAATTTTATCTCCAAAAGCAATTTTCAGTTGGCGAATTTTAATCATTGATTCTATATTATCCACAGCGCCAACTCCTATATATAAATCACAATTGATAAGAAATAATTAAAAATAAAAATCAAGATGATGGACAAAACTACGGAAGCCGTAGTCGCCAAACCAACACCCTCGGCACCGTTAGGAGCATTAAGCCCTTTATAGCAGCCGATAATAGCAATAATGGCACCAAAGACACAACTTTTAAGCATGCCGCCGAATACATCATAAAATTCTGCCAGGGTTTTGATAGAATTGGTATAGGTAAAGGTACCAATTCCCGCGTAATAATGAGCGACAATCCAGCCGCCGATATTGCCGATGAAATTAGCGAAAACAACTAACAGCGGCATCATCAGTACCATTGCAATAAAGCGCGGCACCACTAAAAAGCTAACGGGATTAGCAGCCATAACACGCAAAGCATCTATCTGCTCCGTCACCTTCATAGTACCAAGCTCCGCCGCAATAGCAGCGCCGATACGTCCGGCAACGACCACGCCTACCAAGACCGGCACCAGCTCGCGCGCCATAGCGATAGCTACAATGCCGCCGACAGTGGAAGACGCTCCTAAACGGACAAATTCCTTGGCTGTCTGCACAGAAAACACCATGCCCGTGCATAAAATAGTCATCAGCACAATGGGCAGGGAATCAGCCCCTAGGAGCGCCATTTGACGCACGACCTCGTGCCAATCAGCATCCTTCAGCCGCTTGAGCGTTTGCAGAAACAAGATGGTTATTCTGCCGCCAACCGCACAAAAGCTTATTATTCTTTTGCCTAAAACATCGCAAATAGATGTAAACATGTTTATGTCCTTTTCTTTGTTGTTAACTTAATTATAACCTAAAATTATGACATTTATATGACGAAAGTCAAATTTAAACAGATAATTTTACAGCGTTTTTTATTTTACAACCTCGACGCTTATTTCTCCCTCGCCGTCAATAATAAAATCAAAGGGATATTTCTGTTTATAAGGTGAGCCTGCTAACATTCCCGCCAGTCCTGCCTCCTGACCTGCGGCTGCAGCATTCATATCCATAGCCTGCTGACCAGTGGCAATATCTACAATAATTTCGTTATTCTTATCCGCCGCATTAGCGCTTTTTACATAATCCGCTAAAGTGCGGCGCTTTTCCTGATTCTTAGCTGCCGGTACGCCTTCCTGCTGCTGTTTGCGTAAAAGCTCAATTATCCACGCCATGCTGCCGCCGCCACGCACCTGCAAAGCTAAACGACCTCCCGGATGGTCTTTGGGAATAGTAAAATAGATAGTCTTGGTAAACTCGTCGGCGCGATAAGGCTTCATTGTCACATCAACAGCCAGCTTCTCACCCGGAGCAACCTGCTTTTTAACTACCTGCACACGCACAATTTCTGCCACCTGCGCCTGCTCACTGACCTGCGCTTCTACAGTAATACCGTACAGCTTAACAGGCTCAAATTTATTCTGCATTAAAATAGTTACCGCTTCTACCAATTCTGCATTAACATTTTTCAGCAAAGCATCACTAAAGTAAAACATATTCTCACGCTCAATGCTTAAAGGCTGCTTTTTACTGTCCACACCTGTAATGGTAAAATGCAGACGAGCCGTACCGCCGCCGTTTCTATCTACAGTTTTGCTAATCGTATTGACAACAGCCGCGTCCACTAGAACAGGAGCTAAAGCTTCGTCCTCTACTATCTGCACGCGCATACTGCTGCCCTGTCCGCGGTCGCTGTCATTAGCAGTGACAAACACAGGCACTGCGCTGGGCAAAGCGCCTTGAATGCCGCCAATACCGCTGGAACGGTCTTGATTAAAGCGACCGACAGCCTCACCCATATTACCAACCTTATAAGCGCTTTGCATATTGGGTACAACCCCCAACACCCACGCTTTAGTCATATAAAAATTACTGTTGCCACGCTGCATAAAAGGATGACCAAAAGCCAGTACCTGACCCTTATCATCCGTCCAGGTTACGGTACCTAACGCGCCCAAAGTCATATCTCCCTGCATAACAGATACGCCCACAGCGCTGCCCGGCTCCAAATCTTTAGCAGATGTGCCGCCTGCGCCACCGGCGCCTACTGTATTTAAGCCCAAAGGAGATAACTTGTTTTGCAGATACTCCAAGCCATAAGCAGTAAAACCTCCGGCTTGAAGCGGCGTTCCCTTGGGCAACCAATCATGGGGCTGTGATTTCGGTTCATCCAATAGACTAAGCATGTTGCCAATAGGAGTCAAAAAGCAGTACTGCGGATCGTTAAAGGTTTTGCCAAAGGCTACGGCACCTACCAAACGTCCATCTACATATACAGGACTGCCGCTCATTCCTTGAGCTACACCGCCCGTCTTTTCTATCAAATCGCCATACAAACGCACAAAAATACTGTAGCCAGTAGCTTCATTGCCCTGCACGCCTAAAATCTCTGCATTGAACTCCTCAATAGTATCTCCCTGAATTACCGTTTTGCCAACGCCCTGCATGCCCGGACGCAAGTCACGAATAGGCATCAAAGAAACATTAGCAGCCGCAGCTGCAACTAACTGCAAGCATAAGCACAAGGTTAAAACAAAAATTTTCATAATTTCTCCTAGTATTCAAAAACCGGCGAAACAGCTCGCCGGTTAAATTATTCGCTGATTTTAGCTACTATTTGCTCGGCGGCGATACGCTGTCCCGGGACAACTAAAACCTGACTTACTTTCCCGGCAGTTGTCGCTCTGGCAGCAGCAATACTGCCTCCCGCTAAAGATTTAACCTTGACTAAAATATCTCCCTGCTGTACTAAAGCACCTGTCTGCACTAAACCCTCAGCGACAACTTCACCGCTGATTACAGCACGCTGCTCCGTCACGGCGGCGCAGCCCACAGTATACAGACTGAACATACCTACCAAAACCGCTAAAGCGATAAGCAAAACTCTTTTTTTCACGGAACTGCCCTCCTTTTCATTATGACTAATCAGTCAACAGTTAATTGTATTATACAGCCTTAAATATTTTTTGACAAGCTGTCAATTGTGAGCAATGCGCTAACAATTTATACACTAAAGCTATATAGATATACTTGATAGTTTATTCTTTGAAAAGTCCCAAGCCAATGCTTACGGCACGTTCTTTGCCGTCGGACGGTTTATTGACAATGCGTCCGTTTACAGCCATTACGCTGCTGCCGCCGCCGTCAAAATTTACGGCATCCTTAGCTCCTAAACGCAACATGTAAGTAGCCAGCTCACTCAAAGTCAAACCGGCTGAATTATTGTTACGGCCATCAACAATTAATAAAAGCAGGCTGCCATCCTTTTTGATGCCCAAAGCAGTTCGCGGAGCACGACCTTTGGCAATATCTGCTGCCATTTTTTCTTCACTGCTGCGTACTCTGGCGCTGCCATTTTCTACTAATAAAGGCCCGCCGCTGACCACAGTCTCTGCCCTATCCGCTTCAATGCTGCCCAAGGTTTCACTGACAATTACCTTATCGCCAATTTTTAGACTTGCTAAAGCTGCTGCATTACTGCCATGACCGCTGATAATAATACTGCCGGGAGTAATCTGCATATTTCCTGCCGTAGAAATATCCGTCACGCGATTATTGATAATCTTTATTTCGCGTCCCCACTGATTGCTTTTCGTCGACGGCGCATAAAAGCTGTTATACAACACCAAATCATCAGCAATACGCATTCTGTTCATGCCCTTAATGTGTAACTGCCTGCCATCAGGCAAATTTACCGTACCGTAATAGCCAATATCCTTAACTATCTCCGGCTCGCCGTTGCACAGCACATAGCCGCTGCGCGGCAAGCTGTCGGCTGCCATCATCTGCCCTTGATTTTTAATACTGCCAATAACCCAACCATCAGTATCAAAATAGGAAGCATTTATTGCCGCCAACATATTTTGCTGAACAGCTGCTTGAGAAATTCGTCCGCGGCCATTATATTTGCCTGCCGCAGAAAACGGCAGCAAGCGATAGCCGGCATTAGGCGCAACGGTAACTAAATAAGCCTGAATCTGTCTGCCGTTCATTTCGTCCTGCAAATAAGTATAGGTTACGCCCTTGGCCAACTGCTTATTCTGCTTAACAATATTGATGCGGAATAAATCTACTACTAAGCGATGCGGATTCTGCAACTGGTAAACCTTGTACTGACAGTCTTTGTTCAGTTCAACTATCAGCTTAGAACTCTTGGAGCCATTTGGTACAAGCTGCACGCTTTTAACAGCGGCATCCTTAAGCTTAGCGCGCTGATTTGAAGCAGTGCTGTTAGGCAGCATTATTTCCAAACGTTTCTCATTTTTATCAACTTTATACTGGATTGCTTCCTTACTGTCCAGCACAACCCGCAAACGTGCCTGACTGACGCTGGTACGCAGATTTTCTATTGGAGCAGCGCTGGCCACACACGAAACCAATAGCATCACTATAAACAACATTATTCTTAAATTAGACTTCATAGAAATACAATACCTTATCTATCATCAGCAAAAATACACAGCTTATACTGTGCTGTAATATCAGAAAAGACTGGCATAAGACATAATTGCCTTATAGCCAGTCAATTTTTCATTAAATATCCAAATTAGAAACAGTATATACGGTTCCCGGATGCAGCTTGTCAAGATTTTCCAAAGCCTTACCGGTACCAAGCGCTACACATTCCAGCGGATCATCCGCGATACGCGTAGTAATGCCTGTTTCTTTTTCCATAACCTCAGCCAGGCCGTCTAAAAGCGCGCCGCCGCCAGTCATGTAAATACCGTTATCTACTATATCGGCTGCCAACTCCGGCGGACATTTTTCCAACACACTGCGCACAGTAGCAATCAAAGAAGCAATGGAATCGGCTAAAGCTTCACGGCATTCTTCGCTATTAACAGAGAAGGTAGTGGGAAGACCGGTTACCATATCGCGTCCGCGCACACTAATGGATTCACTGCGGCCATTTTTAGAAACCGTAGCAACCTTCATTTTAATTTCTTCAGCAGTACGCTCACCAATAAGCACATTATGTACTTTTTTTACATGGCGCACAATAGCTTCATCAAAATGGTCGCCGCCAATGCGAATGGAAGAATCTACAACAATACCGCCCAAGCTAAGCACGGCAATGTCCGTAGTTCCGCCGCCAATATCAACTACCATATTACCGCGAGGCACAGAAATATCTATGCCTGCGCCCAGTGCAGCTGCTAAAGGTTCTTCAATTAAATAGGTTTTAGAAGCGCCGCCTTGAGTAGTAGCTTCCATAACGGCACGTTTTTCTACGGATGTAATGCCGATAGGCACACAGGTCATAACACGCGGCTTAAAAAACAAGCTTTTCCCGGCCACCTTTTCAATAACATAGGCCAGCAGCTTTTGGGTAACCGTATAGTTAGCGATAACGCCTTCTTTTAAGGGACGAATAGCCACAATGGTTCCGGGAGAACGCCCCAGCATCTCGCGCGCATCATCGCCTACCGCCAGCACTTTATTACGCACCTTATCAATAGCAACTACGCTAGGCTCTTTCAGCACAACTCCCTTGCCTTTAACAAAGACAAGGATATTAGCTGTACCAAGATCAATACCTATATCCATACTCTTAAACATTTTCTTAACTCCTGTTCTTACATTGACAGTTTAATCAATATTTATCCGCTCAATATCAGCGCCCAGATTTTTTAACTTATCTACAATGTTTTCGTAACCACGGTCAATATGATAAATATCCCCGATACGAGTTACACCCTCAGCCACTAAACCGGCCAAAATCATCGCTGCTCCGGCACGCAAATCGGTGGCGCGCACATCGCAGCCGGTCAGCTTGCTGGGACCGTCGATAACGGCGCTGCGGCCTTCGGTACTGATTGCGGCGCCCATACGATTCAGCTCTACCACGTGCATAAAACGGTTTTCAAACACTGTTTCCGTAACCTTGCTGCGGCCTTCGGCAATAACCATCATCGCCATCAGCTGAGCCTGCATATCAGTGGGAAACCCCGGATATGGCAGAGTTTTAATAGCCACAGCCTTTAAGGGCAGTCGGCCCACAACACGCACCTTATCAATATCTTCTTCTACCAAAGCGCCGGCCTCGCGCAGCTTAGCAATCAAGGGCTTTTGGTGCTCCGGTAATACATTTTCTATCACAACGTCGCCGCCGGTCATAGCAGCAGCAATCATATAAGTTCCTGCTTCAATACGGTCGGGAATAATGGTATAATCGGCGCCATGCAGTTCTTTAACGCCTTCAATACGAATAGTATCGGTACCGGCGCCGCGAATTTTAGCGCCCATTTTATTCAAATAGTTAGCCAAATCAACTATTTCAGGTTCCTCTGCCGCATTTTCCAACACAGTTATGCCATCAGCCAAAGAAGCTGCCATCAGAACATTTTCGGTAGCGCCTACGCTGGGAAAATCAAAATAAATATTAGCACCCTTTAAGCCGTTAGGAGCGCTGGCTTCAATATAGCCATGCCCCTGTTCAATTTTTACACCTAAAGCTTCAAAGGCCTTTAAATGAATATCTATAGGACGCGCGCCAATAGCACAGCCTCCGGGCATAGAAATGCGCGCCTGTCCAACACGGGCAAGCAGCGGTCCCATTACGAGAAAAGATGCGCGCATAGTACGTACAAGCTCGTAAGGAGCTTCACAAGCAGTAATCTGTGTACTGTCTATGTCAAGAACATTGGGCTCCGGATTGGTGACCGTCAGCCCCAAGCATTTTAATACTTCGCTAATAGTATGAACATCCTCCAGCATGGGGACTTCATCTAAATGGCTAGGTGTTGTTCCCAAAATTGAAGCCGCAATTATCGGTAATACGGCGTTTTTCGCACCACTGGTCTTGACCGTACCAACTAGACGAGTACCGCCCTTTACAACTAGCTTTTCCAAAATAATCCTCCTGTATGTGCGAATAAAAATAATCTATAGACAAAGATATTTTATCATTATCACCGGTTTGTTTTCAATAGCAATAGCAAAGAAAAAGCCGGTAAAATTTCCGGCTTAATGGTTAATACGCTGGCGGTCTGCAAGAATATTATAATAGGTTTCCTTATCCATCAGCTCGCGGCGAATTGCCTTTTTAGCTTCTTCGTCTGCACATTCAGCCAAACGCTGACGCAAAAACGCAATATCCTGCTTAAGCATGAGCATTTTGTTACCTGCCAAGCTTTCTACAATATCAGCCATCTTACAGTCCTCCTTTTACCCTAATAGAATACTATAAGCAAACAGTTTATGCAAGAAAAACATCATTAGCTTTTACCAGTTTTATTTTGCGCCTGCGCTGTAAGACATTTGCGCAAACTTACAAAGACCTGATGCTCTAAATCAAAAGCGTCTAAAGCAGCAGCTTGAGCTAAATTGCAGCCTACATATTTTTCTGTACCGGCAAAATATGTATACAGCAGCTGCCTATTAAAATTAGCAAAAGATTTCCCCTGTCGCCGGCAGATATTAACGCTTAGCAAATACTCTCTTGCCGTATTGATAAGATTAAGAAATTCTCCGTTAGAAGCAGTTTCCGGTTTTATTGCTTCCATGAGCATATCCTCAAAATAACCATGCCGCCAACGTTTGCCCGGGCGCCGTCCGGGAAAGAAAAAATACGCGTAAAATCCTCTTTGCAAAAAATAATCTTTCCCGCACACAGATGTAATTATATTACTGCGCTGCTCCAAATCCGCTGTCGCATCTGCAAAAATAATCACTCTGCGTACCTGTTCGCTGCCATCACAATAAGGCAGCTTTTCTGCTAAAGCAGGAAGTTTTGCTAATTCATGAAAATTTATTATCTGTAAGGCTGGCAGTATTACTCCCTGACGAAATAAATACTGCACATAAAAATGCAGAAATCTTGCTATTTCCAAACGCTCGCACAAGAGCAACAGCTCACCGTTAATTGCCAACGGCTTATTCATTGCCGTCGCCGTGTTTTTTCAACATATCTTCCGCAGCCTGCACTACCTGCTGCACGGTCAATCTAGTCATGCACTGCATATCACTGCACTTGTGCTTCATACCGTCAGCGCAGCCGGGACAAGGTGGTACGGCAGTAACAATTGTCGCATCTTTAGTGTAAGGTCCATACAGCTTAGGGCTTGATGGTCCGTACATAGCTACAATAGGAACCTTTTGACTGATAGCCACGTGCATAGGACCGCTGTCATTAGTAATTATCAGGCTGCATCTGCGCATAGCCGCAGCCAAGCCGCCAACAGTAAAATTGCCGGTAGCTACCACAGGCGTAGTTTTCATATAGCTTATGGCTTCCTGCACCATTTCTTCATCCATGGTACCGCCAAAAAATACCGGCTTGTATCCCCTTGCCGCCAAAGTATCTGCCACCTGCGCAAAGCGTTCCGGAGCCCAGCGTTTAGTCACTACAGCGCTGCCAATATTAAAACCTACCAGTTTATCGCTACCAAAAACGCCATGATCGCGCCAAAATTCTTCCGCATGAGCCATATGCTCCTGACTGGGAAAAATCTCCAAGCCATTATGCTCTAATTTCACTACACCTAATTGCGTCAAAACATCTAAATACATATCTGCTGCATGAATTTTACGATTCAGCGGCGTAAACACATCCCATGCAGGTTTAAACAAAGTGTGGGTAGTACCGCAGCGCAGCTTCGTTTTAGTCATAGCGCAAATAAACGAGCAGCGTTCGTTAGGATGCAGATTTATTACCACATCAAAATCCATTTTACTTAAACGTCGGGCACAGGCCAGCAATGCCAAAAGGCTGTTATCCCGTCCTTTTTTATCAATGGTAATTACCTCGTCTAAATAAGGATTATGCAGTACTACATCCTTTAACTTTTCATCTGCCAAAAAGGTAATATGGGCACTAGGGGCGGCCTTGCGCAAAGCGTGAATAAAGGGAGTTGTCAACGTCAAATCGCCTAAGTGCATTAAGAAAGTTACTAATATTTTTTTCCCGTTCAATTCAACTACTTTAGCCATGAGTCTTCACCTTTTTTTGATAAATTTCATATACCATTTCCGGCGTTATATCGTGCATACAATGCCAATCATCACATTTCTTTTTTAAACAACCTGCGCATTTAGCCGTAGACAAAAGCACCGTGGAATTTTTGCTGCCATAAGGTCCGGTACGGTCTGCTTTAGTAGGTCCATACATGGCAATCAAAGGCTTCTTCAATGCCGCCGCAAAATGCAGCGGTCCGGTATCAGCGCTAATATAAAAGCTACAGCCTTTAATCAAAGCAGCCAATTCCCGCAAGGAGGTCTGCCCTGTCATGTCAATAACCAAGCTATCGGCACATTGCTTGGCAATCGCCTGTCCTTTAGTCTTATCGTCAGGTCCGCCTGCCAGTACTATACTAATTCCCTCCGCAATAATTTTTTTAATCAAAACCACATAGTGTTCTACCGGCCATTCTTTAGTCCACCAACGGGCACCGGGAACAATAACGATATATTCGCCGCCGTTCCAACCAAGCTGACGTAGCTTTTCTTGTACACTGGCGGTTTCCTTGCTCAAATCCGGCAGAGGAAACTGTACATCATCAAGACTGTCAATTTTTGCGCCTAAATAGCGTGCTACATCTAAATAACGCTCAATTACATGCTCTTTACTGTGTCCGCCAATAATCGCTTTGCTGACCAAACCGCTGCCCTCGCGCATTTCGGCATAGCCAATACGATTACTGCAGCCGCTGATAGCCGCCAGCACAGCGCTTTTAAATAAGCCCTGCATATCAATGACCAAATCAAAATGTTTGCTGTGCAGCAAAGAGCGCATTTCGCGAAAATATTTTACTTTATCGCTCAAAGTCATTTTATTAAATTTAACTTTATCGAAATACAGCACTTCGTCAATTACCGGCGCATCCGGCACAAAGCCTGCAAATTGAGGATGTACCAGCCAGGTAATGCGCGCCTGCGGAAAACGCTGACGCAAAGCCGCCGCAAAGGGCAGCGTGTGCAGTATATCTCCTAATGAGCTCATTTTTATAAGTAAAATATTTTTATATTCCATCATTAACCAATTATACCTTTTACAAATTCTAACAAATTACCGCCCGTAAATAAGTACCCGCGAATTCCGGCAGCTTCTGCTGCCTCCACATCACGCGCACCATCACCAATAAGAAAAGAGTTTTCCTTATCCAAAGAATATTCGGCAAAAGCCTGCTCTATCATACCCGGTTTAGGCTTGCGGCACTGGCAGTCACAGGTAAACTCTGCAACCTTGCCTTCTTTATGATGCGGACAGTAGTAAATCTTGTCAATTTTACCGCCGCAGGCAGCAATTTCCCGCAGCATATACTCATGCAGCTCCTGCATTTGCGCCACAGTATAATAACCGCGGGCAATACCGCTTTGATTAGTAACTACAAAAATTTTATAACCCAGCTTGTTTAAGTAAGCGACAGCCTCCCGCGCGCCCTCAATCCAACGCAAATCAGAAATTTTATACAAATAATCTACATCTACGTTAAGCACGCCGTCTCGGTCGAAAAAAACTGCTTTAGCCTTCATAGACATAATAACCGCCGGTCTTATCGAGCAGCTGGCAATATTCTTCTGCCGCTTCTTCAATCGGAGTAAAGCCGCCGTCATAGCCTGCTGCTAATAAATTAGCAGGATCAGCTTCCGTAAAGCTTTGATATTTGCCCTTCAAAACTTCGGGGAACGGTACATATTCCAGCTCGCCGCTGCCAAAATGGCCGAGCACCGCTTTAGCCAAGGTGTTGAATTGATGAGCGTGACCAGTACCGCAGTTAAAAATACCGCTGATTTCAGGATGCTCCATAAAATAGAAGTTTACCTTGACAACATCTTTGACATAAATAAAATCGCGAGTGTGCTCGCCGGGACCGTAGCCGCCATATTCGCCAAAAAGGCGCACCTTATGCTCCGCCTTCCATTGATTATACATTTGGTAAATCATGGAAGCCATTTTTCCTTTGTGATTTTCCTGCGGTCCATAAACATTAAAATAACGCAGTCCAACCACCTGACTTTGAGCAGACGGCAGCAGACGGCGCAGATAATTATCAAAGAACAGCTTGGAAAAAGCATACACGTTCAATGCTTCCTCGCAGGCAGGCTCCTCACGGAAACCGTGGGTACCGCTGCCATAGGTAGAAGCAGAAGACGCATACATCAGCTGAATTTTTCTGTCCAGACAAAAATGCAGCACATTTTTAGTATACTCAAAGTTATTTTCCATCATATACTTGCCGTTATATTCCATAGTATCGGAGCAAGCGCCCTCATGGAAAATCACGTCAATTTTTTCATGATTAAATTTTCCGGCTTTCAAAGCATCCATAAAAGCAAATTTATCCATGTAATCATGAACCTTCAAGCCTTGGATATTTTTAAATTTAACCATATTAGTCAGGTTGTCAACAACCAAAATATCATCTATACCGCGTTCATTAAGACCTTTAACAATATTGCTGCCGATAAAGCCGGCGCCGCCTGTTACAATAATCATAATTTACCCTCCTTAACCATTTTTACTATTTTTTCTACTACTCCTGTGGTAGAGTAGCCATCTTCAAATTCTATAATGCGTACCTCGCCCGCATATTCGCGTCCTGCTACTTGGTCAGGCTGATAATCGCCGCCCTTAACCAAAATATCCGGACGAATTTTTTCAATCAGCTCCGTCGGCGTATCCTGCTCGAAAAGAACTACTGCGTCCACACAGGCTAAGGCAGCCAAAACCCTGGCCCTGTCAAGCTCATGCACCAAAGGCCGCGTTTCACCTTTTAAGCGCCGCACAGAAGCATCTGTATTTAAGCCAACAATTAAATGCTTACCCAAATTACGCGCTTTTTCTAAATAGGTTACATGTCCTACATGCAGAATATCAAAGCAGCCGTTAGTAAAAACAATAGTTTCACCGCAAGCCTTCCAAGTTGCCGCTAGTGACGCAATCTCCTGCCAGCTTAAGGTTCTGTAGCCACGTCCCTGCTTGCGCTCCTCGGTCAGCAAATCCTTGAGCAGCTCGTCCCGATGCACGGGATAGGTGCCAACCTTAGCTACAACAATTCCCGCAGCTCTGTTAGCCATATAAATAGCATCTGCCAAATCCAGTTTGCCTGCAACACCGGCAAGCAGCGTAGCCGCTACCGTATCACCGGCGCCAGAAACGTCAAAAACCTCTATGGCAGTTGCCGGGCTGTGCAGCTCCTGCGTATCGTTCACCAAGGACATGCCGTGCTCGCTACGGGTGACAACTACATTTTTAATTTGATATTTATTTTTCGCTGCCCGCGCCATTTCTACGACAGCGCGGTCTTCGTTATCCCGCACGCAGCCTGCAGCCTCGCACATTTCTTTTAAATTAGGCGTAATAAAATCGCAGCCGCTGTATTTAGTCCAATCCGAGCCTTTAGGGTCAATCAATACCGGAACATTATAGGCGTGACCCTCATTAATCACCCACTGGCAAAAATCGTCGGAGCAGACACCCTTGGCATAGTCGGAAACAATAATACCGTCCAGCCCGTCGTCCAAAAGCTCCGCCAGCCAGTGACGCAGCTGCACAATTTCCTCCGGATACAAATCTCCGGTTTCTTCAAAATCAAGACGCAGCATCTGCTGATTGCCGCCCAAAACACGCAGCTTAGTAATAGTTTTGCGCCGAGAGCTTTTTATTAAGCCATTATGGTCAATGCCAATTTCATCCAACAAATGCTCCAGCAGCACTCTGTTGTCATCGTCGCCGGTAACGCCGCCCATAAACACCTGACATTCTAAGTTGGCAAGGTTGGCAGCTACATTAGCAGCACCGCCCAGCACAGATTTTATTTTGTTAATTTTCGTTACGGGCACAGGCGCTTCCGGAGAAATTCGCTTCACTTCTCCGTGAAAATACCTGTCCAGCATTACATCACCGATAACAGCAATGCGAAGTTTTTTTATTTGCTCTGCTAAAAATGTTGTTGCAGCTAAGCCCAAATTATTCACCATCCACCAGTTCACACAAAATGTGACCTATTAAAATATGCATTTCCTGCGCTCTAGCAGTAATTTTTGCCGGCACAGCAATACATTCATCACACAAGCCGGCCATTTTTCCGCCGCTGGCAGCAGTCATGCCTACGCAATAAACGCCTTTACTTTTGGCCAGTTCGATAGCGGTCACCACATTAGGACTGTTACCGCTGGTGGATAAGCCTACCAAAACGTCTCCGGGCTGAGCCAACGCTTCTACCTGACGCACAAAAATCTTTTCGTAACCGTAATCATTGCCAACTGCTGTCAAAATAGAAGTGTCAACAGTTAACGCAAGGGCAGGCAGACCGCGGCGCTCTTTCTGAAAACGACCGACAAATTCTGCAGCTAAATGCTGACTGTCAGCAGCACTGCCGCCGTTGCCGCAAAACATAACCTTATGCCCTGCGGCCAACGCCTTTTTTATTGTTGCTGCCACTACGGCAATTTGACCTAAAATATCGCTGTTCATTACAGCGTTAGTTACATCAAGATGGTCGAGAAAACGTTGCTTGATAATCTTGTCCATAATAAACCTCGTTAATTACAGATTGTAGAAATAATACATTACCTTAAAAGAATTGTCATCATCGTCATTGAACGACTTTTCGTAAGTAAATTCCAAAGCCCAGCAACAGAATTTATGCAGCCATCGATAATCCGTTTCATAATTTCTATGCTTGCTTAAATCATAACGATTGACAACGCTGACAATATTTTTGCTGTCCGGAGTCCACTGCAAGCCGTTGCGTAATTCTATCTCCATATCCGGCTGACCTAAATCAAACAGTGCGCTGGTTTCTTTTTCACGATAATAACCCAGCCAAGTACGCCATTGAGGAGTAAGCTTTTGACCTAATGTTGCATAATACATATCCGTGGAACGAGTATCGCCGGTTACACTTTCGTTGACCCATTTTTTACCTACAGTTAAATTCAATACTGTGTTTTTAGAATTAAACAAATAAATGGGATCATGATTTAAATATACGGCATACTCCTTATGCCAGCTCTTTCTGCCGCTGCGACCGGTATTTTCATACCAGCGATTCCATAAGCCATATTCATAATATGCCGAATAGCTTAACGGCAATCCATCAATAATATGGTGGTTTTTATAATTGAAGCGCCAGGTATTTTGTTTTTTATACCAGTCGCCATCATCTTCATCCCATCCATGCATATACGAAATACTAAAATTGCGCTCATTATGATTAATTTTATATACGGGCTTATAACCTGCTTTGGAATATTTAGGCAAATCAACGCTTACCATAGTCTTTTCACTAACCGGTTCGCTTACTTCTAATTTTACATAAAAGCCGTTATCGCTGCCGTCATAACCTACACGAGGCATAATCTTTGTTTTTCCGTCATCATTAAAATTATTCACCCACAAGTCGCGGGAATAAACATGCTTACCACGCACATAAACTTTGACATCATGAGCGACCATTTTTTCTTTAGGATAAATTTCAAAGGTTTTGGCAGTAACGGACAAGCAAGGCGGATGCTTTACAGACGGACAGCGAGATGTTCTTCCGCCTTCATCCATAACAATCTTATCAGGATATATAGTAGCATGAGGAGCATCGTAAATATCCTTTAAGCTGGTACCGGTAATTTCTTTAATTTCGCCGGTTTTATTATTAAAATTATAATGCACCCATTTTCCGTGCATGTTACTTTTAGGCTCTATTAAGGTACCGCCCTGCTCCAGCCATACGTCGCCTGTTTTCATATTCCCGACAGCATAAGTAGTTAACAATTTTTCAGTACCTTGAGTAATAACTACATTACCGCTCACATGAAAATCTCCGCTAACACTGTCATATTCTGCATGCTCCGCACTCATGTTAATAGGAAGCGGGTTGTCGGCTTCTTTTTTTATTTCAGTAGATTTTTTTGGTTCAACTGCTGCATTTACCGTATTCTCTTCCTCTTCGTCCATAAACACCGGGCTATCATAACGCTGATCCACATCATTCGTAAATTGCTCAGCATACACGGGCAAGCACATACCTACAGCTAAGGCTGTTATCAAAAAAGTTTTTTTCATAGGAATACCCCTTTGTATAGAAATATGTAAGTAAAAATAAACACACTAATCCACTTAATATTATAGCATACAAAAATAAAAAGCTCACTCTTTTTTGAGTGAGCTTTTCCTGAAATTTTAAATTACTCTTGATATACAACGCCCTGCAAGGATACGTCCTCACTGGTTTGTACATAGGTTTCGCAGCCTACAGGAATGGTTACACTGTTGCCTTTAACAAAAGCGCCGCCAATTACGCCTACGGGGCCAAGAACTATCATACCGCCGATAGCTGCACCTGCAGCACCCGCAATGCTTTCAGCTTTTTGCTTAGCCAGTTCGCCAACAGTCAGCGGAATCTTCGTTCCGTCTACGCCATAGATGTGCGTAAAGGTAATGTCAATGCGTCCGTCTTTACCAAAAATTCCCGGCTGCACTACTTTTTTAATTTCACCGATACCGGTTGCACCTTTAGGCAGCACCAGTACATCATTTACATAAAGATTATCGCCGGCCTTAAAATTAACTCTGTCTCCCTGACGGCTCATTTTAGTGCTCATTTCGGAAGTAAAAATAATTTTAAACACAGAATCCTTAGGCAGAGTTACCTGCTGCACAGGTACCACGCCGTCAGTATAGGAAGCAAGCTTCAGTAATTCTTCTAACCGGCCGGACAAAGCGCCGCTTTGCGTTTGACCATAAAGGAATTTTTCCTGAGCTTCAATTCTGTTTTTTGCCGGATCACCGGACATACTTTCATTCAAACGCCATTCCACAACATTTAATTTTGTGGCAAATGAAGCCTCGCCGGATTCAGGCGTACCCTCCAAATAATCATACATATTGTCTACACGCGTTAAAATAGAATCGCTGGTCAAAGTGCCGTAAACATCGTCCTCCAAACTGTCCATACGCTGAATTAGAGAACCGCTCTGCTCCGTACCATAGAGTATTTTTTCCATAGCGCTGATCTTATCGGCTACAGGAATATTCGCATCGGCCGCAAAACCCGGCACTACCATCGTAAAGCAAAAAATAATTGTCAGCAAAAGTGACGCAAGCTGTCTCTTCAATTTTCATACCTCCAATCAGAGTAAGCTATATAGTACTTATTATATCATACTGTGTATAAAAAAAACAGCTTACCCATCTATAAACAGGTAAGCTGTAAAATTTATTTTTTGTATTTAGCTAAAGCAGCAGCCACTGCTGTTTTCATTTCATCCATTTTCGCGAAACGGCGGCGATGCTGCGCGCGTTTGGAAGGCTTTAATTCCTCCATAGCTTTGCGATATTCGGCTACCGGCATCACATAGAAACGCTTATCAGCGCACTGTTTACCCTCGCACTCCTGCCAGAAAGCGCCAAAATCTGTTTTCAGCTTCCGGTCCACACGCACATGATTCATGGCATAATAGCCTTCGTTCGCCACTGCATAAATACGCTCAATACCCAAAGCTTTAGCTACACTGCGCAGTCCATAAAAAATTAAATTTTTTGTACGGTAGCCAAAAAACGCTTTAGTCAGACCTTTAATCAACTCGTTACCGTTCTGCGGCCCCTGCAAAGCGCCAATGTAAATAACATTTTTACCATCAACTGCATCCTTGCCAAACCAAAACATAATTTGATAAAGGGCTTCCCCGGCATACTGTAAAATTAAAGATAAGCATCCCTCTTTACGCTGTCCTGCATGAAACCAAAGATTTAAGCTTAGCGGTTTATCTTGATAGGAATCTTCCCACAAGCATACTTTTTTTCTTTCTGCGTAAAGTTCATTCATCAGCTCAGGCTTAAAATATTCTTCCATAATCAGCACATGATTTTTAACCAGCTGCATTCTTTCTTCCCATGCAGAGCCTTTATAAAAGAAAGAACGCGTAGCCTGCTCCACAAAAGAAGGATTTCCCATCAGCCATTGCTCGCGCTGCTTATTTTCAGCAAAAAAAGCCAGCAAATCTTCAACCATACCGCTATGCAGGCGGCAGCGCGTACGAAAAACCACATAGCGCTTCATTTCTTTCAGAATATGTGTCTGATATAAGCTTTTGCCTATATACTCTAAAATATTTTTCTCCATGAGTTACCCCTATGCTACATAATAATTACATATATTATAGCATAGTTTTCCGTTTTTGTAAGCAGTCGCTAAAAGCTCCCTTAGCAAACAAAAGAAATCACTCAACAAATTTTGATTCAAAAATTTTTAATGCAAATTATTTTTATCTTTTGCGCATATGTTCTTCCAGATATCTGCCGACAATTTTTACAGCGCAATAATCGCCGCACATGGAGCAGGCTTCATCATCGCTTTTGTTTTTGCGGTTGCGGTATTCTGTAGCCTTGACCGGATCTATGGCTAAGCGCAGCTGCTCCGGCCAATCAAGATTTTTGCGCGCCTTAGCCATAGCTAAATCCCACTCCCAAGCCTTTTGATTACCTTTGGCCACATCGGCGGCATGCGCAGCAATGCGGGCGGCAACAACGCCTTCGCGCACATCCTTTAAATCTGGCAGGCCTAAATGCTCCGCCGGTGTAACATAACATAGAAAATCTGCGCCGCTGACGGCAGCCAAGGTGCCGCCGATAGCGCTGGTAATATGGTCGTAACCCGGAGCCACGTCCGTAACCAAAGGACCCAAAACATAAAAGGGAGCGCCATGGCACAAACGCTTTTGCAGCTTCATATTCGCAGCAATTTGATTGTAAGGCACATGTCCCGGCCCTTCCACCATCACCTGTACGCCTTTATCCCATGCGCGCTGGGTAAGCTCGCCCAAATTTAACAATTCCTGAATCTGTGCCCTATCCGTTGCATCGGCAATACAGCCGGGACGCAGTCCGTCGCCCAAACTAATGGTCACATCGTATTCAGCGCAAATATCAAGAATTTCATCATAATATTCATATAACGGATTTTCTTTATCATTGTGCAGCATCCAGCCTGTAATAAAAGAACCGCCGCGGCTTACCACATCCATGACGCGTCCCTCGGCAAGTAAGGCGTGCAAAACATTTTTATTGATACCGCAGTGAATAGTCATAAAATCAGCGCCGTCCGCAGCCTGCTGGCGAATAACGTCAAAAATATCTTCCTTAGTCATTTCTACTACTGCGCCGCGCTTTAAAATAGTTTCCACCGTCACCTGATACATGGGCACAGTACCTACCATAATAGTAGAAGCATTGATAATCGCTTGGCGTGACGCGCTGATATTATTGCCCGTAGACAAATCCATCACGGCATCAGCGCCTGCTTCAATGGCCGCCGCTAACTTTTTCAGCTCTGGCTCCGGGTCGGGATAGCTGGAAGAAGTACCGATATTAGCATTAACCTTAACACTCAACCCTTGGCCAACGCCGCGGGGAATAATATTTTTGTGATTGATATTACAGGGAATGGCAATGGTGCCGGCAGCAACGCCTGCGCGAATAAACTCCGACGTCAGCTGCTCCTGTTCGGCGACAATTTTCATTGCGTCCGTAATAATTCCCTGTCTTGCCAACTGCATTTGTGTTGCCATAATTTTACCTCCTCAAATAAAAAAGCTGCCGCTATTTTCTGCGACAGCTACTTCTTATCTAAAAACTACAAAATGCGCTTTCCTACGCCGGTACTAACCGTCTCAGGTTCAAAGGGTCGGAAACTTCCTCTCAGCAGTTTTAAACTGCGCCCCTAGCTACAATATTCTTTTTTACCTTCTAATTTTAATACTAATAACCGTTTTATGCAAGCAAAATTAACCGATACCGCCATAAATCAAGCCTAAAATCATCACTAGCACAGTTAAAGGCACATAGACAAATCTTGCAGCAAGGCCGTACCTTTCGCTTAAAGCGCCATGACCACGCTCCAGCTCCAGGCGGATATCCTGCCAGCCTAAAACATAATAAACAGCCACGGCTCCCAAAACAGCGCCAAAGGGCACAATAATAATGGAAACAAAATCCATCCATTGTCCAACCTTAGGCTCCGCTTCGATAAAAATGCCGATTGCCAAGCTCAAAAGGCAGCTGATAAGTACGGCTGTATGACGGGAAATATTAAAGCGTTTCTGCCAGCTTTCGCTTACCGCTTCCAGCATATTAATAAGCGAAGTAATACCGGCGAACAAAACTGCCACAAAGAAAAACACGGCGAAGAACTGCCCCATAGGCATCTGCTGAAACACCTTCGGCAAGGTTAAAAAGATTAACGAAGGACCTCTGTCGGCGCCAATACCGAAAGAAAAAACTGCGGGCATAATAGCTAATGCAGAAAGCATAGCGGCAATAGTATCAAATAATGCAGTACGCAGAGAAGCCTTGGGAATATCCGCGTCATCCGCTAAATATGCGCCATAAACAATCATGCCGCTGCCGGTAATGGACAAAGAAAAAAACGCCTGCCCCATCGCCATAATCCAGGTATCAATACGCAGCAGCTTCTGCCACTGCGGCACAAAAAGAAATTCATAACCGGAAGCGCTGCCCGGCAGAAAAAACACCCACACTGCCAAAATTACAAATAAAACAAAAAACAAGGGCATCAAAATTTTGCTGACTCTTTCAATACCGTCGTTAACGCCAAAATACAAAACTAAAAGCGTCATCAAAACAACCAAGCCATGCCACAATAAACTGCCGTAAGCGCCAGCGGTCGCCGCAAAAAAATCTGCCGGATTACTTTGCAGTAGGCTTCCGCTCACTGCGCCCCACAAGGAATGCAGTACCCAGCCCAAAATAATAGCATAACCAATGGCAATGCCCAAGCTGCCTAAAAGCGGTATCCAGCCTAAAAGCTTCCCCAAGCCTGCCATACCTCTTTTAGCAAAGCAATAAGCATAGGCGCCTAAAGTTCCGGTACGAGCACGACGGCCAATGGCAAACTCCGCAGCCAGACCAACCCAGCCAAAAAGGGCAATAAAAAATAAATACGGCAGTAAAAAAGCCGCCCCGCCATATTCTCCTAAGCGATAAGGAAACATCCAAATATTTCCCAAGCCAACTGCCGAACCTACGCAAGCCAGTACAAAACCTAAAGAAGAACCAAAACTATCGTTAGTATTACCATTTTCTTTTTTGCTCATGTCAAAACCATCCTACTCTTTAATATTTGCTACGCAAAATCTACTGCTTATATCTTAACAATAAACCTAAAACATAGCAAGAAAAATCTGAAAAATATTATTCATGTAAATTTTAATACAAAAAAGTTAAAAATACAGTATACATAAACTTTTTCAGCAAAATTTCTTGACTGGTTTTACAAACGTGCTATAATTCACTTTAATATCAATATTGCAACGCAATGAAAGAGAAGCAGCGCGCCAAGCTTTTAGAAAGCTGCCGGTTGATGCAAGGCAGCAGCAAAGCACGGTTGTTCCGCTCCGGAGCGGCGAATGAAGAATCCGACGGGTTCGCCCGATACAGCGAAAAAAGTTGGCCTTTGGCAAATTGGGTGGCACCGCGAGCAGTTCTCGTCCCATGTGGGATGGGAGCTTTTTTATTTACCGCTTCAAGCCTGAGGCAATTTGGGTGGTACCGCGAGAATGGATGGCTCGTCCCAAAACCGGGATGCCATCCTTATTTTTTAGCAGAAAATTTCGAAAGGAAAAAATAATTATGAAAAGAGCTTACAACTTCAACGCCGGTCCTTCGGCTATGCCTTTAGAGATATTGCAGGAAGCGCAGGCAGAATTTTTAAATTATGCCGACACTGGCATGAGCATTATCGAAATAAGCCACCGCAGCGCTGATTATGCAGCTATGCACGCAGAAACGAAAGCGCTGCTGAAAGAACTTATGGAAATTCCCGACGATTACGAGATTATGTTTATTCAAGGCGGCGGCAGCACGCAATTTTTAATGACGGCCGCCAACTTCCACACCAAAAAATACGCCGCTTATGTCAACACAGGCGTTTGGGCCAAAAAAGCTATGGCCGAAGCAAAATTTTTTGGCGAGACCTACGAAGCAGCCTCCAGCGCCGACAAAAATCACAGCTACATTCCGCAAGAATTTACTATTAAACCCGAAACATCTTACGTGCATATCACAGCCAACAACACTATTTACGGCACCGAATATCAAAGCTTTCCAAAATTTGCCGTGCCTGTAATCTGCGATATGTCCAGCGATATTCTTTCCCGCAAGGTCAACGTAGCAGATTTTGATTTAATTTATGCCGGAGCGCAAAAAAATCTTGGTCCCGCAGGAGTAGTTATCGTCATTGCCAAAAAAAGCTTTTTGGCAACGGCGCGTACCGAGCTGCCTACCATGCTGAAATATGCCACCTTCGCCGAAAATGATTCCTTATACAACACTCCGCCTGTTTTTGCTATCTATATGATTAACAAAACTCTCCACTGGATTAAAAAGCAAGGCGGCGTAGAGGCAATCGCTAAAAACAACGCTGCTAAAGCCAAAGTTATTTACGACGTTATTGACAACAGCAACGGTTTTTATAAAGGCCACGCCGAAAAAAGCGCGCGCAGCCTAATGAATATCACCTTTAATTTAGCAACACCGGAAATGGAAAAGGATTTTGTAGCGCAAGGTAAAGCTGCAGGCTTTGTAGGTATTGGCGGTCACCGTCTGGTTGGCGGCTGCCGTGCCAGCGCTTATAACGCCGTACCCATGGAAGCCTGCGTAGCTTTAGCAGATTTTATGAAGCAATATCAAAAAGAGCATGAATAATAAGGAGGAAATAAAATGAAAGTTTTTGTCAGCAACGATATTAGTGAAAAAGGCGTAGCTTTGCTACGCGACCATTTTGATGTAGACGTTATGCCTAACATGACGCCGGAGGAACTGATTAAAGTAATCAATAATTATGACGCTTTGGTAACCCGCTCCTTAACTAAAGTTACTAAGGAGGTTATTAACGCTTCTACTCGTTTAAAGGTTATCGGCCGCGCAGGCGTAGGCGTAGATAATATCGATATTCCTGCCGCTACTGCTAAAGGCATTGTAGTTTTGAACACTCCCGAGGGCAACACTATGGCTGCGACCGAACACACTATCGCCATGCTCATGGCTATGACCCGCCACATTCCGCAAGCTCACCAATCCATTCAAGAAGGCAAATGGGATCGCAAATCCTTTACCGGCATTCAGGTTCAAGGAAGAACCTTAGGTATTATCGGCGTAGGACGCATCGGCAGCCGCGTAGCCAAACGTATGCAGGGTATGGAAATGACCACTATCGGCTACGACCCTTACATCACCGAAGAACGTGCGCACCAAATTGGCGTAGAGCTGGTAGATTTTGACACTCTGCTGCAAAAATCCGATTACATTACCATTCACACACCTTTGACCAAAGAAACAGAAAAAATGCTCAACGCCGAAGCCATTGCCAAAATGAAGGACGGCGTGCGTATCGTCAACTGCGCCCGCGGCGGCTGCATGGATCCTGAGGCTATCGCAGCAGGCGTAAAATCCGGCAAAATTGCCGGCGCCGCTATCGATGTATATCCTAACGAACCTTTGACCAAAGAAAATAATCCCTTCCTTGGTTTGTTCAACGTAGTACAAACTCCGCATCTTGGCGCGTCCACAGAAGAAGCGCAAATCGGCGTAGCAGTGGACGTAGCCTACGGCGTTATCGACGCACTGGAGGGTCGTCCTGTTATGACCGCCGTAAATATGGCTCCCATTCCCAAAAGTGTTGCGCAGGTTATCAAGCCTTATTTTGGCTTAGCCGAACGCATGGGTACCGTAGGTATCTATTTGGCAGACGGACCTATTACCAGCGTCGAGGTTGAATACACCGGCGCTTTGGCCGAAACAGAAACCTCTGCGCTGACCACTGCTTTCCTCAAAGGACTTTTAAATCCTATTCTGCAAGAAAGCGTAAACTTTGTTAACGCGCCCGGTATTGCTAAAAAACGCAACATTGCCGTAAAAGAAGTCAAAGCCAACAAGCCTGGTTTTTTCTCCACCGCCATTAACGTGCGTATCAATACTGCTAAGAGCACTCACAAAATCGAAGGCACCTTGTTCGACGGCAAAACTCCCAAAATTGTGCAGATTGACCAATACTATATCGATTTCAAACCCGAAGGTTATCTGCTGCTGGCACCGCATATCAACAGACCTAACATGATTGGTCAAATGGCAACTATTTTGGGTAAAGCCGGCATCAACATCAACAGCATGCAGGTTGGCAGCACGCCGAAATCCGACACCAATATTATGGCTATCGCCGTTGGCGACGATATTCCCAGCGATATTATGCTGCAGTTGCGCGGTGTAGACGGTATTTTGGATGTGAAGCTGATTAACTGCGAAGGCTGATAAAAATTCTAAAGAAAGGCAGCAGAAAAATTTTCTGCTGAAAATACACTATGACAAGAATTATTTTAGTACGCCACGGCGAAACCACTTGGAATATTGAAGGCCGCTATCAAGGTCAGGAGGACACACCCCTGAGTGAGCGTGGCTTACAGCAGGGGCATCTGCTGGCAGAAGGCTTGCGCAATATTCCCCTTGATTTGGCTATTTCCAGTCCGCTCCGGCGTTCCTACCAAACCTGCCAATTCTGCGCCGAGCTGCACGGTTTAGAAGTTAAAAGCGACGACCGTCTTTTAGAAATTAACCACGGCCGTTGGGAAGGCGTTTTGGCTGCGGATATTCAAAAGCAATATCCTGTGGAATTTGCTCTGTGGCACTCCCAGCCAGATAAGGTGCAGATGCCCGGAGGCGGCGAAAGTTTGGAGGACGTGCGCCAACGCGTGCGCGCCGCTTTTGACGAATACGCCGCTAAGTACGACGGCAAAACAATTTTGGTCGCCGCTCACGACGCCGTAAACAAAGCGATTATCTGCGATTTGCTGGGCTTAGGCATGGAGCATTTTTGGCAGATTAAGCAGGACAACACCTGCATCAACGTTTTAGAATATAACGACGGCGTGTGGCGCATAGTGCTGCTCAATTCCACCAATCACATGGGCTTTTTGTTCAGCGGCATAGAGCAAGCCGGTCTGTAAAAAATTTAAGCAAGGACGTTTTTCGCGTCCTTGCTTTTTTATTGTTCTGCTGTTTTACTAAATTTTCTTTGTAGCCACACAAGGCGCATGCTCAACAGACAGGCGCTGCTGATAACCCCAAAGTCTAAGCTCTGCCAATAAGCAAAAGCGCCGTGTCCCATTTTATAATCCAAAAATAAACCCAAGGGCAGACAAATGCCCCAATAAGCCAGCATGCTCGCCCAAAAGGTAGCATTAACATCCTTATAGCCGCGCAAAATTCCCTGTATGGGCGCAGCAACAGCATCTCCGGCCTGCCAGCCAATGGCGTAAAGCAAAAACATTTTGACTAAAGCCACTACCTCCGGATTGCTAGTGTATATAAGCGCAATATACTCTCTGGCAAAATATTCCGCCAGCATATAAAACCCAGCTATGCAAAGACTAGCCTGCAAGCCCAGCGTTACATAATCTTTGGCTCCCTGATAATTTTGCGCGCCATATTCTATGCCCACTACAATGGTCAACGCTAAAGAAAAACTTAATGGAAGCATATAAATCAACGAGGAAAAATTCAACGCCGCCTGATGGGCAGCAATGGTCTCCGTGCCAAATTTAGCGATAAACAACGCCACTACGCCAAAAATACTGGTTTCCATAAAAATAGAGACGCCCATGGGCACGCCGATACGCAGATATTCCTTGAGCCAGCTGGCAGCCGGACGCACGGGGCGAAACACATGATATTGCCGAAAGGGATCCAAGCGCAAAATAACTGCGGCGAAAATCGCCAGCAGCAGCCAGTAGGTCAAGCCTGAGGCTACGCCTGCGCCAATGCCGCCCAAACGCGGCAAGCCTAATTTGCCAAAAATCAAAATATAATTCAGCACCGCGTTAATAGGCAGCGCCAAAAGATAAATTTTCATAGTGAGCCGCGTAAAGCCTAGGGTATCTACCAAGCAGCGCAAGGGTATAATCGTAAAAAAGGGCAGCACGCCCAAGCCTAAGCCTGCCAAATACCACAAGGCAACGTGATAAACCTCCGGCGCCAAGCCCATATTCTGCAAAAAGCTCGGTAAAAAAGCCGCGCCTGCGCCTAAAATGGCCAAGCCAAAACACAATGCCAAAAAAATACCGTGACCCACAACTGTGGTAATTTTATTTTTTTCGCCTGCGCCTAAAAAATTGGCTATCAAAGGCATGGCCGCCATCAAAATGCCGCCAATGCCGGTCTGTATGGGCATCCAAATATTACCGCCAATGGCCGCGCCCGCCAAATCAACGTCGCCCGCCTGACCGGACATACTGGCGTCAAAAAAATTCATGCCCATAATCGCCATCTGCGTACAAATAATCGGTACCATAAAGCTCAACAAACGTTTCAGCTTATCGCGGTACTGTAATTGAAAAACCTTCATTATTTAATCTCCCTAATTTCTAAATGCCTACTCCGCAAATTCAGAAAGACACAGCCAGCGCTCCTCCATAGCGTCTAATTGAGCCTGTGCCTGCTCCTGCTGCTTAGTAAGCTCCGCCAATTTACCGTAGTTGCTGCCGCAGCTGTTCATTTCCAGCGCCAGCATTTTCAGCTCGGCCTCGCTGCGCGCCATTTCCTGCTCTAATTTTTGCAGTTCCAGCCGTTCGGCATATGTCAGCTTCTTTTTGGCAGCTTCTTCCTGCGCTACGCATTTGGTCTGCACAGCGTCTGCCGCACTTTTTGCGATTGGCTTATCTTTTGTATTGATAGCTGCTTCCTGATTTTTCAGGCGCAGCGCTTCTTCATAATCCGTATAGCCGCCAATATACGGCTGCACATGTCCGTCAGCTTCCAAAGCGAAAATTTTCTGCGCAAAGCGATCCAAAAAATAACGGTCATGGGATACAGCAATTACAGCTCCCGCAAAGCTGTCCAAATAATCCTCCAAAACAGACAAGGTGGGAATATCCAAATCGTTGGTGGGCTCGTCCAGCAGCAGCACGTTGGGCGCCGTCATAAGCACGCGCAAAAGATAAAGACGTCGCTGCTCGCCACCGCTCAATTTATTCACCGGCACCCATTGCAGCTCCGGCGGAAACAAAAAGCGTTCCAGCATCTGCGCCGCGCTGATACGCTGACCGTCCGCAGTCTCAATATAATTATTGACCTCTTTGATATATTCCAGCACGCGCATATTGCTGTCGGGAAATTCGCTGTGCTGGGCAAAATAGCCTATGCGCACGGTTTGCCCGATAGTCAGCGTGCCGCCCGTGGGCTGACAGCAGCCGGCAATAATATCCATCAGCGTGGATTTGCCTGCGCCGTTAGGACCAACAATACCCACTCTGTCGTTGCGCAGCAAAATATAGCTGAAATTTTTCAGATAATCAATGCCGTCATATTGCATAGAAATATTTTTCAGCTCGATAATGGTTTTGCCCAAGCGGCTGCTGACGGAGGACATTTCCAAATTTTTCTCCGTCTGAACATTTTTTACTTCAGACTCAATTTGTGCAAAACGCTCTACGCGATCCTTTTTCTTGGTACGACGCGCTTCCGCGCCGCGGCTGATCCACTCCAGCTCGCGCCGGTAAATATTGCGCAGCTTTTGTGCGGCGCCGGCTTCGGCAATGCGCCGTTCTTCGCGTTTCTGCAAAAACAAGCTGTAATTGCCCGCATAAACGTAACCCCTGCCGCCGTCAATTTCCAGCGTGCGATTGACAACTCTATCAAAAAAATAACGGTCATGGGTAACCATCAGCAGTGCTCCCTTGCGCTTTAAAAGCTGCTGCTCCAGCCAGGCAACGGTAGCATTATCCATGTGGTTGGTAGGCTCGTCCAAAATCAATAAATCGGAAGGGCGCACCAAAACGCCGGCCAACGCTACGCGTTTGCGCTGTCCGCCGCTTAATTCGCCCATTTTTTGCTGTAACTTGGTGATTCCCAGCTGCGTCAAAACCGCTTTGGCTTCGCTTTCCAGATGCCAGGCAAATTGCTCGTCCATTTGCTGCTGCAAATCCAAAAGCTGCTTTTGCAGCTGAATATTTTCAGGCTGTTCCGCAGCCTTTTCCACCGCCAGCTCGTACCGACGCAGCAATAGCATCAAAGGCGAAGCGCGGCTGAAAATTTGCTCCAGCACCGTAGCTTCCGCGTCATAATCAGGATTTTGCGGCAGATATTCCATAACGATATTTCCCGGAATTTCCAGCTTGCCGCCTTCTCCTGCCTCATGAGCGGCAATCATGCGCAGCAGCGTGCTTTTGCCCGTGCCGTTAACGCCGATAATGCCGTATTTGTCTCCTTCTTCCACATTAAAGCTCACATTTGCAAACAGAGTGCGCGCGCCGTAGCTATATGATAAATTTTCTGCACTTAAAATCATTTTCTTTGCTCCTTAATTTTTTCAGTTAATCTTAGAGGTATAAATTACCGCTTGTTTTGTCGTGAACACTTGCATTATTCACTCTCATAAACGGTAATTTATACTCCTAAAAAGTGCAAAACAAGGCCTGCAAAATGCAGGCCCCAAAAATTATTTAACTTCTGCTAAGAGGTTTTTAATGTCAATTTTATTTTTCTGCATACCCAGCTTGAGCAGAAAATTCTGGGTAGCTTCTAAATCCTTAATATTGGCTTCGGTAATTTTAGTAGAAAAATCGTACCAAGGAGCCATCAGCTTAACCTCTTCCAGGCTAAGTCCGGTTTCTTGAGCAGTAAAAGCAAAGGCCTTGTCCGGCTCTTTGTTCATAAAATCAATATTCTGCTGATGCACTGCAAGATATTTTTTGACAATTTCAGGATGCTCCCGCAAAAATTTACCGCTGACGCCAATTACAATGGTTGCGTCCACAAGGCCTTCGCCGTTGGTCAGCACTCGTGCGCCGGCCTTTTGCGCCCGCAGTACGTCGGAACCAGCTACCAAAGCCGCGTCCACCTCGCCGCTCATCAGCGCATTGACGCTGGCAGGAATGCCCAATGAAACAAATTCTACAGCGTCAGGCTGCAAATGAGCCTTATCCAGCGCCGTTACCAAAATTTGGTGCAAAATAGTTCCCTTGGGGCCCGCTACCTTTTTGCCCTTTAAATCTGCTGCCGTTTTAATGGCAGGGTCCTTAACCATAATATTAAACGCCTTGGGAGCGCGGCTGTACATACCGACAATTTTTACGTCCACGCCGTTGGAAGCCGCCAAAATTGCGCTGGTGCCGCCTAAGGCGCTGCACACATCAAGACTGCCGCTGGCCAGCGCCTCCGTCTGCTTGGCTCCGGAATTTATCTCCGGAAATACCACGGTAATTTTGTCCTTGCCAAACTCTTTGACAAGTGTCTGATTATGCTTATCAACAATACTGGGGATGTTTAAAGGCGATTTAACATAGGTCACCTTTAATTCTTTGACAGACGGCTTTGCTGTTTCTTTTTTTTCCCCACCGCATCCGGTGAGTAAAGTTAGTGCTGTCAACACACTTAAGCCTAAGGCAATGAATTTTTTGTTCATGATGATGAACTCCTTTCTTAAACCTGCAGCCGCAGCTGTTTTAAAATTTTTTATTGTAAAGCTGAAAACCAGCTTCAACAATCCACAAAAAAGCTTCACTTAAGATTTAATATCTATCTTACTGTTCAGCTATGGGATTTATCGTTTGAATCGCAATTATATTTACAACGCCTGCAATATTTTCTGCCGCAGCTTTTGAAACTCCGGGTCGGCAGCCTGGCGCGGTCTGGGTAAATTTACGGACAGCTCTTCGCACACACTGCCATTATCCATTATAAGGACTCGGTCGCCTAAAAGCAAGGCTTCCTCCACGTCGTGAGTAACAAAAATAATCGTTTTGCGCTCCTCGGCATACAGCTTGAGCAGCGTTTGCTGCAAGCCCTGCCGCGTAAAATAATCCAGCGCGCTGAAAGGCTCGTCCATCAAAATAATATCAGGATTATAAAACAGCGTACGTCCCAGCGACACGCGCTGCGCCATACCGCCGGAAAGCTGCGCCGGATAAAGCTTTTCCGTACCTTGCAATTCTAAAAGCCGCAGTAAATCAGGCAGGCGCTTTGTATCCAAGCTCTTATCGTGGGCTGCCGCGAGGGTAATATTTTCGCCCACGTTCAGCCACGGCATCAACCGCGGCTCCTGAAACACCGGCGCAATTTTTTTACCGTCAGGAAGCTCAATACTGCCTGCGTCAGGCTTTTCTAAACCGCACAACAAGCGTAGCAGCGTAGTTTTACCGCAGCCGCTGCGTCCCACAATGCAAGTAAAGCTGTGCTCGGCAAAGCTTACGTCCGTCGGTAGCAGCGCCTTTTTTGCTCCGTAGCTGCGGCAGATACCATGCACCTTTAAGCTCCAATTTTCGTTTTGCGTCATGGCTTTCCCTCCCGTCAGCTACGTTTTCCCTGCTGCCAGGGAAATATCCGCCGCAGCAGCAGCATAAAGGCATAATCAATCGCCGTGCCGATAATGCCAATCGCCAGCATCCCCACAATTACAATATCGGGACGCGACATTTCTTCCGCATCTAAAATTAAATAGCCGATACCGGCAGACGCCGCAATCAGCTCCGCGCCGATTAACGCGCGCCAGCTATAGCCCAGCGCCAGCTGCATACCTACGGCAATATTTTCCAAAGCCGCAGGAATGCGAATCTGCATAATCTGCTCCCGCGCAGTAAAGTCCAGCGCCTTGCCCACCTCCAGCAATTTGCTGTCGCAATTATGAATGCCGCTGTAGGTATTCAAAAACAGCGGAAAAAACGACGCCAGCACAATAATCGTCAGCTTGGAAACCTCGCCAATGCCCGCCCACAAAATTATCAGCGGCACCGCAGCCAAGGGCGGCACATGGCGCAAAAATTCCAGCAGCAGCCAACAATATTCGTCAAAGCGTCTGCTCTGTCCGCATAAAATCCCTAAAGGCACCGCCAGGCAGCAGCTTAAAGAAAAGCCGATAAATACACGCTTCAGACTTACCAATAAATGCTTCAACAGCATACCGCTGGCGCACAGCTCCACAAAAGCATCATATACTTTTAAGGGTGACGGCAATAAATAAGCGCTGAACAGCTCCTTGTCCGTCGCCAGCTGCCACGCTAACAGCAGCAGCAGGGGCAGCAGCAGCCCACGTAAAATTTTCTTAGACAAATTACATCACACCTTATTGCAGGGTAATTTTTAAACTCTTATTAACCTCGGCAGCATCCTGCAAAACCTGCACTAGCTGCTGACCGTACCAGCCAAGATATTCTTCCGCAGCTACTTTTTGCTGCACCACCAGCTCCGTCGGCTCTGCCAATTCCGTAAGGCAATCATACAAAGCGTCAAGATTAGCGCCGTAATATTCCGGCAGCGCCAAAGCTGTATGCAGATGCTTATGCAGCATAGCTATGCTACGCATTTTTTCCAAATTTAAAATAACCTTTCGCATACTCGTCTCTCCTTAATACAGCTTAGTAAAATTTTTGTAATGGTCGCTTGTATAATAAATCAATCCATCGTTAGAAAAAACTATACGCTTGGCATTGCGGTTGCCCTTCACATAATCAATATCGCATTCCTGCCAGATGCGTCCGCTCTTCTTCGGCAGCCTGCCCTCATAATTGCCGTAACGGTCGCCGCCGATGGATTTTCCGGGCGCAACCTTATCAAGCGTGCCCTTAGTCTTCCAGCCAAGCTTTTTCGCCTGATTTTTAGTAATGTAATTATGGGGCAGCTTAGCAAATTGATTGATGTAAGCGGCTACGTGCTCCTTATCCGTATAAGCGGCGCTTTCGCTTATCTTCAGCTTGCCGCTGTTGGCTTGTACATTAGCGTCAGAATTGGCGACGTTAGTATTTTTCTTGTTGATAGTTTGTTTTTCGGCAGACTGCTTGCCACTGTTTTCGCTGACAGAAGCGCTGACCTTTGTACCGCCGTCATTAGAAGTTTTTTTCGACGCGCCGCAGCCGGTGATGACGCTTAAGCACAGCAGCAGCGAGAGAAGAAAGGCTAAGATTTTTTTCACGTCAAATTCTCCTTTACATTTTAATTGCTTGAGTATATTATACAGGTTTTTCTTTTATTGAGCAAATGCGTAGATGCCGACAGTTTTTCCCGAAGGCATTTTGAGTAAGCGTGCAAGCGCACGCCAAACGACCAATAATACGTCACTATCAATTCTGTCTATTCCAAATAGACAATCGGTAAGAAAATTTATGGGTTCTAAACTAGGAGGGGAACAAGCGTTTGTAATAAAATTTGCAATAAAAAAGTCACCGCCACAGTGCATTTGCACTGCAACGGTGACTTTTTAAAATTTCAGATTAGTTTTGAATTAAATTTTTACAAGCGAAGCGCGTGCTTTCAGCGCGCTTTTCTGCCATGAGTATAAACAGGCAGCAGCTTAGGCGAAAGCTCGCCGCTAACTCCGGCTGCTTTTTCTGCGGCAGCAAAGGCCTTCACATGCTCTAAGCTCAATTTGCCTAAAGTTGTAGCTTTGGCAGCCTCCGCAGCTTTAGCGCCGGCAATGCGTCCGAACACAATAATATCCAGCAGACTATTGCCCATTAAGCGGTTCGTGCCGTGAATGCCGCCCACAGCTTCGCCAGCCACATAAAGCCCGGCAATTTTAGTTTCTGCATCCTTATCAATTAAAATGCCGCCGTTTTGATAATGCAGCGTAGGATATACCAAAATCGGCTCCTTGCGCAAATCAATACCAAATTTAGCATACATGCGCAGCATGCCCGGCAGACGTTTAGCAATAGTGCCCTCGCCGTGCAGCATTTCAATCAACGGCGTATCCAGCCACAAAGCCACGCCGTCCAAAGCTTTTACGCCTTTTTGGCGCGTGGTACACTCGCGGATGATTGAAGCGGCGGCTACGTCGCGGGTTTCCAGCGGGTGCATAAAAATTTCGCCCTCGCTGTTGACCAGCTGCGCTCCCAAGGAACGCACCTTTTCTGTAACCAGTGCACCGTAAATCTGTGCGGGATAAGCTACGCCCGTCGGATGATACTGAATCGCGTCCGCATAAATCAGCGGCGCGCCTGCGCGATAAGCCATAACCAAACCGTCGGCAGTTGCTCCGTAATGGTTGGAAGTAGGAAATCCCTGATAATGCAGTCTTCCTGCGCCGCCGGTAGCTATAATAACGGTTTTGGCGCGCACAACTTTATATTCATTGCTGTCGTAATCTAAAAGCACAGCGCCGGCACATTTGCCTTCCGCGTCTAAAAGCAGCTCAATAGCCGGAGAAAATTCTACCACGGAAATGCCGCAGTTTACTACTTCATCCCGCAGCACGCGCATAATTTCTGCGCCAGTGTAATCGGCGCAGGCATGCATACGTTTTCTGCTGGTGCCGCCGCCATGAGTAGTAACCATTGTGCCGTCGGTCTCTTTATCAAACATAACGCCCAGCTTGCTGAGCCAGTCAATCGCTAAAGGCCCTTGGGTAACTAATTTTTCCAAAAGCTCGGGAATATTTTTGTAGTGACCGCCGCCAAAAGCATCCAGATAGTGAGTGGCAGGAGAATCGTTGCCTTTATCAGCAGCCTGAATTCCGCCCTCCGCCATCATGGTGTTAGCGTCGCCCATGCGCAGCTTAGTGACAACCAACACTTTGGCACCGCCCTTATGCGCTTCCAGCGCTGCGCTTGCTCCCGCGCCGCCGCCGCCGATTACCAGCACGTCCACATCGTAATCAATATTATCCAAATCCAGCTCCACGCCCTCTAAACGGCTTTGGCCCTCTAAAAGATGCGCCAGCTCCACTGGCACCTTGTCGCCCTTATTGGGGCCAACCTCCAGCACCTTAAAGCCTTTGGCGCTGTAATCGGGATGAAATTCTTGCAGCAGTGCATCCTTTTCTTCGGCGCTGAAACGCTCAATAGCAGCATTTAAGCGCTGCGCTCTAGTAGCTTCTACCTTCGCCATGGATTTTAACATATCTTCAGTAAATGCGCTCATGTCCTGCCTCCTATTTTTCAATTTCACGCTTATTATACAGCTCTTTGATTTCTTCCAGAGGCATGTTTTTCAGCTTTTTTAAAAGCGTTACATAATCGCCGTTTTCAATTTCGGCAACACGTTTGGCCAAATGCTCGCATTTAGGCGCAATATATTTGCCGGTTAAACGGCGGCACAAAAGTCCCACAGCCGCATGACTAATCTGCGCCGGACAACGGGAAGCGCAGATATTGCAGCCTACGCAGTCAAAAGAAGCGTGAGCAGCCTTTTCGTAAGCTCCGCGCTGAGCAAAGGCAATATACTGCATAACATTTAATCCCTGAGGACAGCCTTTGGTGCAAGCGTTGCAGCCAATGCAGCTGTAAATTTCCGGATACAGCTGACCGACAATATTGTCGTCGGCTTTAATTTCTTCAATATTAAAGGTGCGTTTATTGATGGGAAAAGAATCTATTTTGCCTACGCACATGCCTTCTTCAACTTTGGTTTGGCAGGAAAGCACTACTTTTAAATCCGTCGTTCCTTTAATGCGGTAGATAACTGCGCAGGCGCCGCAAAAGCCGCTGCGGCAGCCGCAGCCGCGGATCAGCTTAAAGCCTGCGTACTCCATCGCGTCCATAATTGTCAAGGCAGCGGGAACGGAATATTTTTTACCCAGCAGATAAACTGTTACCATTTCTTCCATTGGAGTTTTCTCCTTTCGTAAAATCGGTATCATATAAATAGATACAGTAAAAATATATCATTCGCTCACTAAAATTTTTTACGTTCATTTCGCGAAGAACAATAGGAACTCTGCGGGATACAATTTGTTCGCAGAAATATTTTTTATCTACAACCCTTGAGTTCATTGTTCCAATCGCTCATTCACTAAAAATTTTAATGTTCGCTTAATGATATATTATTTACTTTATCTACAACAAATTATTATCACCTATGTAAGCAGCCGTCAGAATCGTCTTTAGACGAGGCGGATGGTAATTTGCCAGCGAGATAATACTTTTAGTATATCGAGCGCAGCAAATTACCGACAACGAAGTATAAAGCGATTATCACGGCTGCGCATTTAATATTCGTCGGGCATCTCATCTAACTCATCGCAAGTAAACACCGGTCCATCCTTGCACACATATTTTTTACCGATGTTACAGCGTCCACACTTACCAACGCCGCATTTCATGCGCAGCTCCAGCGTTGTATAAACCTGATTTTTGGCAAAGCCCATTTCCATGAGCGCCGCCAGACACAGCTTAATCATAATTGGCGGCCCGCATAGCAACACGGTTTTATCCGGCGTAAACTGCAACGCCTTTAAAAACGCAGGTACAAAGCCCACATTACCGCTCCAACCCTCCTGCGGACGGTCAATGGTTAAATGCACGCGCGTAGCAGGCTGCTTGGGCCAAATTTCTGTGAGCTCCTTATAGCGCACAAAATCTTCTTTGCTGCGCGCGCCGTATACTAAATCAATAGAACCGTAATCGCCACGTTTGTCCAAAATATAATTCAGCACGCTGCGCAGCGGCGCTAAGCCTATACCTCCGGCGATAAACAGCAAATTTTTGCCTTGCAGCTTATTTTCTACAGGAAAATGATTGCCATAAGGCCCGCGCACAGCAATTTCCTGGCCAACCTCCACATCAAAGTGCAGAAAATCCGTAATGCTGCCGCAGCGTTTAATGCTGAACTCCATATATTTTTTATTGGTAGGCGAAGAAGTTATAGAAAAAATTGCTTCGCCTTTGCCAGGAACGGAAAGCACTGCGCATTGTCCGGGCATATGCTCAAATAACTTGCCGCCGTTTAAAGCTTCTACGCGAAATGTTTTTACGTCCGCAGTTTCCTCGCAGATATCCGTAATAACGCCAATCTGCGGAATCAGCGTATCATGGCAGTTACACATCTTCGCTCACCTCCAAGGCTTTGGCTACTTTCACAATATTGAGATTGACAGGACATTTTTGCAGGCAGCGCCCGCAGCCTACGCAAGCATAAACGCCATCGTTATTTTCCGGAAAATATACCAGCTTGTGCATATAACGTTGGCGAAAGCGCTCCAAACGGGTTTTGCGTGGATTACCATGAGCCATTTTGGTAAAATCGCCGGCCATACAGCTATCCCAGCAGCGAAAACGCTCTGTTTTTCCTTCTCCTGCCTGATAGTCGCGAATGTCATAGCAATGGCAGGTAGGACAAATATAAGTGCAGGTACAGCAAGATAAGCAGGAAGAAGAAAGCTTTTCCCAAACCTTGCTGTTAAAAACTTTCAATTCGTTCGCAGGTAACTTATCGTTGATTTTAAAATCGTGCAGCGGCAGCAAGTTTAAAATTTTTTTCGTTACCGCAGCCTGTTCCTCAACCTTCTTTTGCTCTGTTTCATCAGCAAGTTCCAACAAAGCGCCTAATTTTTCACTTAACGCCTCTCCTTTTTTTGTTACAGGCAGCCAATACAAACTGTCTTCTGTCAGCCAAGTCTGCACGTCGGTTTCCGGCTTGTCGGCGTCAATACCAAAGGCGTGGCAGAAGCATGTTTCTTCCGGCGCAGTACAGCCTAAGCCAATCAGCAACGTATTTTCACGGCGAGCTTGATAATACGAATCCACAGGTTCTTTTAAAAATACGCGGTCTAAAATCTTAAAGCTGCGAGCGTCACAGGAACGCACACCCATGACGATAACAGTTTCGCTACTGGGCAAAATTTGTTCTAAAGACAATTTTTTACCTTGAGCAGAAAATTTCAGCAGATTTTCTACCTGCGGAAAAAATACGTCCTTAGCGGAGCGAGCGGTTAGGGTTGCGGCTAAATTTACTTTTGCCGCCGCAGTATAGGGAGCAAAATCTGTTTTGCCGTCCTTATTTTGGCACGGCAGCAGCAGGCGTCCTTGCTGTGCCAAAGCAGTGTAAAGCTTGGGCAAATTTTCTTTACTAATTTTGTACATATTATTTGCCTCTCTTTCCTGCTACAGCAATGCTTACTTCGTAATCGTTTTGTTTATAATCCACTTGGGGCGCAGGCGTAACCGCATCGGCTCCTGCCTGATAAGGACCAAAAAAGGTGTTGATATCCTTCAAAAATTTCATATTTAAAAGTCCCAGCTTTACTCCCTGAGGACAAACTCTGGCACATTCGCCGCAGCCTACGCAGCGTCCAGCCACATGATAGGCGCGGATAATATGAAAGAACTGCTCCTCCACCGGATCGGCATAAGCTTTGCCGGCCACAGGCGATTCCGGATGGTCAAAAATGCACTGCTCGCAGGTGCAGGCAGGACAAATATCGCGGCAGGCGTTACAGCGAATACATTTGCTCAGCTCTTGCTGCCAAAAAGCAAATTTTTCTTCGGGCGGCATGGCTTCAATAGCTTTTACTGCGGCAAATTTATCGCCGACAAATACAGGCGTCGGCAGCTTTTCGCCCAGCTCCTCGTCGGCAATTTTATATTCATTGCCTTTGCACATGCGGCATTTATCCAGCAGCAGCTCTGCCTTAGGCAATTTTATCTCACCCAAAGCGGTAGTCACAATAACCTCGTCGCCGGCTGCTTCAACCTTAATAATGCCTTTAGCGCCAGCGGTTTTGATTTTTTTAATGTCCAGCATACCGCTGCAGGGAGTACCCACGGCGTGCACCAGCTCGCGCTTAATGCGATTATCCTTCAATAATTGATTTACGCCGTAGGTGTCGCAGGGCTTTAAGAACACCGCAGCCTTTAACCCCTTACTGCTAGTCTGCAATAAATATTTGCATAAATTGGCGGGACAAAATTCGTCGTAAACTATTTGTTCACATTCTTTGGCGTCAGCAAAAAAAGCAGGCGCATTGTCATAAAAGAACTCGCCTCTGCGCCAGGCCAAAACTCTGTCCACGGCGCCGTCCGCCAACAGCTCCGCCGCTTTTTCCCGCATCAGCTTTTCTATTTTGCGCATCGCAGATCCCTCAACTTTACATTTTTTCCCAACGCAGCAATATGCGCCGCAAAATTATTCATCACTTCCGCAAAGCGCGCTCCTTCGGCAGCGCTTACCCATTCTACGCGAAATCTGTCGCCAGCTACGCCTAAATAATCCAGCATACTTAACAGCAGCGTCATGCGGCGGCGGGTAAAATAATTGCCGGTCGTATAATGGCAGTCGCCTGGATGACAGCCACAAAGAATTACGCCGTCAGCTCCGCGGGCAAAGGCGCGCAGAATAAACAAAGGATTGACTCTGCAAGAGCAGGGAACCTTAATAATTTTGATATTGGCGGGATAATGCTTGCGGGCAGTACCTGCGCCGTCAGCTCCGGCATAGCTGCACCAATTACAGCAAAACGCCACTATTTTAGGTTGGTAGGTGTTATTTTGTTCTAGCATAGTGCATCCACCTCCGCCAAAATTTGTTTATTGGTAAAGCCTTTTAAGTCCATAGCCGTGCTGGGGCAGGCTACGGTGCAGGCGCCGCAGCCCTGGCACAAGGCTTCGTTGACCACTGCCACCGTACGCTGCTCCCTGGTTCCGGCCAGCGTAATAATCTGCTTGCCAGCGTAAGTAATCGCGCCATAGGGACAAACGTGAGCGCAGGTTTTACAGCCGCTGCAAATATTTTCCTGACACATGGCCGTGCAGGGATTGGTTGCTAAATGGTCCTTAGCCAGCAGACCGATAACCTTCGCCGCCGCAGCTCCCGCCTGAGAAACTGTTTCCGGAATATCCTTGGGGCCTTGGCACATGCCGGAAAGAAAAACTCCCGCCGTGGGACTTTCCACCGGACGCAGCTTAGGATGCGCCTCCACATAAAAATCGTCGTTATCAATGCTGGCTGTCAACATTGTAGCCAGCTTGCGCGCATCCGGCGCGGGCTTAACCGCCGCCGCCAGCACTACCAAATCGGGGAACAGCATTAAATGTCTGCCGCTGTTTAAATCGCTGGCAAACACGGTCAGCTTACCGTCGCCGTCAACAGCAACCTTGCCCACCTGACCGCGCACATAATGCACGCCGTATTCCTCCACGGCGCGTCGCTGAAATTCATCAAAGCCCTTGCCGGGAGTGCGCACATCAATATAAAAAACAGTTACGTCTACATTAGGATATTTTTCGCGGATGTACATGGCGTGCTTAGCATTATACATACAGCAAATTTTACTGCAATAGGTTTTGCCGCGCTCCGTCGTATCGCGGGAGCCGACGCAGGACACAATAACCACAGATTTTGGCTCCTTGCCCGAGGACGGGCACACAAGATGTCCCTCCGTAGGTCCTGCCGCATTAGTCAAACGCTCTAACTGCAAGGAAGAAATTACGTCCTTGCTTACGCCCCAGCCTAAATCGGCAAATTTATCTAACGGCAGCAGCTCAAAGCCCGTCGCCAAAACAACAGCGCCGTATTTTTCTGTAACCAGCTCATCCTGCTGGGTATAATCAATAGCTTCACAGGGGCAGACCATAGAGCAAATGCCGCATTTGCCTGTTTTAAATTTAAGGCAGGCGTCGCGGTCGATCACCGGCACCTTGGGAATAGCCTGCGCAAAGGGAATATAAATTGCGCCGCGATTTTTTAAGCCCATATCAAATTCGCTGGGAGTTTTGCGGGAAGGACATTTTTCCGTGCATAAACCGCAGCCGCTGCACATATCTGCTTTTACGCTGCGAGCCTTTTTGCGGATAGTCACGTCAAAATTGCCCACAAAGCCGCTAACCTTTTCCACCTCGCTGTAAGTGTACAACGTAATATTTTCATGCTGCGCCGCATCCACCATTTTAGGAGTTAAAATACAGGCGCTGCAATCTAATGTAGGAAAGGTTTTGTCAAGCTGCGCCATGCGTCCGCCAATAGTCGGCTCCTTTTCCACAATATCTACTTTATAACCGGCCTCCGCAATATCTAAAGCAGTTTGAATACCGGCAATACCGCCGCCAATTACCAATGCGCGTTTGACAACGTTGCTTTTGCCGGCGTGTAAAGGCGTATTAAAGCGCACCTTAGCAATGGCCGCCTTAGCAAGCTTAATAGCCTTGGCTGTCGCCTCTGCCTTATCCTTCAAAACCCAGGAGCATTGCTCGCGAATATTGGCAATTTCCACCATATAGGGGTTAATGCCCACGCTTTCCGCACACTTGCGAAACGTCGCTTCGTGCATACGCGGCGAGCAGGAGCACACTACAATTCTGTCCAGCTGATAATCTTTTACAGCCTGACGAATAATCGCCTGACCCTGCTCAGAGCACATATATTTATAATCCGTGGCAAAGGCTACGTCGGGAATTTGGCGCACAGCCTCCGCCACAGCGGCAACATCCACCGTGCCGGCGATATTGCTGCCACACCAACATACAAAAACACCTATTTTCTGCACGAGGATACCTCCTATTTACTATATTTTCTAAAAGCAGCTACTAAAGCCTGCTGCGGCATATCCGCGGGATAATTTTCCAAGCTTTCCGCAGCCAGTTTATTGGCGCTCTGTTTACGGATTACCGCCAAGCGCACAGCCTCCATTACCGCCGCCGGACTTACGCCGCGGGGACAGCGCTGCTCGCAGGCAAAGCAAGAAAGACAGCGCCAGGGAGCATCGGCCTTGATTAAGCTTATACCGTGACCATTTATCAATTCCCACACCATACGGCTGGGAACAAAATCCATTTTATCGCCCGCAGGACAAGCCGCGCTGCAACGGCCGCACTGGATGCAGCTTTTTACGTCGGTTCCGGCTAAATGCAGAATTTGTTCCGCCAATTCTTTATCAGTCAGCTCCATTATTCTGCACCTCCCTCGCCTACGCCTAGGGCTTCTGCCAACAGCTCAGTAAAATATTGCACCGGCAGGCCGTTGACAGTATCGTTGGCTACCAAATTATACGCGCACAAGGGGCAGGCCGTAATTAGTTTTTTCGCTCCCATGCTGGCGGCGTTGCTCTTAATTTCGCCAACCATGCGCTGGCACATACTTTTATCTGTCACCGCCAAATACCCGGCGCAGCATTCATTGCGCATAGAATATTTTACCGGCGTTGCGCCTAGGACTTGAATAAAATCCTCCAAAATATTTGGACATTCTGGGTCATCCATGGCCATTACCTGTCCCGGTCTGAGCAACAAGCAACCATAGTAAGCGCCGATCGAACATCCTTTCAGAGGATGTTGCACCTGCTGCGCTAATTTTTCCCAGCCCACATGGTCGCGCAAAACCTCTAAATAATGCAGTACCTTTGTTTCACCGCAATAAGGCTCTGCCAGCTGCAAATAATTGTTGACCTTGCGGCAGATTTCTTCGTTAACCGCCATATCGTGATTTACACGCTTAAGCACGTGATGGCAGGCGCTGCACAAGGTTACCAGCACGCCGCCGTTAGCCTTAGCCGCCGCCAAGGCCCGCACCGCGCTCAACCGCTCGGCAATGGCATCGGGAGCCATGGGATATACAGCGCCGCAGCATTGCCACTCGGGCAGCTCCACTAAAGGAAAGCCCAAAACCTCCGCCGCACGCCGAGCGGCAACATCCAGCTTTTTCGCCTTCGTGGAAAGCGTACAGCCGGGATAATAATTATAAAGCATCCTTTTCCCTCCTTTGAGGCAGATAAAACAACCTTGACCACAATCGGTTTGTTACAAGTATATTCTACACTAATTTACTTTTTACGGCTAGAAGAAAAATAAATATTTATAAAAAAATTGCGGTTAAGAAACTTCCAGTACTCTTAACCGCAAACGATTTTTAGTTTAAGTTAATTTTAGTCCTGCCAATAATCCAGCTTTTGCGTAATACCAATTTCTTTGGCATGGAACACAGGATTTTTGCCTGCTTCACGCTGAGCAGCGTAATCCTCCATAGCCTTCAAAGCAGGGCCGCCTAAAATGCAGATAACCGGTAAGTTGATAATAGCCATGCAGCCCATCAACACATCAGCCAAATCCCACATCAAGCCCATACTGGAGCCGGCGCCGATAAAAATAACTACGCAGGCGATAACGCGATATACAGTGTTAAAGGTCGGACCGGGAACAGCCTTTAAAATATAAGCAAAGCAATTATCAACATAGTACAAATTGCCTAACAGAGTGGTAAAAGCAAACAGTACCATTGACACAGTGATAAACATTTTAGCAGAATCGCCCATAGAAGCAGCCAAAGCTGACTGTACGTAAGGAGCGCCGGCCAAATCTTTCACTGGCTCGATACCGGAGGTCATGCACATAAAAGCTGTTGCGGTGCAGATAAGCAGAGTGTCAATAAATACGGACATCATTTGCACCAAGCCTTGTTTAACAGGGTGAGAAACGTCAGCCGCAGCCGCAGCGTTAGGTGCAGAGCCTACGCCTGCTTCGTTGGAGTACAAACCGCGTTTAATACCGAACATTACGCAGGAGCCTGCAAAGCCGGAGAAAATAGCTTGAAAGTCAAAAGCCTGGCTGAAAATTTTACTCAAAACAGCGGGCAGCAAATTGATATTGATTAAGGTCAGAACAAAAGCTACGGAAATATAGATAACGCCCATAACGGGAACCAAGGTAGAAGTTGCCAAAATTACACGGCGACCGCCGCCGAACAGGCAGTAGCCAACTAAAACCGCTAAAACTGCGCCGATAATCCACGGCGTAGTTGCCGGGTCATAGAAGCTGTAAGCAATAAAGGTAGATTGTAAATTATAAGCGCACAGCATGTTAAAGCCAACGCCATAGGTGGCAATCAATGCAATGCTGAAAATTACAGCCAAAGCTCTGCTGCCAAGCGCAGCTTCGATATAGTAAGCAGGCCCGCCGTAGCTACCGTGCTCGCCGCGTTTTTTGTAAATCTGCGCCAAGGTGCTTTCAATAAAAGCAGAAGCGCCGCCAACAATGGCGATAACCCACATCCAGAACACAGCGCCATAACCGCCTAAGCAAATGGCAGTAGAAATCCCGATAATGTTGCCTGTGCCAACACGGGATGCAGTAGAAACCATTAAGGCCTGAAAAGAAGAAACGGCGTTTTGACCAATAGGTTTTTCCATAATAATTTTAATGGTTTCCCTAAACATACGCAGCTGTACTAATCTAGTGCGCAGAGTGTAGTACAGGCCTACACCAACCAACATAACAATCAGCAGATAGCTATACATAAAATTGCTGATTGCACCAACGATACTAGCAAACATAAATATCCTCTCCTTATTATAAACTTCTGCCTTAATTATAACACATTTACGACATAGGCGCACAAAACTTTTATAGAAATACAAAAAGTCCCGTCCTTAAGGACGGGACTTTGTTGCTATTTTTGCATTGTTGTGTATGCTCTTTATGCCTTTTGAGCAACCTTCAGACGAGTGATAGCTCTCTTCAATGCCAGGCTTGCACGCTTGCTGTCAACTTCAGCACTCTTGCTGGCTAAGCGTTGTTCAGCACGTTCTTTAGCAGCATTAGCGCGGGCAGTATCAATATCGCTATCTGCTTCGGCAATGGTTGCCAAAACAGTGCATTTATCGCCCTTCATCTCCAAGAAGCCGCCGCATACTGCGAAAGTTTTCTTACTGCCGTCAGTAAATTCCAGCTTCATGGGAGCAATATCCAAAGTCGCGATAATCGGCAAGTGATTTGCTTTTATGCCCAGGCCGCCAACCAAAGAGCGGAAGCCTACATAGGTTACGTTATCGGCGGAAAAGAGCATCTTATCCGGCGTAACAATTTCAAAAGTAAATGGAGTAGCCATATTAATCCTTCATAGTTGCAGCCTTGGCAACAGCGTCATCAATGGTACCAACCATATAGAAAGCGCCTTCCGGCAAATCGTCATGCTTGCCTTCGAGGATTTCTTTGAAGCCGCGGATGGTTTCTTTCAGAGGAACATATTGACCGGGGGTGCCGGTAAATTGTTCAGCAACGAAGAATGCCTGGCTGAGGAACTTCTGAATCTTACGAGCACGAGCAACGGTAACTTTGTCGTCCTCGCTCAATTCTTCCATACCCAGAATTGCGATAATATCTTGCAATTCTTTGTAGCGTTGCAGGATAGCTTGTACGCCACGAGCAACTTTGTAGTGCTCTTCGCCGATTACCAGCGGATCAAGGATACGGCTGGTGGAGTCGAGCGGGTCAACTGCCGGATAAATACCAAGCTCTGCGATAGAACGGGAAAGTACGGTGGTTGCATCCAAGTGAGCAAAGGTGCCTGCCGGAGCCGGGTCAGTCAAGTCGTCCGCAGGTACATATACAGCCTGTACGGAGGTGATGGAACCGGTCTTGGTGGAGGTAATACGCTCTTGCAGAGCGCCGATGTCGTTAGCCAGGGTAGGTTGATAACCTACTGCGGAAGGCATACGGCCCAGCAATGCGGATACTTCGGAACCAGCCTGAATGAAACGGAAAATGTTATCGATAAAGAGCAGTACGTCCTGGCCGCCAACATCACGGAAGTATTCTGCCATGGTCAGGCCGGTCAGACCAACACGCATACGTGCTCCAGGAGGCTCGTTCATCTGACCGTATACAAGAGCAGTCTTGTTAATAACGCCAGATTCTTTCATTTCGCCCCACAAGTCGTTGCCTTCACGAGTACGCTCGCCAACGCCTGCGAATACGGAATAGCCGCCGTGTGCAGTAGCAATGTTATGGATAAGCTCCATAATAATAACGGTCTTGCCTACGCCAGCACCGCCGAACAGACCGATTTTACCGCCCATTGCATACGGAGCGATAAGGTCTACGACTTTAATGCCGGTTTCCAAAATTTTAGTAGATGTTGCCTGTTGGTCGAAAGTCGGAGCAGGTCTATGAATAGGCCAATGATCTGCAGCTTCAACCGGAGTATCGTCATGGTCAACAGTCTCGCCGAGCACGTTGAAGATACGACCCAGTACGCCCGGGCCAACCGGTACGCTGATAGGAGCGCCGGTATCAACAGCTTCCATGCCGCGAACCAAACCATCGGTGGAGCTCATAGCAACGGCACGAACTACATTGTAGCCGATGTGCTGCATAACTTCTGCGGTCAGGTGAATTTTTACCTTGCCGTCATCAGTGGTGCCATCGATGTGGATTGCGTTCAGGATAGCGGGCATGCTCTTCGGAGGGAACTCAATGTCGATAACAGGGCCAACAACTTGTACGATTCTACCTGTATTCAAGGTTTTAGCCTCCCTACGAATTAATTCAGATTATTGTTGTGCTTGCTTCAATGCTTCTACGCCGCCAACGATTTCGTTGAGCTCGCGGGTAATGGAAGCCTGACGTGCCTTGTTATAGGACAGCTCCAGGTTCTGTACCAGCTTAGCAGCGTTATCAGTAGCAGAAGACATAGCAGTCATACGAGAACCCAGCTCGCTGGCAGCGGATTGTACCAGTGCAGCGTAAACAACGGTCTCCAAATACTTGGGTGCAAGTACGCTCAGAGTTTCGTTTTCACCAGGTTCAAACATAAAGCTTGCTTCAGCCTTGCCTTTTTCCTTTGCAGGCGGCTCTACCGGCAGAATCTTTTCGCAGGTAGGAGTCTGGGACAAAGCGGTTTTGAAAATAGTATATACGATGCGCAATTCGTCAAAGCCCTCGTCAGCAAAACGTTTTGCCGCATCTTGAGCAATTTCTACTGCGTTATCGTAAGACGGTCTGTCAGAATAGCCAAAATGAGAAGTCAACACATTATAGCCGCGGCGTTGGAAGAAATCTCTTGCCTTACGGCCGCTGGTGATAACGACAACCTCGTCCTCACAAGCAGAAATTTCCGCAACAGCCATTTTTAAAGCGTTGGAGCTATAGGCACCTGCCAGACCTTTATCAGAGGCGAGTACCAGATAACCAACCTTTTTAACTTCACGATGCTGAAGCAGCGGGTGTTCCTTGGCACTTAAGTTTGCAAGAATGCTTGGATCGCTCACAACGTTGGACAACACTTCTTTGATCTTGATGGCATAGGGACGGCTGGCAGCAGCGCGTTCTTGAGCTCTTCTCAAACGAGCGGCAGCAACCATCTTCATAGCCTTAGTGATCTTACCAATGTTACCTACGCTCTTCATATGGCGATGAATCTCGCGTGCAGTAGCCATTAGTTAATCACCTGCCTTCACTAACAAAGGTTTCCTTGAACTCGGCGATTGCTTTCTTCAAAGCTTCTTCATTCTCATCAGTGATTTTCTTGGTTTTCAGGATATCTGCGCCAACCTCAGGATGATTTGCTTCCATGAAGTCCAAGAATTCTTTTTCGCAGCGAGTTACTTCTTTAACTGCTACGTCATCCAGATAACCTTTGGTGCCAAGGTAAATTGCCATAACCTGTTTTTCAACAGACAACGGGCTGTATTGACCTTGTTTCAGAACCTCAGTCAAACGTTGACCACGGTCCAGCTGAGCTTTAGTAGCTTTATCAAGGTCGGAAGCAAACTGAGCAAATGCTGCCAGTTCGCGGAACTGTGCCAAATCCAGACGCAAGGTACCTGCAACCTGTTTCATTGCTTTAATCTGAGCAGCACCGCCTACACGGGATACGGACAAACCGGAGTTGATAGCCGGACGGATACCGGAGTAGAACAGCTCGGATTCCAAGAAGATCTGACCGTCGGTAATGGAAATTACGTTGGTCGGAATAAAGCCGCCTACGTCGCCTGCCAAAGTCTCGATAACCGGCAGTGCGGTAATGGAGCCGCCCTTCAGCTCGTCATTCAGCTTAGCAGCGCGTTCCAGCAGACGGGAATGCAAGTAGAATACGTCGCCGGGATATGCTTCACGTCCGGGAGGACGACGGAGCAGCAGAGACATTGCACGATATGCAACAGCATGTTTGGACAAGTCGTCGTATACGCACAAAACGTCTTTGCCTTGATCCATAAAGTATTCTGCCATGGTTACGCCGGCATAAGGAGCCAAATATTGCAACGGAGCAGAATCAGCAGCAGTAGCGGCAACGATAATAGTGTATTCCATTGCGCCGTGTTGCTCCAAGGTACGAACAATACGGGCAACGTTAGAAGCCTTTTGGCCGATAGCTACATAAATGCAGATAACGCCCAGGCCCTTTTGGTTGATGATAGTATCGATTGCAACAGCGGTCTTGCCGGTGCCGCGGTCGCCGATGATAAGTTCGCGCTGGCCGCGTCCGATAGGAACGAGTGCGTCGATACATTTAATACCGGTCTGCAGCGGAGTATCAACGGATTTACGATCTGCGATACCATGTGCAGGAGATTCAACAGGACGATGTTCGGCAGCAACGATGTCACCTTTGCCGTCGATAGGAGCGCCGATAGCGCTGACTACACGACCCAACAGGCCTTCGCCTACGGGAACTTCCATGATGCGGCCGGTACGGCGGACAATGTCGCCTTCTTTAATTTTGGTTTCGCCGCCCATCAATACGATACCAACGGAATCAGGGTTCAGGTTCAGAACCATGCCGGATACGTTGTGGGGAAGTTCTACCAATTCGCCAGCCATTGCGTTTTTCATACCGATAACGGTTGCGATGCCGTCACCGATCTTTTCAACAATACCAACCTCTTCGAGATCAGCATCCACTTTGTAATTCTCCAGCTTAGCGCTGAGAGCATCACCCATAGCTTCTGGCTTAGTGTATTCGTGAATGTCGATGCCGCTTAAAGCAACTTCCATTTTCTTCAGCTTGCGAGCAGCGGAAGCGTCGAATACCTTATCGCCAACTTGTACGATAATGCCGCCGAGAATGGACGGATCAACCTTTTTGTTCAGGAAGATTTCACGGCCCAATTTCTCGGTGAGAATTGCAGAAATGGATTGATACTCGTTAACAGTCAATTTTTTAGCTGTAGTAACGTTAACATCTAAAAGCTCTTTAATGGAGCCCAGATCAATTTTGAAGTCGGACAATTCTTGCTTTAGTAAAGCAATATTTTCTTCACTCTTCATATTGTACCAATCACCTCCGAATACCGGCTCTTAGTATAACCGATTCGCAATTTCAGTTAACCTTCGTCCGGCCTAATAGGGAAACGAGCAAAATTATTATTTCAGGATAGAATCAACAATTTTGCCAGCCATTTGTTTGTCTTCTTCAGAATTAAGCTTTTGCTCAACAATTTTGCCAGCAGCAATCATGGACAGACTGATAACTTGTGCGCGAACGTCGTCCATAGCTTTTTTCTTTTCAGTAGCAATAATTTCTTTTTGAGCTGCTACATATTGCTCCTGCTCAACCTTGGTGTCAGCCATGATCTTGTCATGAGCTGCTTGAGCGGTTTTGCGGGCATTTTCAATAATAGCCTGTGCTTCCTGTCTTGCATCCGCTAATTTTGCAGCATATTCAGCTTTAACTGCTTCAGCGTCGTTTTTAGCCTTTTCAGCAGTTTCTAAATCGCTAGCAATTTTATTCTTGCGCTCTTCCATAATACCCAGTATAGGTTTGTAAACGAATTTAGCAAGAACGAAAACAAGAACCAAAAAGTTCAGGATTTGCGCGATAAGTGTTGCGTTAAAATTAACCAATTATCTCACTCTCCTAGTTGTTTTCTTAAATTAGGGATATTAGATTATTTTACGAAGGGGTTAGCAAATACCAGTACTACTGCGATAACGTAGCACAGAATAGGCATGGATTCAACCAAACCTACGGATACCAACATATTGGTGAACAGCTTGCCTGCTTCTTCAGGTTGGCGAGCCATGGACTCAATTGCTTTACCGGTTAAGTTACCGTTACCAAGAGCAGCGCCCAGAGCTGCAGCCAAGCAGATAAATGCAACAGCAAACATAGATGCTGCAATAATAATTGCGTTTTCAGTCATTGAAATTTCCTCCTATCAATCATAGAAAAATTTAATTTTTAATTTTTTGAAATGACTTTTAAATTAGTGATGCGCAAAAGCCAGCGCGAAGCTGGTCAGAGTCAGCATGGTAAAGATAAAGGCTTGCAAGAAACCAATAACCAAGCTGAACATTACCCAGAATTCAGGTACAACCCACGGAGCCAGTTGATACAGTACAATCAACAGGATTTCGCCTGCCAGAATGTTACCGAATAGACGAAGAGCCATAGTCATCGGTTTAACGACTTCGTCTAACAAATGCAACGGCAAGAATGCGGGAGAAGGACTAATATAGTGCTTGTAGTGACTCAAGCCTTTTTGTCCGATACCAACGATATGCACACCGAGTGCAACAGTCAAGGACAGTGCAAAGCAGGTGTTAACGTCGTTAGTCGGAGAAGTCCAGTGTACACCAACCTGCGGCAACATACCAATTTCGTTACTAATAAAGATGAACATGAAAAGGGTGATAATAAAAGGAGCCATATACTTGCGTCCTTTAATACCCAGTTGGCCTTCCATAAGATCGTTTAAGAAGTCAATAAAAAACTCCATAACATTTTGGACTCCGCTAGGAACCATTTTCGGATTTTTGGCGGCCAGCAAGAAGAGAACAAACACTACTGCCATTGTAATCCAGGTCATATACAAGGTCTGCATATGAATAACAATACCAGGTGCTACTTCTTGAGCAAGGTAATGGATAATCTCACCGGAATGTTCTTGTGCTGCAGCTGCTGCTTCATTTCCCATTATTTCTCTCTCCTTTCTTCACGTTCCCCTCTTGGTTGAGTTTGTACGCGATAATTGTTAGATTAAAAAGTAAAAATATATGTATCAGCAGAAGGCCGATGCAGACACCTGCCACATTGGCACCCTGCCTTAACAACAAAACTATGATGCTGGAAACAGCCAATATTCTGTACCAGCGGTGACGCTTCATAATTAAGAGTCCTCGCCGGGGATCCTTTTCATAAGGCAAAGCCTTTTTGATACCATGCACTAAAATCACTGTATCCAAAAGACCCAAGACAAAGCCGCGAAACAAAGATAACGCTGCCTGAGGATGTCCCAAAACATGCAATACTATGACCATGACCAAGCCTATGCAGGCCGGTAACATTAAAAAGCGTTTATAACCGCCCTTTACCACGGGCGCAAAATCAAAGGTCATCATGAGCTATTATTCGTCCTCATCATGCATTACTGAATGTATTAGCTTGAAAAAGGTAAGAAAGATAGTGACAACCGCCAAACTAATACCCACTAGGCGAAAAGTGTGATCGCCGGTTTGAAAATATTCATCCAGCCAGTCACCGCCAAAATAGGCAAGCAGAAAATCGCAGACAATCATAACTGCCAAAGACGAAACCGTAGCCAGAGCGTTGAACATTTTGAGGCGTTGCCTGCGCTCTCTTTCTTCTTTACTCTTATCTCGGATTTCCACAGCCGTCCTTGTACTCCTTAATTTTTCCAAGCTTAATAAACCATCTGCAAGTTCACAGAATGGTACAATATAATTTTAAATTATTTCACAAAAATTGTCTACTTAATTATGCTGAAATTCTAAGAAATTTTCTACGTCGAAGCCATTTTTACGTAAAACAGCCTTCACAATGCGCTCGCATGCTCTGCCGTCGCCGTAGGGATTGGCGGCTTCGGCCATAGAACGGTAATGTTTTTCGTCATCCAAAAGCAGATTGGTTTCCCGCAGCACATCCTCGTAAGCAGTGCCGACAAGCTTCACCGTACCTGCTTCAACAGCCTCCGGACGCTCCGTAGTATCGCGCAGCACCAAAACCGGCTTGCCCAAAGCAGGCGCTTCTTCTTGAATGCCGCCGCTGTCTGTCAAAACCACGTCCACCTTCGCCATTAAATTGGCAAAGGGCTCGTAATCCATAGGCTCTATTAAATGGACACGGCTTAAATGCCCCAGCTCCTGCGCTACAATCTCGCGCACCTTGGGATTTTTATGCACGGGAAAAATAGCCTCTACGTCCTCATGAGTTTCCAAAACGCTTTTTAAAGCGCGGTACACGTGACGCATAGGCTCGCCTAAATTTTCGCGTCTGTGAGTAGTCATTAAAATCAAACGGTGTCCCGCAGCAAAAACCTTGTTAAAATCTTCGTCGGCAAAATGATAATCGCTGCGCACCGTAGTCTGCAACGCGTCGATAACCGTATTGCCCGTTACCAAAATATTTTTTTCAGCAATATTTTCCCGCAGCAAATTTTTCTTGCTGGTAGATGTGGGCGCAAAATGCATATCGGCGATAGCGCCGGTCAGCTTGCGGTTCATTTCCTCCGGATAAGGAGAATATTTATTGCCTGTTCTAAGACCTGCCTCCACATGGCCCACAGGAATCTGCGCGTAAAAGGCAGCCAACGCGCCTGCAAAGGTAGTAGTAGTATCGCCGTGAACCAGCACCATATCCGGCTTTACTTCTTCCATAACCGATTTTAACCCCATCAGCGCGCGACTGGTTACGTCGTATAACGTTTGACCGCTGGTCATAATGTTCAAATCATAATCCGGCACAATCCCAAACAAATCCAAAACCTGATCCAGCATTTCCCGGTGCTGCGCCGTCACAGCCACAATGGGCTGAATATATTCGGGATATTTGCGCATTTCTAAAACTAAAGGACACATTTTTATTGCTTCCGGCCGCGTGCCGAAAACAGTCATCAATTTTATTTTTTGCACGGTTCTTCCTCCCCTTTACCTATCGTTCAGAATACCGATTTTTTTTGCACCTACGGCCACAGCCGTAATAATCGCGGCAATAATCAGCGCCGCATAAAAACCGTCAAACTCTGCCCACAGCACGGCGGCAATACCCAAAACAGCAGTAATGCCGTACATCAGCAGCACAGCCTGCTTTTGGTTCATCCCCATAGCCAGCAGACGGTGATGCAGATGTCCTTTGTCCGGCTGAAAAATGGGGCGTCCGTTGCTGTACCGGCGCATAATGGCAAAGGCCGTATCCATAATCGGCAGGCCGAGAGCAATCGCCGGCACAATCAGCGCCACCGTCGCCGCAGTTTTCACTGCGCCGTACACCGAAATCGCCGCCAACATATAGCCGATAAACATACTGCCCGTATCGCCCATAAAAATTGTTGCAGGATTAAAATTATAGCGGATAAAACCGATAATACCGCCGGCCAGCGCCGCCGTCATCACAGCAATATGATAATAACCCATCTGCACCGCCACCAAAATCACCGTTATAGAAGCGATAGCAGATACGCCTGCCGCCAAGCCGTCCAAGCCGTCAATAAGATTTACTACATTAGTAAAGCTTATCACCCAAAAAATTGTCAGCGGAATCGACAGCATATCTAAATAAAAATAGCCGCCAAAGGGATTGTTGACCCATTCGATACGAATATCAAACAGCACCAAAACGCAGGCAGCAAAAATTTGCCCCAGCAGTTTTACCTTTGCAGGCAGCTGGTATTTATCATCCAGCACACCCACAACAACAATAACTGTAGCTCCCAGCAGGATTCCGACAATATCCTTTGTCATTTCCAAGCTGGCTACTGCGGCAACCATAAAAGCAATATAAATAGCCAGACCGCCAAGGCGGGGCATAATTTTTTTATGCACCTTGCGGTTATCGGGACGGTCAATCGCACCAATTAAAAAGGCTAATTTTTTTATATAAGGGGTTAAAACATAGCTTACCAAAGCGGCAAGCAAAAAGGGAAAACCATAAGCACTAAGCATTCTATTCCTACTCCAAAAGCAACACAAACAAAAAGGATACGGCGCGCCGAAAAGCTTTGCCTTTTATATAGTATATCATCTTTCAGAATTGCGTCAATTACTTTTGTTACAAAAAGAACAGAAAAGGTCGCACCACATTCATTAAAGCATAAAAGATTGGCGGTACCAAAAGCGCCGGCAGCATATTCAAGGTTTTGCAATCGCGTATCTGTAAAATTCCCAAACCGGAGCTCATTAGAAAAATGCCGCCCAAAACAGAAATTTCTCCCATCAGCGCAGGCGTCATATAGGGAGCGATAACTCCGGCGAAAAGATAAATGCTGCCCTGCCACAAAAACAGCACCAGCGCCGCCACCGCAATACCAATACCGTAGGCAGACGACAATATAATAGAAGAAACAAAATCCAGCGTCGCGTTAGTAAAAAGATAAGTATTATTACCGTTCAACCGGCTTTCAATAGGGCCTAAAATGGACAGCGTGCCAATACAGAACAGCAAAACAGCGGTAGAAAGCCCTTCTGCCAATTTAGAACCGCCCTTCGCCTTTTCCAACAGCGCGCGAAAATGTCCTTCCAAATCCAGCCGGGTGCCAAGCACCGTGCCGATGGCAATTCCGGCAATAAAAAGCACGGGATAAGCGACCTTAGGCATATTACTGACAAAAGCGTTCGCGCCCAGTCCCACCGTAGCCAGGCCCAAGCCGTTAAACAAAGCAGTTTTATATTTTTCGCTGATGCCGCAGCTGACAAAGCTTCCGATAAGCGAGCCTGCCAAAATACAGCTTGTATTGACAATAGTTCCTAACATAAAAATTTCTCCTTCATCTATAACGCTAAATGTAAGCGCCTGAAATTTTTACAAAAATTTTATATATATCTAAGTATTTTATACTATGCCTATCGAATTTGCAAATATTTTGCATTCTATCCATCTATCTCTCACCTAAATTCTGTATAATATATTTAGAGAATGTCTAAATTCATCGGGAGGTGTAAAATTATGTGGTCAAAAACCTTATTAGCCTTGGGACTTGCTTTAACTGTCAGCGCCGGTGCTTTTGCCGCCGTAAGCGAGAAAACAGAAGAAGGCTCCCATTACAAATTGGTTTATCCGGTTGTTTCTTTGGAAAATAAAAGTGCCGCTAAAAAAATCAACAAGGATATTAAAGAAATTGTTACCGATACAAAAAAGCTGCTCAAGAGCAAGCATCCAACCTATGTAGATGTAGGTACTCATTATGAGCTTATCGGCGAAACAGACGACTATATCAATTTAATTATGGTCAGCTGGGATTATATGGGCGGAGCCCACGGTATGCACCGCAATTACGGCATCGTTTACGACAAGGCCACCGGCGAACGCCTGCCCTACACTCATTTCACTAACGAAGTTACCGCGGCAGAATTATATGACGGCATTAAAAGCAAAAGGTACCCCGTTTACTGCGGCGACAGAAAAACTTCTTCCGAAGCCCCCTTCGTTTCCTATATAAAAAAAGAAGATTTTAAGGTAAGCGATTATTATATTTTGCAAAACGGCAAGGTATATCTTATGTATCCACCCTACGAGCTGGACTGCTACGCAGCAGGCACTACCTACATAGAGTTAAAGTAAATAATGAAGCAAAAACTCCAATGCACAAACAAATCCAGTACATTGGAGTTTTATTTTTTATATGCTTTTGCCTAAATCTTTTTATTTGCCGGCAGGCATTTTTACTGCGGCTTCCTCCGCCAGCTTAGCACCAAATTCGGGGCTGAAGTCGAAGGTTGCAAAATAATCTGCGGGAGTTTCCGCACGGCGAATCATTTTAGCGCCGCCGTCCTCCTGCAGCAAAATTTCCGCACTGCGCAGCTTGCCGTTGTAGTTGTAGCCCATAGCAAAGCCATGAGCGCCTGCGTCGTGAATGAACAGCAAATCGCCGATAGCAATTTCCGGCAGCATTCTGTCTACGGCAAATTTATCGCTGTTTTCGCACAAGCCGCCGGTTACGTCGTATTTATGGTCGCAGGGCGCGTTTTCCTTGCCCATAACCGTAATATGATGATAAGCGCCGTAAATGGCGGGACGCATTAAGTTAGCGGCGCAGGCGTCGCAGCCGATATATTCCTTGTAGGTGTGCTTTTCGTGGATAGCGGCGGTTATCAAAGCGCCGTTGGGAGCCAGCATAAAACGACCCAGCTCCGTAAAGATTTTTACGTCGCCCATGCCCGCCGGTACCAAAACCTCTTCATAAACCTTGCGCACGCCCTCGCCGATAACCAAAAGGTCGTTATCCTGCTGCTCGGGACGATAGGCCACGCCGATACCGCCGGACAAATTGATAAATTCAATATGCGCGCCGGTTTTTTCCTTCAGCTCTACGGCTACCTTAAACAGAATACGCGCCAGCTCCGGATAATAATCGTTGGTTACGGTATTGGAAGCCAAAAAGGCGTGCATACCAAAATGCTTTACGCCCTTAGCCAAAAGGCGTTTGTAAGCCTCGATAATCTGCTCGTGGGTCATGCCGTATTTGGCGTCGCCGGGATTATCCATAATATTGTTGGCGATGGCAAAATGTCCGCCGGGATTATAACGGCAGCTTACGGTGTCAGGAATATCTGCTACCTTTTCCAAAAAGTCAATATGCGTAATATCATCTAAATTGATGGTTACATTCAGCTTGCGAGCCAGCTGAAAATCCTCCGCCGGAGTAGCGTTGGAAGAAAACATAATCTCGCTTTCTTTAAAGCCAACAGCATCGCTCATTAAAAGCTCGGTATAGGAGGAGCAGTCGGCGCCGCAGCCTTCTTCCCGCAAAATCTGCAAAAGATACGGATTGGGAGTGGCCTTAACGGCAAAATATTCTTTAAAGCCCTTATTCCAGGCAAAGGCCTTGTACAGCAGACGCGCAGTTCTACGAATGCCGGCCTCATCATAAAGATGGAAGGGAGTGGGATACTTTGCAACGATTTTTTCTAATTGTTCTTTGGTTACAAAGGGTATTTTTTGAGACATGTATATCACCTTTCCGTCAATTTTATCAGCGCAATCTCGTTTTTCAAAGCGTCTTTAAATAAATCTACCAAATTGCGCTTACAGGAATATAAGCAGCTGGAATCCTCCGCGTCCTCCAAATCGCCGGTCAAAACCGTTTGCGAATCGGCGATTAAGCGAATCTGCTCGTTTTGCTTAGTTGTTCCATAGCAAATGGCGCCCGCCAGCTTAAAATTTTTGTCGCCAATAATAACTACCTTCAGGCCGCGTTTTACCGCGTCGGTCAGCTCAGTCCGCAGCAGCTCCAGCACGCGCACATTGCCCGAAACATAAATACGCACTTTGGCAGCCAGCACAGTATTGCGCAGCTTGTTGACAATCTCGCGCTCGCCTTTGATGGTAATGTAGCCCTCGGCCTCGCCTGCCAGCGTCGGCAGCTGCCGCAGAATATCCTGCTTAATTTTTTTCAGCCTGCTGATTTTGTTGCGGCAAAATTCTTCCGGCGCCACCGGTGTATAACGGGTAACCTTGCCCTCCTCCAGCACATAAGCGGCGCCCTTTTCCACCAAGCCCGCTAAAGCGGTGTAGGTGTTAGAGCGGGAAATGCCCGTCTGCTTGGATGCCTCGTAGCCCGTAAGCTGTCCGGCTTTTAAAAGCAGCACATAGAGAGTTGCCTCCTGCTTGGTTAAGTTAAAATTGGTTAATCCTTCAATAAGATCCATAGTCCCTCACTTGGCTCTTCTTATATTGTTCCTGTTTGAGAACACTATACTCTTTTGCCGTGAAATTGTCAATAAAAAATTTATTTTAGAGCTGATTTTTTTGCAAAAATTTGCGGCGGAACGTCTGCGATTAAAAGCGCTTAACAAACAGCAAAAGAGCACGAACGCTCTGCCTTGAGCAGAAGCCTTGTGCTCTTTTGCGGTATAGGGAGTAAGTAATTAGGGAGAAGCAAATTTAAACTGGATTTACAGCTTTAAGCCTCCATAGGCTTATCCTGCAAGGCGTCAAAGCCTGTTTCGCCGGTGCGGATTTTCACTACATCGTCCACATTGTAAATAAAAATCTTGCCGTCGCCGTATTTGCCGGTGTACAGTACAGCCTTTGCCGTGTTCACAACATCCGCTACGGGAATTGCAGAAACAACCATTTCTACTTTAACCTTGGGCAGCAGATGCGCCGCAATTTCGGCGCCGCGGTACATTTCCGACTGACCCTTTTGGATGCCGTAGCCCAAAACCTTCGTTACAGTCATACCGGTAATACCCAGCTTATCCAAAGCGGTTTTTAGAGCTTCAAAACGATTTTGCGAAGTAATAATGCAAACCTTAGTCAATTTATGCTCGCCAACCGGCTGCGCAGGCGCGGCAGTCACTGCGGACGGTGCTACATAATTGGTAACGGTCGGAATTTCTTCCACAGTGGGCATAAAATCCGCATAGCTGGAAAGCAAGCCGTGTTCTTCCATATCCAGGCCCTTGATTTCTTCCGCTTCGCTTACGCGCAGGCCGATAAGTTTATCCAGCAGGCCAAAAATTACGGTCATCACTACGGCCACATAAACGGCAACGCAGACTACGCCCAACAGCTGAATTTTTAAAAAGTCCGCGCCCGCGCCGTACAGCAATCCGTCTTTTGTGGAAAAAAAGCCTGTCATAATTGTACCAAACGCGCCGCAGACGCCGTGTACGGAAATGGCGCCGACGGGGTCGTCAATTTTTAATTTTTGGTCAAAAAATTCTACGGCTGCTACTACCAGAACGCCTGCCAAAAGACCGATAACCAAAGCGCCGACGGGACTGACGACGTCGCAGCCTGCGGTAATCGCTACCAAGCCTGCCAGCACGCCGTTCAAAGTCATAGAAACATCCGGTTTGCCGTAACGTACCCAAGTGTAAATCATGGTAGCCGTAGCGCCTGCAGCCGCAGCCATGTTAGTGGTAATAAAAATATCGCCCATAGCAATCAAGGCTTCGTCGCCGGTGGCGCAAACCGTAGACGCACCGTTAAAACCAAACCAACCGAACCACAGCAGGAAAACGCCCAAAGCTCCCAGCGGAATACTGTGACCGGGAATTGCGTTGACTGTGCCGTCCTCATTATATTTACCAATACGCGGGCCAATCATTCTAGCGCCGATTAACGCAGCTACGCCGCCAACCATATGCACGGCAGCAGAGCCTGCAAAATCGTGAAATCCCATTTGGCTAAGCCAACCGCCGCCCCAAATCCAGTGCCCGCTGACAGGATAAACCAGCGCGCTGATAATCAGGCTGTAAATACAGTAAACTAAAAAGTTTGTACGTTCCGCCATTGCGCCGGAAACAATAGTGGCCGCCGTAGCGCAGAACATAGTTTGAAAAATAAAATAAGCTGACGATGGATACGCCGCGCCATAATCACCGCTGACAAAAAAGTCTGGCGTGCCTACAAATCCGCCAATGCTTGTGCCAAACATCAGTCCAAAGCCCAAAATCCAAAAAACAATCGAACCAAGGCACATATCCATAACATTTTTCATAACGATGTTAGCGGCGTTTTTAGCTCTAGTAAAGCCTGTTTCTACCATAGCAAAGCCAGGCTGCATAGAAAAAACCAAAAACGCACCGATAAGTACCCAAATAGTATCGGCAGATACATATTTTCCCATTATAAATCACCCCTCAAAAAATTTTTTAAATTGCTTGCACCAAAGCGCACATTTATTTTTCTAAGCGCTCTTAATTGGTCTTAAAAGAAAAGAGGCGTATCCTGTTCAAGCAGAATACACCTCGTTGTGTAAACAAAAAACTTAGCTTTATTTTTGATTTTATTCGTTAACGCCAAAGAGCAGCTCGCCGTAGGTAGGATAAGGCAGATATTTACCGCCGGCCAAGGCTTCTGCTGCATCAACTGCGGCACGCAGTTCTGTCATATCAGCCAAAACCTTTTCGTAAAAGAAGGTTGCTTTTTGGTGGCTGTCGGCAATTGCTTCGGCAGCTTTTAAATCTTTTGCTAATTTAACGCCGGCAGTATACATTGCTGCGCTCAATTTACTCAGCTTGTCTGCCAGCTCTGCCTCGAAGCCTGCGCTGATGCCTGCGGCTTTTTTAGCCAAAGCTGCTTTGGTCAAATCGCCGGTATAAGCGCTGATTGACGGCAAAATATCCTTGTGGAACATATCTAAGGCTGCGGCGGCTTCAATGGCAATAGTAGTGCTGTAATTTTCCAGCAGAATTTCCACACGGGAAACAACCTCGGTTTTGGTAAAGATGTGGTGCTTAGCAAACAGCTCCACATTTTTCTCCGCACCCAAATAAGGAATAGCTTCGGGAGTGGATTTGAGATTCAGCAAACCGCGCTTTTCTGCTTCTGCCACCCATTCGTCCGTATAACCGTTGCCGTTGAAAACAATGCGTTTATGCGCCAAATAGGTTTTCTTTACCAAATCGTAAACGGCTGCTTCCAAATCCGGCGCGTCAGCCAATTTATCGGCAAATTTGTCTAATTCTTCGGCGACGATAGTATTCAGAACAATGTTGGGTCCGGAAATGGAAAACATAGAGCCCAGCATACGGAATTCAAATTTATTGCCGGTGAAAGCAAAAGGAGAGGTACGGTTTCTGTCCGTATTATCTTTAACCAGCGCCGGAATGGTGTCGTCGCTGATTTTCATAAATTCGGCGGGATTGCCGCTGTAAACCTTATCGGCGGCGATAGCTTCCAAAACTGCGGTCAGCTCCGTGCCTAAGAATACGGAAACGATAGCGGGAGGAGCTTCGTTAGCGCCCAGACGATGGTCGTTACCGGCGCTGGCTACGGAAACGCGCAGCAAATCCTGATATTCGTCCACAGCTTTTAAAATTGCCGCTAAAAAGGTTAAGAAGCGCAGATTTTTGTAAGGCTCCTTGCCAGGGTCCAAAAGGTTCATGCCTTCTTCGGTAGCCAAGGACCAGTTATTGTGCTTGCCGCTGCCGTTAACGCCGTCAAAGGGTTTTTCGTGCAGCAGGCAGACCAAACCGTGACGCAGAGCAACGCGCTTCATAAATTCCATCATCAGCTGGTTGTGGTCGGAGGCCACGTTAGTGGAAGAAAAAATCGGCGCCAGCTCGTGCTGTGCGGGAGCCACCTCGTTATGCTCGGTTTTTGCCAGCACGCCTAACTTCCACAGCTCGTCGTCCAAATCCTTCATGAAAGCCAAAACTCTTTGCTTGATAATGCCAAAGTAATGGTCCTCCAATTCCTGTCCGCGGGGAGATTTGGCGCCGAACAGAGTACGTCCGCAATATACCAAATCCTTGCGCTTTTCCCACATTTTTTTATCAACCAAAAAATATTCCTGCTCCGGACCCACAGTGCTGTTGACGCGAACGGTATCGATACCAAAAATTTTTAAAATTTTGCAGGCCGCTTTGCTTACGGCGTTCATAGAGCGCAGGAGCGGTGTTTTTTTATCAAGAACCTCGCCGGTGTAGGAGCAGAAGGCCGTAGGAATACACAAACAATTATCCTTCACAAAAGCGTAGCTTGTGGGATCCCATGCCGTATAACCGCGGGCCTCAAAGGTTGCGCGCAGTCCGCCGGAAGGAAAGCTGGAAGCGTCGGGTTCGCCCTGAATCAGTTCCTTGCCGGAAAAATCCATGATAACGCGGCCTTCAGCCGTGGGAGAAATAAAGCTTTCGTGCTTTTCAGCCGTAATGCCGGTCATGGGCTGAAACCAGTGGGTAAAATGCGTGCAGCCATGCTCCAACGCCCAATCCTTCATAGCGTTGGCAATAATGTTGGCGATTTCAATATTCAAAGGCTTGCCTTCTAAAACAGCCTGCTTGTAAGCCTTATAGGTTGCGGTGGGCAGACGATCCTTCATAACGCTTTCGTTAAATACCAAGCTGCCAAATAATTTCGGAACATCATTCATAGTAATACCTCCCTAATTTCTCATTGGAAACTTTTTCGGCTTACATGCGTAAGCCCCTCAAAAATAAATACAGTTTGCTGTGCTTTGCAGATTTTTTTATCTCTTTATTTCCCGGCTCTGCAAAAAGAAAAGCACCGCAGGCTGCGTGACGGCAGCTTCGGTGCTTCGTTGCACAATCAGTCAACGGCATAGGCCATTAACAGATATAAATAAAAAAAGCAACAATGAGATTTGGATTTAACATCCAACAACTGCATTGTTGCTTTATGTGCTTATTATAAAACCTCATCTGCCATTTGTAAAGGGGGTTAGCAAAAAAATTTTTAACGCTGAAAGCCAGGCGCAAAATCTTTTTACAAGCAGCGTGCAGGAATTTAACCTTTCGCGCAGAATTTTATATCCGTAAAAGTTTTTAAAGCATCCTTTACCTTAAGGAGGAACAAATATGGAATTAACTGCTGTTGCTCAATTAAGACGAATGGTCTTGGAGCATTTATCCCGCTACACCTGGAATGACGTGCTCATTGACCATGTTTATGATATTTTGCAGGAGGTGCGCGAGGATACTCCCCGCTACCGCTGCTGCGTTTATAAGGAGCGTGCCGTTTTAAAAAACCGCATCGATATGGCGCTGGGTCAGGACTGCAAGGAAAATATTATCGAGGCTTCCAAAAAAACCTTATCCGAGCCGGAGCGCAAAGATTTGCCGCTGATTGACGTGCTGCCTGCCGCCTGCGACCAATGTCCCATTGACGCTTATTACGTTACGGATATCTGCCGTCACTGCATTGCGCATAAATGTATGAACAACTGCCCCAAAAAAGCTATCAGCCTAGTGCAGAACCGCGCCTTTATCGACCGCGATAAATGTATTGAATGCGGCCGCTGCAAGCAGGTTTGCCCCTATGGCGCAATTATAGAAATTCACCGACCCTGCGTGCGCGCCTGCGGTGTCGGCGCTATCAGCATCGGCGAGGATCGCAAAGCAAAAATCGACCACGAAAAATGCACCGCCTGCGGCGCCTGCCGCAACGCCTGTCCCTTTGGCGCTATTGACGAGCGCAGCAATATCGTGCGCGTAATTATGGATATTAAAAGCGGCAGGCAAGTAATAGCTTTAGTAGCGCCTTCCATTGTGGGGCAGTTTGGCTTGAAAATTTCTATGGGACAAATTTATGCCGCTATGAAAAAAGCAGGCTTTGCCGAAATTATCGAGGTTGGCTTAGGCGCAGATATTACCAGCGTGCGCGAAGCTAAGGAATATATGGAAAAAGTGCCTGCGGAGCAAAAATTTATGACCAGCTCCTGCTGTCCTGCTTTTGTAAAGCTTATCAAGGCACACGTTCCCGAAGCCGCGGCATATATCAGCGAAACAGATTCGCCCATGATGTCCACTGTGCGCTATGTCCATCAGCAATTTCCCGACGCAACGCTTGTTTTTGTGGGTCCCTGCATTGCCAAAAAGAGCGAGGTGCGCGAGCACAGCGATTTAATTGCCTACGCTTTAACCTTTGAAGAATTACAGTGCATGCTAGAGGGCAAGGATATAAATTTTGCCGACATGCCTTCCCATGAATTTGAGCGCGAAGCGTCTAAGTTAGGACTTGGCTATCCGCTGACCGCCGGCGTAACGGCGGCGGTAAAAGAAACCGTTTCCGCTTTAGGCGGCGAGGTGCGCAAGGCGGAATACGCCAGCGGGTTAGACAACTGCCTGCGCACAGTGAAGGCTGCCGCCGAAGGCAAGCTTGATTGCAGCTATATTGAGGGCATGGCCTGCCCTAACGGCTGCGTTGACGGTCCGGGCGCTGTGGGTATGTTCCATGTTACCAAAGTTGCGCTCACAAAATACGCTAACGCCGCGCCTAATCAAGAAGCGCTGGATAAGAAGCATACAAAGTAAAAATTTTGCTTTCAAGCAAAAATAAAATGCAACAGATTTTTTAGTCTGTTGCATTTCAGACTGTCGAAAAAAGGTCGCCGAGAGGCGGCCTTTTTTGATATAATTAAATAGGGTGATAAAAA